>CAJUAP010000065.1 GCA_910584435.1 uncultured Acetatifactor sp.
TTCTCAACCTTCTTTCTTGGAATTCCCTATACTTGAATTATACAGGAAGCTCCTATTTAAAGTTCCGTCTCTCCACTCCTGCTCCCGGGGGCTTCCGTTCCGAGACTGTTTTATATTTCCTATTTAGAGTTCCGTCTCTCCACTCCTGCTCCCCCTGTGCAGGTCATTGCCGGCTTATTCCAAACTTCACTTATGTTATTTGTAATTACAGCCTTGCCTTAAGTTCCGGTTATGCTGTTGAGTTCTTACCTTAAGTTCCGATGACGCCGCTGCATCCTTACCTTGAGTTCCGGTTATGCCGCTGCATCCTTACCTTAAGTCCGGTAATCCCATTGCCTTATCCCTCTTCTGCAATACACCCCCGGATATGATGGGACACTCTGATGAATCCTACAGAAAAAACACCCCGAGAAAAGTGCAGCAGACATATAATGCCTGACACATTGGCGGAAACGGACACACATGCTCTACCATTGAGCTACTGCCGCAAGCGGCAGACAGGGGTCGAACCTGTAACGTTGCGGTCCCTAAGCCGAAGTAACCGTTTCCTACGCATCGGGGTGCATTTACTCCATTATCCACCAAAATAGCCCTCTTGTCAATCTTTTTCCGAAAATATTGACCTGCGGACTGCAAACTGGTATAATCATAAAAATAACCTCGAAAATCTGAAAACATATGCATACATCGAAAGGCACCGTATTATGACACACACACCTTGGCAGAAAACTCCCTTTACAAACAAATATCTTTCCCTGCAGCCGCAGACAGCCGCACGTATCCTGTTTGTAATATTTATGCTCATGGGCATTCTGGTTCGTATCTGGCAGTTCGGCATCGTTCCCGGCGACATCCATCAGGATGAGGCTTTTGCAGGTTACGAAGCCTACTCCCTGCTCCACTACGGAATGGATTCCGCAGGTTACCGCTTTCCCGTATACCTGACCGTCTGGGGCAGCGGCCAGAGTGCGCTCAATGCCTACTTAATGATTCCCTTTATCGCTTTGTTCGGCCCCGAAATCTGGGCCATACGGCTGCCCCAGGTCATTGTGGCATGTCTGACGCTCTGGGTAACTTACCTGACCGTCAGACGGCTGACCAACGAAACCGCCGCACTCTGCGCACTCTTCCTGTTAGCCATTTCCCCCTGGCATATTGCCATGTCCCGCTGGGGATTGGATGCCAATTTTGCCCCCGGATTTCTGATGTTCGGCTTCTACTTCTTCCTGCGCGGTTTGGACAACTCCAGATACCTCCTGCTCTCCGGACTCATGTATGGATTGTCATTATACTGCTATGCTACCATATGGCCCATTGTCCCCCTGATCATTGTACTGGAATTCGGCTATGGCCTGATTGCGAAGAAAATCCGGATAGACCGCTGGCTGCTTCTCTCCGCATGCATTCTGGCATTGCTGGCGCTGCCGCTTATGCTGTTTCTGCTGATTAATATGGGCCTGATGGAGGAAATCAGGCTTCCTTTCCTCTCCGTCCCCAAGCTGGTGCAGATGAGAGCTTCCGAGATTTCCCTGGAAGGTATTCCCGGTAAACTTACCAGACTGTGGCATATTATAAAAGTCCAAAGCGACGGCATTCCTGCCAACGGCACAGAAGAATACGGCATCTATCATATGGGAACCCTGTCCTTTTTTATGCTTGGGTTATTCTACTGTGTGAAGACCACACTGGAACACTGGTTCAGAAAAGAATTTGCCATAGAATTTGTTCTGTTGGTGCAGGCGGGGGCAGGTTTCGTGCAGGGCGCTCTTATCTATACCAATATCCACCGGAGCAATATGCTGTTTATACCCATGATTATGATTGCCGCCATAGGAATGTATTATCTGTGCAGTCTCATCAACCTGCGGTATCTGGCATTGCTGGCGGCCTTCTATCTGGTACTGTTCATAAGCTTTACACATTATTATTTTACGGATTACAAAGACTTAATGGATTACTATTTCTGCCGGGGTTTAAAAGACGCCGTAGCGGAAGCCACTTCCTACGAAGGCCCCATCTATTACAGCATGGGCCAGGAACACTCCCGCATCCTGTTCCTCTCCCGGGAACCGGTGACGGAATTTATTGAAACAGTGGAATATTATAATTATCCCTCTCCATACCTGGTGGCCAAATCCTTCGGGCGCTTCTGTACGGAATTTGATGCGGCGGCGCCTGATCCCAATGCCACCTACCTGTTAAGCCAGGATACGGATCTGTCTGCCTTTGAACAGCAGGGCTTTATCCTGCACACCTACGGCTATTACACGGTGGCGCACCACCCGGAAAACAGCAGTATGCAATAATGCCGTAACAGTCCGGTGGCCTGTCCGGACTGTTACACAGTATTTATCATGTCCTGCCTAAAATCCTGCCAGATCATTGCCCTGCAGGGCATACCACAGGAAATTCACACCGCACACAAGATGAAACAGCAGCACACCCCACTCCGCCGGAAGAAATATCGCTTTCCAGCTCTTCCTCCATTCTATGGAATTTTGCAGCACCAGCACCAATGCCATCATGAACAGGAAGAACATCCCATGCATATAGCCCCAGGAGAAATTGGCGTGCAGCATACGAAATCCCTTCTCATACAGACAGAGGAACATCCCCATGCCCACCAGATAATTATATATGGCAAAGCGGTAAATAAATTTCTCCTTTACGGTCTTCCAGTTCAGCACCATCACACCCAGCACCAATGCCATCCCCATTACAATACTCAGGGGAATATTCTTAGAGTAATTGCTCCACACCTTTGCAAAAGCAAAACCAATGCCCGTTTCCTCTCCTTTTACATTGGTTCCCGTAAACACGCCGAAAAACTGATACAGCAGATCCAAACCCGTGGGAATCATGGTAACGCAGACGCAGAACGCGTTCTTAAAACTCCTTCCCCTGCTTTTCACCAAATCCGCCAGAAGCACTCCCCCCATCAGCGGCACCAGCACCATGGTATAGGCCGGTTTGGTAATTGTCACAAGGAACAGACTGAGTGCATAGGGAATACACCCCTTCCAGCTGAATTCCTCCTGATAACTTTTCAAAAGCTTCGCCGCCTCAAAAAAGCAGATAATAGTAAAGGGCCTTACAGCCAGATAGGTGGCATTCCAGATAGGATTCGGTGTGTAAATGCCCATGCAGCGGTATGCGTAATCAAAACCGAAAAAAGCCGTGTTTTTGGGCGAATACAAATTTCCCAGAAGAAACAGTACAAATACCATTCCTGTCACCGTCAGTTCCAATGCCCTCCGCTTTCCAGCACTCCATGTGCCTATGTCCAGTCCCTCTCTCACCTGTATCCCCATATAATACCTGGCTGCGCAGACCGCGCAGGCGTTCAACAGCGCCGTGGCAGCCGCCACCCCAAGAGGCGCTCCGGCAATCAGCGCAATCCCCTTTGCCAAAGTAAAAAAGAGCGGATAGGGGAATTCATAATCCCCCTTAATCCCCCTCACTTCATTCACATAGTCCGGCATGTCCGAACGATACCCTGACACTTCATAACACTGCATCACAAACAGATACAGCATCACCCCTGTATATACAGCTAACAGTACCCAAAAGATAATCTTCTCTATGGTTATTTTCTCTATGGCTATTTTCTTCTTATCCACAATTGCTTATCCCTGCCTCCCCGCTCTGCTTACCAAAAATACACTCTGCTTACCAAGCAGAGTATATCATGGGCACAGCATATAGTCCAGATATTTCTGTACAAAGCCATTTTCTTCGCCGTCCTGCCTAATTAACCATATACAGCCATTATAACGGCTGCCGCTGCCATCAGGCATAATCCGGCGAAGGCTTTCCTGCTTAACTTCTCGTGGAACACAAGGAATGAAAACAATACCGTCACAAGTATACTCATTTTATCTATGGGGACTACCACGCTGACAATGCCATTTTGAATTGCATAGTAATAACAGAGCCATGATGCGCCGGTTGCCAGACCTGACAGCGAGATATAGAATAGTTCTTTACGGTCTATCTCCTTCACCTGCTTCTGTTTCCCCTTGAGAAAAACCATCGCCCATGCCATCAAAAGCACTACGCCTGTGCGCAATGCCGTACCGAGATTGGACTCCACGCCTACAATGCCCGCTTTTGCAAGAATAGATGTCAGCGCCGCAAACAGGGCGGACAAAACGGCATACAGCATCCATTTTCCATCGACATCTTTTTTCTCTGTCTCCTTCTTCTCAACCATCAGAAAAATGCCTGCGGCAAGCACTGCCGTACAACACAGCTTGACTGGAAAATGATCTGTTTCCCCAAAACAGATCATCGCAAGAAGAACTGTCAAAACGGCGCTGGACTTGTCAATAGGCACTACCTTATTCACATCCCCCATGGAAAGCGCCTTGAAATAGCAAATCCATGATGCACCGGTTGCAAGTCCTGACAAGATAAGGAAGACGAACGATTTCGGTGCAATCCCTCCAATCTGGCCATAGGAGCCCGCCAAAAACACCATCACCCATGCGAACAGCAGAACCACCACCGTCCGTACTGCCGTAGCCACATCCGAGTCCGTCTTCTTAATTCCGCATTTGGCCAGGATAGAAGTCAGACCTGCGAAAAACGCAGATAACACCGCCATAATCAGCCACATTTCCCACACCTCCCCACAATCTTATTCCTCCAGAAGCCTGTGCAGAAAATACTCACGATTGTTAATGAACATTTCCGTCACTACGTAGCTGTCCGTATCTTCATATGCGCAGAGCTGCACTTCTCCCCTGTCAAAACTATAGATATCCGCATCTGGCAATCCAAGCAGGATGGGCGAATGTGTTACGATAATAAACTGTGCGCCGCCCCCGGCACATTTGTATATATCCATCAACAATGTCAGCTGTCTCTGGGGCGATAATGCTGCCTCCGGTTCATCAAAAAGGTAAATCCCCTCCCCTCTCATGTACTTTTGTGCAATCGCAAGAAAACTTTCCCCATGAGATTTCTCATGATATTTTTCTGAAGGATGCCTTGCGTCCACATACTCCATCTCCTTTGTGGCCACATTATAAAAACTTTCCGCTCTTAGAAAATATCCTGACTTTGGTCTGCGGATT
The DNA here is from genome assembly GCA_910584435.1 of uncultured Acetatifactor sp. Classification (GTDB taxonomy): domain Bacteria; phylum Bacillota; class Clostridia; order Lachnospirales; family Lachnospiraceae; genus Acetatifactor. Next base: position 5,079 of record CAJUAP010000065.1, read on the forward strand.
CCTTTTACAATTCTGACAGCTTCGCATAATTCGGAATGAGAATCATAAGTGGAGAACGCATAATTTTTCGTTCCGCCTTCCGGATTAAATCCATATGCAACAGCAATCGCTTCTAACAGGGTGGATTTTCCGCTTCCGTTCTCCCCGACAAAAAAAGTGACAGGTTTATGAAAAGTTAAGGTATCCACATCTTTTACAGCTTCTATTTTCCTCAGATAACTGTCCTCACTGATCCTGGTCCAATCAATTGTCATCCTTTGAATAAACTGATTATTCACATTTCGCCTTCTTTCTTCCATTCATATACGCAAAACATCCAAGGCAGACGCTGCCCCTTCTAAAATACTACCGACAGTATAGCACATACGTTCTGTTTTTTCAAGATGTTTTGAGTGACAAATCGAGCCTTATTCTTTGATTTGAATGAACAGGGAAATGTGCTTCCCCTTTAGGCGTTTTGGGGCAAAGCAAATATGAATAGTAAGAGGAGGGAGTTCCGGGTGACAAAGGGTATCCAGGCTCCCCGGTTGGAACGGGTCCGGGAATATTTTCTATCCTCATCTGTAATTACCCGTATTATCCTGCATGGATTTCCGGCAGCAATTACTCCGGCGGGAATATCTTTTGTGACAACACTTCCTGCCCCGATCACACTTTCTTATTATAGTCAAACAGATTTTATCCAAAATTCTCTGCAATTGTAATAGTTCAGCCATGCGGAAATGTTACACAATGTTACTGCCCACCCGCCAGTTACGCATGGCATTTTCTGTGCCGAAAGCCTACGTAGAAGGCTTGTTACTGTGAACGTAGTAAACAGTAACCCTGCAATTCCCTGAGCGGGTAAATACTTTTATTTCCCTCTTGATTATTCACATAAACGGAAGTAAAATATGGAATAGATTCCAATATTTACAAAGATCGAGAGGAGAATATATCATGTATAAGATGAAACCGGAATATTATACGGGAGTTCTATTCATTGACAAGGAACATGCAAGGTTATTTGAATTGGTACAGGAAACCCATGAATTGCTGAACAATGACATTTTGATGGATAAGACAGACCAATTGACAGACTTGATCTCTGAATTAATCAATTACACCCGGACTCATTTTTCTCATGAAGAGGCTTATATGGACAGCATCCAATACCCTCATATTGCAGAGCATTCCGTACAGCATCGTCAGTTTGAATCCAAGCTTCTGGAATTTGACCTGGATTCCATAGCGGACGATTTTGACGAACAGAATGAGGCCGTACAGCATCTGCTGGATTTTCTTGTAAACTGGCTGATTAACCATATTATGAAAGTAGATATGCTGTATATAGAGAAACATCCTGAAACCCATGAAGATTAGAAGAGCAGCAGAGCAGGAGTTGTTGGAATTGTGGGGATATGAGAGTATTCATACTGCTTCTTCCAATGCCAAATTCTTTTGCGATTACATAAAAAGAGGGATTACCGAATTTTGGACGCTCGACTATGATGGAGAACTGGTTGGAGAGTTGTATGTTTTCTATGACCTTGAGGACAAAGATTTTGCAGATGGCAAAAGAACCGCATATCTTTGTGCATTTAGAGTCAGAACCGATTTCCGTGGCCAGGGATTAGGGACAAAGTTGATCTGCCATGTGATTGAGCACATAAAGAATTTGGGATATCAAAAGATATCTATTGGCGTTGGCACCACAGATATGGCTAATATTCGTTTATATAAGCGGCTTGGTTTTACAATAAAGGTAAAGGAGTGTACAGCGGATCCTTGTGACAGAGACGAAAACATGCAGCCAAGAACATGTCCTTGTTTTTGGCTGTTATATAAAGAGGTCTAAATAATCTGCCGACTAACTTCCAATTTGAGGAAATGGCCGGAGCAGTAATCATACCGCCCTCCTGTTCCGGCCTGCGTGGTGCGGCAGGTAATGAGATGGAAATATAAATTTTCCCGAAGGCTAATCTGCAGTCCCTGGCAGATTTCTCAAACGGCGTTATCAGCAGACTCAGGAAGAAGACAAACGAACATGTCCCCCTTGCCTTCTTCCTAAAATAAATGAGAGCTTCCTTCTCTAAAACTCCAGCTCCTGCTGCTCCATCACCTCTATCTGTGATACAATCATTGTCTCTTCTTCAGACCCCCGCATATGTTCTGCTCTTAAGTACTGCATATCATTCCGCAGATTTGCGGCAATCAGCGTCAGCACATAAATATTATCAAAACAATTGTAAATGGATTCTCCCCCCAGACCCGAAAGACAGATAAGCTGGGTATTTACCTTCTTAGCCATATCCATCAAAGGACGCAGCAAATGCGATGCATTCGTCTGGGCAAAAGGGTTGTCCATCAGCAGTACCTTTCCCTCATTCCTGTCCACAAATAAATCCGAGTCATCCTTCCGCATATAGTACAGTAAGGCAGACAGAATCACAAATGCAGATAAGAACCCCTCTCCTCCTGAATTCTTTGCCACATCTGCCCAGGTAATGGGATACTCTCTCTGGGCTTCGATTTTATAGAGCCGTATCTGCACATTGCTGATCCCTATCACTGCATCATATACGCCTTTGGTGGTAATCCTTGTGCCAAGAAATTCCTGCAGATTTCGATTCTCTTCCAGCAGAGCAATTCCCTTTGCAGTCACATCATCAATGTAATCCTGAAGCCGCAGTTCATAAAGGCTCTCATTTTCCAGCCAGTCCGGCAGCTCAATCTTCAGCATTTTCACCGGACGCTGCCGCACCGTTATCGTGGAATTGCGGTCTATTTTATTCATATTTTCATGTACTTCCTTCAGATAATCCCCTACCAATTCCACAATCTTAGCTTTTTCCTTCTCCACCAAAGAGATGTCCACCTGCAGTTTCTCCATCAAATTGTGATATGACGCAAGGGTAGTATCCAGCTGGCGAAGGACACGCCCTGCATCTTCTGTCAGCTGCAGCATGGTCTCCAAAGGTTTCTGATAGAAATCCTCCCCAAAAGCTTCCATCCGAAGCATCCTGTTCAATACCCTCTCCAGGCCGGCTCTCGCTTCCCTGTGCCGGTCCTTATAGGAATTATAATCCCGAAGCAGGATTCCCTTCTGCTTCGTCAGTTCCCCACTGGTAAGCTCTCCCAGATTTACATCCCAAATGATGGTTTCCCTGCGGATGCTCTCGATTGTATATAATTCAGCAGCATCACTTTCTCCTGCATGATTTCCCGATTCTTCGGCAATTCCTGCTCCTGCGGCAATTCCTGCTCCAGCGGTATTTCCTTCTCCGGCCGCATTTCCTGCTCCGGCGGAATTTCCTTCTCCGGCCGCAATTCCTGCTCCGGCGGAATTTCCTTCTCCGGCCGCAATTCCTGCTCCTGCAGCATTTCCTGCTCCTGCGGCATTTCCTTCTCCGGCCGCATTTCCTTCCACAGGAATTTTTGCTTCTATGATATATCCCTCTTCCTGAAACTGCGCTTCGTATTCTGCCAGGGCGGTCAGATGATTCTCATATCCCTGAATCTTCTTCAGAACCTGTTTTTCCTCTTTTTCCGCTTCATCCCGTTCGTATTCCAGTTTCCTAATGGCATCCTGAAAATCAATGGTCTGTATCTCTTCTCCGGCAATCGGCTCTTCCTTCTGACAGCGCTCCTTCATCTGCGCCAGCTTTCCATTCTTCTCCTGCTTTAACAGCGCACACTGGATTTTCTCCCTCTCTATCTGTTCCTTCTTCCTGCCAATCTTTCTCTCCTGCTCTTCCAGCATCACTTCCTGATGAGCCTCTTCTTTTTTATGATAGAGCACTCCGTTCCATTCTTCGGGCTGCAGACAGTACTTTTCAGCTAATTCCTGCAGTTCCTCCGCCGCCCGCACATATCGCTTCTGTGCCTTTTCCGCCCTCTCTTCCAATTCCTTCTGCTCTGCACTGATGCCGCTGGTAATCACATCATACCGGCTTTCCGCTTCTTTTGCCTGTTCCGCTGATAATATGCCCTTATCAGGCAACAGATGCTCTTCCCCCGATAACAATTCCGCTTCTCCCGGCAGCAAGCGCTCTTTCTCCGGTAATACATTCGCCCCTTCCGGCAGCAAGCGCTCTTTCTCCGGTAATACATTCGCCCCTTCCGGCAGCAGATGCGCATACTGCTGATAACGGGCCTGCTTCTCCATACATTCCTCTTCTTCCCGTTCCAGCATTGACAGGCGGTTTCTCTCTGTGACCAGCGCATCCTCCAATCTGCTGATCTTCCCCTCTTCCAGCTTTTGTAATTGCCGACTCCGCGCCCTTTCCTCCCGGGTCTTCTCTAACTGATTGCAATTTTCCCTATACTCCCCATAGCTTCTGACCAAACCGGCAAAATCGGCAAGTCTTCTGTTCTGATATTGAATCTCTTTTTCCAGTACCGCAACCCGTTGTTCTCTTTGAGACTGGCTCTCTTCCAGCGCCTCCAACGCCTCCCTTTGCTTCACAAGCTCCTGTTCCAAAGCGGACAGCGCTCTTCCCTGCCTGTCTATATCCTCCTTCGCCGCCTCATACGCACCCTTGGACACCTTTTGATTTCTCAGTTTTTCCTGTTGTCCGATGTACTCCACATATTCTGCTTTCTTGGTTTCTATGGATTTCTGCAGTTTCTGTATACGGGCACCCTGCTCTGAGAGCAATTGCTTTAACTTCTCTTCATCCAGAAGATTATCGTTAAACCAGATATAAAAGTGCAGCTTCTCATAAGAATGCACCGGCTCTGCCTGTACCTCTGCATTCTGCTCCAATTCTTCCCGAAGCAGAATCGGAATGGGCGAGGAAGTGTAGACCTGTTCCGAAAGTCCTGACAGCCGTTCCAGCTCCTGCTTCGACAGAATGAGAGAATAGGGCAGAAACGGCTGCCTTGCTGCCAGCTGCTGATTTCTTGTTACGGAGAACTGATTTTTCCTCAGCCATTCCATCCCGTAGACATAATGAATCCCGGCTTCCTCCAGCATCCCTTTAAATTCCTCTGACAGCTCTAATACCTGTCCCTGTGCCATCCTCTTATATTCTTTTTCCAGCTTGTCCGCGTCCTTCTCCAGATTCTGACGCACCATATCCGTATCCAGAAGCTTCCTCTGTACTGCCGCAAGTATCTTCTCCGTGTCGAAAACCGCTTCCTGCCCCATTCCCAGATACCGCAGAATAACGCTTCTCTCTAAAAGCTCCTGTTCATAATCTTCCAGCAGTTTCCGGGCCTCCTTCACTGCGGCTTCCTGTCTGCTCTTCTCCGCCGCCTTGTCCTCCAGCCGGCGGCGCATACTCTTAAGCTGCTCCCTGCACTGCTCCGCTTCCTTTTTCAGCTCCAGTCTGGTACGCTCGCCGGCATGGAATGCTTTCTCATATTCTGCCTGTGCAATCTGTAATGCGCCTGCTTCATATTCCCCAAGCAGATTCCGATGCCATTTTTCCTGGTACTCCTGGTTAAACGCATCCTCCGTCCTGTCAAACATTCCTACTCTGGCAGTCAGCTCACCGTCACGCTCTGCCAGCTTCCGCTCCGTTCCCCGCAGTTCTTCCAGCGCTTCCCTTCCTCTTTCCTTCTTCTGCTCCATTTCCCCAATGGACGCGCTGCACTGCTTTCTCTCCTGCCCCTTCTGCCTCTGCAGCATATCATAATATTTCCTGAGCCCGCTGCCCAGGCGGTTTCTCTCCGGTTCCAGATTTTCCTGCTTTTCCTTACACAAAAGCAGCCGCTGTCTGGAACTGTCACGTTCCTCCCTGTATTCCTCCACCGCAGCCCGCTGTTTCGCACAGGACATAATATGAAGTCCGTGGGCAATTTCCGCCTTTCTGCGCTCCAAATCCTCTTCTTCCATCCTTAACATTTCCAGACTGCTCACAGCAAGCTGCTCCTTATGATGAATCTCATAATATTCCCCTGACAGCTTCTCATATTCCAAATGCAGCAGTTCTTCCACAAATCCCTCGATCCGCTCCCGAAGCATTTCCGCCTTCGCTTTTTCCTGCTGCTCCAGCCCGCGCAGTCTGCAGATAAAGTCCACAATCCGCGCCTTCTGCCTCTCCAGCTTCGCCCACATCTCCCGGTAATGGAAGGTACTTTCCTGTATTTTCTCCGCCTCTTTGTCAAAAGCCCGGATGGTGTCCCTGCGCTTTATTTTGGATTGATTGTCCTTATACAGACCGGTGTATTTTTCCATAATGCTCTGGAATTCCTTCATCCGGTTCTTATCCTGATTCAATTTATTTTCCACGGCCTCCAGGAACCATTTTTCCACCAGCCCCTTTTCGTCCCTGCAGTCAGCAAATAAATCCGACAGCCCTGACTCTTTCAGATTTACTTTCTTAATAATGCCTTCCCATTCCTTACAATATATCTGATATTCCGTCAGCTTATCAAAATACTGTTTTGTCTGAGCGGAATTATTCATATCATAATAGTAAAACGGTATGTTCCTGTCCCTCTTCCATGTCTCGAACAACTGTCTGCAGACCCCGAATCCTTTCAGGGTAATATCTTTTTTCGTCTTCTCCACCACCGGAATATGGTAAATATCCTGAACACAGCGCCCTTTGTACTCCGCAATAAAATTAACCATCTCCAGTTCATCCTGGCGTTCTTCCGATATTTCCTGGTTCCTGCGGACCATCATCCCGGTCAGCACATACCCCGCCCCCTGATCCAGCTTCCACTCCACAAGGATAAACGTGGGCTTATTGGTGGTAAAATAACTGGAAAAAGGCCGATCCTTGGCATTTTGATAACGCTTATGCACAAAGGGCGCCATCATCATCTGCACCAGTACAGACTTTCCGCCGCCGTTTCTCAGGGAGAGCAGTGTACTCTCCCCGCCCAGCTGGAATATTTCATCACTGATGCGGATGGAATTGTTATTATAGTTCAAATTTATCAAACGAACCGCGTTGATTTTACTCAATCCCGTTCCCTCCACTTTTTATACTTCCTAACAGACCGCCCCAAGAGGCGGGCGTCGCCACCTCTTTAAGGGGCGCAAACAATACATGAACCCGGTGCAAGTCGGGGAGAATGCTGCCCTTGCATTCTTCCAGGAAATGACTTAGATTTTCTAAGCCAGTGTACTTTACTGACTTAGAAAATCTTCATTTCCTTCACACTTATCTAAAACCCGTTTCACCCTCTGAAAGTGGTTCTGGTTCAAAAGGTTCCAGTCCATAAACTGATCCAGCTTTTTCGTGGTCTTAATCATCTCATCCTCTTCCACATACTCAATCAATCTCTGTTTCTGCAGGAAATTCAGGATATGATACAGGAATCCTTCCTTCGTGGTCTTAGCGCGAGAGCCCTTCTCGTCAGACCGCAATGCCTCATACGCTTCTGCCATATTGGAAAAAGCAATTCCCTCCCTGTCTTCCTCTTCCTCGCTGAACCGCTGCGCTCCTTCTTTCAGCCTTGTGGAAATACAATTCTGCAGATCCCCAACCCTCATATAATCCCTTGTCTTGCTGGTGGCGCCCTGCCCGTCATAAAATTCCACCAGCAATGTCAGAATCGCAAACTGAGACAAATAATAATCCTTATCCGTCCCATTGGATTTGCATAAAATCTGTTTCAGCTGCCCTTTGGAATAGCCCAGAAATGTATTATCCTCCCTTGGAATCAGATAAATCACATCACCATAACGCTCAATATCGCATTCCGCCGCATCCCCCTGTGACTTTACAAGATTCTGGACACGCTCATTTTCCGCATACCCCCGAAACAACGGCTCCTGCGCCTCTTCGCTCAATTCATGATGCTCCAGCAGATAATAAAATATCTCCTGCCCCATCTTAATATCTTCTATTTCGTATGCCATAGCTCCTCCTGATTTATGCCTGCAATACATTATGCGCTCACATGCCGTCCGCTGTTTTTCCTGCTGCCCTGTCACACTGCCTGTTCTCTCCTGACACGTATCAGCACATTGGAACAGCGGATACTTTTCCGTCTGCCTGCCTCATCCTGCACTGCTTCAAAAGTAACCGCCTTCCCATCCTCCATCCGGTACACCTCTATCATATGTATCCCCAGCCCATACGTATCCGTCAGATTCAGGAGAATTTCATTTAACTGAAATCCGCCGGAAACTTCGCTGATAAATGTGCGTCTTTCCTCCCGAAGCACACCTATATCAATCTCCCTGCCCTTTATCAGTTCCACCATAATTTCCTTAAATATCTGTACATTGGGAATTAACTGCGAGAAGCCCTCATCCTTTGCCGCAGCACGTTCCTTTAACTCTTCTAACGAAATCTCGCCGCCGGGAGCATCCATGGCCTCCTGCAGAATCATTTTCAGACTTCCTCCATATTGTGCAAGCTTCTCCTGCTGCCGCCGTTCTTCCTCTTCCATCCACTGTTCATCGCCGAATTCCATCACAGCATCCGCCTCCTCCTGCCCCTTCTTCCGAAGCGGGCGCTGCAGCTCCGTGGATTTCTTCAAATTATAAATCTTCTCCGCTTCCTTAGTAAATAAGGGCCGCAGGAACACTTCCATCCGTTCCAGAGTATCCGGCTGTTCCAATACCTTCTCATAGAATTCATTACGCAGGGAAAACCTCCTGATAAAAGACATCTGGGAAAGCTGCTCTAACTCTCTCGTATACAGAGATTTCAAATCAAAATGACTGCTGAGAATTTTCTGGTGTTCATCAATGGTCCGATTCAGATAACGCTCAATCACATTGAGATTCTCCAGCTTTTCCTCTTCCTCCGCGTCCAGCCGCCGGACATTCAGATTCATTTCCTCCAGCTCCTTTTCCCTGCTCTTCACCAGTTCGCGGTAACTTTGAAATTTCTGCTTGGTGTCGCTGATGGTATCCAGATTGGCTTCCAGCACCGTCTCATAATCCGCCACAGAATAGGCAAGTGCATTCCTCCGTATCCGCCCCATGGCCTCTTCAATCTTCTGCAGCTGAATCCGCAGAAGGTTGAAGACATTTTTAATATCCTCCACTGCCCTGTCATAGCTCTGCTTCTCCAGATGCATCTTAAAAATCATCTCATGGATGGTGAGTTTCATATTATTTTCTATTTCCAGAGTGGACAGCAGCAGATTATATCCGTCTTCGGTGAGATAATAAGAAGTCCGGCGCACCTCCGAATCCACATAGACAATCTTATTCCCCACATAGCCCACATTCATACTGTGATATGCCTTCTGTTCAAAGTCAAAACCGTCAAAATACATAGCTTTGCCCTCATTGGACAGAACCACATTGACAATAAAATCCCCCAGATTCCTGCAATCCTCATAGCTCATATTCTTCTCAAAGTAGCGCATGTTCAGGCTGTCCACATACGCTCCGATATCATCCATAGTGCAGTTTTCCTCTTTCAGGGACTGCTCCATCAGATACAGCAGCACAGCAAATATCATATTGATTTGTTCATCCAGCTTTAAGAATCCATATTGTTTCCAAATCGTTTTCTGGCTGCTGTTGGCAAAGAGAAGCACATACGCACCCACATGCTTCATCCGCTTTGGGAACTGCTTCAAAAATTCATACTGCATCTTCCCCTCCCTTTTCCGGGCTTCTTCCTGTAACCCGGATATTTCGCTTCTGCCGGTCTTTCAGTTGCTGTCGAAACCTATTCTGCCCCATCCTGCTTTCACTTTCTCTCTTATTACCCTTTATTTCTTCGCTGCATTGCCCTGTCCGGCAATCTCTTTCCCTGATACAGCAGCGCATTCACTGCCGTCTCAGAAGTCCGTTCTGTTCACAATTTCCTGTGGAATATACTTCCCGGCTTCCAGAATACAATTCATCTCGTCCACTGCCTGTCGGGAAAAATAACTGAAAAAGGCGCCCGAAAGATTACGGTTCTGCTTCTCACTGGTCTCCGGAAGAAAGTCTGCTCCGCATACTTTTGCTTTTTCCAGCATTTTCTCATAGGCCCGTATCAACGGCTTTACCTTATGACCTTCTCCGCAGCCGCCTTCTTCCATGTCGCCATTTTCAAATAAAGCTGCCAGCCGCTCATAAATTCCAATCCCTTCATAATCCAAATCCCCAAAATACAGCATCTCATTTTGAGAAGCATTAATATGCGGTTCCACACAAAAGCCGAAATCCTCATAAGACCTCAGAATTCCCTTTCCTGCACCATATACCAATGTCCCTGTTTCCACACCGAATATCTGCAGTTTCCTCCCCTCACAGAGACAATCCATCAGGTGTCTGCGCATACTGTAAAAGGTATCTTTATTTTCCAGAATGAGCACTGTCTGCGGAATTCTTCTGCAGGCAGAATAGTAAGCCAATGGCTCCGCAGTATTATAGACACACAGCTCCTCCATCCCCACACCGCAGTGCGCCAGTATCTTCCGCCCCTGCTCCCTCTGCAGGAATTTTTCCCTGCCCCATATCTGAAAACTCCGCTCATTTAAGGAAACACATTCTGTTGATACACCCTTTGCACCCTGCTCTGATAAATAGCGGCTCAGAAGCCTGACCCATTTTCGCTCTTCCCGGTATGTCTCCAGATGATTCAGATAGTAGTCTGTCCTGATTGCAGGCATAATGCAGAATTTCAATTCCTCAATCAGCTCTTCATAATCCAAAACCGCCTCCGCAAGCCAATAGCTTTGATGCAGCGCAGGCTTTTTGCCATTCAGCGGAGAACTTTTCACCGGCAGGATCTGCTGTTTTTCTATTAAACCGCATACATACTGATACTGCTCTCTGTAATTATCCTCCCCGCTCTCCCCAAGAAGCTGCTCTAACGAAATCTTCTTCATGACACCTGTACCTTTCCTTCCCGAATCCACTGCCTATTGACGCCAATCCGTTTGCGAGTACTATGCGTATTCCGTATAATCCATGTGCAATCCACTATCTCATTGACGCCAATCCATTTACATTGTATACTATAAACATGCAGTTGCTGTTTTCAACATACCTCACGAAAAAACGCATTGCCGTACCACAGAAAGGAGACCCTGATGATACAGATATCCAAAATATACCGCCGTAAACTCATCCCCTCTGAATATCTCCTGTTAAAAGACGATATCATCATAACACAGAATGATGAAGTTCTCATTACCAAATGGGATACATTACATCCAAAAACAGCTTTTACACATGGCTGCTCCTGCTACTTTTTAAAAGAAGGCTTTAAAGTAAGTAAATTCTACCGGGCTGACAACAGTTTACTGTATTGGTATTGTGATATAGCAGAATTCACATGCAATCCGGAAGAACAGTCTTTGTCCATGACTGACCTGCTGGCAGATGTCATTATTTATCCTGATGGAAAAGTTAAGATAGCAGACCTTGACGAATTAGCAGATGCCCTGGAACAAAATTTAATTACAGCAGAGCAGATGACTTTCTGCTTACGCAGCCTGAATCATCTGCTCTTGCTGATTTACCAGAACCAATTTGGCAGCTTACAGAGAATCCTTGACAGCCTTGGATTATAGCTGTCAATTTTAGGAAACTGTAAAAACTACCCTTAATAGAAAATATGCCCTCCAATACTGATGCCCGTCAAATCAGGAATGGGTGTACGGAAAAACACACAATTCCCCACATTGGTAGCGCCTGACATAGCTTCTTCCGCAGCCCTGTAACACTCGTCGTTAGCTAAATTTGACTCCAAAGCCAATGCCAGACGTCCGCTCGCCACCGGGGAAAACTGCCCTCCCTGATAGATGACGCCCACAATGGAATCAGGAAACTTAGAACTCAATACCCTGTTAATAACTACGCTGCCTACGCCCAGCTTGCCTGCATAGGGCTCGCCTCCGGCTTCGCAGTAAATGAGGTTTGCCAGCAGATAGACATCCCCTTCTGCAAAGCTCACCTCTGAAATATCCCTCCAGGTCGCGTTGGCGGCGGCCTGAGATAAGGCAATCTCTTCCGCCAGCTTCTTCTTCAGATATTCCAGATCTTCTTCCTTCTTCTTAATCTCCGCTTCATAGGCAAGCGCCTTCTTCTCCGCATCGGATATCTGATCCGCATACTTTGTAATAGATGCAGCGGTCTGGCTGATAAGTCCCGATACTTTGCTTCTCTCTGCTTCCGCCAGCAGTATCAGATTGTTCAGATCTATTTTCTCCGCCTGAAGTCTGGCTTCCTCTTTTTCAATCAACATGCGGTTTTCCTTATACTCTTTTAACATTTTCTGCTCATAAGCCACGGTCTTCTCAATATAATCGGCCTTATTCAGAAGCTCTGAGAAACTGCCCACGGAGAAAAGTGTCGCAAGATAATTATCTTCCTGCTGTTCAAACATGCAGCGAACAATGGCTACCATACTGTTATACTGCCATTCTTCCGTTTTCTTCGCTTCATCTAACGCTGCCTGTGTATCTTCGATTTCCTGTTCTTTTTCCCTGATCTGTGTTTCCAGATCTGCCAGCTCCGCTGCCACTGCGGTCAACTGGCCATTCAGATACGCCAATTCCTTTTCCAGAGTGTCGCGCTGCCCTTCCAGCGCGTCCAGATTTTCCTGGGTCTTGTCCAGCTCATTCTGCAGGTTGTCTTTTTCTTTCTCTGTTTTATCAATCTCATTCTTTGTAGCAGAAGTAGCGGAAACCGTCATTGGAACCGATGCCACCGCCAGAAGCACTACCATAAACAATATTACTGTTTTCTTCCAAGCTTTCATCACTTACCCCCTGTCTGCCTCAGCAGACACCCATCCCCCTTACACATGTTTTAACACACCGCCTCAGCGGCACCGTTATACCCTTATATGAATCTGCCGCCCTGTTCCGGAATAAGGCACATAAACCACACCTGCTGCATCAAACATTTTCTTAGCGGCCAGATTCGCAGGTGTTCCCACATATTGATCGCTGTCATATACCACCTTTTTGATTCCTGCCTGAATAATCGCCTTGGCACATTCATTACAGGGGAACAGCGATACATACAGTTTAGCGCCATCCAATGACCCGCCGCGGTAATTCAGAATCGCATTCAGCTCGCCATGGGTCACAAAGGGATATTTCGTATCCAGTTCCGCTCCCTCCTTTGCCCAGGGAAATTCCTCATCGGAACACCCTGACGGAAAGCCATTGTAACCCATAGACAGAATCTTATTATCATTGCTGACAATACATGCACCGACCTGCGTATTAGGGTCCTTGGAACGCATACCGGACAGCTGCGCCACTCCCATAAAATATTCATCCCAACTGATATAATCTTCTCTCTTATCACTCATACTATTTTGTCCCAAAAATCCGATCCCCGGCATCACCCAATCCCGGCACAATATAACCATGATCATTTAACTTCTCATCCAATGCGCCCACATAGAGATCCACATCCGGATGCGCTTCCTGCATGGCCCTGATACCCTCAGGAGCCGCAATGATACACATGAAATGAATGTTTCTGCAGCCTTTCTCCTTTAACATGCGGATTGCCGCCACGGAAGACCCCCCTGTGGCCAGCATGGGATCAACTACAAATACTTCCCTCTCCGCACAGTCTGCCGGGAGCTTGCAGTAATACTCCACCGGCTTTAATGTCTCCGGATCCCTGTATAATCCTATATGTCCTACCTTTGCGGCAGGTATCAGATCCAGCATACCATCCACCATACCCAATCCCGCCCGGAGGATAGGCACAATAGCCATCTTCTTCCCCTGAAGCTCCTTTACCGTTGTTTTACAGATGGGAGTCTCTATCTCCACATCACCCAGCTTCAAATCCCTGGTTGCCTCATAGCAAATCAACATGGCAATCTCACTGATAGCCTGTCGGAAATCCTTGGTTCCCGTTTCTTTTCTCCTGATCAAACCAATCTTATGCTGAATCAGCGGATGATCCATGACTACTACATTTGCCATTGCACTGTACCTCCTATTCCGGTTCTGTCTCTTCACGCCTGCATCCGTATCATGCAGAGCATTTTCTTCTGTAAAATTCACCACTGCAGTATCATATGAGAAAACGCATGGGCCTTAAACTGTTTCAATGAGGCCGATTCTTCTCAGATGGCGTTCTTCACCGGAAAATTCCGTATTCAGGAATACATCCACAATTTCCAGTGCCAGATTTGTCCCTACAATTCCTGCCCCCAGCGCCAGTACATTGGCATCATTATGAAGCCTTGTCATCTTAGCGGAAAAGCTGTCTCCGCACAGGGCACAGCGAATTCCAGGATTCTTGTTGGCAGATATACTGATACCAATGCCCGTGGTACAAATTACAATCCCCCGTTCGCATCTTCCCTCCGCCACAGCTTTTGCCACCGCATGGCCGAATACAGCATAATCACAGCTCTCCCTGCTATGACATCCCATATCCTCACAGGGAATCCCCTGTTCCTCCAAATGCCGTATTACACTTTGTTTCAATTCAAAACCGCCATGATCACTGCCTATTGCTATCATATCTGCCTCCTGTTCCTGCTTTCACATCTATTTCCATTCAATAACACTTCCTGACATGCCGCCCAAAGCGAGCTTGCCCGTCTGCATTCTTAAAGGAAAATCTTCGCGAAGCGGCCTCTGCCGCAAGCGATTAGATTTTCTTCTCACACTTTTACCACACAATACCCTGCCGCTTTCAGCAGACGATTCATAACGGCCTGTCCAAGTCCCTGCGCCGGAAAACTCTCCGAATAAATTTTAGTCACCTTTTCTTCATCAAATTCCCGCAAAACAGCAAACAGATTCCTGGCAACAGCCTCTTCCTCCTCACGGCTGCCAATACATTTTATCACGTCAGCATGATATTGTTCAAGCTGCTCCCTGGTTCCGAGAATTCCCGTTCTCTCCCCTGCCTTACTGTCCTGCGCCGCCCTTGCATTAATATAATCAGCCACCTGCTGCGGCTCTCCTTCCACTATTACCAGACTTCCTGAAGGTGCATAATGACGATATTTCATTCCAGGCGCCCTGGGCGCTTCCCCGCTGTCATTCCGCATCATTGTAACGTCTTCCCCGACTTCCCCCAGTACCTGCTTCAGCATTTCCTGCGTAATGTATCCCGGCCGCAAAATGCGGGGAGGCTCCACTGTCATATCAATAATAGTTGATTCCAGGCCAATGCCAACCTCACCGCCATCTACAATCATCTCTATCCGCCCGTCCATATCTTCCACCACATGCTTTGCCCTGGTAGGGCTTGGCTTGCCGGAAGCATTGGCGCTGGGTGCAGCAACAAAACCGCCTCCATATTCAATCAGTTTCCTTGCTATGGGATGAGACGGAAAACG
Source organism: uncultured Acetatifactor sp. (assembly GCA_910584435.1). Lineage (GTDB taxonomy): Bacteria > Bacillota > Clostridia > Lachnospirales > Lachnospiraceae > Acetatifactor. Next base: position 20,246 of record CAJUAP010000065.1, read on the forward strand.
TACTGCCACAGTATTCAGACCGCCGGTAGTCTCATAAGGCACCTTCTCTGCCTTGGGTAATATCATGGTAAGCGGCCCCGGCCAGAAAGCCTTTCCTACCTTCACCGCCGCTTCCGGCATTTCTTTTACGATTTGGTAAATATCCGCAAATTTATTGATATGTATAATCAGCGGATTATCCGACGGCCGCCCCTTTGCCGTATATATTTTCACGGAAGCTTCCGGGTTCAGGGCATCCCCTCCAAGTCCGTACACAGTTTCCGTGGGAAAAGCCACCAGCCCGCCCTTGCGCAGAATTTCTCCTGCACGCATCAGACGCTCCTCATCCCCAGAACTGACACAGTTCTCGCTCACCTTTATGATATCTGTCTTCATATCTCCCATATTTCCATCTTGCGGCAATACCCACAATTCCCGCCAAATGACTTCTCTATAGTCTCCGTCCACTTATATCTGTTTTTAAGTATAACATATATTTTGAAAATGTAAAGATGTATTGAAAATCCATAAAATTTATATTGCAACAGTCAGGCAAAACAAAATTGCCGCATCAGGTTCATTCTTCATAAACCATACTGCGGCAATTTCATTCTGCTTATTCACTTTACTCATCGCCCTTCTTCTCTGCCCTTGTATTGGAAATACCTGACAAAAATTATGGCGGCTAACCCCAGCATAAGCATACGGGTAATTCTTTTTTTCCTCTTATTTCTTCTGATTGTCACATCCATCTTTGTTTCCATTCCTTTCCTGTATAATTTGTAAAGGTATTATTTTCAGGAGCCGAAGGGTTATCCACTCCCTTACCCTTCTGAATATTATACAAAGAACCGGAAATCCCCACCATCGAATCAGGTGACATTTCTCTAAAATATGTGACATTTTTGTAATGTTCAGTCTGAAGCATTTAAATACTGCAGTATTCCAATATGTATCGCCCATGCCACTCTTTCCTGATATTCCTGTGTGCAGAGTTTTTGGGCTTCGGCACTGTTGGACAGGAATCCGCACTCGGATTCGGTTTCATATAGGCAGACTTACACTGACAATCGGAAAATCTATCAATAAAATGCACTTGCTTCATGTATGTTACCTTGATTACATTGACACACATGTAACCAGAAACCGAATCATCGTTCTTCTGCTCTAACATTATACAACAGAGCACGATCACGAAACAACAATTATTTCTGCATAATGCCCCGTAATTTTCTACGGGGCATTTTTTATTCAGGAGGTATGTATGGATTATCAATTAGAAATCAAACAAATCGTGGACTACCCACGGTGCCGCATCTACCGTGAGTTCCTCCGCAGCCTTATGGAAGATAGGGACATCCGTACAAACGGAAGTTCCTATCTTTT
>CAJUAP010000066.1 GCA_910584435.1 uncultured Acetatifactor sp.
CATTGATATTCCCGACAAAGTGGAAAGTTTTCTGATAGACACGGTAGACCTTGCCAGAATACTGGGAATCTTTTTGGACAATGCGATTGAAGCCACATTGGAGACAGAACAGCCGCAAATAGGCTTAAATATCATCCAGAATAAAACTGGCGTATCAATCATCATAAGCAACCGCTTTCGGGATAACGGTCTAATGCTGCATAAATTAAAGCAAAAAGGCTTTAGCACAAAAATCGGGCATCAAGGAATCGGGCTTGGGAACGCCCAGAAAATCATCAGTTCTTATGACAACGTGCTATTAGAAACAACAATGAAATGCGACTATTTTACACAACATATAGAACTTACTGACAGAAAGGAATGACATCATATGCTGGATATCTTTGTATGCGAAGACAATGCCGCACAGCGGCGGACTGTTGTAAATATCATTCAAAATACTGTTCTGATAGAAGAATTAGATATGCAGCTTACTTTAGATACAGGAGACCCTTATATGTTGTTGAAAAAAATCAAGACCAGCCAGAACACAGGCATTTATTTCCTTGACATTGACTTGAACAGCAGCATGAATGGAATGAAGCTGGCACAGCAAATCAGATTGTATGACCCCCGTGGTTTCATCATATTCATAACAGCACATTCAGAACTGAGCTATATGACTTTTCAGTATCGGGTAGAGGCGATGGACTTTGTATTAAAAGACAACCCTGCCGAAGCGAAAGTGAAACTCAGAGAATGTCTGCTGAATGCAATGGAACGACATACGCTCCAAGCCAACAAGACACATAAAATCTATACCCTTGAAGTCGGCGGACGAAAAATCAGCGTAGATTATGATGATATTTTATTTTTTGAAACCTCCGGCAATATCCATAAAGTCATTCTCCATGCAAAAGACCGCCAAATTGAATTTCCCGGCACCTTGAAAGGACTGACAGGCGTATTGGATAGCGGCTTTGTGCGCTGCCATCGGGCATTTCTGGTAAACAAAAATAATATAAAAGAAGTTGACACTAAAAATCGGATCATACATTTTTCCAATGGAGAAACTTGTTTGATGTCCACACGCATGATGAAAGGATTTTAAAGAAAATTTTAATACTGTCATCTTCACATTAAATCTGCATTGTCTGATGAATTATCCCTTAAAAGTTGATATATCCTCTGGCCTATGCTATAATTATCAGCATAAGTCCGGCAGGAAAAGCAGAATGCTGAGAGACAGGAGGATACGGAATATGATAAAAAAACTGACTGTAAAAGTATGGCGGGACGTGATGATTCTCTCCTTAATTATCGGAGTCATACCGTCAATCGTTCTAATAAAATTTGCGCCCGCGGCAATTCAGGCTCTGTGCGGATCGGTTCCGGATTCTGCAAAGGCAGAGTCCATAAGCAATACTTATGTAATCTGTTTATTCGCACTGTTTTTTATTGTAATTGATGTGTTGGTTGTGATAAATCATTTCACACATTCTGTGGGAAAAAAGGTGAAGCGCTATCTGGCGGAAAATCCAGGGGTGACCATGGAACAGTTGGAAAGTGACTTTGAAACAGCAGAACAATTAGAGGACGTCTGGATTGGCAGAAAATGGACGTTTGGCGAAAGCATGGACTATATCCCTGTGGAGCATGATAAAATTGTATTGGTGTACAGCGAGTCATGGCGTTCCAAAAGGTTTGAGACCTTCTACCTTTGTCTTGGACTTCTGGACGGAACGGTAGTTAAAACTATTGTGAGGGAAAAGACGCTCCCGAAATTTATGGAACTATATGGACGCTATCCCCATATCCTGGTAGGAAATAATTATATACAAATGTTCAAAAATAACAGAAAGGCCCTGCTGGACATCAAATACCGCAGCGGCCAGAATTAATGGCTGCTGCGTGAGCATACTTCCGGCAGGTCTTCTGTGGAGGCGGGGCTGCAGAGGGAATAGTAAGTCCATCCAATCAACAGGGGCACAGAGGCAACTGTGGGCAGTTCGTATCTGATGGCATCGGCAAGGGGGGAGGCCAGACAGACAAGGATGTTCATTATGCCTGGGACAAGCAGTATGAGGGCGCTGTATCTGCGGCGTTTGAACAGCAGCATTGCCAGTACTGCCACAATCCAGGTGTACATGCCGGGGGTGCACAGATATTTGATCAGGGGCAGCTTCATGCTCAGATTCCATATCTGTGCAAGGAAATAGGCGTAATTTACATCAAGTGGATGGTATAATCCCAGTTCACCCATGGAATCATAATATTCCTCCTGAATCCATGCCTCGATGTTCTGCGATACGGGGGCAAGGTATCCATAGGAGAGATTGATAAATGCTGACAGGTAGGAGCCGGGATGTTTGAAAAACATCAGGAACCAGATTTTATAATATTCGTCCAAATCGGCGCCGTGGTAGCTGATTTTGATAGGATCGGAAATTACCGGGTTATAGTTGAACATGGATTCAAAGCCGAAGACAGAATCGATTACTTCTTTTTCGTATTCTGTTACTTCTTCCAAATGCTCTATCACATATCTGGCGGTCTGCTGAAACGGAATGCTGAGTGCTTCCGAGCGATAGACGCCCTGTATGTCCAAAGCGGGGTACAGGATCTTCACGGCACCCTCATAGACAAGAAATGTGGTCAGCAGAACTGCAAGGGCACGCTTGCGGGAATGGTGCCGCAGCCATACGGTAAGAAGCAGCAATGCGGGAAGAATTGCATGAATTCCGTTGTTGCGGAGGAAAACGGTTACCAGGCTGGCACAGGCCAGGAGGATGGCATCCTTTCTGCTGCATTCTTTCTTCACAAGAATATCTATCATACAGACTGTCTGCAATACGGAAATCTCTGCGAAGAGAAGGTCTTTTTCCACCCATTGGGCATAGGTGCCCCATAAGGGAGTAAAGGCAAAGTAAAGTATTCCCCACATACACCATTTCACCGGAATTCCAAGCTTCTGCAGTTTTCTCATGCTCAGGGAGAATATCCAGGCACCTATGCAGGTCTGCAGGAAACAGTAGAGGAAGAAACCGAAATTGGCATCAGCCAGTCTGCGGCCCATGGTAAATAAGCCTCCAATGATGCAGGAGGATAAGGGCGGATGTCCTGCGGACCAGGGAGCTTCTCCCAGGAACTGTCTTAACTGGAGCAGTCCGTCGGGACAGCCGGAACCGGGGTAATTTAATAGAATCCAGGGCAGCCAGCCAAGGAAAATGATGCCGGATCCTATGGGGAAGAAATGCTTCTCAAGGAAAGTGCTTTTGCTGGGGGCGTTTTTACGGCCGTCTGCGGACAATGTGTCCGGCCGGGACAGGAGACAGGAATCCTGACACAGTATTGTCTTACCCGGAAACAGATGATAAATGCATCTGAGTATGCCATAAAGGATAATCCAGAATCCCAAAATGCAGAATCCGGAAATGAATATCTGAAAACTGTTGGCAAATAATAAATCGGCAGAGTTGAACTTCTTATAACTGATGGATGCCATAAGGAGTATGGACAGTATCAGAGATAAAAGCAGGAACCCGGTATCTGTTTTATGATCTTTTTTCCATACAAACCGCAGCATGGCATATATGGCAATGAGGATGAACAGATCCGCATAATCCGGGCCGTAGAAGGTGTTGTACAATTTGTTTAATCCGTTTAAGATATCGGAATCAGGAAAGCCTCCCCCGAATATTTCAAATCTGCAGTGCAAGGTAAAAACGGCCGCACAGGACAGCAGGATGCAGATTGTGCTGTTAAGGAAACTAAAGTTCTCCGATGCGGTCTCCGGGGGTGACAGTTTTTCGTCTTTCAAAGTAGATGATTTCAGAATTTTCAATGGGCAGTCCTCCTGTTTTAATTTCAGCGTTGTAAAACATATCTGTTCAAAGGACAGGTATGGTGGCATATGGGGAATATTATACACTAAATGAAATGAAAAAGAAAGATAAAAGTTACTGTTCACTCGCCGCCACCGCGAGGCGTTTTCATGCGTATTTTACATGAAAATCCCGAGACAGTTGCGCGCGAAATCGCTGTTCTTGCGATTTCTGTGCATCAGTTGCTGTGAACGGAGTGAACAGTAACTGATAAAAAGTCGCTGCAGATAGTTTCGGAAACTACATGTTGATATTTTGGTATAAAAGTGGTATTCTGTCTATTAGAAAAGTGTTTCGGTTCGGCGGAAGGCCGCATAGCAGCGCAGACTGTTAAAAATCAGATATCAAAAACAGATACGAAAGGTAAGCACCATATGAACAAAGCATTTCAGGAAAAATCTACTTATCAAATTGTCAGCGATGGTTCTTGTGATCTGCCGGTGGAGCTGGCGAAGGAAAAAAACATTGCAGTGGTTCCTTTTTATGTTTCCTTTGATGATACGAATTATCTCAAAGAAAATGTAGAGATTGGAATCAGAGATTTTTATCAGCAGATGGTGGAGCGGAAGGGAGTGTATCCCAAATCTTCCATGCCTTCTGCACAGGATTACGCAGAGGTATTTCAGCCCTATGTCCAGGCAGGAATTCCTGTGATCTGCATATGTATTACCACAAAATTCAGCGGTTCCATGCAGTCGGCATTAAATGCCAGGGAAATGATGCTGGAAACAAATCCGGAGGCGCAGATTACGGTGATTGATTCCACAGTGGACACGGTATTGCAGGGGCAGTATGTACTGGAAGCGGCAGCAATGCGTGACAGCGGTATGGGATATGAAGAGACGGTGGCCAGGCTGGAGGAAATCAAGAGCACTGGAAGGATTTTCTTCACGGTGGGCAATATGGAATACCTGCAGCATGGAGGGCGCATTGGGAAAGTAGCTGCTGTGGCGGGCAGTGTGCTGGGAATTCGGCCGATTATCACCTTAAAACAGGGGGAGATCTTTCCTTCGGGCATCGGCAGGGGCAGGAAGCATACCACAGAGAAGACAATTGGGCTTTTGCTGGATTACCTGGCGGAAGGCGGGAAGAAAATTGATGATTACAGCATAGCGGTAGGGTTCGGATACGATATGGAAGAGGGAGCGGCATTCCGTGACCATGCCATGGAGGTGCTGCGGAGTAAGGGGTATGCGGTGAAAGAGATGCTGCTTTTGCAGATCGGCGCTACCATTGGTGTGCATACGGGGCCTTATCCGCTGGGATTCGGGGTGATAGAACGGGGGAATATTCCCCCTGTGTAGGAACTATGCGGAAGAGCTTTCTTTTATGGCGGCCAGGAGTTCTTTGATATCGGCAAAGCAGTAGTCGGCAGGATAGGGGGTGTCTGCCATGTGCTCAGGCTTTGCTTCCCCAGTGAAGACTACACAGGTATCTACACCTCCATTGCGTCCGCAGGCAATATCTGTGTAGAGCCTGTCGCCCACCACAAGGGTCTCTTCAGGGGAAAATCCTGATAAGGACCGGCACAGATCCACCATGGAGCGGTTGGGCTTGCCGAGGTAAACGGGATGCTTTCCCACAGAATCCGTGATCATATTACAGATGGCGCCGCAGTCCGGTATAAATCCAAAGTCCACAGGACAGCAAAGGTCAGGGTTGGTGGCATAGAAGGGAATATCCGCAGTAGAAAGAACTTTGCAGGCTTGTATCAGTTTTTGGTAATTCAGTTCGCTGTCATAGGCTGCCACAGCGCAGGAGATATCATCCTCCGCCGTCTCTGTAATGTGCAGTCCGCATTTGCGGAGCTCTCTGATAAAAGAAGCGGTGCCCAGCACATATATTTTGCTATGTGCATAATGTTCGGTGAGAAAGCGGATGGTCATGCAGCCTGAGGTGATAAACTGCTCTTCCGAAGTCTCCAAATGAAATGCTCTGCGGAATTTCTCCACATAATCCCTTCCGCTCAGGGTAGAATTGTTGGTGATAAAATATGCTTTTCCGCCTATGGTGTCTATGTGGCGAAGCAAGGCGGCGCTGCCGTCAAAAAGGGTGTCGCCTACGGCAATGGTTCCGTCTATGTCAAACAGGAACAGTTTCTTTTTCTGAAGCGGTGTTCTGGCCATATTTCCTCCCGGTTTATCATAATTATTTTGTATGCCGTCATTTGCGCATTTCGGTACTGCTGCATGGTTTCAGTATAGCACAGACAGGAGAAGAAATCCATGGAAATGTTTCGGCGCATGAAATCGCCTTGCGGAACTGGCGGGTGAGCAGTAATCATGGATATGCTGGCAAATGTTTTTGACGGCGGGTATATATTGTGGTTTTAGAATTTATCTTATATAATAAACATTGAAGGCTGTTGCCGAAGACGTAAGCAGGAAAGTCAGGGAAACGCTGCAGCAGGGCGGCGTGGAAGGGAAAACAGAGGATAATGGTAAAACCAGAAACAGACAGGAGGAAAATAGAGGTATGGGTATTAAGATGATTTCATGGAATGTAAACGGGCTTCGTGCCTGCATGCAGAAGGGGTTTATGGAGTATTTCAGGCAGGCAGATGCGGATGTGTTCTGTCTGCAGGAGACGAAGCTGCAGGAAGGGCAGATTACACTGGAATTGCCAGGCTATTATCAGTATTGGAATTATGCGGAGAAGAAGGGATATTCCGGTACGGCGCTTTTTACGAAGAAAGAGCCTTTGAAGGTGACTTATGGGATCGGGGTGGAAGAGCATGACCATGAGGGGCGTGTGATTACGGCGGAATTTGATGACTATTATGTGGTGACAGTCTATGTGCCGAATTCACAGAGGGAGCTGGCCAGGCTTGATTACCGTAAGGAATGGGAAGCGGCTTTCTTAACATATATTAAGTCATTGGATGAAGAGAAGCCTGTGATTTACTGCGGGGATTTGAATGTGGCCCATCAGGAAATTGATTTGAAGAATCCGAAGACAAATCACAACAATGCAGGATTTACGGATGATGAGAGGAAATGCTTCGGGAAGGTGCTGGAGAGCGGATTTATAGATTCCTTCCGCTATTTTTACCCGGAGGTAAAGGAGGCGTATTCCTGGTGGTCCTATATGTTCCAGGCAAGAGCGAAGAACGCGGGGTGGCGTATTGATTATTTTGTGGTGTCAAAGCGTCTGCAGGAGCGGCTTCAGGATGCGAAAATCCACGCGCAGGTTCAGGGGTCTGACCACTGTCCGGTGGAATTGGAGCTGAAGGAAGTGTGAGAAGAAAATCTAATCGCTTGCGGCAGAGGCCGCTTCGCGAAGATTTTCTACGGTGCAAAAACAGCGCCCTTTGCGCTTTGTTTGCACTGAGTTCACGGATTGTTTGTGCCGCCGGAGGGGAGAAGGATGATAAACCGATTGCTGGGGATAATCTATATTCTGTTAAATAAGGGAACAGTGACAGCGGGGGAGCTGGCCGAGCGCTTTGAAGTGTCCGTCCGCACAGTTTACAGGGATGTGGAAAATCTAAGCATGGCCGGGATTCCGGTCTATGCCCGAAAGGGGAAGGGCGGAGGCATCAGTCTGACAGAGCGTTTTGTGCTGGACAAGCTGTTGATTTCCGGGGAAGAACAGGTGAGGATTCTGGCGGCGCTGGCAAGCCTGGAAGAAACCGGAGCAGGAGATGAAGGGCAGATCCTCTGTAAGCTGGGGGATTTTTTTAAGACAGAACCGGTGAACTGGGTGTCTATTGACTTTTCCGACTGGAGCGGCAGACGGCAGGAAATGTTCGGGCAGATTAAGGAGGCAATCCTGAACAGGCAGGTAATGGAGTTTGATTATTACGGGCAGTCCGGGGAGATGAGCAGCCGTACCGTGGAGCCGGTGCAGCTTTTATTCAAGGATTATACATGGTATGTTCGGGCGTTCTGCCGGGTCAGAGGGGCAATGCGTTTATTTAAGGTAATGCGGATGAAGCGTGTACGGGTGTTAGATGAGGTATTCGAGAGGGATGAGAGCCGCGTGGGAAGGCCGGGGACTGATTGGGGGATGCAGGAAACCGGGCAGGGAGGCACTCATGAAGGCGAAGGCGGGACGGAAGAGGGCAATGCTGGGATAAGAGGGGACGGGCAGGAAAAGTGTCAGCCCAGTACAGGGATGGAGGCAGTGGTTTCAGGGGAAAATCTATGTCTGCAGATTGTGCTGTGGATAGACAAGAAAGAGGCATACCGAATTTATGACCGATTTGAAGAAGAGGAGATTGCCGTACTGACTTCAGGGGATTTTGAAGTACGAATGTACTGTTTCCCGGATGACTGGATCTATGGGATGATACTGTCCTTCGGACCGTCTGCGAAAGTGTTAGAGCCTGACTGTGTGCGGCAGGAGCTGGCAAGAAGGATTCGTTCTATGGCAGAGCTGTATGCTGTCTGACATGAAATAAGCCGTTGGCAAAGACCTGGCATGATCGGTGAAAATATATACATTCTGATCATGCAATAGAAAGCAGGATTTCCATTGTCAAGTCATATGAATGGCATGGCTGGACTGCTGCCAAATTTCAACGAAATTTATAATATGACATTCAGATGTCATATTAAAGGTGTTATTCTATTCCTGTAAGAACTTAAAACAGAGCAGCCGGGAAGGCGAACTTAAAAAGGAGGATAACACAAATGAAACATCAGACACAGAATCAGACAGGAGAACCTGAAAACCTGAAAATCTGCCAGAGCTGCGGAATGCCGATGCAGGTACAGCAGTATGGAACCAATCAGGACGGCAGCAGCAATGACAAATACTGCTGTTATTGTTTCAAGGATGGTGAATTTGCCCAGAAGTGCAGTGTGGAAGAAATGGCGGAATTCTGCGCACCTTTTGAAGTGGAGGGCGGCCGCGCTAAGACGAAGGAAGAGGCGAAGGAGATGCTGATGGCATATTTCCCTACACTGGAGAGGTGGAAGACAGAAGCCTGAAATCAGAAGCCTGAAATGAAACGTCTGCCGTTCCTGCTATTTGCTATCTGGCAGGAACGGTGGAATTGTGAGGCAGTACAGGTGGACATGTGCGGCCGGGTCTGCGGATGGGAGCGGCAGATTACGGGAAGAGAGCTGTTTGGAAGCAATGTTTAGAATTTCCACATCCAGTTAAAAAATGCATCTTCCGAGGCATCCATCTCCATGCGTGCGGGATGTTTCACGATTTCCAGGGCAGTCCTTGGAATTTCCACATGGAATGTCTGTTTTACCCAGTTCTGGAATTCTATATTTGGCTTAACTATGGTGTCCGGGTAAGGGATTTCGTCTGGCGGATAGGGAAAGTCGCTGTCCCAGCATATTTCGTCGTATCCGATTGCAAGCAGTCTTATGAAGTCCAAGGCGTTATCTGCCAGTACGCAGGTCAGGGTGGAGCCGGACCCGGAACCCATGTGGACTATTTTCAAATCGCCTTGCTCTGTCAGCCAGAATGCGCTCTGGGAATCCTCACAGCCGGTTCGGGCGAAGACACATAGTCTTTGTTCCAGCTCTCTTAATTCTGCTTCCCTGTTATCATCCAGTTTAAACCAGTTTTTCAGGTTTGCTGCGCCGCAGGCAGCAAATGTAATCATAGTGCCGCCGTCTCTTTCGTAAATTGTCTTGCAGTCCCGTTCATATTCCTTCCAGCTTTGCTGCAGTTTATCTTCAGGATACAGAAAACCATACCTGCATCCGTCACTGTCCGTATAAAGTCCGTTGGATTCAATATATTCATATAACATTATTATTTCTTCAGGTATCTGCATACCGCGGGGCATTACCTCCTGTAACTGCCTGATCAATAGATTTTCCATGATATGATTCCTTTCAAATGTAGTAATTGGTTTCAGTGTGCTGTCTGAACCGATACAGTAAATCTCCATGTACTCCGGCCGCGCCGCCATGCATGAAAGTAAGGCAATAAAGGGAATTGCCTTGAGGTTGGGATGCACACAAACCGCGAGGGTATGCGGTTTGATACACAGCTGTCTTGCAAAATGAGCAAAGGAGCTCATTTTGACTGCGCGGTTTCCGCAAGGTAAGATATAGAACTTTCACAGTAATCGTATGGCTGCCGGATGTTCCTATGGTTATATATCGGAAGAGCAGGGTATTTCATAAACCCATATGTTTACTTTATTTTTTGATTCCTTTTTATTGTGGTTGATATTGTATGGGCGGTAAGGTATGATTAGAAGCAGTGACAAAAGGGGACAGAGCAGAGAGGAGGTAATCGTGGGTGAAGGAGATAAAGCGGACAAGCAGTGGTAATAATGGTTCAAGAAGATACGGCGGCAGCGCTGGGAGGCTGGAGTGACAATAGAACGCAGTGGAGAAGGTGGTGGCAGATATGAAGGATAAGAAGCGGGTGAAATGGAAGGCATGTGTTTATATGAGCTTTAAAATTGCTGCGGCAGCAGCCCTGGCTATTGCCATTGCCGGGGAGCTTGGGCTTAAGTATTCTGCATCGGCAGGTATTATTACGGTATTAAGCATACGGAATACCAAGAGGGAAACTTTTCAAAGCGCCGTCAACAGAGGATTGGCATTTCTCTGTGCGATGGCATTGGGAGCAGTCTGCTTTCATGTGCTGGGATATGGCCTTTGGGGATTTGCAGTATATCTGCTGCTGTTTGCCATGATATGTCTGAACGCGGGCTGGCAGGAGGCGATAGCCATGGATTCCGTACTGATTTCACATTTCCTTACAGAGCAGAACATGGGAGCAGAAATGCTGTGCAATGAAATATTGCTTTTCGGCATTGGTACGGCTGTGGGGATTCTGGTTAATCTGCATCTTCACAGAAAAGATGCGGTGTATGAGAAACTGGCAGAAGAGGCGGACAGCCAGATCAGAGGAATTCTTAAGAGAATGTCAGGGCTGCTGCAGGAGGATAGAAGCGAATATGGTTCAGACTGCTTTGGACGTCTGGAAGAAGCGTTGGAAGAGGCAAAGCTGTGTGCCGCAGAAAATTATAATAATGTAATGTTTTGTAAGGATACTTATGAGCTTGATTATATCAAAATGCGGGAGCGGCAGAGTGTGATTCTCAGAGAAATACATGAAAATATGAAAAGGATAGGGCAGCTGCCCCGGCAGGCGGAACAGGTGGCGGCGCTGCTTGGGCGGATAGAGCAGGATTATCACAGGGATAATACCGTGGCCGGGCTGCTGGAAGAACTGGAATCACTGTTGATGCGGATGAAGGAGGAGCAGCTGCCTGTAAGCAGGGAGGAATTCGAGGCCAGAGCGGTTCTCTTCCATATCTTGATGCAGATACGGAATTTCCTGGAGGTAAAACGTGATTTTATGGGTAATAATGCAGCCATGGGGAAATGATTGTATACTTGTTGCTGTGAACGGAGTGAACAGTAACGTTATCTGCCGGTATGGCGCTGACGGTTTAAAGCTTGACAAAAATGCTGATTTGATTTATGATACCTCTATCAATTACTTATCTGTGAAAAGTGCATTTCGCACATTCAGGCAGTTTCTGCCGGATTTTTTCACACACTGGCAGGAACAATATGGTGATAATCATGGATGTTCTCTGCCCGTCTATTTTCAGAAAGAGAGGATATCACATGAAAAACAAAATGCAGTATATTTCACGGAAACAATGGTTTTTCCGCCTGCAGCCAAGGTATTTTTTCAGTAATCGCAAGGTAAAGGACAGGCTGTTCTGCTATATTTTTGAACATGACAGGAGGGCGCTGCTGGAGCTGTATAACGCATTAAATGATACGGATTACCAGGACGAACAAATGCTGCAGGTTGTCACTTTGGATAATGCAGTCTATATGTCTATGAACAACGATATGGCATTTCTTTTGATTGGAACCTTAAACTTATATGAGCACCAGAGTACGATATGTCCTAATCTGCCGCTGCGGTTTCTGCTCTATATTGCTGCGGAATATGAAGGGCTGACGGCGAGGATGGGGGCGAATATTTACAGCCGGACACTGGTGCCCCTTCCTGCTCCGCAGTGTGTGGTGTTTTATAATGGAGATGAAAAAACGGAAGATGAACAATACCTGCGGCTGACGGATGCGTTTGTGGGAAGAGAGGGGAAAAAATCGGTTTCCTGCCTTGAACTTACAGTTCGTGTATTGAATATCAATTATGGCCATAACCGCCAGTTGATGTCAGGCTGTGGACGGTTGGAAGAATATTCGTGTTTTGTGGACTGCATTAAGAGAAACTGCAGGGATGGCTTTGCAACGGATCAGGCGGTGGAAAATGCAATGGTATATTGTATTGAACATGATATTTTAAGGGATATTTTATTGCCCTTTCGGGCGGAGGTGAAGAAGATGCTGTTGACAGAATATAATGAGAAAAAGTATATGAAAATGTTTCGCAAGGAGGCCCGGGAAGAGGGTTTAGCCGAAGGACGAGCGGTGGGGTTGGCTGAAGGGCGAGCAGAGGGCATGCAGCAGGGATTAAAGGAAGGCAGGGAAGCGGGATTAAGAGAAGGACTGAATGAGGGACTAAATGAAGGACTAAAAGAGGGAATAAAAGAAGGAATAAAAGAAGGAATAAAAGAGGGAATAAAAGAAGGAATAAAAAAAGGGATAAAAGAAGGGGTGGAAAAAGGCGCTGTGAAAGAACGTAATCGTCTGCTGAAGATTATGCTTCAAAATGGAGCATCTGTAGAGGATATTTCCAAGCTGACTGAGTTACCGCTTTCAGAAATAGAAGAGGCGCGGCGTGATATATAAGGTACCCTATAAGGTGGACACGGCAAGAGAAAGGGATAGCCTGAGAAGTTGGTTACCGCCAGGGGAAATAAAATATAATGCCAGGCAAGAAACAATCAATGGAATCCCATGCGGCAGACATTTTGAAATAGGTGGATGCCCAAATAAACGGACACATGAATTCCTGGCCAATTAACCGGACTGTAGACATGATGGAAAAGGAAGCATACCAAGAAAGCGTACACAGAAGGGAGAATACAATGCAATTAATACAATATCAGAAATGCAGTACATGCAAAAAGGCAGTGAGCTGGCTGAAGGAGAAGGGGATTTCGTATGAAGACAGAGCGATAAAGGAGCAGAATCCCACAAAAGAAGAACTGGAGGCATGGTATCGGAAGAGCGGACTGCCCTTGAAACGCTTTTTCAACACCAGCGGAAATCTTTATAAGGAATTGAAGCTGAAGGATAAGCTGCCTGAGATGTCGGAGGAGGAACAGCTGAAGCTTTTGGCAACCGATGGGATGCTGGTAAAACGTCCTCTGTTGGTGGCGGAAGATTTTATTTTAGTGGGATTTCGAGAGCAGGAATGGGAGGAAAAGCTCGGCATATAAGGGTGGGCAGGAGTTCGGAGGACGGAGGAAGTACATGAATATAGCGTTGCTTTTATCAGGAGGTACAGGAACCAGGCTGGGGGCTGATATCCCCAAACAGTATTTGGGAGTGTCGGGAAAGCCAGTGATTTCTTATTCCCTGGAAAGGCTGTCATGTCATAGTAAGATAGATACCATATGGATTGTGGCGGAAGCTATGTGGCAGAAGCAGATTATGAAATGGCTGCCGGAATATGATCCCAGGCATAAGTGCAGGGGATTTTCCCTGCCGGGAGCCAATCGCCAGCTTTCTATTCTGCATGGGCTGGAGGACATGAAGGCTTATGCGGGGGAATCGGATTATGTCCTGATTCATGATGCAGCGAGGCCCTTATTATCCGAAGAGCTGATTACAAATTGCCTGGAAGCGCTGCATGGGCATGACGGTGTTCTTCCGGTGCTTCCTATGAAGGATACCATCTATGCCAGCAGGGATGGTAAGATGATTACCTCTTTGTTAGACAGAAGCTGTTTGTTTGCCGGGCAGGCGCCTGAGGGGTTCTGTTTTGGAAAATATTATGAGGCGAACAGGCGCCTGGGTGCGGAGGAAATTCTTAAGATAAACGGATCAACAGAGCCTGCGGTGATGGCAGGAATGGATATTGTCATGATACCGGGGGATGAGAATAATTTTAAGATTACCACGACTGAAGATTTGGAGCGGTTTCGGGGCTGGCTGCAAGGGAAGTTATAATAAGTGCCGGAATCGGGGATGGTGCAGGGAGGCAGGAAAGTGGCGGAAGGAAAAGCAGAACAGAAACGTATGACAAGGGAATTCTTCACCAGAGACGGACTTACGGTGGCAAAGGAACTGCTTGGTAAGACATTGGTGCATCATACGGAAGCGGGCATTGTGCGCGGCATCATCACAGAAGTGGAGAGCTATATGGGAGAGACGGACAAGGGTTCCCATACATATGGCGGAAAGAGGACGGAGCGGACTGAACCCATGTATCATGCAGGGGGGACTTCTTATGTGTATTTGATATATGGGATGTACAGCTGTATGAATATTGCTGCCATGACGGAAGGGACGCCTCAGGCGGTATTGCTTCGGAGCGTAGTGCCTGCAGATGAGGAATCAAAGCAGAAAATGCTTCTGCTGCGGCTGGCGGAGCTGAACAGAAGGCAGGAGAAAAGGGAAAAACCGCTCCATACGCCTGACACCTGTCCGGCTTCATTAAAAAAACATCTGGCGGACGGTCCGGGGAAAATGTGTATTGCCATGGGAATTACAAGAGCGGATAATGACATTGACATGGTGGAGAGCGCTGATTTTTATGTAACGGAAGGGATTGAGGTGAAACCGGAACAAATTCAGGCCGGCAAGCGCATTGGCATTGATTATGCGGAGGAGGCCGCGGATTATTTATGGAGGTTTTATCTCGCCTGATTACGATATTTTGGAGGGGTGGTTTTGAGTTTACAATTTTATTTCGGACCTTCGGGGGCAGGAAAAAGCAGGCAGGTATATGAACTGATTACCCGCCGGGCGGCAGAGCATCCAAAACAGAATTTCCTGATTATAGTACCTGACCAGTTTACCATGCAGACCCAGAAGGATCTGGTGCTGCTGAATGACCGGGGAGGTATTATGAATATTGATGTACTCAGCTTTGGGCGGCTGGGGCATCGTATCCTGGAAGAAGTGGGGGGGCAGGAAATTCCTGTGCTGGACGATACGGGAAAGAGTCTGGTACTTCAGAAAGTGGCGGCAGATCTGAAAGAAGAACTGCCTGCATTGGGAGGATTCCTGAACAGGCAGGGATACATTCATGAGGTAAAGAGCGCTATTTCCGAGTTCATGCAGTATGGGATCGGTACAGAGGATGTGGGGAAACTGATAACATTTGCCCAAAAGCGGGGGGCGCTGGTACAGAAGTTAAAGGATCTGGAAACCTTGTACAAGGGTTTTATGGATTATATTTACGGCAATTTTATCACCACGGAGGAGACTTTGGATGTGCTGCGCCGTTCTCTGCACAAGTCAAAGCTTCTGCCTGGAAGTGTGGTTGTGTTTGACGGTTTTACCGGTTTTACGCCCATTCAGAACAGGGTGATTGCGGAGCTGCTGTGTCTGTGCGGGGAAGTGATTGTGACATTGACTCTGGGAGCAGGAGAGAATCCCTATGTATTGGACGGAGAGCAGAAATTGTTTTATCTGAGTAAGAAGACAGTATCTGATTTAAACAGATTGGCGAAAGAGGGCGGAACGGAACGGAAGAAGGATGTGGTGGTTGATACATTATACAGATTCCGGAATGCGCCTGCTCTGCAGCACCTGGAAGGCAATTTGTTTCGTTATAATGCCAGACCTTATGAAGAACAGCAGCATGAGATACAGATGTATGAAACTACCACACTCAGGGATGAGGTACACCAGACGGGGCTGGAAATCTGCAGACTTGTAAGGGAAGAGGGGTATGCGTTCAGGGATATTGCGGTGGTCATGGGGGATTTGGAGGGATATGCCCCCTATGTGGAGACGGAATTTTCCAATATGGAGATACCCTGTTTTATTGACAGAACCAGAGGCATCGGGCTGAATCCCATGATTGAATATATAAAAAGTGCGCTGGAGCTGTATCGAAAAGATTTCTCCTATGAGGCGGTGTTTCATTATCTGCGCAGCGGTTTAGCCGATTTGACCGGGGAGGAAGTGGACGGACTGGAAAATTATTGCTTACAGACAGGAATAAAGGGTTATCGAGCCTATAGCCGTCTGTTCACACGCAAAACGCTGCAGATGGAGAATGAAGAGCCGCTGGCGGAGCTGAATGCTTTGCGACAGCGCATCATGGAGCAGGTGGAAATGCTGCATCTTGGCAGGGAAGAACCGGTGAAGAATTATGTCAATGCACTGTATGATTTCCTGGTGCAAAATCAGGTGCAGGTGAAGCTGGCACAATTCCAGTTTCGCTTTGAAGAGATGGGGGAACTTACCAGAGCCAGAGAGTATGCGCAGATTTACCGCCTGGTGATGGAGCTTCTGGATCAGATTTATGCACTGCTGGGGGAAGAAACCATTTCACTGCAGGAATTTGCGGATATTTTAGAGGCGGGTTTCGGAGAGATTAAGGTGGGGGCCATCCCTCAGAATGTGGACAGGGTGCTGGTGGGTGATATGGAACGAACCAGATTAAAACAGGTGCGTGCGCTGTTTTTTCTGGGGGTAAATGATGGCAACATTCCCAAGACATCCTCCAAAGGCGGTATCATTTCTGATATGGACAGGGAATTTTTAAGGGAGTCAGAGCTGGAATTAGCGCCCAGTCCCAGGCAGCAGATGTATATCCAGAGATTCTATCTCTATCTGAATATGACAAAGCCTTCCGAAAGACTGTATTTGTCATGGTCGAAAGTAAACAGCGGGGGGAAGAGCATCCGGCCTGCATATCTGGTGGATGTGATGAAAAGGCTGTATCCTGGTATTATAGTCCAATATCCGCAGCTTAGGAGGCCCTTAGAGCAGATTGTCACCGGGCGGCAAGGCGCAAGGTATCTGGCGGAGGGTCTGCGGGAATATGTGGAAGGGGTTCTGACAGACGAAAGGGAGCAGGAAATTTTTACCATGTATAAGGTGTATGGGGAGGGGAGCCTGAAAGAAATGCGGGACTCTCTTACGGAGGCTGCTTTCAAACGGATTCAGGACGGAGGGCTGTCATCTGCGGTGGCCAGGGCGCTGTATGGCGTGCAGCTTGAAAACAGTGTAACCCGACTGGAAACCTATGCGGCCTGTGCGTACAGACATTTCCTGCAATATGGTCTGGCGCTGAAAGAGCGGGGGGAATTTGCCTTTGAAACTGTGGATATGGGAAATGTATATCATGCAGTGTTGGAAGAATTTGCGGCAAAGCTTGTGGAAAAAGGATACACATGGTTTGACTTTCCTGAGGAATTTGCAAGGAAGACGGTGCATGATGTATTGGAAAGCTGTGCGGCGGAGTATGGAAATACGGTGTTGTACAGCAGTGCCAGGAACGAATATGCCATCACCAGAATGGGGCGGATTCTGCTCAGGACAGTGCTGACATTGCAGAAGCAATTGCAAAGAGGCAGTTTTGCGCCGGAGGCATTTGAGCTTTCCTTTCATCATGCGGATAATCTAAGCAGCATCAATGTGGCTCTGTCCGAGCAGGAGAAAATGCGTCTGCAGGGGCGTATTGACAGAATTGATGTATCGGAGGACGAGAAGAGAGTCTACGTAAAGGTAATAGACTATAAATCAGGGCATCATAAATTTGACCTGGCTGCACTTTATTATGGGCTGCAGCTGCAGTTAGTGGTCTATATGAATGCGGCCATGGAGTATGAGGGGAAGAAGCATCCGGAAAAAGAAATTGTACCTGCGGCTTTATTGTATTATCACATCGATGATCCTTCTGTGGAGACGCCGGTGGAGCTGACGCCGGATGAGATCAACGAACTGATAGGGAAGCAGCTGCGCATGGGCGGTGTTGTAAACAGTGCGCCGGAGATTGTGGAATTACTTGACAACTATATGGAGACGAAATCAGATGTCATTCCCGTGGAGCGTAAGAAGGATGGCAGCCTGTCCGCCCGATCTTCCGTACTCAGTGAGAGAGAGCTTCAAACGGTGTCTCATTATGTGAGTCACAAGATTACCCAGATCGGAAGGGAGATTCTTGAGGGCGTTATCAGCCTCAATCCTTACGAGAAGGGAAGCGAGGAGGCATGTACTTACTGCAGTTATCAGAAGGTATGCGGCTTTGACCCGGCTATGCCAGGCTGCAGCAAGCGCGTATTGGAAGACCTTGACCGGGAGGAAGCGCTGAAGCTCATGGAAGAATGATACATAGCTTACAGAAAGGAAAGAACAGAGATGAAACTTCATTTTCTCGGCGGCGCCATGGAAATTGGAGGCAGCTGCATTTATCTCAGAATTGCGGGGAAGGGAATATTGATGGATGCCGGAATACGACAGTCCGGCACCAAAGATCCCCTTCCCGACTTTCGCACCATACAGGAACAGGGCGGATTGGATGTGATATTAGTCAGCCATGCGCATATGGATCATATCGGAACACTTCCGATTGTCAGTAAAGCTTATCCAAATGCGCAGATATATATGACTGCCATGACTGCGGATCTGACCCGAGTGCTTCTGTATGACAGTCTGAAGATAATGAATTACAGGGAAAATGAAATTCCGTACTATTCCGAAAGGGATGTAATTTCCATGCTGGACAGGATTCGGGCGGTGGGATATCAGACGCCGGTTCACATTCTGGATGGATTTACAATGACGCTTTATCCGGCAGGACATATAGCGGGCGCTTCCTGTATCTATCTTGCCACAGAAGAGGGGACGCTGTTTTATTCCGGGGATTTTTCCGCATTTTCCCAGCGGACCATTGAGGGTCTGAGCATTCCGAAACTGCGCCCGGACGTTGCCATTGTGGAGACCACCTACGGCAACAGGCTTCATGCCAACCGCCAGGTGGAGGAGAAGCGCCTGGTGTCGCTGGTAAAGGAGTGCGTCCGGGAGAAGAAAAAGATACTGATTCCGGTATTTGCCCTGGGAAGGGCGCAGGAAGTGCTGCTGATTCTGCGTTCGGCCATGCAGAACCAGGAAATTCCGGCAGTTCCTGTCTATGTGGACGGGATGGTTCGGAATATCAATATCATGTATACCAGGAATCCTGTCTATCTGAAGAATTCTCTGGGGAAACGGATTATGAAGGGTAATGAGCCTTTTTACACGGAGGAGATTCAACCTGTAACTGCCAGCCGGAAGAGAGAGGAACTGCTCAATCAAAGCGGTCCGGCTATTTTCCTTGCCAGTTCCGGAATGCTGATCGGCGGCCCCAGCGCTTTGTATGCCAGAACATTGGCAGCTTCGGAAAATGCCTGCATCATTATCACCGGGTATCAGGATGAAGAATCACCCGGCCGCCAGCTTTTGAACCTTCTGGCAAAACCGGAAAGCACAGTAAGCTCTGAGAATCCGGAAGGCTCTGCAGGAACGGAAGGTGCGGCAGGTTCCGGGAACTCGGAAGGCTTGGCAGGAACGGAAGGTGCGGCAGGTTATGAGAATTCGGAAGGGATTGGAAGATTGGGAAATCAGGCGGATTTCGCAGAGACTGACATTGCGGATAAACATGGAGACAGAAGCTTGAATCTGAACGGCATCTATGTCCCCGTAAACTGCCGTATTGAGCAGGTGGGGCTTTCGGCCCATGGCGATAAGACGGAGATTATGGCTTTGCTGGACCGGTTATCTGCCAGACGTATTTTCCTGGTACATGGAAATCAGGATGCTATGGAAGAGCTTGGGAGAGAGCTGGCTGCTGAGGATTGCCGCAGAGAGGTTTTTCTGCCGGAATGCGGGCAATCCTATGATGTTATGCTCCATAGCAGGAGAAAACAGCTCTCCTTCCATCTGGATCATACCATGCAGATGAAGAGAGAGTATGCTGCCGGGGATGAGAAGTTATTTTGGGAGTATTGGCAGACGCATTATTCGGGAATGCATTTTTCCATAGCGCAGCTTGCCTATATCTGGTATGGCAGAGATGTGCCGGATAATGATGTTCTGCAGGCTATGCAGAAGCTTCTCTGGAACAGCTGCTATTTTATGCCCAATACCAAACGGCTCTTTCTGCTGGAGGCAAATACACCGGAGGCTATGGCAGCGGCGCTTGCGCCCAGAGAATTAACCCAGCAGGAACTAAATGCTTATATTGAGAAGTATTTTGCAGACTGTCCTTATCGGAAAATCAGCCACCATGGCGGACGTAAGGAAGTACTGCTGCAGTTTGACTATCCTGATGCTCAGGATAAGGAAGAATTCGGAAGAAAAGCTGCTGATTTTACTGCTGCCACCGGATGGACAATTCAAATCAGCCCGTCTATGAATCACAATGCCGCATACCTTTTGCTTTCTGTACTTTTTGGCGACAGACTTTCCAAGACCTCTTATTATGCAGAGAAGAAATGTTATATGATTGCTTTGGACGGCGGCTGTGAGGATGAGGACAGAAAAGCAGCGGAGCGGTTTTGCAGTGAGACGGGCTGGCAGCTGTTTATCAACGGACAGCAGCTTTCGGGGATGAGCAGTCTTCAGCCTGTTTCTGAAGGAGATTTCTTCTGCCCTGCAAATGATATGACAGAAAAGGCTGAACAAAATACGGCATTTGCCCTTATCGACCAGGTTTTCGAGCAGCTGCCCCATAAGCCGGATAAGAAGAGCCTGAAGCAGGACGCTGACGGAAAGTATCTTGAGATTGGCTTTGTGTCTCCGGCAATAGGGCGCAGGTATCAGGAGCATCTGCAGAACTTATCCGACCAAATGGGATGGCGTCTGCGGATTGCCGATAAAGTGAATCAAAATGAATTATTTAAAACGGCACAGCTGCTCTGCCTGAAGCATGGAATCTCTCTGGCTAAGAATCCGTCCTATCTTCCGGCCCGGAAGGCGATTCAGCTTAAGACCGCAGAACCGCAGGAACAGGAGAAGCATAAGAAGGCAGCAGAAGAGTTTCAGGAAATAACAGGATGCGACTGCATTTTTATCAGTTAATATGCTGATAAGTTCTTTCACCACAATTTCCGGGGAAAAGCAGAACAGGCTTTGGTATTCCCGAAAGGAGGGCTGGTTTTGGGAAATTATTTAAATAGCGGTAATGATGGGGTTGCCGCCGCGGTAAAAGAAATCTATGTGGATAAGACGGGGATGGTTTCTTATATTAATGATACATTGGGAACACTGGACAAATTGACATGTGTAAGCAGGCCGCGCCGTTTCGGAAAATCCATAGCAGCTAAAATGCTTTGTGCGTATTATGATAAAAGCTGCGACTCCCGCAAATTGTTTGATGGTTTGGCAATATCAAGCATTGGCAGCAGAGATGTTGTGCTGACCCTGATAGTTCACCTTGGATATCTGGCATATGATGCAAAAGAGAAAAAGGTATTTA
>CAJUAP010000067.1 GCA_910584435.1 uncultured Acetatifactor sp.
GATAAGACAAAGGGCGCACAGGTCATTATAAAAATTCCATATTAGAAATTTGGTGAGTGGTACTGCGGTATCGCTCATTATTTTTCAAATCTTTATGAAATCCGCAAAATTGGCGTTTAGCATATAGGCAAAGAATAGAAATACAATCTGCCGCACGGATAGCTGCTCATAAAACAGTATCAAGTAACAAACTGAAATAGGGTAACTGCCATACAGGGTGCAGAAAAAGACAAGTAAGAAGCAGACCGTTTCTTGCCTGTCTTTGCTGCTTCCTATCGGTCGAAGCGGAATTTCAATTAGCTTCAACCAGTTTTGTTTTTAATCTGTCCTGTGTATCGTCATTGATATGCCCCTTATACATAGACAGATATTTGATTTTTCATACTGGTTGGAAAATAAGAACTTCCCCATGATGATCCTTTTGGCCACGGGTTTTGCGTGATTATGAATATAAGAGGCTTGGGACGGTTTCCCTGCTGGCCGGAATCGACCTGCTTACAGGGGAAGCCATCCCACTGGTCAGTGATACCCATAAACTAAACCGGATGAGCTGACAGAAGCCTGACCTGACAATATAGAAGAATCATTTCTGTATGGAGTTTTCAATAATTTTCCGCCTTAACTTCAAAATATGCCTGGGGATGATTGCATACGGGACAAATATCCGGCGCCTTGGAACCCACGCAGACATGTCCGCAGTTTTTGCATTTCCAGATGGTATCGCCGTCCCTGGAGAAGACAACGCCGTTCTCGATATTCTGCAGCAGCTTCAGGTATCTTGCCTCGTGTTCTTTCTCGATGGCGCCTACGGCTTCAAACAATGCGGCAATTTCATTAAATCCTTCTTCCCTTGCATCCTTTGCAAAGGCGGCATACATATCGGTCCACTCAAAATGCTCTCCTTCTGCGGCTGCCTTCAGATTTTCAGCCGTACTGCCAATGCCGTCGTTTAACAATTTGTACCAGATTTTGGCATGTTCCTTTTCGTTGGCAGCGGTTTCTTCAAATAACTCTGCAATCTGCACATATCCGTCTTTTTTGGCCTTGGACGCATAATAGGTGTATTTGTTGCGTGCCATGGATTCTCCTGCAAAAGCTTCCAGCAGGTTTTTCTCTGTCTTGGTACCTTTTAACTGTGACATGTTTCCTCCGTTTCTGCGTCAGGGGACTGAGATGGGTCATTCTTGTCCGGCGCATTTTGTTTTGTACAGATTATATCAAAAAGTGTGGTAAAAAGCAAGGGGCGGCAGTCTGATGCACATAAAAACGTAAAGAGCAGGTTACTGTGAACGGAGTGAATAGTAACCAGTAACAAGGGCAATAGCAGGGAGATCCCAACAGCTGCTTGCATACGGGCAGGGGAAAATGATATAATGCCTTTAATTTATCATGCCGGTGTGCTGCCGGGCTGCTATGAACAAAAGGACATGGCAGACAATGCCGGGACAGGTGATAAAGTATAACAAAAGCGAGGTAGTAAAGATGTACACAAAACAGGATTTAAAGGCGCATCTGCAGGCCATGGGGCTGGTTTCCACAGATGCGGTGATGCTTCATTCTTCCATGAAAGCCATCGGAGCGGTGGAAGGGGGCGCTGATACGGTGGTTGATGCCTTTATGGAATATCTTTCGGAGGGCCTCTTTATGACACCGGCCCATACCTGGGCACAGATGAGCGAGACGCATGCCTGCTTTGATCCGGCGGCGGAGCCTGCCTGTGTGGGGATTATACCAAATTTGTTCCTGAAGCGTCCCGGCGTGGTACGTTCGCTGCATCCTACCCACAGCATTGCCGCCGCAGGACCCATGGCGGCAGAATATGTCCGGGGAGAAGAAAAATGTACCACACCATGTTCGCCTGGCGGCTGCTGGGACAGGCTCCGGCACATTCACGCCAAAATATTACTGGCAGGGGTCACTCATAGCCGCAATACGTTTATCCACAGCATAGAAGAAGTGCTGGAGGTACCGGAGAGATTTACTCCGGAGCCGGCAGCTTTCCAGATTAAGATGCCTGGGGGGAGCAGGAAGGAAGTACGGGTGTACCGGCATTACAACCCCCATACGGCGCATATTTCCGAGAGCTTCGACAAGCTCAGTGAGGCATTTTATGCTGTGGGTGCGGCGGAAAAAGTTTCTTTTGGACAGGCAGAATGCATTCTCTGTGATGCGGAAGGGCTTTTTGATGTCACTTGCAGAGTGTTGTCCCATGAACTTAACTGCCTGATGGACAGGGAGAGGATACCGGAGCAGTGGTGGGAGGGGGCTTTTATCCAATCAGGCAGGTTTTTCCTTTGAATGCAAATCCATATTTTCTGATTTGCTCCGGTAAGAAACCTTTTGACACCAGTTCTGCTTCATATTGTTTTTCTTCTATCTGGGCGTGGGCGTTAGCCAGGGTATCCTCCAATGTGGCTTCGTCCTCGTCCGGGTCCAATACTTTGAACTCGAAAATAAATGCTTTCTGCTTTCTGTCAATTGGCTCCAGCATAACATCATAGCGTCCAAATCCGCTTTCCCGGTTGGAACGTACTCTGTAAGTATCTGCCAGATTGACCACCATACCCAATACAAATCCATGATAAAAACGTTCAGGTTCTGCCTGCTCAGATGGCTTATTGCCGCTGTCAAAAGAACTGAAGGTGTTGAGGGCAACTTTATTCATAAATGTGTTCATTTTCCGGATATTGTCGGCCAACAGGGCATTGATAAATTCATTATAATAGATTTGTGTGCCGTCATTGAACCATTCCGATATCATTTTCCTGAACATTTTCTTTACCTCAAGATTGGTAAGGGCAAGTGTGTATCGGCCGGGGTCTGTTTCTGCCTGGAGCACTTTCAAGTATCCTGTTGAAAGCAGCAGGCTCCATACTGCATTTATATTGTTGTCAAGCTGATGGAACGCAATCTGTTCATCAATTTCTGCCGCGATGCTTTTTCCCAGCATAAGGTCTTCCATCATCTGTTTTATATCGGAATTGCCTCGTTGTATCAGCGAATTTACAAGTCCGTTGCTGCTGGTGTTTGCCCAATAAGTTTTATAGATTCCTTTTTTGGAGATAAAGGATGCGATGGACCATGGATTATAGATATCTGTGTATCGGCCGAAGGTAAATCCGTCATACCACCTTTTAACTTCCTGTTTTTCGCTGCCCAAGTCTGCGGCATCAAGTGCGGCAAAGACTTCTTCCTCCGTAAATCCAAAGGCTGTGGCATATTCATTTGAAGTTGTGGTAATGACATCCAGATTATTCAAATCAGAGAAAATGCTTTCTTTGGTAATCCTTGTAATTCCGGTTATCATACCGCGTTGGAGATGTGGATTTGTTTTAAAGGTATTGTGGAAAATATTTCGGAAAAACGTAATTGCTTTGTCCCAGTTTCCTTCCAGCCATGCTTCCTGCATAGGCGTATCATATTCATCAAGAATTATAATGACATCCTTGTTATAGTATTTCGCAAGATAAGTGCAAAGGCGGCGTAAGGCTGTGTAAGCGGTGTCATCGTCCATTTTGCAGTTCACAGCTGTAAAGGCTGTTCTGTCATCTTCATCAAATAAATCGGATTTCATGATGTGTTTGCGGCTCTTATAGGCATCGGAGATGATTCCTTTTACGGCTTTTTTGATGCCGTCTATATTTCCGGTTTTGACAGAGGCAAAACTCAGGAAGATTACCGGAAATGAGCCTTGCAGGTGTCTGTATTTATTATCGCCTGAGGCGGATGTATCCTGCCAGATGGAGAGTGTCTCAAATAAATCGCCTCTTCCAGCATATTGATTTGAGAAGAAGCACTCAAGCATACTCATGTTGAGCGTTTTGCCGAACCTGTGTGGGCGTGTAATAAGTGTGACTGTCGAACCGTATTCCCACCACTCGCGGATAAATTCTGTCTTATCAATATAGAATTTATTTTCTTCGATCAGTCGGTCAAATCGTTGTTCCCCTAAATTTACTACTATGTTACGATCCATGTGCATACCCCCTGACATGACTTCAAATGTAAATCAGCTTGTATTCCTATGCCTATAGTATACATGATACGAAAGGTTTACACAATTTGTTTCTAAAATTTCCATACATGTATATGATATTAGTTTTATTATTCTGCAGCATTGCCCAGGGTTTCCATGAGCAGCTTTGCCATATACTGTGCGCCTAATCGAAATCCATCTCTTCTTACCTGGTAGGTGGCTTGATAAATAAGATCACTTATTTCTGCTATTTCTGATTCGGTTTTCGTACTTTTTAATGGTTCCAGAATTGCGCATATGGATTGGTCATACTCCCAATTAAGTTCTTCACTTGTTTGTTCCCAGTAAGCAATTTTGTCATATAGTTTGTTAAGTAAATCAATCATGTATAGAATCTCCTTTCAAATTTAGTGGTTTGTGCATGTTTATTATATCACCAAATTATATCTTAATCTATATATTTTATAGTAATAGATAATTAATTTATTACTAAACTAATAATATAATTAGATAAATATAGTAAAAGGGTGCAGGGGTATGGAGGGATTAGATTTTGCTTTTATTGGTAAGAGAATAAGAGACATCAGAAACGAGAAGCATTTCACACAGGAGTTTCTTGCCAATGAAACAGGAGTGAATGTGACGCATATCAGTAATATAGAGACAAATAAAGTAAAAGTTTCTCTTACGCTTCTTGTACGTATTTGTAATGTTCTGGGAGTTACACTCGATTATCTTTTGGAAAATGAATATCGTGATACATCCTCTGTGCTTGAAGAGGAATTTCTTAACATTATGAAGGATATGCCGAAAGAAAAACAGGAAATACTTCTGCGGATTGCCAAAGTGCTATAGAAAAAACATAAAGATAACAGAAATGATTATGGAAATTTAAGATTACATTTGTTGTGAGTTTTGAAATTATAGTTTATAATAAAACAGAAGTTTAATTTCTATAACCTTTCACAATGTAGGACGAAAAACATGTCATGCCCTATATGGATTATAGGGGGGTTTTTTGTATACTCTGATTTCTTCAGACAGCATATCACATCTCTAAAAATTTTCCTGATAGAAGAATTAAATAGGGAACATATTTAACCATCAGTTAAAAAATTGGATTGTTTCTCCTTTGACTTTCAAAATGACGTATTTTAAAATGGATATAAGAATCGGAAGGAGGAAAGTATGGAGAATATCGTATATCATGGAGTGGCCATGGGAGGGAAACTCTATTCGCTGCGCATGGCAAAGAGAATGACCCAGGAGCAGCTGGCAGAAGTGTTAAGCATCAGTCCGGCGGCAGTCTCAAAATGGGAGCGCAATCTGTCAACGCCGGGTATTGAGATGCTGTGGGCACTGGCGGATTATTTCGACTGCAGTATTGATGAACTGGTGGGCAGGAGCCTGGCGCAGGTAGAGAGGGTTGGGGTGTATGATGATGACAAATTCCGGCTTGCCCTGGTGGGGGAGGACTTGCTCAAATGCGCCGAAATCAGCCGGGCGGAGGGGCTGCTTGCCATGGAAGAGGCAGTGTCCAGGTTAAACAGCAGCAAATTTCTGCTGTTTGCAATACCCTATATTAAGAATCTGCTTATGATGCAGGTGGATTTGGATGTATCATTCCGGCTATTGGAAAATTATGCGCAGGCCCTGCCGGAGGCGGAGCAGAGGGAAGGCCGCATGATTGCAGCGGTGCTGAAGATGATTTTCGCCGGGGAGAGGCCGGAACTGATTCAGGAAATGGTGGCATCCTATATCGGTATGGATTACAGGGAGAAGAGCGGCTATATGAGGGAAATTCTGAAATATACAAGGCAGGAATTAATCAATAAATACAAAGACAAGAAATTATATTCGGAAGCT
Organism: uncultured Acetatifactor sp.; assembly: GCA_910584435.1. GTDB lineage: Bacteria > Bacillota > Clostridia > Lachnospirales > Lachnospiraceae > Acetatifactor. The sequence continues at coordinate 5,843 of CAJUAP010000067.1, forward strand.
ACCAATTTATTAGAAGAATTGGTGCATTTAGGAGATTTTGAGATTCAGGTGATTCTGCGGAATCTGGACAACCTGACGCTGACAGCGGCGCTGGCAGGGGCATCGGGTGAAGTAGTGACGGCATTTTTCTCCAATCTGGCGGACAGGATATTATACCTGATCAGTGAGGACATGGAGCTCTGGCATGGAACGGAAGAAGAAATTCTGGAAGCCCAGAGGAAGGTGTTGGAAATCGGCAGTTTCTGCCTGAACCAGGATGCGGAATAATTTTTTTTCATGACAATTAACCAAAGTCTGTTTTCCGGTACTATATCAATGAAAGCTTTCATGATACATTATGTGCACAAAAGGATTGCCAAAGGAGGACGCCATGGAAGGGGAAAAGGTATCGAGGCTGGTGGAAGAGAATATGAAGACTATCTTTGCATATGCGCTGTCACGTATTTCTCCAAGGGAAGATGCGGAAGACCTGGCAGGGGATATTATACTTGCCATACTGCAGAGCGCTCCCCGCATCCGGGACGAGAATGCTTTTTTTGGATATATCTGGTCCATTGCCGCCAATACGTATAAGAAATTCCTGTACAGACGGAATCGTGTCCGGCTGGAAGAATTGGAGGAAGAGTATCCGTCCCAGGAGGATTTTACAGCGGAAATCCTCAATGCCTCAGAATACAATACACTTCGGCGTGAACTGGCGCTCCTGTCAGGTGAGTACAGAGAGTGTACCATAGCCTATTATTTTGACGGCCTTTCCTGTGGGGAAATTGCGTCAAAGCTTCATATTTCACTGGAAATGGTGAAGTATTATCTGTTTAAAACACGTAAAATTATGAAAGAAGGTATCAGTATGGAAAGAGAGTTTGGCCAGAAAAGTTATCAGCCTGCAAAATTTGAATTCAACGTGATATTTGCAGGAAAAATGAATATGGAGTATCACAGTCTGTTCAACCGGAAGCTGCCTGGGAATATTCTGGTCAGCGCCTATTACACCCCGATGACTATCAGGGAATTGGCAGTTGAACTGGGAGTTGCCGCGGCCTATCTGGAAGACGAGATTGCGCTGCTGGAAAAATATCATCTGCTTTCGTCCCTGCCGGGAGGGAGATATCAATCCCATCTGGTGATATTGACAGAAGATTATATGGATGAAGTATACAGGAGGGCGGAAAAAGAGATTACCGCGGATGTGGGTGAGATTATTCTCAGTGTAAAGGGTCGGCTGCAGGAATGGAGAACCCTTGGCTTCTGCGGTTCGGATATGGAGGATGAGCGTCTGGTCTGGGCGGTGCTGTACGAATTGATCAGAAACGGATGGGGGGCTTTTAAGGCCGCTCTGGGAGAGCAGTTCAGGGAAGATGAGCTTTACCGCGGCGGCAGGGGAACCTGCTACGGGGTCAGTTATGAAGTGCAGGACAATGAATACGGCACCCATTCCTTTGCCGGGTATGCGGGAATCAATGAACAGTATGCCGCATCTTATGCAGATTTCCATATTCTGCCCAGGAAGAATTGGTATACAATGCATGCGGATAAAATCAGGGAAAATATCGGAGAGGTATTGGCAGGAGACAGAAAGCCTGATATTCCCATCATCAGTGCACAGCAGAAGCAGGAGTTGGGAACCATCTTCCGGAAGGAGATTGCTGCTTTTGGCAGACTGCATGAATTCCTGTATCAGTCTGCCGGCAGGGTGATGAGGGAGCATGCACCGCAGAGCGTGGCCCCCATGGTGGACAAGGTGGCGGCCAATACATTGCTGTTCCACTCGGTAGGATTTCTCGGAGCCTGCGCCGTTACATCAGGAGCCCTGTCCATCCCTGATATTGATGGGCCGCTGACGGCGTTGATTTATGAGGTGTCATAATAGAGGTAGTTTCAATAGAGGCAGTGTCATGGCAGAGGTATTATCCGGTAATTGTCTGCTGTCGGAGGAAAGCAGCCGGATCAGGGATGCTTCTTCTCTCCGCCGCCGTTTTCATACCGCCATTGCCTGGGAGAAATCCCATATACATTTTTAAAGGCTCTGGAAAAGTGCAGTTGATTGGGATACCCCACTGCATTTCCAATGTCGCCAACAGATAAGCCGGTGAGCTTTAACAGTTCAGCGGCTTTTGTCATGCGGTAGGAAATGAGAAATTCCTGCGGCGTCCTGCCCATGGTTTCATGGAATATTTTCCCGAAGTAGCTCCGGTTTAAGCCGCAGAAAGCAGCAATATCTTCCACGGAGATATCGTTCTGGAAGTTCTGCTCTATAAAGGAAAAGGCCTCCTTGAGGTAGAAATCCCGCAGGTTATTCCCCTTGCTGATACGGGCGGAGGTGGAGGAACGGACAAGGCCGTCCAGGAACAGATAGAGATGCCCGATTAAATGGAAGGAAGATTCCTCCTTGTGGTTTACGATATAGAGCATTTCATCCTTCATTGCGGCGGCAATATCTTTATAACGCGCTTTGTAAACGGGCTGTTCCGGTGTCAGACCGGATAATTCAATGGCTTTCTTGACCCGGAGGCCGTCAAATTCCAGCCAGACATATTCCCAGGGAAGTTCATAATCCGCAATATAAGTACATACCTGATGGGGAAAAATCATAAAGCCCTGGCCGCTTTTAATCTGAAAGGTATCGGATTCTTTCCTGCCGTTCTGGGCGTGGAGGATGCCTGTTCCGGAGATGCAGTAATGGAACAGATAATGATTTCTGGCAGCGGGGCCGAAGGAATGAGAGGGATCGCATTGTTCCAAGCCGAACTGATACAGACCCAAATCTACAAAATTTTCATTTGGAAAGACCGAGAAGATAACTTCGCTCATAAAATTCTCCTTTTATCATTGTTCTGTTCCATTATATATCAAAATGCCGCCTGATTTCAAATATAGAAAGAAAAAGCGGCAAAAAGGTATTAAACATATAAAATTCTGATATTTATTAGTAGCATAATGGTATGTTATTATGTTTATAGTCAGTTATTTCTATCATATAAGAGAGGAGAAATGTCATGAAAGGAAAAAGGTTAAAATGCTTCGGGCTGGCGCTGGGCTGTCTGGCTGCTTCATTTCTGGATATTGCCGAATCACTGGAGCTGATTCCGACGGAAGGCACTTACATAGTCCCTTATGTGGCGAATGCGGCCGGAATACTGTATAACAGGGATATGTTCGCGGAGCATGGCTGGCAGATTCCGGAGACATGGAGTGAATTGATACAATTGTGTGAAACAATTCAGGGTGAAGGGATTCTGCCGTTTTATTTTGGATGGAAGGATATCTGGACCTGCCTTGCGCCATGGAACGCCATGGCAGTGGAATTATCCCCTTCGGATACCGCCAAGCAGGTGAACAGGGGGCAGACCACATTTACACAGGAATACAGGGAATTGGCGGAAAAGTATTTGAACCTGCTGGACTATGGTCCCGGAGATCCTTTTGCCTATGGATATAATGATGCCTGTACGGCATTTGCCAGAGGAGAAGCGGCAATGTATCCTATCGGAAGTTATGCGGCGCCGCAGATTCTATCCGTGAATCCTGATCTGAACATGGATTCCTTTGTAATGCCTGCAGGCGACAATAAGGAGGACAGGACTTTGAATTCGGGAATTGACCTGGGCTTCTGCGTTATGGCTTCGTGCGAAAATAAGGAAGCGGCATATGAGGTTCTGGATTTCCTTCTGGAGTATGAGAATATGCAGAAATATATTGACGACCAGAATGCGGTACCCTGCAGAAACGGTGAATTTCAGCTGGCCTCCATACTGGACGGAATGCTTCCGTTTATTGAGGAAGGCAATATGACGGATTATCAGGATCATTATTATCCTTCGGAGATGTCAGTGGACGCATTGCTGCAGACATTTCTGATTCAAAAGGATGTGGACGCTTTCCTGGCGAATTTTGATACCAGCTGGCAGCGGTATAACAGGGATATTATACGGATGGTGCAGGAGTATGAACAGGGGCGCTGAAGTACTGCTGCGGTCTGCACATTAACTAAACTTTTGGACGTTAATTTATAGTGGTGCAGCCGACGGCATTGGAGTTTGGGGACAGGAGGACGGTTATAGAAGTGTCCGGCGGCAGGGCGGGGGAAATTGTATGCGGATGCCTGTTGCCGGGAGAATGGATGCGGAACCGGAAAAAAGAGAAGGAGATTAAAAGAGAAGGAAATTAAAAGAGAAAGAAATTAAAAGAGAAGGAGATTAGAAATGAAAAATGATAGACAGCGAACATTTTTATTGATTACCGTTCCGATTTTGGCTTTGTTTGTCTGCTTTAACACCATCCCTCTCATACGAGGTGTCATATATAGTTTTACCAATTTCAGAGGGTTTGGCAAATACGATTGGGTGGGGCTGCGCAATTACATTGACTTGTTTACCGATGTCCGTGTGGGGAAGTCCTATCTGTTTACCATTAAGCTGGCTGTGGTGACGACCATAGTGGTCAATGTCATCAGTATGGTTCTGGCCCTGGGATTGAACAGTAAGATCCGGGCGAAGGGATTTTTCCGGGGCGCTTATTTTCTGCCGAATATATTGGGTTCCCTGGTGGTAGGTTATATTTTCAATTACTTTTTCACGTATATCATTCCGGCGCTGGCAGATATGACCGGAATCACCGCTCTGTCCAAAAGCATTTTGTCCAGTCCTGACAAAGCCTGGATCGGGGTTATGATTGTGTGTGCATGGCAGGCGATTGCAATGAATACCATTATCTATATTTCCGGTCTGCAGACTGTGCCGGAGGATGTATATGAAGCAGGCGGACTGGATGGGGCAACAGGATGGAAGCAGTTCCGTTATCTGACCTTTCCGCTGATTATCCCCTTCTTTTCCATCAATATGGTATTGTGTGTGAAGAATTTTCTGATGGTATTTGACCAGATTATGGCGTTGACCAAAGGAGGTCCTGCCCAGAGTACGGAATCCATTTCTTATCTGATTTATAACAACGGTATGTCGGGAGGACAGTTCGGATTTCAAAGCACCAATGCGGTGGTATTCTTTATCGTCATTGTGATTATTTCTGTTGCGCAGATGAAATTTTCCGGTTCAAAGGAGGAGCAGCTATGAAACATACATCTACAGTCGGTAAAACGAACAAGGCTGCATTGGTTCTGTTGATCCTTGGATTATCCACGATTATATTTCCGCTGTACATGACCGTAGTGATTGCGTTTAAGCAGCCTTCGGAAATGACCAACAGCATCAGCGGCATCCTCTCCCTGCCTAAGAACTGGAGCCTTGCTAATTTCAGGGAGGCTATGGAGGTGACGGATTTCTGGCGTTCTCTGAAGAACAGTCTGGTAATATCGGTGCTAACAGTGGTGCTGTCCGTTCTCATTCATTCCCTGATGGGGTATGCACTGGGCAGGAATAAGGCGCACAGCAAGTTTTATGGTTTTGTGTATCTGTTTATTGTCAGCGGTATGTTCGTGCCTTTTGCCATTCTGATGATGCCGCTGGCAAAACAGACCGCGGAGCTTGGGCTGGCGAACTGGGCGGGGGTTATTATCCTGTATGTAGTATTTTATATGCCCATGAATATTATGCTTTATTCGGGGTACCTTGTGAACATTCCCATGGCGCTGGAAGAGGCGGCCAGGGTGGATGGCGCTTCCACATGGAAGACGTATTGGAAGATTATTTTCCCTATCATGGGGCCCATGCATGCTACGGTGGCGGTGATTACGGCGCTGGCCGTATGGAATGATGTGATGACGCCGTTAATCATTATGGCAGGTTCCGGCGAGAATACATTGCCGCTGGCACAGTTAAACTTCCAGTCTCAGTTTGGAACCAATTATAATCTGGCGTTTGCATCCTATCTGCTGTCGCTGATTCCGATTCTGATATTTTATATGGTTTGCCAGAAGCAGATTTTGAATGGTGTTACCAACGGGGCAGTGAAATAAGCGTGAGAAGAAAATGAACAATAGTGATATGCCGTATGCAGGATGAGGTTATGGATAAAAATAGTAACGACCCTCTTGACATTAAGAGATAATTGCGCCAAACTATGTAATGTATATGGCTGGCGGTCTGCAGTCGGGTTGTATTGCAGATTTAATCGGTGCGCAGTATAAAATAAAGTACAGCATCCTGCCCGGCGCCCGGAAGTTATCTCAGAGCCGACGCGGATGCGGAATAAATTGCACTTCAGGGCAATTGGAATAGGAGAGTAAGGATTATGGCAATTCATTATCAACAGGAAGAGGGTATTTTTACACTGCATACGAAACATTCTACTTACCAGATGAAGGTGGATGCGTTTGGATTTCTGCTGCATTTGTATTATGGAGGACGGATTAACGGCAGTATGGACTACCTGTTGACCTATTATGACCGGGGATTTTCAGGGAATCCTTCCAATGCGGGCCAAGACAGAAACTATTCTATGGATGTGCAGCCGCAGGAATATCCGGTTATGGGGACGGGGGATTTCAGGAATACGGCTTTGATTCTCCGCAATGAAGAGGGCATCGTGGGCTGTGACCTGCGTTATGTCAGCCATAAGATATCTCAGGGGAAATATGGGTTAAAGGGACTTCCGGCGGTGTACGCATCGGAGGATGAGGCACAGACACTGGAGATTCTGTTAGAAGATTCGGTGAGCGGGGTGCAGGTACAGCTTCTCTATGGGGTACTGGAGCAGGAAGATATTATTACACGCAGTGTCAGGATTACCAATCATGGGAATGGAAGTATTATGGTGGAAAAGGCTGCTTCTGCCTGTCTGGACTTTCTGAGCGGGGACTATGACTTGCTCAGCTTCTGGGGGAGACATGCGATGGAACGCAATCTGCAGCGCAGGGAAATCGTGCACGGAAGCCATGTGATTGGAAGCCGCAGAGGAACCTCCAGCCATCAGTACAATCCGGCGGTGATTCTGGCCGGTAAAGGCGCTACAGAGGATTATGGAAATTGTTACGGCTTAGTGTTTGTATACAGCGGTAATTTTATGTGTGAGGCTGAGAAGGATCAGTTTGAACAGACCAGAGTGCTGATGGGACTGCATAGTGACCTGCTCCATTATCCCCTGGGGGAGGGGGAAAGCCTTGTAATCCCGGAGACCATACTCAGCTTTACGGACAAAGGATTGGGAGAACTGTCGCTGCAGTTTCACCGCTGTATCAGGGATCACATCTGCCGGGGGAAATACCGGGATCAGCCAAGGCCGGTACTGCTCAACAGCTGGGAAGCATCTTATTTTCATTTCAGCGGAGAATCTATCTGTAAATTAGCGGAGCACGCCGCAGCCCTTGGAATGGATATGGTGGTGATGGATGACGGCTGGTTTGGAAAGCGCGATGATGATAACAGCGGGCTGGGCGACTGGCAGGTCAATGAGCGGAAGCTGGGATGTACACTGGGAGAAATGGCGGAGAGAATCCATGGGCTTGGTGTAAAGTTTGGTATCTGGATTGAACCGGAGATGGTTTCGGAAGACAGTGAGCTTTATAGACAGCATCCGGACTGGGCATTTCAGATTCCGGGCAGAACACCCATACGATCCAGGAACCAATTGGTTCTGGACTTTTCCAGAGAGGAAGTAAGGGGCTTCATCTTCGACAGGATATGCGAGGTTCTGGATCAGGGCGCCATAGAATATGTGAAGTGGGATATGAACAGAAGCATTGCAGAGGTATATTCTGCGGAAAATGCACCGGGCAGGGCGGCATATGACTATGTGCTGGGAGTGTATGATTTCCTGGAAAAGCTTCTTCAGAGATACCCTGATATCTTAATAGAAGGCTGCAGCGGCGGCGGCGGAAGATTTGACGCGGGCATGATGTACTACACGCCTCAGATATGGTGCAGCGATAATACGGATGCGGTAGATCGAATACGAATTCAGTACGGAACATCCTTCTTATATCCAATCTCTACCGTCGGCTCCCATGTGTCGGCAGTGCCCAATCATCAGACAGGGCGCAGTACAAGCCTGCATACAAGAGGTGTGGTGGCAATGGCCGGTACCTTCGGCTATGAACTCGATCCGGCAAAGCTGACGGAAGAAGAGAAGGAAGAGGTAAAGGAGCAGATCAGAAAATATAAAAGGCATGCGGAGCTGATTCGGAAAGGGGATTATTACCGTTTGTCCAATCCTTTCAAAGATGCCTATGCCGCATGGGAATTCCTCTCGGAGGACGGAAGCAGGGTGCTTCTGCATGTGGTGATGCTGGAGATTCATGGGAATATGCCGGTAAATTACGTGAAGTTAAAGGGGTTAAAGAGGGATGCATTATATGAAGACGGGGGTACGGGAAAGAGGTATTACGGCTGCGCACTGATGGAAGCCGGAATGCCGATGCCGATGGTGTCAGGAGAATATGCTGCCTGTGAAGTGGAATTGATTATGGTACAGGAAGCGGATGCGGACTGACAGAGGGAGCGGATGTCAGGAAACGGACATAATCTGACTCCGGGGGTAAGGATGATGGAGGAAGAGACGGAGCTGGAAAGGGTAGAAAATATGAAAAGTGATAAGCAGGGAACGGATGGGCAGAAAAGATATCGGGAACGCTTCGGCAGACATGCGGATGAGTTTCGCTGGCTCTACATGGAGCTGTATGATAACGGCTCCATGTTTGCAGAGCTGTGTGATCATATGGAGAGATTTTATGCAGAGCGGAAGGCTGATTTAAAATCTGCGGATCTGGAGCGGGAGGCTCATAAGGATTGGTATAAACAGAATCATATGCTTGGTATGATGTTCTATATTGATAATTTTGCCGGGAATATGCAGGGAGTGAAATCACGGCTGGATTATATTGAGAAGTGTAATGTAAATTATATTCATCTGATGCCTTTTCTGGATACTACGGAGGGACGTTCCGACGGGGGGTATGCCGTATCGGATTTCAGAAAGGTGCAGGAGAAGCTGGGAACCATGGAGGATCTGGAAGACCTCACGGATGCCTGTCATAAAAGAGAGATTTATGTGTGTATGGACTTTGTTATGAATCATACTTCCGAAGATCATGAGTGGGCAAGAAGGGCCCGCCGGGGGGAAGGGGAGTATATGAGCCGTTATTTCTTTTACGACAGTGACGAGATTCCCGGCCAATATGAGAAAACGGTTCCACAGGTATTTCCCACCACGGCGCCGGGAAATTTTACATGGCTTCCGGATGCGGGGCATTATGTCATGACCACTTTTTATCCCTATCAGTGGGATTTGAATTACAGAAATCCGAGAGTTTTCAATGAGATGATGTACAATTTCCTCTATCTGGCCAATCGGGGAATTGATATTATTCGTATTGATGCCGTTCCGTATATCTGGAAGGAGCTGCATACATCCTGCCGTAATTTAAAGCAGGTACATACGATTGTGCGTATGATGCGTATGATTTCCGAGATTGTCTGTCCCGGCGTTCTGCTGCTGGGAGAAGTGGTGATGGAACCGGAGAAAGTGGTGCCTTATTTCGGTACGGTGGAGAAGCCGGAGTGCCATATGCTGTATAATGTCACCACCATGGCCACCACTTGGCATACGGTTGCCACCAGGGATGTGCGTCTGCTGAAAAAGCAGCTTGACATTGTGAATTCCCTGCCCAAGGAGTATATTTTCCTGAATTATCTCCGCTGCCATGATGATATCGGGTGGGGGCTGGATTATGGAACACTGCTGGCGGAAGGTATGGAAGAGCGTTCCCATAAGCAGTATTTGAATGATTATTTCCAGGGATATGCAGGCGCCAGCAACAGCCGTGGTGAGCTGTACAATGCGGACCCTGTGACCGGGGATGCCAGATTCTGCGGCACTACGGCTTCCATGTGCGGAATAGAAAAAGCCGGCAGTGAGCAGGGAACCGGTGGGGCGGAAAGAGCCGGTGATGGACAGGAAACCGGTGGGGCGGAAAGAGCCGGTGGTAATCAGACGGCCGGAGCAATGGAAAAGGCCATCAGGCTGGATATTATGCTGCATGCGTATATGTTTATGCAGTCAGGGATTCCGGTGCTGTACAGCGGAGATGAAATAGGACAGATAAATGACTACACCTATAAGGAAGATCCAGGCAAAGCAGCCGATTCCAGATACCTTCATCGGGGCAGGATGGATTGGACTCTGGCTGAAAAGATATGGGACAGCAGCACGGTGGCAGGGAAGCTGTTCCAGGGGCTTAGTCAATTGGAGCAGCTTCGGAAACGGGAAAAGGTGTTTGCATCAAACGCAGATGCCTGGACGGTGGAAACAGGGGAACGCGCCGTGCTGTGCATGGGAAGATATTTGGAAGGTGTGAAAGTATTAGGCTTGTTCAACTTCAGTGAATATGATAAAGAGGTGGTGTTGAGCCAGGCGGATGGCCCATATGTGGATATGCTGTCCGGTGAGGAAAGGGAGCTGATACCCATTGTCATTCCGGCATATGGATTTTATTACTTGAAGAAAAAATAAGCATCACGGTTCTGCTATGCCGTTTATAAACTGCCGGAATATTTAATGATTCCTCTTGATCATTGATATCAACCAGCCGATATAATAAGCGATGGATTCTGACATAAGCTATGGAGAGCGTACAAATCAACGGAAGGAAAGTATTTGGGCGCTCTTTTTGCGTTGTAAGGATTCATTATATAAAAAAACAACCACTTGGTCCTTTCAGGAAAGTGGTGCGGTTCCGAATGACGGAGGGACTGCGGAAAGGAGAAATGATGGCATTAGGGACAGTACAGTCAGGGTATGCAGGGTCAGCTTATGCGTATCGGAGAACGAAAAATGTGACGGGGAAAGGTTACGGTGATCCTTTCCAAACGCCACAAGCAACAGGGGAAGCGCGTGGAAACAGCAGTAAAATCATTGGGCTTGGCAGGGCTTTCCTGCAGGATGCTGATAAGAATTACAGCTTGAAAGCACAGTATGCGGCGGAATCCACGGAAGATGCTCCAATCATAGAAGTGACTGCTGACTGCGGAGGGGAAAGGGTCTCTTACAAGGTGGATGTGAATCGCATCGACCCCAGGAATGCATCGCAGCTTGAGATGTTTGCGCTTTTGAGCTATTCGGATGATCAGGGAATCTCAGACGGGGGTGTATTGGGTTCTTATGGCCGGATGGAAGTGTATGCGGACAATGCGCAGATGAACGGATATTGGGAGGGCAATCAGGACTGGGACTCTTTTGTGGATGCAAAGCATGACTGGATGAATATCATGAACAGGATGACAGATGATTATTCTCAGGCAGGCATTTACAGCCAGTATTTAAATGTCCGGAAACTGGAAGTGACACTGAGCCATTTCAGTATACGGCATGTGGATGTGGAGCATCTTAAAATAGAGGACAGGTCGGCGGATATGTTTTCCAAATTTGAACTGAACATACCCCGGAATGTGTTGAAGGCATGGCTGGAAACGGCTGGGGAAAGGTTCGCGGATGAAATGGATACTGATATGTTTACCCATATGACTTCCGTTATGATAGGACGTTTTAAAAAGTATTGGGATGGGGATGCATCGGGAAATTCTGTGGAAGCCGCATTAAAAGCGGTAAGGGAAGCCATGCAGGCTTTGGAATATCCCCTTGCCTCAGAGCTTCAGAGTAGTTCCGTGATACAGGAGGAGCTGGAAGAGGAGAGAGCATTTTATCAGTCATTTATGGATAAACTGCAGAAGCTGCAGGAAGAACAGAACAGGGAATCTGACGAAACGCAGGATGAGACAGACGGCACACATGCCGCGGAAAACATTGATATGATACAATATATCCGGCTGCGGATAGAGGAAATCCTTGTGCTGATTCAAAACGGTGACAGGGAGGCAAACTTTCAAATCGGCAGCAGTTCTTTTACCGTAAAGGAATGGGAAGAATTTCTGAAAAAGTTTGATGATGCAGAAGACGCCAGAAAGGAATTGATGAGAGAAGAATCGGAAAAAAGAGCCGAAGAGGCAGAGCGTACAGAAAGACATTCAATATATTACATGGAATACGGAAGAGGGTATTTTCTGTAGAAAAGCGGGACAGAGCGAAGGATATGAATGGTCAATTGCTTTTGAAAATAAGGAAGACTACCGTAAAGTTATGGAATTCCTGGACAGATTTGACAGACAGACGCTTTCAAAGCAGATATCATTGTATTAAAAGAAGGGGAAAAAGCCGCAGCAGAATGAAAAATCGTTTCAGTTCCACGGGCTGTCCGGACTGTTGCGTGAATGCACACAAAATGCAAAAAGAATGCGTTTTGGCTTCGCGGCAGTGACGAGTGGGCGGTCATGGGAAATTGACTGCTGCGGCAGTTTTAGGCCAATTTATGATTGTGCAGTTTTTTTACATATGATACAATAGATTCTGTGAAGGATTGTATCCATGTTTACGGGGGCGCCCTGTCAGTCTGTCTGCAAGGCTCCGCAGGTTTGGTAAGACACTTGCGCTCAGTATGTTAAAGACGTTTTTCGAGGATGAGCAGAAGAGTTTTGAAGACATATGTATGTGTTACAGGGTGCAGGACTTTTCCCCAAACCCTGCTGGTCAAATACTTCTTCCAACAGCATTATAAAAAGAAATGGTTGAGAAGCAGTGTCCTGTCATGAAGGTGAGGGAAGCGTCTGAGAAGCAGTACCTTGTTATGAGGGGGAGAATGGGTTGAGAATCGAGGGGGACAGATATGAGAAGACGTAAACTTACGACCACCAGCATTATCATGCTGGGCTTTCTTCTGGGGGCAATCCTTGGAACCATATGCCTCAGTCTGCCGTTCAGTGTAAGACAGGGGCAGAAAATAGGTGTGCTGGATGCATTGTTTGTGGCTGTGTCCAGTATATGTGTTACAGGGCTGTCAACGGTGAACATAGGGCAGACTTTTTCGGCATTCGGCCAGGTTGTGATTTTGCTGTTGATTCAGTTTGGCGGTCTGGGGATTGTCACATTTACAACCATGGTGCTATGCTTTTTCCGCCGCAGGATTACATTGTCGGAAAGAATATTGATTCAAAATGCCTATAATCTGGATACTTTGTCCGGATTGGTGAAATTGACCATGAGGGTCATGAAGGTGACGCTCTGTCTGGAAGGCATTGGTGCCATTGGCTATGCTTTTGTATTCATTCCTGAATTTGGCATTCGGGGAATCTGGTATAGTATTTTTCATGCTGTGTCGGCCTTCTGTAATGCAGGGATTGATCTGCTTGGCGGGAACAGCTTTTGTGCGTATGCGGACAATGTGATATTGAATGTAACTACGATTTTCTTAATTATTGTCAGCGGACTTGGATTTCCGGTATATTGGGAAATCGCAAGACTTACTGCAAGGCGGCCGGGACACGGGCAGGATACCAGAAAAGGAAATCTGCAGTATAAGCTGGTGCTGCTGGCCACGGCTTCATTGATTTTGGCCGGTGCTGTTTTGACCTTGATTTTTGAATATGACAATCCTGATACGCTGGGGAATATGGGGTGGCCGGGGAAGCTGATGGCGGCATTGTTCCAGTCTGTCACGCTGCGGACGGCGGGATTTGCAACCATACCTCAGGAGTGTTTCCGGCCCGCTTCCAGCCTGGTGTATTTGATACTGATGTTCATAGGCGGTTCTCCGGCGGGGACGGCGGGCGGTGTCAAAACGGTAACGGTTATTCTTCTGTTTGCATCCATGATTGCCAATATCAGAGGGAGGAAGGATGTGACTGTGATGCACAGGAGGATTGCGGATGACACCATCCGCAGATGTGTGGCCATTGTCACGTTCAGCCTTACGGCATTGTTCGTGTTGACGACAGCGCTTTTGGCAGTGCAGGGCAGTGATTTCCTGGATACTTTGTATGAGATGACGTCCGCCATTGCCACGGTGGGGCTGTCAAGGGGATTGACAGGTGCGCTGAAGCCTGCGGGGAAGCTGTTGGTGTGCCTGACCATGTACCTTGGGCGGATTGGCCCGATTACACTTGCACTTGCATTTAACCATCAAAAGCCTGCTGGGGATATCACTTTTGCGGAGAGTAAGGTTATTATCGGATAACAGGAAGTGCGGGAAGAATTGGTGTAACGGTTCGTTTTAGCGCTGCCGCTGAAATAAGTGCAGGGTTGTCAATGGGTAAATTGTAAATATAAAAAGCGAGGTAAAATATTGTGGAAAAGCGGGGAAATCAATAAAAGATATGGTTCACCAAAACAGGGAGAAAGAAAAATTGCGGCAGCAGTAAAATGAACTGGGAGTTACGGATTTGTTCCTGGGAAAGGTATGGGAGTGGCTTCAATGAAAAATTTGCAGAAGGAATATATTGTTATCGGAATGGGAAGGTTTGGCAGCAGCATAGCCAGGCAGCTGGAGGCAAACGGATGTAAAGTGCTTGCCATTGACCGCAATGAGAAAAGGGTGAACCAGATTGCCGAATATGTCACATTGGCCATGTGTGTGGATGTGGCAAACGAGGATGCATTAAGGGAACTGGGCGGCAGAAATTTTGACGGGGCGATAATTTCTATCGGGCACAGTCTGGAAGCATCGGTGCTGGCGGCGATCTGGGCCAAGGAACAGGGCATTGGCCAGATTATTGCAAAAGCATATGATGATATGCAGGGCAAGATATTGACAAAAGTGGGTGTGGATAAAATTGTCTATCCCGAACGGGAAATCGGCGTCCAAATGGCAAATGATCTGGCATTTAATAATCTGTTCGATGCCATTGAACTGACTTCGGAATATTCTATCACAGATGTATCTGCCTTAGACAACTGGGTAGGGAAAAATCTGAAAGAATTGAAATTGAGGGAAAAGTACGGCGTAAACGTGATTGCCATTAAACGGGGAGGGGTGATGCTGGTCAATCCCCCGGCGGATGATCCCACGAAAAAGGGTGATGTCTTCGTGATATTAGGGTTAAACAATACCTTGAAAAAAATTGCAAATGCATATCATATCGGGAAGAAGTCATAGTTTTGCAGATCCTTCCAAGGCTTGTTATGTCAGCTGAAGCTTTTTCTTTTGGAGGAATAAACCATGAGAAATCCCCAAATATTACTTTTTGATTTAGATGGCACTTTATTAAGAAATGATAAATCTTTATC
>CAJUAP010000068.1 GCA_910584435.1 uncultured Acetatifactor sp.
TTGTGGTGAAATACGGCGGCAGCGCCATGAGCAATGAGGAACTGCAGAAGAATGTCATAAAGGATGTGACATTATTAAAACTGGTGGGATTCAAACCTATTATTGTCCACGGCGGCGGCAAGGAAATCAGCCGCTGGGTGGGAAAAGTGGGAAAAGAAGCAAAATTCGTGGGCGGATTGCGTGTCACCGATGAGGAAACCATGGAAATTGCGGAAATGGTGTTGAACAAAGTGAATAAGAATCTGGTGACAATGGTTCAGGAACTGGGTGTAAAGGCAGTGGGCGTCAGCGGCAAGGACGGCGGACTTCTGCAGGTGGAGAAGAAATATGCCGAGGGACAGGATATTGGCTTTGTGGGGGAAATTACCAATGTGAATCCAAAGGTGCTGTTTGATTTATTGGAGAAAGATTTCCTTCCCATTGTGGCACCCATAGGTCTGGATGAGAAGTTCCAAACCTACAATATCAATGCCGATGATGCTGCCTGTGCCATTGCAAAGGCAGTCAATGCGGAAAAACTGGCATTTCTGACAGACATAGAGGGGCTTTACAGGGATATCAATGATAAGTCCAGCTTTATTTCCAGGCTTTCTGCTTCTCAGGCGGAGGAGCTCGTGGCGGACGGGTTCATTGGAGGCGGTATGCTGCCCAAATTAAACAGTTGTATTTCGGCGGTACAGAACGGTGTACAGCGTGTTCATATTCTGGACGGCAGGATTCCGCACTGTCTGCTCCTGGAAATTTTTACCAGACAGGGGATTGGAACAGCAATTGTAAACGACATGGAGTGGGAGCTTCCCGGGTGAGAACGCAGCAACGGTTCTGCGGTAACAGGCTGATGTAAAACAGGAATAATTCGGTTAGAAGGAAATGAAGAAAGGGAAACGGCATGAATATGCAGGAATATATCGAAGAGGCGGAAAGTGCGCTTCTTCATACGTATAATCGCTATCAAATTGTGTTCGACAGGGGTGAGGGCGTCTATCTGTATGACATAGAAGGGAAGAAATACCTTGACTTTGTGGCAGGGATAGCAGTGTTTGCATTTGGCTATCACAATGAAGAGTACAATGATGCCCTGAAGGCGCAGATTGACAAGCTCATTCATACGTCCAATTACTATTACAATGTACCGGCTGTCAATGCGGCCAGGAAGCTTAAGGAAGTATCCGGTATGGACAGGGTGTTTTTCACCAATTCCGGCGCGGAGGCCATTGAGGGAGCCATTAAGGCTGCCAGAAAATATGCTTATTTGAAAGACGGCAGGACGGATCATGAGATCATTGCTATGAACCATTCTTTCCACGGCAGAACCATGGGGGCGTTGTCCGTGACAGGAAATCCCAAATACCGGGAAGCTTTTGAACCCATGATCGGCAATATCCGTTTTGCAGATTTGAATGATATGGAAAGTGTGCGGAGACAGGTTACGGATAAGACCTGCGCCATAATTATGGAGACGGTGCAGGGAGAGGGCGGCCTGGTGCCGGCCGGGGAGAGCTTCTTAAGGGAAGTGAAGGAGTTATGTGAAGAGAGGGATATTCTGCTGATTCTGGATGAAATTCAGTGCGGTATGGGCAGAACGGGATATATGTATGCATGGCAGCGTTATGATATCAGGCCGGATATTATGACCACTGCGAAAGCGCTTGGCTGCGGCGTTCCCGTGGGGGCA
The DNA here is from genome assembly GCA_910584435.1 of uncultured Acetatifactor sp. Taxonomy (GTDB): domain Bacteria; phylum Bacillota; class Clostridia; order Lachnospirales; family Lachnospiraceae; genus Acetatifactor. Next base: position 1,676 of record CAJUAP010000068.1, read on the forward strand.
TTTCTGATGACGGAGAAGGTGGGACGCAATTCCCTTGCGGCCGGAGACCACGGCACTACCTACGGCGGAAATCCTCTGGCATGCGCTGCAATTGAAAAAGTACTTGATTTATTTGAAAAGAACCATATAATAGAAAATGTAAGGGAAGTGGGGCCTTATCTGGAACAGCGCCTGGAGGAATTGAAGAACAGGTGTGAATTCATTACGGAGCGCCGTGGGACAGGGCTGATGCAGGGCCTGGTGTTCGAACATTCGGTAGCGGATATCATATGCCATGCGCTGGAAGATGGATTGGTTTTGATTAATGCGGGAACAAATATTATCCGTTTTGTGCCTCCCCTTATTGTATCAAAGGAAAATGTAGACGAGATGATTACAATTTTGGAACGTTCCATCAGGAGTTAAATATGGGTTTAAAAAAGAGATTGACAGCAGCGGCAGCCGTGGTGGTGATGGCTGCTTCTGTTTTCTTCGCAAGTATGCTGGGGGCGGGTGAAACGGAAGATAAGGACATGCCCGTGACATGGTATGGACAAAAGGAAACCATTCATTTCTGGTATTACGATGAGGCGCTGACGAATTTTCTCAACAGCGCTGCGGTTGCCTTCGGAGAGAGAGAGGGTGTGAGGGTGCTTCCGGAACTGGTTTCGGAGAATGAATATCTGGAGGCAATTAACAGGGCATCGCTGGATTCAGGCCAAATGCCGGATGCCTATATTATAAGCCATAATTCTCTGGAAAAAGCATATCTGGCCGGGCTTGCCGCTCGTATCCAGGATGCTGCAGGAATCTGTAATGAGCAGAATTTCCCGGCAGCGGCATTGTCTGCGGTTACTTATCAGGAGAAGCTGGTGGGATATCCGCTGTTTTTCGAGACCAGCGCACTTGTCTATAACAGAACGTATCTGGAAGAATGGGCGGCTCAGAGTGCCATGAAAGATTTGCTGAATGCCGGAGAAACCGAGGATAATCCAGGAGAGCAGTCGGAGGGAATTCCTATTGACGAAGAATTGCTGGAGGTGAAGACGGAAGAATATTTCAGAAATGCGCTTCCGGATACCATGGACGATATTCTGCGGATAGCCGACACATTTGATCTTCCCATGGGAGTAGAGGGAATTATGAAATGGGATGTGTCCGATATTCTATATAATTATTGGTTTGTGGGGAATTATATGATTGTGGGCGGAGATGCGGGAGATGATCCGGAACATATTGATATTAATAATCCGGAAACCATTCAGTGTCTTGATGTCTATAATTATCTGAATCAGTTTTTTTATATTGAATCGGATAAGGTGAATTATGATTCGGTGATTCAGGATTTCTGTGACGGGAAGATTGTATTCACCATTGCCACCACAGATGTGGTGAAAAAGCTTGCGGATGCGGAAGCAGAAGCTCGTTTTGGTTTTGGTTACGGCATTGCGCCCATGCCGGATGTGAGCGAAGAGCTGGAAGGCCGTTCCATGTCGGTTACCAATGTGGTAGCAATCAATGGGTATTCGCAGCATAAGGCATTGGCTAACCGGTTTGCGGCATATCTGACAGATGAGTGCGCGGATGTTCTTTATAGCAGAACAGGGAGGGTGTCGGCAAATCTTAAGGCGGATGCGGACAATTATGATCTGCAGGTTTTTAAGAAGGAATATGCGGACAGTGTGCCGCTGCCGAAGATGATGGAGACAGCGAATTTCTGGCTGCAGCTGGAAGCGCTTTTCTCCAAGGTCTGGAATGGGGCGGATGCCACGGAATTAGTGGAAGAGCTGGAGGAAACCATAGCAATACAGGTACAGTGATTATGACGGCAGAACAGGCGGAATAGGGAACTGCCGGAACAGTATGTATGATTTTCCAATGATGGGATACACTAAAGACAAATTCGGATAGGGTTTATCAATTACTGAAACTGCATAAAATATGTGCAGCGGTTTCGGGACGGATTTGAAGAAGAAAAGGAAGGTGTATTCCCATGATTGGACTTTTTATTGCATTGATTTCAGGAGCGCTGATGAGCATTCAGGGCGTGTTCAACACACAGGTGACAAAGGCATCCAGCACTTGGGCCGCCAGTGCTTTTGTGCAGTTTACGGCGCTTTTGGTCTGTCTTGGCGCATGGCTTTGTACGGACAGGAGCAATTTGATGAGAGTATTTCAGGTGCAGCCGAAATATATGCTGCTGGGCGGCGCAATCGGTGCGTTTATCACGTATACGGTGATTAAGAGTATGGACGCGCTGGGACCGGCCAGGGCCGTGATGCTGATTGTGGTGGCCCAGCTTGCAGTGGCATATGTGATTGAACTGCTGGGATGGTTTGGTGTGGAGAAACAGCCCTGGGAATGGAGAAAGGCATTGGGAATGGCCATTGCAGTGGCCGGGATTGTTATTTTTAAGTGGAAATAACAGGTCAAAATGTTTTTGAGAAATTTTCATGAAAATTCTTGTAAAAAATTTGTAATTCCTTTACAATAAAATCAATCAGCATAGAGAGGCAATCCCTTTATTTCTGTAACATTATGCTATATGGAAAGAGAGGGACTATGATGAATATATTAGGTAATGCAAATAAAAGGAAAAGTGGCCTGGCTGTTGTGTGCAGCTTGTTTTTGGCTGTGCAGCCGTGCGGGTGCGGCAGGGAAGAAAATATCTTACTGATTGGTACTGCTGGCGGACGGGATATCGAAATGTCGGCAGATGCAGGTGAGGAAGTGCCATTGCTGCGAAAAGGGTCATCAGATTTTGCACCGGACCAGCAGCAGATGGAGCAGCAGCTCAGTGCCGGACAGCAAGTGGAGCAGCTGTCTGCCAGGCCGCAGATGGAGTCTGAGCAGGAGACGGAAGCGGAGGATGAGATGCCGATACGCATTTATGTATGTGGTGCGGTGGTGAATCCGGGTGTGGTTTCGGTTCCGGAGGGAAGCCGTGTGGAAGATGCGTTGCTGGAAGCAGGAGGTTTTACATCGGAAGCTCTGCGGCAGGCATTGAATCTGGCAGATTGGGTTTATGACGGACAGATGCTGTATTTTCCGGCAGAGGGAGAAGATCTGGACAGCCTGAGAGCTGGCGGCTGGCCGGAATATGGGCTGGGAGGCAGACAGGGTGCGGGGCTGAATGCGGGTGCCGGCTGGAATATGGGCGGACGCCAGGATGCTGATGGGGGCTTCAATACAGACGGAAACCGGAGTGAGGAAAGCAGTTCGTCCCAGACGTCAGGATTGGTGAATATCAATACGGCGGATACAGCGTTGCTTATCACTCTGCCGGGAATCGGTGAGAGCAGGGCGCGGGATATTATCGCTTACCGGGAGGAAAACGGCGGCTTCGCCAAATGTGAGGATATCATGAGAGTATCCGGGATTAAGACAAGTGTTTATGAGAAAATATGTGATAGAATAACGGTGAAGTGAGGGAGTATATTATGGCTTGGAAGAGAGCTTTGGTAGTAGATGATGAGAAGCTGATTGTGAAGGGAATCCGATTCAGTCTGGAACAGGATGAGATGGAGGTGGATTGTGCATATGACGGAGAGGAAGCTTTGGAATATGCCCGTAACAATCAGTATGATATTATTCTGCTGGATGTGATGCTGCCAAAGCTTACCGGCTTTGAAGTCTGCCAGCAGATAAGAGAATTCTCATCGGTTCCTATCATCATGCTCACTGCGAAGGGGGATGATATGGACAAGATTCTTGGATTGGAATATGGCGCGGATGACTATATCACCAAGCCCTTTAACATTCTGGAGGTGAAGGCAAGGATAAAGGCGATTATGCGCCGTATGGAGCCGAAGCGCATCATGGGTGAATCACCTGCGGTTAAGACTGTGGAATGCGGTGAGATGCGTCTGGACTGCGAGGGGCGGAGAGCGTTTATCTCCGGCAGGGAAATAGGGCTGACTGCCAAGGAATTTGAAGTGCTTGAACTGCTGATGCTGAATCCTGACAAGGTATACAGCCGGGAAAGTCTGCTGCAGCTGGTGTGGGGGACGGACTATCCGGGGGATGTACGAACGGTGGATGTACATATCAGACGTCTGCGTGAGAAAATAGAGCAGAATCCCAGTGAGCCAAGGTTTGTGATAACAAAGTGGGGCGTGGGCTATTATTTTCAGAATAATGCATAAGACAGTGTATTGATTGGAGACTGTGGTGTAACAGGAAATCATAATGTATCACAGAGAATAATTGTAGGGATAGAATGATAGGTAAAATATTTCATGAGCTGAAAAAGCTCCTTTCTTTGCGCAGCCTGCAGGCGCGTATCTTTATCATTGTGCTGGCGGTGGGAATTGTGCCCAGTGTGGTTATGCGGTATGGAATTCTGGTCAGCTATGAAGAGCGCTCGGTGCAGAACCGAATTTCCACCGTCCAGAATCAATTGATGATCATAGGTAATCACCTGCTCAACAATAATTATTTTAATACGAAACCGGAAGGGTATATAGGCAGTATGTCGCGGGAAGCAATTAACGCCGAGCTGGAAACCATTTCCAATCTGTATGAAGGCCGTGTGATGATTATTAATTCCAGTTTGAAGGTGGTCAGGGATACTTACGGCATCAGTGAGGGTAAAACCATTATATCCGAAGAGGTGATCCAGTGTTTTCACGGGCAGAATATATCCAATTATGACAAGGAACATGGGTATATAGAAATGACCACTCCGATTATTGATACAAGTACTAATTCCAGTGTGATAGTGGGAGTTATGCTGACCAGCATATCAAATGATGCCATCGAGGCCACTCTGATGGCTCTGGACCGAAAAGCCAGTCTGCTGGGAAATCTGATGCTGGTGGCCACCATTGCAATGGCTCTGATTCTGTCCTTTGTATTGGTACGTCCCTTTAACAGAGTGACGGATGCCATAAATGAGGTAAAGGCAGGTTACAGTAATGAACGGATTTCCGTACCTGATTATGCGGAGACAGTGCATATTGTGAATGCCTTCAATCAACTGCTGGAGCGGATGAGGGCGTTGGATACATCCAGACAGGAATTTGTGGAGAATGTGTCGCATGAATTGAAGACGCCTATGGCTGCAATCAAAGTCCTGGCAGATTCCCTGCTGTCACAGCAGGACGCGCCCACAGAACTGTATCAGGAATTCCTTGTGGACATTGCCTCGGAAATAGACCGTGAAAACAGGATTATTACGGATTTACTGGCATTGGTGAAGATGGAGAAGAAAGCGCAGGAATTAAATATCGTGTCATTGAATGTGAATGACCTGGTGGAGCTGATTCTGAAGCGTCTCCGTCCCCTGGCCCGGAAAAAGGATGTGGAACTGGTATTTGAGAGTATGCGTCAGGTGTCAGCGGAAGTGGACGAGGTGAAGATGTCATTGATTATGACGAATCTGGTGGAGAATGCTATCAAATATAACAAGGATCATGGCTGGGTCAGGGTGGAGCTGGATGCGGATTATCAATATTTTGTGTTCAAGGTCAGCGATTCCGGGCTGGGAATTCCGGCGGAATCTCTGGCACATATCTATGAGAGGTTCTACCGGGTGGATAAATCACATTCCAGAGAAATCGGAGGAACAGGACTGGGGCTTGCGATTACCAAAAGCGCAGTGCTGATGCACAGAGGTTCAATTAGCGTGACAAGCGTGGAGGGAGAAGGATCGTGTTTTACTGTGAAAATCCCTTTGTCCTGCGTCATGGCCGGGTAGGGTGTCAACAGCATAATCAGGCGATTCATTGAATACAAAAACATACACGTTGAAACAGCAGGGAATGTTTGTGAAAACTTCCAATATCTCAATATGGGTATATTTGTCCATATTCTGAGCAGCAGAAAGGAAGGATGATATGAGGAAAAAGAAATCCGCAGGGATGAAAGCAGAGCGAAGTATCCGCCGGATAGCATTTTCCAAAATGACGTACTATGGAATACTGATATTTGTATGCATGCTGCTGACGGCCTGTGGGCAGGAAGAGATAAGCGGAGAAAACATTTATCAGGTGTATTATGTAAGTAATTCCGAGAGCAAGGTGGAGATGCATCCATACGAGATGATAGCCGAGTCATCAAGCGACCAATTGGAGGAACTGGTTAAGTGTCTGTCCACGAATCCGGAGAAACTGGAATATAAGGCACCCCTTGCCATGGGGTTTCAGATACTGCATATGAATCTGGAAGAGGGGAAACTGCAGTTAGATATGGATGCTGCCTATAAGAATCTGCCCGTGACTACGGAAGTGCTGGTGCGTGCCGCAATTGTCCGTACCCTGACGCAGTTATCTGAAGTCAATCTTGTGATGATGACGGTGGAGGGAAATCAGCTGTATGATAATAATGGCAGTACAATTGGATGGATGAATGCGGAACAGTTTATTGATAATGACGGAAATGAAATCAATACGTATGAACTTGCCAGAGTAAAACTCTATTTTGCAGGAGAGGACGGCACAAATTTAATCGCCGCAACCAGGGAGAAGCGTTATTCTACAAGTATGCTTCGGGAACGTTTTGTGGTGGAAGAGTTAATTGCAGGACCCAGCGGACAGATCGAAGGCTTGTATCCTTCCATTAATCCCAATACAAAGGTACTCAGCGTTACCACCAGAGACGGTGTATGTTATGTGAATCTGGATGATAATTTCCTGACAGTGGTAAATAATGTGTCTACAGATGTGTCAATTTATTCTATTGTAAATTCTTTGTCAGAGTTGAGCAGCATTAATAAAGTGCAGATTCTGGTCAATGGAGAAGTGCCGTCAACATTTTCTGCTTCTACTTTTGAACGAAATCTGGATATCGTGACAACCCTGCCAAAGTAAAGCATTCTTCCTGAAACGAAGTTCCATGGGATTGGTTTGCGCCGACTGCATCGGCATATTCATTCTAAACAGGGGGAGAAAATGGAGAGGACAAAGAAAAAGGTACTGTTTCTGGAGGATGAGCCTACAATAAGAGAAGTGCTGACAGAATATATGTTTCTGTCAGGTTATGAGGTGACAGCAGCAGAGCGTGGAGATACAGCAGTGGAACTTTTGGACAGACAGAGATTCGATCTGGCAGTTTTGGATATCTGTGTGCCGGGAGTGGACGGGTTTGAGGTGTTAAGGCATATTCGCTCCAAAGAGATGAATATGGGAGTGATTATGCTGACCGCTTTAGAGGATGAGCGGACCCAGGTTAAGGCGTTTAATCAGTACGCGGATGACTATGTGATAAAACCGGTGTCGCCTCTGATATTGCTGAAGCGGATGGAGACTATTCTGCGGCGTGTTGCAGGTAATACAAAAGAACAGGGGGGGACTGGCCTGGTTCTTCAGGAAGAAGCATACTGTGCATTTTACCAGGGGGAGAAGCTGCCTCTTACATTGAGCGAGTATCTGCTGCTGCATACCCTGTATCAGGAACCGCTGAGGGTGTTTACCAGAGAACAGCTTATTCTGCATATTTTTAATGAAGATTATGTCGGCAACGACCGTATTATAGATGCACATGTGAAGAATCTGCGGAAAAAACTTCCTTTTCCCTGTATTAAGACAGTGATAGGAATGGGTTATCAATTTGATCAGGAAGCATTCAGAAATGCAGTTCATACGGAGGAATAATGATGGGGCTGGGGCGGAAGAATCTGGTATACAGCTTAATATTGGCCGGGATTATGATGCTGTTCCTAGTGGGATATTTTGTGTATATGCTGCCGGCATTGTATGTGGATGCTGTGATGGAGCAGAATCTGAAATCCGTCCGTGAGCAGCACAGTTCCTATGTACGGAATGGTACTTATGAGGGTGTGGCAGTGAAGAATTCGGCGGCCTGTTTTTCCCTGGAGATTCCCTTTGATGGGGATAAAGTACTTGTTACAGGTAAATCCTTTTCTGCTGAAATTGTTGTAAAGGATACACGCCTGTATGAGATTTTGAGCCGGTGCAGGGAGACGCTGAAAGCTTCTTCCATGGAAGAATCACATTCCATGGAATACTCCGCGTATCTGGGGGAGGAAATCGGTGAGCTGTCGGCTGTATTTAAGGAAGTTATGGAGGAGAATCTGTCCCTGCCTTTAGAAGTAAAGTTAGTGCATCAGTGGGATGAGGATGAGTTCTCGCATGAATCGTTTCGGATACATTTATATTCCGATAATGTGTGTGTCCTGGAGGCCGGTGTGGAGGATTCGGCCAATCGCTATACCAATTATATTGCCATGGAACAGAGGGCGGACAGTGTGATATTTACTTATCTGCCTGTTGTGGCGCCTGATATGAATGAAATCCGCCCTGTGGTGTTGCGGAGTTTACCAATGCTGGGAGCTGTCATACTGCTGGTGGTGCTGCTGTTTTCCCAGGTGTATTCTAAAGGAATTGTAGCGCCCATTGTGGCATTAGTGCGGCGTACGGTGGAGATGAAACATGCCGTTTCAGGAAAAGGATGCTCTGCAGAAGGGAAGGAAGAGAGGGATGAAATCAGGGAGCTGGCGGTTACTTTGGAGGATTTCTATCTGCAGATCAGGGAGAGCATGCGCATGCTGGAAGAGACAAACCGGCAGCTGGCAGAGGAAAATCAACGCCAGGAGATATTCCTGAGAGCATCTTCACATCAATTGAAAACACCCATTGCCGCCGCGCTTCTGCTGGTAGAGGGCATGATAAACGAAATCGGCAGATACAGGGAATCCAAAGTGTACCTGCCGAAGGTGAAGGAACAGCTTTTGTCCATGCGTAAAATAGTGGAGGATATTCTCTATCTGAATCATTGTACCGAGAATATGCACCCCCAGCAGATAGATTTACAGGAATTTGTACAGGATAAACTTCAAACCTATCAGATTCCGGTTGTGGAGAAAGGAATATCCGTGGAATTCATGGGAGAGAGCGGATTGAGCGTCTGTACGGATGAAATGGTATTCTCACAGATATTGGATAATCTGCTTTCTAACGGAGTGAAATATACTCCTGCAGGAGGACATGTGCAAATCAGCATAAGGCGGACGGGGCAGGAAGAAGGGATAATCATTCCAGAAGAAGGAAGAAACAGTGGGGAGAAGGGAAGAGGGGAGATTAGAATAGAAAATTCCGGTGCGGCAATTTCGGAAGAACTGCTGCCTCATATTTTTGAACCTTTTGTCAGCGGTGCAAACAGTGCCGGTGATATGGGAACATGCGGCCATGGTTTAGGGTTGTATATTGCGTCATACTATGCCGGGAAACTGGGTTTTGATCTTACGGTACAAAATGGCGGAATTGGGGTAATTGCCGTTCTGACGGTTGCAATTCTTTGAAAAAATCTATAAACTCTATAAACATTCATTTGGTCTTCATCTGAAATTCATACGAATCTGATAAAATAATCCTATCCTTAAAAACAAGCAAATGCAAAGCCTGGCAAATGGAAAAACGAACAAATGCAAAACCAGGCAAATAGAAGAAATATCAGAGGAGGAAATGAGATCTATGTTGTTATCCATTGAAAATTTAGTTGTAAAGTATGGAGCCAATACTGCGTTGTCCATTGCGGAACCGATTGTGATTGAAGAGGGAGATCGCATAGGGGTGATCGGTTCCAATGGAGCGGGGAAAAGCACTTTGGCCAAGTGCATTCTGGGACTTGTGCCGTATCAGGGAACTATCCGGACCTGCCTGAAACCGGAGCAGATGGCAGTGCACATGCAGTTTAACGAATATACGGATGCCATGCAGACCAGGTATATTATGGAGGCAGTACTTGGAACGAAGATATCCGAAAATAAGAAATTGCAGGATTTAATTACATACTTTGAATTTGAAGACTGCCTGAGAAAAAAATATACAAAGCTTTCGGGCGGCCAGAAACAAAGATTTACGATTATTATGGTCTTGATGCAGGAGGCGGCATTAACGCTGTATGATGAGGTTACATCAGGACTGGACTTTGAGACCAGGCAGAGATTGGTGGAGAAGCTGGTAGAATGGTATCAGGACAAGGAGGAGAGTCTGCTCATTGTGTCTCATTATTATGAAGAATTGGAGCAGTTAGCGGATAAACTGCTGATTCTGGACAAAGGAAAGGTTCTTGTCTATGGCAGAAAGGATGAGTTATTCCGAAAATATTGCGGCAGGGCAGTCATTATAGCCGATTATTCGGAGAAAAATGCAAAGGTTCTTGAGAACTACGAGAAGCTGGCTTCACCGGCGCATTTGATTGCCATTTCCTGTGACAGTGAGGAGAAGGAAATGGAACTTACCAGGCTGCTTTTGGAAAATAATATAAATTACAAAAGAAGCAACAGTGATATTGAAATTATTTATATGAATGCCAAGCGAACTTGCTCGCTTTAGGCAGACATTCGTCCAAGCGCATCCTTTGCTTTTTGTTTGCACCAGTGCATGTATTGTTTGTGACGTCTGCGTCAGTATGACAGAAAGTGTGAGAAGAAATTTTAAGACGCCAAAGAGGGGGCATATCCTTTTAGCGGCATGGCTGGATGTGTATAGTGAAGGGTAAGGAATGGGAAATAGAAATAGTGGTAACAGGAAATAGTAAGAATGGAGGTTGAGCCGGAGTACGAAATATCCGGCAAGATGATAGAATGGCAAAAACAATAGAAAAAAAGAGAAGTTTGATTTCAGGGCAAATGCTGCTTTATGAGTTCCGTAATGTGATTGGCAATCCGTATGTGCATATCTTTGGAGTAGGAATGCCGATTATGATGATGGTGTTGATATGCCGTGTAGTAGGAACTGAAATTACGGATGCTGCAATACTTGCCGACACTGTGACAGCTGTTTTCCTTGGAATCGGCACCATGATACCTATGGCAACGGTATTGATAGGATACGGGGTGAATCGTGCCAGGGAGCTTGAGAAAGAGATTCCGCTGAGGATGGAGCTGTTTGGTATCAGGACAATTGTCACATTGTGTAATAATGCATTAGCGGAACTCATCTATATGTTGATTTCTTTTGTGTTATATTTTGCAGCGGGATTTGCGGTAGTGGGTGTGGAAGCACCGAAAATGTCAGGGCTGGTTATTTATATGATCTGCATTTTGGTATTGAGTGCCATTATGTTCTGTCTGGCATATGCCATTTCCGGTCTTTTGAAGAAATTTGGCGCTACCTATTGTGTGACGATGCTTTTATATTTTGGATTTATGGTTCTTGGCGGAATGATGGGAATTACTTATGATAATATGCCGGAGGGATTGCAGATAGCTGCACAAATGCTGCCGATTACTTATATTAACAGGGATTTCCATACAGTGTGGAAGGGGGAGAGCTATAATTATGTACCAATGCTGCAGTCATATCTGCTGCTTGCTGCCGTGACAGGAATTCTGCTTTTTATTTTGTTAAAGAAAACGGCAAGGATAAAGCATTTTCAGCGTTAGGATTGATAAGGGTATCCATCCGGACAGTGTCAAGAGGCGTATACATCTGCGTAGTAAGCGGATATTTATATAAGGAAATTTGATGCTGGGAGGATGGATGCTCTCACACTGAAAAACTGCGAAAATTCAGGAGGTTGTAAAATGAAGAGGCCATTATTGGCGGCCGCATTGTGTGTTGTCTTAATTACTGCAATGCGGCTGGAAATGGGTGGAATGGAGAAGATACGTCCGGACTGCATCAGCATGAGAACATTAGAGGCATATACCACATTGCTTGTCACCGGACAGGTATATCAAAAAGACGAGCAATCTGTCTATCTGAAGTCTGTTATCTTATCTGCTCCGAATGCCATCGGACAGTCAGCCGGAAGTTCCTGGCAGGAAGACATACCGCAGGAAAGTATATCACAGGGAAACTTATCACGGGAAAGTATATCACAGGGAAACCTATCACAGGGAATCATATCACGGGAAAGTACATCACAGGGAAACCTATCACAGGAAGTCATATCATGGGGAAATATCTCCGGGAAACTCACAAAAGAAAGTACACTATTGAATGCAAGTGAAATACATATGGCAGAAAATCTGATATGTGAGACAGATGCAGCAGTGGAGCTGCCCATGGGAAGCTGGGTGGCAGTCAGAGGTGAATTTCTGCCCTTTTCTTCTGCGACAAATCCCGGAGAATTTGATGCCGCCGTTTATTACAGAACATTGGGAATTGGAGGAAAGCTGCGGAAAACGTCCATTTTATCCACGGGAGAAGGGGAATGGCCGGTGAGGGAATGGCTTTATCAGTTGAAATGTCTCTGCAGAAAGCGGTTATATGCGGTATTTCCGGATCAGGAGGCGGCAATTATGAGTGCATTGCTTTTGGGTGATAAAAATGCTCTGGACAATGAAGTGAAGGAGATGTATCAGAGAAACGGCATTTTGCATATATTCAGTATATCGTCATTACATATTACCATAGTTGGTATGGGTATTTACAAATTACTGCGCAAGGCGGGAATACCAATATTGCCTGCATCGATGGCTGGCAGTCTGCTGCTGATTTTGTATGGCTGTATGACGGGGTTCGGGGTATCCGCGTGCAGAGCAATCGGGATGTATTTGCTCAGGATGCTGGCAGAAGTAGTGGGAAGAACCTATGATTTACTGACGGCATTGGGAGTAATGGCGGCAGTGATGGTGATTCAGAACCCTTACTATCTGCAGAATGGCGGATTTCTGCTGTCCTTTACTTCTGTCATGGGAATAGGAGTAGTATTCCCGGCATTGAAACCGGAGAGGGCATGGGAAATAGAGAATCAAAGACAAGAGAGAAGAGAAAACCTTCCTTTGCGGCCGGGAGTTATGTCTAAGTGTAAGATACTCAGGAAGAATCATAAACAGACTTCCAAAAGAAATAGGAAGAGCTGGGTGGAGCAATTTCATGATGCCGCTTTCGCCGGTTTATCTATTACATTGACCACGCTTCCCGTACAATTATGGCTCTATTATGAGATTCCGACCTATTCTGTCCTCTTAAATCTGTTCGTTATTCCTTTTTTAAAACCTATGATGATATCGGGTATTATGACATTACTGCCGGGACTGGGGTGGCTGTCATGTATGAATCATATCATTTTAAAAGGCTATGAATTTTTCTGCCATTTTTGTGAAAATCTGCCGTTTCATACCTGGAATCCAGGCTGCCCGAAGCCCTGGCAGATAGCGGTATACTATATGCTGCTGCTGGCAGTGGCGGTCTGCAGATATTATCAGAAAGCAATCCGCAGAAACAGAGACAGAGGGTGGTACAGGGATAAGGAGAAGAGTAAGGATAAAATCGGATGCGAGGCGATGACCTTCATCAGTACATTGGTATTATGTGCAGCCGTATTGTTAATGGGTATCGGACCGGCGAGAACGGATTGTGTTACATTTCTGGATGTGGGGCAGGGGGATTGCATTTTGGTTCGGACAGCTTCGGGACAGACATACCTTTTTGACTGTGGAAGCAGCAGCCGGAGCAGTGTTGGAAAATATGTATTGATTCCCTATCTGAAATATTGCGGGATACATGTCATTGATGCGGTATTTCTGTCGCATCCGGATGCAGATCATGTAAACGGCGCTTTGGAATTGCTTTCGTCAGGTACAGAAGAAGGAATTGCAGTGAGACAGCTGCTTCTGCCAGCCATAGAGAAGGAGGCAAGAGAAGAGCAGTTCGGTGAACTGCTGCAGACGGCAGAAAGGGCCAATGCACAGGGAAGTGATATTATGGTTGGGTATCTGGCAGCAGGAGATACATGGAATTGTGGCAGTGCAGCATTTACCTGTCTGCATCCCGGCGCGGAATACAGCAGCAGTGAAGCCAACGCCTATTCGGAGTGCTTTTATGTGGAATTTCCACAGTGGACACTGCTTTTGACAGGAGATGTGGAAGGAAGGGGAGAGGCGGCGCTTTTAGATGAACTGGCGGCAAGGAAGATTCAGCAGATTACTGTGCTGAAAGCAGCGCATCACGGTTCCCGTAATGCATCCTCTGAGGCGCTGCTCTGCCAGATATCCCCCAGGCTGACAGTAATTTCCTGCGGCAGAAACAATCGCTATGGACATCCCCATCAGGAGCTTCTGGAGCGATTGGAACAAACCGATACTTATATTATGCAGACGGCGCAATCAGGCGCTGTCACAATTACTTGTGAAAGAGGTAATCTCAGGGTATCCTATTGTTCGGCTGTAAAATGAACAAGGATATAATCCTGCTGCTCAACAATGGAACCCTCCAATGGAAAACCCGGCAATGTATCGCCCAGCGCTCTTGCTTCCGCCAGCAGAGAAGGATCTGTTACCAGTTCAAATTCATGCCCATGCATGCGCAGAAAGGCAAGCATTTCTCTGTTGGTATCATCAAATGCATCAAATGCCCATTGAATAAAGGGGTAGTTAGCTTCTCCAATGAAACAGTAACCATAAGAGCTATGATATTTCTCCTTTAAATGGGGATCGATCCAATCTGTGACGGACGATATGAAGCGATACTGCCACGAACCATAACCCACATAATAATCTGTCAGTAAAATATGGGGAACATTGTAATGCCCGGTAAAAATCACAGGGATATTATTGCCATATACTTTCTCTACCTCCTGTGCCGCAGCAAGCAGCACATCCTTTGTATGTTCATATTTTTTCCAATCCGTATAAAAGCTTTTGTTCATATCAAACATTTGATTCCATACAAGAATGCAGGCAAATGCAATCCCCAGATATTTCCCAATGTGTTTGTCCCTTCCCAATCTGCTTATCCGGCAGTAACAGAGGAAAATACCAAGCGCCGCAAAGAAAGGAAGAAACTGGCAGGAACGATAGGATGTGGTACGGGCTTCCACAATGGTCAACAGCATCGGCGTGATATACATGCCTGCAAACAGTACAGGATACCAGAATGATTTCTTCTTGAATGCCAGATAAACGGAGAGAATGGCAAGTATGATAATTGCTGTTTCGTATATGGCAGCCGGTGGATACAAAACAGCGTTTACATGATATACAAGCCAGAATCGTTTTAAAAGCATAATCAGATTCTGAAGCCCTTCTTTACTGCCGAATAATACCAGCATTTCCGAGATGCTTCGTTTGGCCATCAAGCCCACCATATCTTCCAGGCCGAAAATTCTTGTTATCAGGAAAATGGCAAGTTCTCTTAAGCACACACAGATGCTGCATAACAAAGCTCCGGTGAACAGATATTTTATAATGCAGATTGACTTGAAATCATCTGCGTCTGTCATACCGCGCAGGAATAATATCACAAGGATTCCCAGAACATACAGAAGCAGAAAGGATTCACAGCAGCCGACGGACAGCAGCAGAAGCAGAGTGCTGCCGCCCCAATATTTTAATGCTTTTTTACCTCTGCAGTCCATGCCTTTCATAAAAGCAAGCAATGCTGCCGCAGTTCCGATATACCCCAAATCTACTCCATTATGAAGATAATAAATATATACTTCACTGATGATAGGATTGGATAGAAAGACACAGGCGAAAATAGTATAACCGGCAATGCCGATATCTTCTCCCAAAAGCCGTTTGAGAAGGATTGAAAATAGAATTGCGGCCGCCATCAGACAGAGAACCCCTGCCAGCTCAGGCATAAAAGGGGTAAACTCCGAGAGATGGAAGATTTTATTGATTAAAAACAGGGTCCATCTGCCCATGACGACTGCAAGCCCCTCTGAGAAATAGAGTGATGCCGCAGTGTCATCGATTCCTATGGACGGATGTGTGATTGCAAAACCATAAGAACAGATTCCGGTAAGAAGCAGTGCCGCCATATAGTATTTTTGCTTCATAAACCATTTTATTTCATTACACAGGTTGCGCATATTCTACCCCTTCTCGCACATATTTTTGTTCATAAATGGAAAGGCCGTAACAGTTCAGACAGCCCCTGCCGCGAAGTCAAAATTGCGCGCTAAAGTCAGCGTGCCGCCTTGCAATTATTGCGAGACCTGCAAAACCTGTCACATGCACAATAGAGCCTGTATGAACAAAATCAGCCGATTTATAGAAATTATAGCATACGGAAGATAAAAGTAAAAGAATATTCGAACCCTTTTTCTGGATTCAAGACAATTATAAAGGTTCTGCTGAAATACACACGCCAATGCAAATCAAAACATTGATTATTGATAAGAATAATGGTATGATACAAAAGAGATATTGAAGAACATACGGCGTATCCTGAGGAAAATGGGTGAGTAAGAATACAAGCTGATACTAAGGAGCTGCCGCAAAATAACATTGGTTTAAGGGGATTTTATGAGAAGAAAAGACAGGGAAGTGACAGATATTGAGAGAATTAAACATATCATAAGCAGGTGTACCTGCTGCAGAATTGGTTTTTACGACAACGGCGAGGTATATATTGTTCCACTGAATTTTGGATATGAGGTAAAGGATGGTGCTTATGTTTTTTACTTTCATGGAGCAAAAGAAGGACGAAAGATGGAATTAATCAGAAGGAATCCCATGGCAGGATTTGAGATGGACACAAATTATGCTGTGTGCGGAGCGGAACTTGCCTGTGGTTATTCTGCACGTTTCCAGAGTATCATTGGCAATGGTATTGTCAGCATAGTATCAGAAATTGAGGAAAAGAAGAAGGGCCTTTTGCTGATAATGGAACATAACGCAGAGCAGAAAAATTGGAATTTTGATGAAAAAATGGTGGATGCGGTTGCCGTGTTCAAGCTGGAGATTACAAAATTAAGCTGTAAAGAGCACCAATAAAGCAGCAGACAACTTAGGAAACGCATACCCTGCCGTCAACATGGGGCATATGGAGGATTCTCTGTATGCTCTTTTTTAATGCATCCCTTGAAGAATCTAAAAAAATTGTAACGAAACGCTGTTGAAACGGATTAAAGGTGTAGAAGACACTGGTGAACTTCAAAATAGAAAATTTAAATAGAGGATATGAATTATTCTGCCGGCCATGGTACCTGGAGGGCAGATACGGAATGAAAAGAAGGAGGTGCAGGAATGGTATGAGAGTAAAGGAGGCGCAGGAATAGTATGGAGGGTAAAGGAGGCGCAGGAATGGTATGAGAGTAAAGGAGGTGCAGGAATGGTATGAGGGTAAAGGCGGTGCAGGAATAGTATGAGGGTAAGGCAGGAAGGCAGAACGATAATGAGGAGGTGACATATGGATGAAATATATGAAAGATATTCCCAGATTGTATTTCACTTTCTGTATGTAAGATGCAGGGATGCGGAACTGTCAGAGGACTTAATGCAGGAGACATTTTTAAGGGCACTGGAAGCAATTGATTCATACAATGCCGGCTGTAAGATATCTACCTGGCTGTGCCAGATTGCGAAACATCTGCTGTACCAGCATTGGGAGAAAAACAACCGCGCCAGACTGGAAGAATTGGAAGAAGAACTGGAAGCTTCCAATGATACGGAACAGCAGGCAATTGCAAGGATTGAACTTATGGATGTTTGGGATAAATTACAATCTCTTCCTGTGGATATGAAAAAGGTAATAGAACTGAGAGTACTTGGCGATCTGTCCTATAGAGAGATTGGGGAGGTGCTTGGAAGGAGTGAGAATTGGGCGAGAGTAACCTTTTACCGTGGGAAATTGATATTGATGAAGGAGGTCTGGCATGGAACAGATGAAATGTGATATTATTCAGGATTTAATACCATCATATGTGGATCAGATATGTTCGGAGGCCACCAGGAAATGTGTGGAAGAGCATATCAGAAGCTGCAGAGAATGTCAGCAGATGGTGGGACTTGGCAGGAATCATGCGCTGTCAAGAGAAAAGATGGAACAGAAGGAATTGGACGGACTGAAAAAAATAAAACAGATCGGGCAGCTAAAAGGATTGGTCTGCTGTGGGTTGATGCTGTTTCTGGTAGTGTGTCTGGGGCTGAATTTATTTGTTTTCAAGGAAAATGTTTTATCAGATTCAGGATATACGGTGATGTTGATTGTATGCATGATATTAGTGCTTATATCCGGCGCGGGCTATACCGGAAGGGCAGTATACCGCGGAAAGGGAATGGGCGCCGGGGCAAAAGAGGAATCAGGCAGCAGAGAGCATCTGCAGGAGAGGAAAATATCCCGGATAGCGGTATGGGTCATAGGCGTTGTATCATGTTCCGTCTGCGCTTACATTTTTATGCTGGATGTGGGTATAGTAAAAATGATGCAGGCCGGAAAGGAAAGCTTTTTGGGAAAGAAATTAGAAGAAATTGGTCCTGTTGTGGAGGGGCAGGTTATCATAGGATTTGCCATATGCATGATATTTCTGGCATATGTAATATTCCGTATCTTTAAATATGGTAAGGAGGGTAACTGGCTGATATGCCTTCTGGTGGCTGATACCTTTTTGTTATTTCAGTATGTGTTCCTGCTCGTAAGAATAGATACAATAGAAACGATAACATGGGCATTGCTGTCTATGACAGCTAGGACAATGTTTATCGGTGGTGTGGGAATTGTATGCAGTCTGCTGATATCGCATTATTTGAAGAGAAAAGCCAAGGGCATCTGACTGTCTGCCATAAGTAACCAGAAAATGGCGAATGGCGGAAAAAAGCAGGAAAGCAATTGACAATGCGGCAGAGGCATGATAATTATAGGTAATGAAAAGCTTCAGTGCTTTTGCGGCGACAGAGAGGAGCTGCCCGTCCCGGCTATGTGGGCAATAGAAATACAAAGGAGCTCTCTGCTTTTGGAATTATCATCGGACTGCTCCCAAACATATTGAACTTTAATAGTTCAATGAGCGTGAATTGCAATTCAAAAAGAAAAGTGATGCCTGGGCCTAACAGCCCAGGCAATTTTCTTTTCCGAAAGAAGGACAAAATGCTATGAAGGATACAAGGCTGCTGGATAAATTTAACGAGATTGAACAGATTTTATGCAGATATGACTATTATATCCATACACCGAAAAAATCCTCCATCTGACAAACGGGGAATTAAAAATCCCGTATCTTATGGGTCTGCAGTATATTGCAAAGGAGCTTCCTGTATAATTCAAGTATAGGGAATTCCAAGAAAGAAGGTTGAG
>CAJUAP010000069.1 GCA_910584435.1 uncultured Acetatifactor sp.
GTTAAAAAACTGCAAATGCGTATCGTAAAGGCTCATCAACAGGGCAGGACAGGCAGGGTGAAATCTTTGCAGTGGCTGCTCACACACTCTTTTTATGGACGTGCTTTAGCTGTAAGAAGGGTAACGAGTAATAAGTGATCTCGACCTGCCGGACGGTTCCGGCATGGACTTTCTGGACGAGGTGCGGGCCGCAGACAAGGAGCTGCCTTTTATTCTGGTGTCCTGCCATGATAAAGAGGACTACGAACAGGAGGCCAAGCAACGGGGCGCGACGCTGTGTATGGACAAAATGAAAGGGATGCTGCTACAGGAGGGCAGCTTCGGTTTCGGATTATGTGGTTGCCAATCGAGATGGTGAACCGTTGTCCTATACGCAGTTCAAACGGCTTTGGCAGTATATCGTTACAAGAACGGTCAAGGAACGCGCCTATTATCGGTATGAAGATGGAAAGCGCGTAAAGCATACGGTTACACCGGTTCTCGGAGAAAAAGCGGCCCATAATGGCAGAGTAGTTTACAGCCTGGATTTTGAAGTGACGCCGCACCAGCTACGACATACTTATATCACAAATCTGATTCATTCATCGGTGGACCCCAAAACGGTCCAATACCTGGCAGGCCATGAAAACAGTAAAATCACTATGGACATTTACGCCAAGGTCAAATACAATAGGCCAGATCAGCTTGTGAGAGCTATGGGCGGTGCATTTGCCCAATGGGATGCTGTATAAGATAAAACAGAAAACACAGAAAGAGCGAGGCAAGGATGTCTCGCTCTTTGCTTTACGCTGGCCGTATCTTTGATTAAATTGGGACTTTCTGATAAAAAGGGAGTGTAGGTACATAGGCCGCACATTTCAAGAAAGGAAGGTCCAAAATGGCTAAAAAGAAAACGGAGATTCCAAAGTACCTGGTACAGACATTAGCGCTGCAGGACTTCAGTTATCTGATTGATCCCAAGGGAGATTGTACTTTTGAATAAGATTATCAATGACGAGAAAGTAGAAAAATTTCATTTGTCCTCTTGTAATACCGGCAGATTTATGATATCATAGTTAATTGTGATGAATCAAATTCCTTGCTCACATGGAATGTGGGCCAGAGACCAAAAGGAGGTAACAAGCATGAACAAGTATGAATTAGCCGTAGTTGTGTCCGCTAAGATTGAAGATGAAGAAAGAAATGCCGTTGTTGATAAGTGCAAGGCTTTGATCGAGAGATTCGGCGGCACCATCACAGAAGTGGATGATTGGGGCAAGAAGAGACTTGCTTACGAGATCCAGAAGATGAAGGAAGCTTTCTACTATTTCATCAGGTTTGACGCTGAAAGCACTGCTCCTGCAGAGATTGAGAGCCGTGTAAGCATTATGGACAACGTCATCAGATACTTGATTGTCAGACAAGACGAGGCTTAATTAGAAAGCGAGAGTATAGTATGAATAAAGTAATTCTTATGGGACGTTTGACCAGAGATCCTGAAGTCAGATATTCACAGGGCGCAAGCCAGACTTCGGTAGCCCGTTTTTCGGTGGCCGTTGACAGGCGGTTTAAGCGTGACGGTGACCCTGATGCGGATTTCTTTAACTGTACTGCATTTGGCAAGCAGGCAGAGTTTATTGAGAAATATCTGCATAAGGGTACGAAGATTGTTTTGTGCGGCAGAGTGCAGAATGATAATTATACCAATAAGGATGGTCAGATGGTATACAGTGTCCGTATTATGGTAGACGAGATTGAATTTGCCGAGAGTAAGAATGCATCCGGCGGAGGCGGGGATAACTATAATAACGGAGGAAGCTATAACAATGGAGGCGGCTATAATGGCGGAGGTTATAATCCGCCTGCAGCTTCCGGTGCGGGTGACGGCTTCATGAACATTCCGGACGGAATCGAAGAAGAATTACCGTTTAACTAAGTCCGTGCTGCCCGGAAGAGGTGGAATTGGCTTCGTCCCTCTTAGCGGCAGGACGGGAAGTTTGATTATGTAAAATAGATAGGAGGCAGTGAAATGGCTTATAATAAAGCAGACAAATCATCCGATGCCCCGGTTAGGAAAAAGGGCGGTGTCCGCAGAAGGAAAAAGGTATGTGTATTCTGCGGCAAAGATAATGTAATTGATTACAAGGATACCAATAAGCTGAAGAGATATGTTTCCGAGAGGGGTAAGATTCTGCCCCGCCGTATCACAGGTAATTGTGCAAAGCATCAGAGGGCGCTGACAGCAGCTATTAAGAGAGCGCGCCATGTTGCGCTTATGCCTTATGTACAGGATTAAAACATAAGATATGAAAAGGCTGACTATCTGAGAAGGTAGTCGGCTTTTCTTATATCTGATGCAGCAGTTCGGACAGGGCAGCGGACTGTTGCGTGAATGCACACAAAACGGAAAAGAATGCGTTTTGGCACATGCATGTCTCGCAATAATTGCAAGGCGGCACACAGCCTTTGGAGAGCAGTTCTGACTTCGCGGCAGGGCTGTCAGAACTGTTGCGATTCGACAGAACATTTTTGATTTCAACAAATTAAATTGTGGCATAGTACGTAGAAATATGGTAGAATATAACGTAAGGGTGCATTCGGCACATGAAAGACATGCAAGTAAAGAAGAGCATGTGAGGTATTCATATGAAAAAGAGAATCAAATTAAAAGGCCATATCAGGACATACATACAATTCTGTATCTATTTAGGTGTACTTCTTTGTGCTGTGGATGTTGCAATGTTTCTGATTGATATACGTGCGGGAGCATTACTGGCCGCATTTATTGTCGTTTATTTTGGAATTACGCTATCTCTGTATTTTTATAATAAACCTGTTATCATGAACGAGCTTATCAGTTTTGCCACGGAGTACGGACAGATTCAGCGCAAATTGCTGAGGGACATGGATCTGCCCTATGCGCTGCTGGATGATAACGGTAAGGTAATCTGGACCAATATAGCTTTTGAAACGCTGATTCATCAACCCAAGGGTTATAAGAAATCCATTACTGCACTTTTCCCTACAATTACCAGGGACCGGCTTCCTGATGACAGCGGTGTGGACGAGGCGCAATATGATTTGGAATATGAGGGAAATGAGTTCGTAGCAAAGTTCAGGAAGATTTCCCTGAAGGATATGGCGGAACACAGCGAGATGATTGATGCGGAAGGGTATGAAGGCTATCTGATTGCAGTGTATCTCTATGACGAAACGGCATTGCATATTGCACTGCAGGAGGTGGATGATCAGAGCCTGGCAGTGGGAATGGTTTATCTTGATAATTACGATGAGGCATTGGAGGGGGTGGAAGAGGTAAGGCGCTCTCTGCTGATTGCCCTGATTGACAGAAAGGTGAATAAATATATTTCTGCATATGACGGTATCTGTAAGAAGCTGGAAAAGGACAAGTATCTGGTCATTATGCGTAAACGGGCAATTGCACAGCTGCAGGAATCACGATTTGATCTGTTGGAAGAAGTAAAAACGGTTAATATCGGAAACGAGATGGCGGTGACCATCAGCATCGGCGTGGGACTGGATGGGCTGACCTACGCGCAGAATTATGAATTCTCCCGTAATGCCATTGATCTGGCACTTGGGAGGGGCGGTGATCAGGCGGTGATTAAGACGCCCGACAGCATTACCTATTATGGCGGTAAGAGCCAGCAGGTGGAGAAGAATACCAGGGTGAAGGCAAGGGTGAAGGCACATGCCCTCAGGGAAATCATTACCGGCAAAGATCATGTGCTGGTTATGGGGCATAGAATGCCTGACGCGGACAGCTTTGGGGCGGCAGTGGGTATTTACCGCATTGCATTGACATTGGGCCGCAAGGCACACATTGTTCTCAATGATGCAATTCCGGCCATTCAGCCCATGGTGGATTTATTCAGAAATAATCCCGAATACGAGGAGGATATGATCATCGGCAGCCAGCAGGCCATTGAAACGGCCGGCAATAATACAGTCCTTGTGGTAGTGGATGTGAACAAGCCCTCTATTACAGAGTGTCCGGATCTGCTTCGTTTCTGTAAATCGGTGGTGGTGCTGGATCATCACAGGCAGGGGACGGAAACCATAGAAAATGCCACCCTTTCCTATGTGGAGCCATACGCTTCTTCCGCATGTGAAATGGTTTCGGAAGTGCTGCAATACACTTACGACAATATTAAAATGAGATCGGAAGAAGCGGATTGTCTGTATGCAGGTATCATAATTGATACGAACAATTTTATGGTGAAGACAGGTGTGCGTACATTTGAAGCGGCAGCCTTTCTGCGGCGCAACGGAGCGGATGTGACACGGGTGCGCAAATTGTTCCGGGAAGATGCCACGGAGTATAAGGCCAAGGCGGATGCTGTCAGCCAGGCGGAGATATATAAACAGTCCTTTGCCATTTCTATCTGTACAGCGGAGGATTTGCCCAGTCCTACCATTATCGGCGCTCAGGCGGCGAATGAGCTGCTGAATATCAAAGGTGTAAAGGCAAGCTTCGTTCTGACGGATTACCAGGGGAAAATCTATATCAGCGCCCGCTCCATTGATGAAGTCAATGTGCAGATTATTATGGAACGTATGGGCGGCGGCGGACACTTAAGCACTGCGGCGTGCCAGATGGAAGGCGTCGGTATTATTGAGGCAATGGGCGTATTAAAGCGTACCATAGATAGTATGCTGGAAAACCACGAAATATGAGCAGGATGATAGTAACAATTCAAATAGGCCGCCGAATTTACAGATGATATGATACATATGCTGTACAGGGAATCAGAATAATTCAGGCGGAAGCATTGATGATTCAGGATAGGAATATCCGGGGAATTTCAGGATGATATGAATAGAAAGGGTTAGACGATGAAGATTATATTATTGAAGGATGAGAAAAAGTTAGGCAAAAAAGGTGATATTATAGAGGCCAGCGAGGGGTATGCAAGAAATTATATTCTTCCCAGGAAGATAGGTGTGGAAGCCAGTGCGAAGAATATGAATGACCTGAAGCTTCATAAGGCGAATGAAGAAAAAATAGCAAAAGAACAATTGGATGCGGCAAAAGCGCTGGCGGCGGAATTGGAGGCAAAACAGATCATTGTCAAGATGAAAGCGGGAGAAGGCGGGAGAGCGTTTGGCTCTGTGTCAAGCAAGGAAATTGCCGCAGCCTGCCAGGAGCAGCATGGGATTGTATTGGATAAGAAAAAGATTCAGCTGACCGATAATATTAAGAGCTTTGGCGCATATGAAGTTTCTATTAAGCTCCATCCGCAGGTAACAGGAAAGATATTGGTAAAAGTCACAGAAGCTTAGTATGTATGATGGAAATTCATGCCGCGGGGTGAACTGATGGAAGAAAATGTACTGAAAAGAATATTGCCTCATAGCATAGAAGCGGAGCAGTCGGTCATCGGTTCTATGATGATAGACAGAGAAGCAATTGTGGTAGCTTCCGAATTGATTACACAGGAAGATTTCTACAATAAGCAGTATGGGATTCTGTTTGAAACCATGTGCGAATTAAATAATGCGGGAAGCCCTGTGGATTTAGTTACCTTGCAGAATCGGCTGCGGGAAAAGGACGTGCCGCCGGAAGTCAGTAATCTGGAATTTGTAGGGGAGTTAATCACGGCAGTTCCCACTTCCGCTAATATCAAGTATTATGCCAATATTGTGGCAGAGAAGTCACTGCTTCGGAAGCTGATACGCTTAAATGAAGACATTGCAAATACATGCTATGCCGGCAATGAGAGCCTGGAAAACATATTGGAAGATACGGAGAAGCGGGTGTTCCAGCTGGTACAAAAGCGCAGTACGGATGATTATGTGCCGATCCGCCAGGTGGTCATGAATGCTATGGACAGAATTGAAGCGGCTGCCAAAAACAGAGGAAGCGTCACGGGGATACCTACCGGTTTTCTGGATTTGGATTACCGGACGGCGGGGATGCAGCCGTCAGATCTGGTGCTGATTGCGGCACGACCTTCCATGGGCAAGACTGCATTTGCATTGAATATTGCTCAATATGTGGCGTTCAAAAAGAATTATACAGTGGCCATATTCAGCCTGGAGATGAGCAAAGAGCAGCTGGTGAATCGAATGTTCTCTTTGGAATCCAGCGTGGATGCGCAAAAGCTTCGGACAGGCCAGTTAAATGACCAGGAATGGGAACGATTGATTGAAAGTGCAGGAGTCATAGGGAAATCCAATCTGATTATTGATGATACTCCGGGTATCAGTATTGCAGAACTTCGCTCCAAATGCCGTAAATACAAACTGGAACATAATCTGGCAATGATAATGATTGATTATCTGCAGCTGATGTCAGGGAGCGGCAAAGGGGATTCCAGGCAGCAGGAAATTTCGGATATTTCACGTTCCTTGAAGTCTGTGGCCAGGGAGTTAGGGGTACCAGTGCTGGCATTGTCGCAGCTTTCCCGTGCCGTAGAGCAGAGGCCGGATCACCGCCCTATGTTATCGGATTTACGTGAGTCCGGGGCAATTGAGCAGGATGCGGATGTAGTGATGTTTATTTATCGAGACGATTATTATAATCATGATACTGACAGGAAAGGAATCTCAGAGATTATTATTGCAAAGCAGAGAAACGGACCTATTGGTACAGTGGAACTGGCCTGGCTGCCGGAATATACGAAATTTGCCAATTTGGAGCCGGAGGGCAGACAGATGTAGTTTTCATAGTTTATACGGCGGTCACTGAAATTTGCCATACCACACGACTCACAAGCGGCAGAAGCTATGAGCCGACGGCAGATTATACCGCTCGTGAGTATAATATAAGTGTGCACTATTTACAGAAGAGAATGGGAGAGATACTCATTCTCTTTTTGTATGATTAATAGATTACATTATCCGATGGTATGAGAAGAAAGGAGAAAAAATGGGCGATTATTTATTCATTTCGGACGCTGCAAAAGAGGTCAAAGTAGAGAGTCATGTACTTCGTTATTGGGAGGAAGAGCTGCATTTACCCATTAAGAGAAATGAATTGGGACATCGATACTATACAGAAGAGGATGTGGAAAGGTTTAAGCAGATTAAGAGTATGAAAGAAAGGGGATTACAATTGAAGGCAATCAAAATGATATTGAGGGATGGAAAACTGGATGTGCTGTCCATGGAAGAAACAGGAATAGACAGAACCACACGGCGGAATCAGGCAGAACCAGATCCGGAAGCGGAATTTTCTGATGCAGGGATAGAGGATTCAGCCATATATCAGCCCCAGTCTCCCATGTCCGAAATAGAGATGGATCGGAATGAAATAATGCCTGATAGAAGAACAGGCCGGAGCAGCATGCCGGAGGAAAGGAATCCGCCGGATGATATGCCGGAAGGCAGAAATGTGCAGTCCAGGATGCCCCAGGGAGGAATGGCGGAGGGAAGAAATGTGCAGCCAAGGATGGGGAGCATGCCTGAGAGAAGGAATGTACAGCCAAGGACGGGGAGCATGCCTGAGGGAAGGAATGTACAGCCAAGAATGGGGAGCATGCCTGAGGGAAGGAATGTGCAGTCAAGGATGGGAGACATGCCTGAGGGAAGGAATCCGCAGTTAAGAATGCCGCAAAATGGTATGCCGCAAATCAGGAACTCGGAGGCAGTGAATCTGCCGTCAGGCATGGCCAGGGGGCGGAATGCAGGCGCAAGAATGTCAGAAGAATCCGGAGAATTGGCAATTGATATTATTTCTGCTCAGGATAAGGAGCCGGTAATTCAGGAATCCAGAGAAGACAAGTCAAGAAGACTTCAATGGCTGCTTCAACAATTGATACGTCAAACGCTTCAGGAGAATAACATAGAGCTCTGCCGCGAAATTCGGGATAGTGTGGTAAAAGAACTTGATTATCAGTTCCGCATGCAGGAAGAGCGCGAAGATGCCAGAGACAGGATGATGGAAGAGAGGAGTGAAGAGCACTATAGGAAAATGGACGAGCTCATTCGTAAAAAGAGCCGTCGGCTTAGGAAAATGAAGCCTGACAAAGAACAGCACAGAGAACTCCAGGATAGAAAGGGGAGCAAGGAAAATAAGGCAGTTGAAAGTGACGAAAAGGAATGGGAGATGGAAGGACAGGATGGCAGAAACAGTGATATAGAAGAATTGGACAAATGGAATAAAGATACAGGAGAAACTAATCAAAATGCCGGTGAAACAAAAGAGCGAGAGAAGAGAGGATGGAACCGGGGGGAGAAGAGTAAGTGGAAGCAGGGCGCAGACAATCAGAATAACACCCTTCAGGAAGAACAGTCAGCTCCGCTGGTCAAAAAGAAAAGGCGCTTCTTTTGAAGAAGCGCCAATGTATTATGCCTGCTCAATTGCGCCGACGGGGCACTGGCTTGCACAGGAACCACAATCAATGCACTTGTCAGCATCTATTTCAAACTTGCCGTCCCCCATGCTGATAGCGCCAACAGGGCACTGTGCTTCACAAGCACCACAGGATACACAGGAATCACCAATTGCATATGCCATAATAATAATCCTCCTTCATTCTACGGTTTATTTCCGTTTCGTTTAAGATTTTAACAAATGTACCATAAAGCAGACTAAACAGCTTCAGCACGTCTCTTTTTGAGACCCTCAAGGATAACTTTCTTTTTCTCAAGAAGCTTATCCTGGTTCATGGGAGGCACACCTTTCAGTTTATATTCCATCCCAAGGCTTTCGTATTTTTTCTCGCCCATTGTGTGGTAGGGAAGTACATCCAACGCTTTGAGGTTGCCAAACTGACCGATAAAATACCCCAGATCAAATAAATATTTATCATCATCCGTGATACCGGGAACCACTACATGGCGTATCCACATATCTACATGCTTCTCATTAAGGTAAGCGGCAAATTTCAGGATATTCTCGTTGGGCTGGAGTGTGAGTTCTTTATGCTTTTCTGGATCAATGTGCTTTATATCAAGCATAACCAGATCTGTCAGACTCATAAGCCTATCCAATTTCGTCATGAAAGCTTCGCTCCTGGGGTTGAAGGCGATACCCGAACTGTCTATGCAGGTATGGATATTTTTCTCTTTTGCAAGAGTGAATAATTCGATTAAAAAGTCCGGCTGCATCAGGGGTTCCCCTCCTGTTACGGTCAGGCCGCCGCCGTTTGCATAAAATGGACGGTTTTTCTCGTATTGCTCAATGATTTCGGCAGGCTCCATCAAAGTACCGCCATTCATTTCCCATGTGTCAGGATTATGGCAGTAAGCACAGCGCATAGGACAACCCTGTACAAAGACAACAAAACGTGTGCCTGGGCCGTCAACGGTTCCAAAGCTTTCCAATGAGTGAATTCTTCCCTGCATAAGATGCACCATCACTTTCTATATTGAATATATCAAAAATACAGTTGGTTCAAAAACCCGGAAGGAGCGCTGATGCCGCTTTCCGGGTCTTATTCGGGTAGTAATGATTACTCTGTGCCGAGGACAATCCGTTTCGGTCTGCCAGAGGAAGATTCGCCGGGAAAAAATGTCTTAAGTGCAGAATTTCCCAGGGCTAAACTTGACTCTAATGGCAAATCGTAAGATTAGATTGCCTCATGGAAGGTACGAGAGATAACATCAGCCTGCTGTTCCGGGGTCAGCTTAATGAAGTTTACTGCATATCCTGAAACACGGATGGTCAGCTGAGGATAGTTCTCAGGATGTTTCTGTGCATCCAGCAGAGTATCTCTGTTCAATACGTTTACATTCAGGTGATGGCCGCCCTTCGTAGCATAACCATCAAGTAAATTAACAAGGTTATCAACCTGTGCAGAATTTGTTGCCATAATTAGTTTCCTCCTGTTCTGATCCGGCATTCACCCTTTTTGCTTACATAATACAAGCGCTGTCAGGGCGAAATGCCGTTTTATTAAATATATGATATGAAACAATAATGATTGCAAAATGAATTATTTAAAATCATCCAATCCCTGTTCAAGCGTGGGTACACTGCAAGCCAACGGTGTCCTGGAACAATCCGTACAGCCCATTGTCTGAACGTTTTTTGACTCCTGAACCTGCTGGTCGCAATCCACATTTACATGGCCCACACCTTCCGCCATTCCGGAATCCAGCATGTTTACAAGGTCGTCAATCATTTTCTTTTCGTCCATAGTGCCTCCTTGTCTGCCTCAACCAATTGCCGTTACATAACGTGCGTAGTGCTCGATGTCACTTTACTTCAAATCCAGCTCGATGTCGCCGGAGAACACGAAGTGTTCGTCACTTTACTTCAAATCCAGCTCGATGTCACCGGAGAACACTTTATCTTCCTTGCCCAATGCGCCGGGGATAATAGTAAAGGTATTGGAGATACCGTCCTGTGCATCGTTGAAAGGAAGCTTGGATACGGAAGACAGAGATGCTACCGCACCATGAGTATCACGGCCATGCATGGGGTTTGCACCCGGTGCAAACGGCTGACCCTTCTTACGTCCGTCAGGGGTGTTGCCCGTAGCCTTGCCATAGGTAACATTGGAGGTAATGGTCAGGATAGAAGTGGTAGGCACACCGTTTCTGTAGGTGTGATGTCTTCTGATTGCGGTCATGAATTTGTGAACCACTTCCTGAGCAATATCGTCTACACGATCATCATCATTACCATACTTAGGGAATTCGCCTGTGGTCTTGAAATCTACAATAATGCCGTCTTCATCACGGACAGGCTCAACCTTTGCATACTTGATAGCAGACAGAGAGTCGGCAACGATGGACAGACCAGCCACGCCGGTTGCAAAATAACGCTTTACATCTCTGTCGTGAAGAGCCATCTCTGCTCTCTCATAGCAGTATTTGTCATGCATATAGTGGATAATGTTCAAGGTATTTACATATACATCTGCCTGCCACTCCAGCATGTCGATGAACTTGCTCCAAACATCATCATAGTCAAGCACATCACCTGTCACAGGACGATATTTAGGACCTACCTGCTTCTTGGTAACTTCATCCACACCGCCGTTCAAAGCATACAGCAGACATTTTGCAACATTTGCACGTGCGCCGAAGAACTGCATTTCCTTGCCGATTACCATGGAAGATACACAGCAGGCGATGCCATAGTCATCACCATGTGTTACTCTCATCAGATCATCATTCTCGTACTGGATGGAAGAAGTCTGGATGGACATCTTTGCACAGTATCTCTTCCAGCTTTCCGGAAGCCTGGTAGACCACAGTACAGTCAGGTTAGGTTCAGGAGAAGGACCAAGGTTGGTAAGTGTATGCAGATAACGGAAGCTCATCTTTGTTACCATAGGTCTGCCGTCTACACCAACACCGCCAAGGGACTCTGTAACCCAAACGGGATCGCCGGCGAAAATCTGGTTGTATTCAGGTGTACGTGCAAATTTGATCAGACGCAGCTTCATGATAAAGTGGTCAATGAATTCCTGAATCTGCTCCTCGGTGAAAGTACCGTTCTTCAAATCTCTCTCTGCATAGCAGTCAAGGAAGGTAGAAGTACGTCCAAGGGACATAGCAGCACCGTTCTGCTCCTTCACTGAGCAAAGGTATCCGAAATAAGTCCATTGAATAGCTTCCTGCACGTTTGCAGCGGGCTTGGAGATATCGCAGCCGTAAGAAGCAGCCATTTCTTTCATCAGCTTTAATGCGGTCATCTGCTCGGAGAGCTCTTCGCGAAGACGGATTACATCATCAGTCATAACACGTCCGGTAGAATCCTTCTGTGCCTGCTTGTCCTCAATCAATCTGTCGATGCCGTACAGAGCAACACGTCTGTAATCGCCGATGATACGTCCACGGCCGTAAGCGTCAGGAAGACCAGTAATGATATGAGAAGAACGGCAGGCTCTCATTTCCTGATTGTATGCATCAAAACAACCTGCATTATGTGTTTTCCTGTGAGTAGAGAAGAACTCGGAAATCTCAGGATCAACTTCATAGCCGTTGTCGGAACAAGCCTTCTCTGCCATGCGGATACCGCCGTAAGGCTGCAGAGATCTCTTGAAAGGCTTGTCGGTCTGGAAACCTACGATGGTTTCTTTGTTTTTGTCAAGGTATCCGGGGCCATGAGAAGTAATGGTAGATACAACCTTGGTATCCATATCAAGGACACCGCCCGCTTCTCTCTCCTGCTTCTGCAGATCAAGTACCTGTGCCCACAAATCCTTTGTGTTCTGTGTAGCCTGGGCAAGGAAGCTCTCATCACCGTCATAAGGATGATAATTCTTCTGGATGAAATCACGCACATTGATTTCTTTATCCCATTTGCCTGCTACAAAATCTGTCCATTCTGGTCTCATTTCGTAATAACCTCCTGTAAAATTTGAATTGGCTTTGAATCCTTAAGCTTATTATATGAAAAATGCCGCAAAAAATCAAGGTGGAAGAGTGTACTTTTTTTGGTACAATAGCTGATATTTACAACGTTTTACAAAGGTTTTGTTGTTTTTTTGGAAGAATTTAATAAATAGAATTACTTGTCATATTTTGGGGAAAGATATATACTGGTTATGCGGGCGCCGGAAAGTGAGCAGCAAATGAAAAAGGCACCGGAAAGGAGAGAAAGATGACTGGTATAACGAAGGAAATGACAATTGGTGAAATCCTGCGGACAAACCCGGATGTGGCACCTGTTCTGATGGATGCAGGCATGCATTGCCTGGGATGTCCTTCTGCACAGGGAGAATCGCTGGAGGAAGCGGCAGAAGTACATGGAATTGACATTGATGCCCTGATGAAAGCGATCGAGGAACTGTAGGCCGGGTCTGCAGAGCTTTTCATTTAAAGTGATTCGTACTGCCTGGATGTAACGATAGGAATGATAACGATTTAAATTACTATGATGAATCTGCAATCGGTTTAGAATCCCTCTGCACCCTTATTTCAGGGCGGCAGAGGGATTCTGTTCATTCCATTGCGTTTCTCTATTGCGTTTCTCCGGAATGCTGCGGTCCGCGGCACCCCAGAACCTGCACTGCATTGTCCTGGATCAAGGCTTCATAATGTTCTGCAAGATAAGCGTTTCCGGCAGTGAAGGAGCGCTGCAGAGCGCCATATTCCGAAACGATATTACATGCCCTGTCAAAAGTCTCATTATTTTCGTCGCCTTGTGTCAGCAGCAGCAGATATTCATTACTTTTATCAGAGCCGCCGATTTTTGCTTCGTTCTTATATAGAGTACTGAGGCCGTGGTAATTGCCGGAGATAACGGCAGCGGCGTTCATCACTTCCTGGAGGGACCTTATGAGAAAAACTCTGGTCCGAAGCCGGTTATCCGTGTCATTTTCATCTTGTGGATCTTCGGATTGGAGGCTGTCTGCGTCCGATTCTGTCTGTAATTGACGGAACAAATCGAACATTTCGTTTGAATCGAATTCCGAATCATCATAGTCATCTGTCACGGATGGCGCAAACCTGGAAAAACGAGTATCCAGTTCTTCAGGATTTTCCACTTTGGTTATGATTAAAACGATACATTCGGCATTCAGAGGAATCGCTTCTATCATAAGAGGGATATCCTCGGCTTCAAAGCCGAATTCGTAATTCGCCTGCCGCATCATATCACGAAATAAGGTCTTGGCTTTTTCGGTTCCGTAGGCCAGTTCGTTTATCTTCAGTTCGCGGCTGGCCAGATCTTCTCTGGTCAGGGTGCAGCGAATCTGGTTTTCATTAATTTTAACTAATTTCATAGAATAACCTTACCTTTCTGCATGGTATAGTATTGTGCAGCAATCCTGCCAGCAGTACAGGATTGTTCGCTATGTCTGTAACTTCAGCCATTTCTTCTTTCTGGTATTATTGTTGCCTTGTTGTCATAATATACTTTCGGCACCCTTTCGTCAAGAGAGAATATTGAGTTTAATAATTTTTAATGTTTTACTTGCCAAAACAATCCAGTTAGGTTATAATAAAGTCTGTAAATGCCTTTGGTACTCTGTACGGGGAAGGGGGCAGCAGTCTTGGTTCAGGTTGAGTAACTGTTTTATTGGAACAGGTCGTTCCGTTTCATCCTTGTATATTTCTAATGAATATATCGCATTATATGCCGAATCGGGAAAAACGGCATAGTCTGAGGATGTCTTACAAGTTATTGTGCAGGAATTCGCACTTTGCTTGGTCATAGTATGTCAACTAATACTTTCACAATTATAATTCATTTTTGTCTTTTTATGCAATGGTAATTTTTACCATACCATAATAACGTACTGCTGAAGGCATTTACCTGAAGAAGGATGGTTCCCTGAATGATTCATCACAATCATAACAGAGACTTTTGGTTGGGAAAAACAGTAAGGAGGAATACATTTGTATGATGAGAGAAGAGAGATAATCAGCAAAGAAGAAATGGAAGCTGCAAGAGAGCACATGCTTCTGTGTCTGGAACAAATGAGCCAAAGCGGTGTGAAGCTTTTTGTAGACGGACAGGCAGTGCTTCCTGTGGAGGCAGTTTCTAAGGCAGTACATGAAAACAGCCCTTACATGGCGGATTATGTGCTGGATGCTTCAGGCATGATTGAACAGGTACGCTTTGATAAGGTGACGCGCTGGTAATAAATATATATTGCTGTCTGCTGAACTCAGGGATTGCCTCTCATGCTGCGGACAGCAGTATATATGCAGTGTATGCCGGATACGCCGCCGTCATATGAATGCCATGGCTGTTTGAAGGGCAGTATATATGCAGTGTATGCCGGATACACGTATTTTGATATGTTTTTTTTGACAGGCCAGAAAATGCACATGCATTCCCGTAACAGTTCTGCGGCTTGTCTGAGCTGTTACGGCCTGTCTCAAAAACTGAAACTTATCTTAAATTAGGTAATGACGTAGAAGGAATTTCATGATATAATCACTTCATGTTACGTAGAAGCAGGTACATCATGAAAAGAGGGTGAAGCACGGAATGAAGAAAAAGATAATACCGGTTATAGTGGCGTTGGTGCTGATTGTGATTGTTGCGGTCGTAGGTTTTGGCAAGAAGATATGGGACAAGTATAGTTACGGAAAAGAAGCGGCAGACTTAGATGAATATTACGGAGTGGGAGAGGGAGAGCTTGCCATTGTTCTGCAGGATGATTTTATTTCCAACAGGGCAGTGGTAAAGAACGATGCCGTCTACTTCGATTATGATACAATTACGGAGTATTTGAATGAAGGGTTTTATGTGGACAAGGGGGAAGAGAAGCTTCTCTATACCACAGCCAATGACACGAAGACGGCACTGTTTGGGGAAAAGAGTTACTCGGACAGGGATGGTACGCATTCTTTGGAATATGAAGTCTGTTACCTGCAGGGGGATGTGTTTTATGTGGCGGCGGATTATGTAAAGCTGGTTACGAATTATGCGTATACAAGGTTTGACAGGCATCTGCAGGTTTATACCCGGTGGGGTGAAAAGCAGACAATGGAGGTCGTGAAAGATACGCAGATTCGTTTGAAAGGCGGGATTAAAAGTCCTATTCTCCGAGAGCTTGAAGAGGGAGAAATCGTTGAAATTTTGGAAGAAATGGAAACCTGGAGCAAGGTGAAAACTTCCGATTCCATGATTGGCTATGTGGAGAATAAACGGCTTGCAAACTTAAGCTCGGAGACAGAGACGCCTGTGGCAGATTATGCGGCGGAAGAGTATACTTCAGTTTCCATGCCGGGCAAGGTGAGCCTGGGATGGCATGCCGTGGGCAGTGTGGCCGGTAATGGCACATTGGAAAATGTATTGACGGAGACGAGGGGAATGAACGTGATTGCACCGACCTGGTTCAGCCTGACGGATAATGAGGGAGGAATCCGCTCCTATGCGTCTTCGGAATATGTAGAACAGGCCCATAACCGCGGGCTGCAGGTTTGGGGCGTATGGGATAATTTTAATTACAAAAATGAGACGGGGACAGATGTCGATAGTTATGAGATATTATCCTCTACCACAAAACGGCAGCAGTTATCGGTTAATATCGTGGATACGGCCGTGGGATTGGGGCTGGATGGGGTGAACATCGATTTTGAGAGCCTGAGTGAAGAATGCGGCGTACATTATGTTCAGTTCCTGAGGGAATTGTCGGTGCTGTGCAGACAGAGCGGTCTGGTATTGTCAATAGATAATTATGTGCCCTTCAATTTTAATAATTATTACAGGCTGGATATTCAGGGGCAGATTGCAGATTATGTTATCATTATGGGATATGATGAGCATTGGCATGGCAGCGGGAGTCCCGGCAGTGTGGCAAGTATCGATTATGTATCAAACGGTTTGGACAGGACATTGGATCAGGTGCCGGCAGAGAAGGTAGTGAATGCGCTTCCTTTTTATACAATATTGTGGAAGACGGAAGGGAGCACAGTCACGGATGAGTATATCACATTAAATAATGTATCCGAGTTCCTGCAGAGGGTGAATATAGAACCGGAATGGGATGAAGAGACCTGTCAAAATTATGCGGAATGGCAGAGCGGTACTGTATTGTATCAAATCTGGGTGGAGGACATAGAATCCATCAGGGTGAAATTAAATGTAATGAGTGCAAAAGGCTTAGGCGGTGTAGCTGTCTGGAGATTAGGGTATGGAACTGCCAGTGTATGGGATTTAATTGAAGCTTATGTAGCGTTATAAAAGCCGGAATATTTGCTGTGGAATCATAAAAAGCCTGTGGGTTCACAGGCTTTTTATCATGTGAGGGATATTGGAATTGCTTATAAAATCTTGGAACGTTTTAATCCGGCATATCCTCCGATACAGAGCAGTGAGGTGCAGAGCAGCCATATTGCCGGGCTGGTATTGCCGGTTTTGGGTACATGGTCATATTCTGCAGATGGAGCTGATGCAGAACCGGTTGTCTCTGAGCTGGACGGCGGTACCGGTGTCGGCTGCGGGGCAGATGCAGATGGCGTCTTGCTGTATTTTTCTTCCGGAGTTGACAAATCTCCGCTTAAGAGGGAAAAAGAACCTGCCTCAAAATGATACAGATCATAGCGGGTATAAGCCTCGGAAGCAGCGGTAAAATGTTCTACTACACCCATACAGTTGATATCGGAATGCATTTCGTCCGCGTCTACAAAAGAAAGACGTAATTCCTGTACATTCTTATTCAAATTGCAGGTGATGGCGTCATATACATAAGCCGTACTGATATCGCTGTTGATAACGCTGGAAGTTCCGGCCAGCAGGAAGCACTCGTCAATGTGCCCTGCATTAACAATGGAAATGTCATCGCTCTGTCTCAGTGTCAGATTGCTCAGGTGTACATTTCCCAAGTCCAAAACAGGGGCGGAGTCCAATGAACCGTCATAATATATCACTACAAGGTCTCCGTCCTTTATAGACTCTTTCATGTAGTATAATTCTCTGTAAAAGTCAGGATCTTCAAATTCCGATGTGTCAGCCCGATATTCCCCCTCCGGCGTCTCCGATGAATATATTACGGAATAAGTGACTGGTTCTGCAGCCTGGGCTTTGAAAGAACTGCAGCCTGCCGCAAAAAGCATTGCAGCCGCTGTCAGCATAGCGATAATGTTTTTTCTTTTTTTCATGTGCATACCTCCTAATTGAAATGAAATTCAGTTACTCTTTTACAGGCAGATAATGATCACCGCTTTCCACTTCTTTTGCCACTACCACGAACCGCCCCTGCTCAACATGATAAGCACAGGTGGACAATGTCAGAAAGTGATCGCCGAATTCAGCGGTTACATTAGTGTCATAAAGAGACAGGGCCTTGATATTTTGATAAAAGTCATCAAATTCCTCTTCTGTATCTGCCTGAAAGAACTTGTAGAACTTGAATACCTGATCGCTTACTTTGTAAACCTGGGAGTAGAATACAGCAATCACTTCATAATTGCGCTCCAACCCATCAGTGTAAAGAATGACATTTTTATGGTCTTCATAGTAATCAGGATTTTCATAATTCTTCAGACTGCCAAACATGGCACCTGATTTCATATTATGCCCATGAATAATCAAATTAGTCGTCAAAGGATCAAGACAACTGTCAGTGTCCAGAATGAGGCAGCCGTTGCTGTTATCCCTGCCGTTAAAATCTCTGTAAAGATAGTATTCTTCGTCTCTGGGAGTCCACATGACAGGATAATCTATGGGAGTGCCAGGTACCTGAATCCAGGCAGCCATATCACTGTTCGCAAGAAAGCTGTCCTGGTAGGGGTTGGCCACAGGAACAGGCGTGGGGATGGGGGTAGGAGTGATATCAGGTGTGGCTGTCGGAGAAGGAAGTTCCGTTGCAGCCGCCGGAGGAACAGCAGCGACAGGGGCGGGTGCAGTTGGGATTACAGAAGCAGAATCTTCTTTCTTAGATTCGGCAGCGTTACGCAATTCGTCCAACGCCTCCTGGCAGTATCTGTCATCCAGCCATTGACGGACGCCAAGAAAAACTACCAGTGAAAGGCATATTGCGGCAACGCCAATGAGCACGATTGAAACAATTTTTTTTGTACGATCATCCATATTTCTCAATTCCCTTTCCCTGCTTTTATCATAGACGAAAAACAGAAACAATGCAACAGTTTTTCCTGAGTTTAATACAAATTTAAAAAATGAGCAATGGAGCTTATACGGTCTGCGAGGTTTCAGCAGGACGGGAGGCAGGACTTCCACGGTAACAGGGTAAGAATCGGGAGAAAGTGGAAATAAAAGAATGGAGAGGGAATTTACGTAATATAATATGTAAAACGGGTTATATGGAGACAAGAGATGAACAGGTTGCAGAATAAGCTGTTGTCCGTTATTATGACAATGTTGTTATTAGTATCGGTGGTGTATGTGGGAAGAGAAATGGCTTCTTATGTGGCGGGCAGAAGTGTGGATGTGAAGGAAGAGAAGAGATGCGTGGTGATTGATGCCGGTCACGGGGGTGATGATCCGGGCAAGGTAGGAATCAATGGTGCAAATGAGAAGGATGTGAATTTGGAGATTGCAAGGCTGGTAAAACAGTTTTTAGAGGAAAATGACATTGAAGTGGTTATGACGAGGGAATCGGACGAGGGATTGTATGATGTTAATGCATCTAACAAAAAGGTGCAGGACATGAAGCGGAGAATAGAACTGATAGAAGAAGTGAAGCCCATGGTGACGGTCAGCATCCATCAGAACAGTTATCCGGAGGAATCTGTTCATGGGGCGCAGGTATTTTACTATACGGGAAGTGTTCAGGGAGAATTGCTGGCAGAATGTATCCAAAAGCAGCTGGTGGCAAAGGTGGATTCTGAGAATAACCGGCGGATCAAAGCTAATGACAGTTATTATCTGTTGAAGAAGACTGACGTTCCTATCGTAATTGTAGAGTATTGTGTTTCAGACAGACAAACCGGTTTGTAGTTACAATCTTTTGTATATTATTCATTTTTCGATAGGAATGCTGATTTTTAGGCATTCCTATTGTACATTTCATCAAATAAATCCTTTGACTTCCAAGTGATTTCAACGGAATCAGGGGAATTTACGACGACTTTGCTTACAAATAGATCAACGGCGTTCTGAGTTAGAGTTTCCAGTCTGGTTATCTCCAGCAGCGACTCTGACTCAGTTTTTTTCTGCGCAGATTCTATGGCGTATAACTTTTCTTCTATTTCACTCCTTTCCGAGTCAAGTTCATCGTTTGCAGATGATATGGCATTTTTTTGTTTGACAAATTGTTCCCGGCTCATGTGCCCTGTTCTGTATTCTTCATATAGGCGGGGAACTTTTCCTT
This sequence comes from uncultured Acetatifactor sp., assembly GCA_910584435.1. Classification (GTDB taxonomy): domain Bacteria; phylum Bacillota; class Clostridia; order Lachnospirales; family Lachnospiraceae; genus Acetatifactor. The sequence goes on from CAJUAP010000069.1 coordinate 19,632, forward strand.
TATTTTGCTCTAGCAGCCGTGAAATTGTCCGCAACCTGCTTTGGAGTTTTTCCTTGTCCGACTTTGGGAGAGGCATCTGCCTGTCCAAAATAAGCTGAACCTGAACCTGCAGCGGACGTAGCACTTGTTCCTTTAGCACTTCATCTTTTATAGAATGAAGATTACATGTACCCCCACCTGAAGGTCTTGCATGAGGGCAATAATAAATCGCATCAATACGGGAATGGCGCGTATGGACTTCATGCTTCAGCCTGCATCCACAATGGCCGCAGAAAATCTTCTGGTAAAACAGGTTTTCATTCTTTTTCCGGTTATCAGTACGAACAGTCTTGCGATTACGGATAA
>CAJUAP010000070.1 GCA_910584435.1 uncultured Acetatifactor sp.
GAAGCCCCCGGGAGAATTTTCAGATGCGTCCTTTGCAGCTGAAAATTTCTCCCCCTACAAGGGGGCTGAAGTGAAGAGACCGGAACAAGTTCCCGCAAGCGGGAACTCTAATAGGAGGAATATGATTGGATGAGAAAATCAGGAAAAAGTATATTCCCATGACGGAGACTACATATTATACCTTGCTGTCTGTTACGGTTCCCAGGCATGGATATGCGATTATGCAATATGTCAATGAGCTGACAAAGGGCAGGATTATGCTGGGAACGGGAACCTTGTACACCATGGTAAGCAGACTGGCAGCGGATGGGATCATTGAAGCGGTGCAGGGCTGTGATAAAAAAGCATACCTGATTACCGACATCGGACAGGAATTGGTTTGGCTGGAGACCGAGCGGCTGGGAAAGCAGCTGGAGGACGGGAGGAAGGTGCTGCGTCCGTTGTGGAAAAAGGCCGGGAACATGGAGGAGCTTCAGAGCCAGGGTGCCGATTTTCAAAATGGGGGGGGTATTTCCGAAGAATTTGGCATATCCATGTAATGCAAAAAGCGTCAGGATGGCGAGAATGCCGCAGGTTTCAGGCAGCGGGCCGTATATGATACGCAATGAGGGGCGGAAAAAGCGCTGCCGTACACAATTTATACAATGAAATATGACAAATATATGGTGTCGGCATAATGTGGCTGAGCACAACCAAAAAGAGGTAAAGCGTAACCATAAAGAGGTAAAGCACAACCCAAAAGAGGTAAAGCGTAACCATAAAGAGGTAAAGCACAACCGGAATGGAAAGCCATACAATTGAGACTGGAAGAGAAAGGCATAGAGAGGAAATGAAACTGGAAGTAAAAAATATTCACAAGAGTTTTGGGGAAAAGGAAGTGCTTCACGGCGTCAGTTTTCAGGTGGAAGGAGGCAGGGCTCTGGGACTGCTGGGAAGAAACGGCGCCGGTAAGACGACTACCATCCGTATCCTGATGGATGTGTTCCATGCGGACAGCGGGGAGATTTCATTTGATGGTGCAAAATTTGTGCCGTCAAAGCACCGCATCGGGTATCTGCCGGAAGAACGGGGGCTGTATCCGAAACGGACAGTACTGGATCAGATGATTTATCTGGCGGCGCTTCGGGGAATGAAACCGGGTGAGGCCAGGGAAAGTGCAAAAAAATGGCTTGCCAGACTGCAGGTGTCGGAGTATGAGAAGAGTAAGCTGGAGACATTGTCGAAGGGCAATCAGCAGAAGGTGCAGCTTGCGGCAACTTTAGTACACAATCCGGATATTGTGATTCTGGATGAGCCGTTCAGCGGTTTGGACCCGGTGAATTCACAGATATTGAAGGATGTGGTAAATGAATTAATCAGGGATGGCAGACTGGTGATTTTCTCCAGCCACCAGATGAGCTATGTGGAGGAATTCTGTGATAATATTGCGATTATCAACCAGGGAGAGGTGGTTCTGGACGGAGAGCTTCGTGAGATTAAGAAAGAATACGGCAGAAACCGCCTGATGCTGGCAGCAGAGAACCTTACATTGGAGGAACTGAGGGAGAAGGTGGATAAAGAGTGGCAGGAGCTGGCAGTTGTTTCCGGTAAGAAGAAAGAATTTCTGATTCTGGAGCTGCAGCAGGGGAAGGAGCGGCGCATGGTATTGGAGAAATTAGCCGTTTCCGACATTATTGTGGATAAATTCGGCAGTTATGAGCCCGCGCTGAACGATATATTTGTGATGAAGGCAGGTGAACAGGAATGAGGAAATTCGGGATCGTTTTAAAATATGAATTAAAAGAATATTTCAGCAGCAAAGCATTTATGGGTATCACCATATTCATGGCATTGCTGGGAATGGTATTATTGTTTCTGCCGCGTTTTGTAGATATGTCGGGTTTCACCGGCGTGAAGATTGTAGGCGGAGAGACAGAAGAGAAGGATGACGGCACCGGGGAAGAGCAGGATCAATTCCTGTATCTGGATCAGGCAGGTGTGGTGCGTGAGGAAATTCTGGAAGAGCTGTTTCCTGATATTGCATGGCAGACGGCCAGCCAGGAGGAAGCACTGAAGGAGGCTGTGGCAGCGCAGGAAGCAGAAGCAGGTTTTGTGATAGTAAGCCCCACGCAGTACAAGTACTATGTCTATAATAAGTCTATGACAGACCACAATGTTTCCATGTTTGATCAGGCAATGAAGACTTTCTATCGTATGGACTATTGCGAGGCCGCCGGGTGGAAGCTGGAGGAGATATCTGCCATGTATGATGTTCCTGTGGTTATGGAAGTGGAGGTTCTGAATAAGGATTCGGGAAGTAATTACTGGTATTGTTATGCGCTGGTGATATTGGTGTTTATGCTGATCACATATTATGGGCAGATGATTGCGGTTTCTGTTACCAATGAGAAGAGCAACAGAGCCATTGAAGTGCTGGTTACCAGTACTTCGTCCAACAGCCTCCTTTTTGGCAAGGTGGTTGCAGGCGCTGTGTCGGGCGTATTCCAGATGGGGATCATATTAGGGGCAATTCTGGCCGCCTATCAGATGAACAGAGAGCAGTGGGGCGGAATGATTGATCGGTTTCTGGATATTCCGGCAGAGGTATTGCTGGCGTTTGCTTTCTTCGGCCTGGGTGGATACCTGTTCTATGCTTTTCTGTACGGGGCCATGGGAGCGCTGGTCAGCAAGACGGAGGATGTGAGCAAGAGCGCTTCCGGCCTTATGGTTGTGGTTATGATAGTGTATTTCTTCTCGCTGGTACAGCTGACCAATATAGACGGAACGGTAATCAAGGTGCTGTCTTTCCTGCCGATCAGCTCCTATAGTACTATGTTTGCCAGGATTGCCATGGGTACAGTGGCAGCATGGGAAATCGCGGTCTCCTTCCTGATACTGGTGCTGTCCATTCTGGGCACAGGCTTTCTTGGAGCAAAGCTTTACCGCATGGGGACGCTCCGGTACGGCAATCCCATTAAACTCAGTACAGCCTTAAGAGATCTGCGGCGGACAGAGAATTAGTATTCCTTTTCATCGATAAACCTGATGAATTTGGATACAAGCTCAGGGTCATATATGATGCCGCTGAACCGAACCAGACGTTCCTTGGACTCGGCTTTGGTGTGGTTGGTTCCTGCACGGGTGGGCGTGGTCCAATAAGCATAATTATTTGTAATACGCAGGATACGGGCTTCCAGAGGAATCTGGAAGCCCTTTAAGCGTTTCGGGTAGCTGTTGCCGTCCCAGTTTTCGTGGGAACTGAGGATGGTATTGGCAATGCCGTAGAGCTCTTCAAACTGTCTTACGATTTGATAACCATGAGTGACATGGGCCTGTACCTGCAGTTTTTCTTCTTTTGTCTTGTTCTGGCCTTTGACCACAAAATATTCCGGAAGCTTTGCCATGCCGATATCCTGATAATGGGCCGCCAGGGAGGTTTCTCTGGCATGTTCTCTGGTAAAACCCAGGAACAGGGCGAAGTCATAGGCGATTCTGGATTCCAGTTCCACCATATCCCGGTTTAGAATCTGCCGATGGTATAAACGTTCCATCATAAGATCCGGAATATGTGTTTTTTGCTTTAATATGGCTTTATTATGATACATTTCTTCATCCGCCCTGATGAAGCAGTCATACAGGGTTTCATTTGCGCTGTCCCACATGGCGGAGCCAAGCGCTACGGAAAGAGGAAAAGCCAGACTGCTGTCTTCCTGGCACCGGCGGGTTACATGACGACAGTAATCCCTGGCAGTATCTAAGGAACTGTTGGGCAGAATGACGCGGAATTCATCACCGCCGCACCGGGCAACCAGCCATTCCTTCTTGGAAAGGTTGGACATGATACTGGCGATATTCTTCAACATCCGGTCACCGGCTTCATGACCAAACACATCATTCATTAATTTCAGATAATTGGCGTCCGCTGATATCAGGCAGATCTGCATATCCTTATGAGCGGCATACTGTGAAAATACGTCATCGAATTTGCGGTGATTATAGACGCCTGTCATGGAATCGGTTTCCGCCAGCTTCTCCAGGAATTCCTTCTCCTGTTGATGAATCACTTCCTGATTCTCCAGGGATACAATGATGGATTTCAGGTATAGATTCTTGCGGCCCAACTGGGAAAGCTGTTCTGCCAACAAAGTCAGTGTATTCAATATTAAATCAAAACGGGCGCGGGTCATGGAAGGAACCTGTTGGATCAGAGTCAGGTGTTCTGTCTCATCCATGTGCAGGGAATGGGTCTGGCACAGAAGTGAATCTTCATTGAGTATATCTTCTTCCAGGCGTACTTGGCCCACCAGAATACTTGCTACGTGAATGTCTTCAACCATGACGTTAATGCCTGCATAGGTCAGGCCGGTGCGGCTGCAATGGCTGACGAAGGGGGAATGCTCATGATAAGCGCACAATGCCAGAGCGGATTCTTCGCAAAAAGTGCGGCCGGAGGCGGATTCCCTGAACTGCCGGCATAACTGGCAATAATCACTGTCCTTGGTGAAGTATTCACCTGAAGGGCTGAGAATGCGGATGCTCACCTGCAGAGTGGCAGACAAAGAATCTATTAATTTCTGTAAAGAGTCAATATCATATATTTCATAAAATGTATATGCGTTCATAGTTATTCACCTCTATACAATTTTGATTTACACGAAAGGTCTAAATTTCTGACAGGTTTTTTACTCCACGATCTCATTCCGCAATCTATGCCGGACTCTGATTACATTTCTATGCTTCATTATAAAATAATTATCTGCTCTTTGCAATGTGTATTTGCAAGTTTTGGACTGCTTCTTTTTTGGGCTTCGCGGCAGGGGCAGTCTGATCTGCTGCCAAAATTTCCCCTTTAAAATCGGGAGAAATGAATTGACAATTTTATTGAAAAGTGGTATATCTTATTGTAGAAAAAAGTATGTAGGAAGAATTATGGTGAACATAATGGATAAACAGCAGATTTTGATTGTAGATGACGAGGAAGTGAACAGAGCGATACTGCATTCCATGTTCCGCAATGAAGAACAGGAGTATGAGCTGATTGAGGCGGAGAACGGGCAGCAGGCAATTGAATTAATTGAAAAATGCAGCAATCTGGTATTGATTATGCTGGATTTGGTGATGCCTGTGAAGGATGGGTTCGGCGTATTGGAGTATATGAAGGAACAGGAACTGCTTGACCGCATTCCTGTGATACTGATCACCAGCGAGGCAGTGCAGGACAGTGAGGATAAAGCATATTCCTATGGCGCTGCGGACGTGATACATAAGCCCTTTTACCCTCATATTGTAAAAAAGAGAAGTAAGAACATCATTGAATTGTATCAGAATAAACTGAATATGGAGAGACGCCTCAAGGAGCAGGAAGAGGCAATCAGAGCGCAGGAGAAGGAAATTCGTGAGAACAACGAGTTTATGATTGAAACCCTCAGCTCTGTTGTGGAGGCCAGAAGTGCAGAGACCGGCGAACACACGAGGCGGATTAAATACTTCACGCGGATTATGCTGAAGTATCTTATGAAATATTTCCCTAAGTACGGACTGACGGAAGCTCAGGTAGATATGATAGCCAGGGCGGCAGCGCTGCATGATATCGGCAAGATAGGCATTCCGGATGCAATTCTGCTGAAACCGGGGAAGCTTACGGCCGAAGAGTTTGAGATAATGAAGACACATACTACAATAGGATGTGATATTCTGGAAAAAACATATAAGAACCGTGAGAGTGATTTCTACCGCTACAGTTATGAAATCTGCCGTTATCATCATGAGAGGTGGGACGGCCGCGGATATCCGGATCATTTGGCGGGAGATCAGATTCCCATCAGTGCGCAGATTGTTGCAGTTGCGGATGTATATGATGCGTTGGTGAGCCCCAGAGTATATAAGAGCGCTTATGCGAATAATATTGCATATGACATGATTTTGAATGGTGAATGCGGTGAATTTTCGCAGGATGTTATGGAATGCTTTCAGCTTGCCAAACATGACTTTTTCAATATTGTGGAAGTAATCAAAATGTTTAGTTTTTCATGAGAGGGCAGGCAGCAAGAAAACACTGCATTTTCTTGTTGCCTTTTGTACTTCTTAACATGCGCCTACGGCATCAGTGCTTCTTGCGGAGGCACAAATAATTCATGAGAAAAACGTAATACTGCAGAATGAACTGCAGGGTTTTTGGGTGCCTGTACGGAACCAAAGTTAAGGTTATGCACGGTAGTGCAGTTATTTATTCTGGTGGAGGTGTGTTATGACTCCTGGTGAAAACGATCTGTTTCCCATAGATAATGCACTGGAGATGATTCTTGCGTTTGACCAGAAGGGTGTAATCTCCTATGCAAATGATGCCGCGAAGAAGAAGCTGGAATATAAAGATGATTTGTGCGGCAGGCATATCAAAGATGTGTTTCCCAATACTTTTCAATCAACGGAAGATGGATTTGCATCAGAATATGTATTTGGAAATGAACCACAGAATCTGGTTGCATACCGAAGGAATCTGACTTGCTTTCCTGTGGAAGCGAAGATTGTAAACAGTACATCCGCTGTGGGAACATATATCTGCATGGCAAATGATATTCTGGAAAAGGAGTTCTTAAGCCGGGAGATAGAGCAGGTAAGACAGGAAGCACAACAGGCATTAAAGGTGAAATCGGAATTTGTGGCTAATGTAACACATGAACTGCGTACACCGGTCAATGGTATTCTTGGCAATGTGAAAGAACTTTTGGACGATGTGGAGGGCATGGAGGCTCGAACGGTGAAATCGCTGCGGCTGATCGAGCGCTGCTGTGGGGATATGCATAAGATTATTAACAATGTGTTGGATTTTTCCAAGCTTGAGGCAGGGAAGTTTACACTGGAACCCCGCAGATTTCATTTCCGAAATATGCTGGATTATGTAAAGGCAAAGCATATCAGTAAAATTACGGAAAAAGGACTGGGCTTTTTCATGACAGTGTCTCCTCAGATACCGGAGTATGTCATAGGGGATGAATTGCGGATAGGACAGATTCTGGATAATTTTCTGTCAAATGCGTTGAAGTTTACTGCGGTGGGCAAGATAACGCTGGAAGTGCTGAGAACGGCAAGAGTAAATGACAAAGTAGAGCTGTTTTTTATGGTGTCTGATTCCGGGATTGGTATTGATAAAGCCGATAAAGACAAATTGTTTCAGAGCTTTTCTCAGGTGGACGCTTCTATTTCAAGGAAATATGGGGGCACCGGACTGGGACTGAATATATGTAAGCAGCTTGTGGAGCTGATGGGCGGCCGGGTTGAGGTAGAAAGCGAGAAGAATAAGGGAAGTACATTTTCCTTTTCCATATGGGTGGGAATCAGTGAAGAGGACAGCGAGGCCCTGCCGCAGCAGGGGGAGGTAAAGACCACATTTACCACTGCGGCTATGGAGGAAGAGGAAGAACGATTTGCAAATATCAGAAAATATGGCACACCTGAGAATAAGGATAATTTGAAGAAAAATCTGTCGAAGCTGATTCTGTGTGTGGAAATGGAAAACTGGGAAAAGGCAGAAATGTTTATGGAAACCATTCGCCAGCTGACGGAAGAAGCGCCCCAGGAGGTGAAGCGAGCTGTATTACGGCTGAAGATGGCAATTCAGAAGGAAAATTATGACAAGGTGACGGCAGGTTATGCGGAACTGAATGATATATTGTAAACAGCGATTGAGGTAAACAGTAATGATGTCTGGCCGTGGTATACTATAAGAGGAAGGAGGTGCATAGGAAAGTATGGAGAAGCAAAGTGATCATGGAACCATTCTTATTGTGGATGATGTGGAAATCAACAGGCTTGTGCTGGAAGAAATTATCAAAGGTATGGGTTATGATGCCGTGTCTGTGGAGAGCGGGGAGAAGGCATGGGAATTGATACAGGAATCCAGGCCCCAGTTACTTCTGACGGATATTTCCATGCCGGGTATGACAGGATATGAGTTATGCAGACTGGTGAAGGGAAATCAGAAGACAACGGACATTCCTATTGTTTTCATCTCTGCGTTTGATGATCCTAAGGATATTGTGGAGGGATTTGTTCTTGGAGGGGCAGATTACATTACCAAGCCTTTTATCTCGGAAGTAGTACAGGCGCGGGTGGGAGTGCACCTGCGTTTGAATCAGGCCAGCAGAGAATTGAGGGATATGAACAGGCGTTTACAGGTGTCTGTGAATGAGCAGCTCAGGCAAATGGAGCAGGAGAAGAAGAATATTCTATATGCGCTTGCAGACATTGCTGCCAGAAATTCCGCATATGAGAAGGAACATATTGAGAGACTGAGTCGGAACAGTAAGATATTAGCGCAGAGTATGCAGCTTTCGCCGCTTTTTGAGGATAAAGTATCCGATGATTATGTGGATACCATTGGATTGGCAGCACCTCTTTGCGATATCGGAAATATCGGCGTACCCATGGATGTGCTTCGTAAGGCGCAGGTGACAGAAGAAGAAAACGCTATTGTGCGGAGCCATACGGATATTGGCGCAAAGCTTTTGCGGGACCTTCATGTGGGAAATGATTATAATGATTTTATCAGCGCGGCGATTGATATAGCACGGTGTCATCATGAAAATTGGGATGGCAGCGGATATCCGGATGGCAGAAAGGAAAATGAGATTCCGCTTGCGGCGCAGATCGTTTCCATTATGGAAGCATATTGTGATCTGACAGAGAAGGGTGGATGCAGCCGGGAAGAGGCGCTTGAAAGCATGAAAAAGGAGGCAGGCGTGAAATTTAATCCTGCTATATTGGAAATATGCTGTAAAATTTCGCGTCAGCTCTGTTGAGTGGCGGGGAGGCAGAAGAAATTGATTAAGGATGAGGAATTTATCAGAATATCAACTTTTATGAAGCAGCGTTATGGCATTGATCTGGCACAGAAAAAGGTCATTGTAAACGGGCGGTTGGAGAATTATATTAAACGGGGCGGCTGGGGCAGTTTTGACGAATTCATGAATGCCGTGGAATATGACAAAACGGGAGTCCAGGAAAAGATGCTTGTAAACTTCCTGACAACAAATCATACGTATTTTATGAGGGAATTTGAGCATTTTGAGTTTTTTAAAAGTCAGGTGCTTCCCTGGCTCAAGACAAAGGAAAGCGCTGCAAAGGATCTGCGTATCTGGTGTGGTGCTGCTTCTTCAGGGGAAGAGCCATATATGATAGCTATGGTTTTGGCTGACTTTTTTGGTCTGGAGCGGGAGCAGTGGGATACCAAGGTTCTGGCAACGGATATATCTACCAAAGTGCTGCAGAAGGCTATGGCGGGTATTTACTCCGCAGAGCAGCTGCAAAGTGTTCCGGAGCAGTGGAAGCGGCATTTTTTCAAGTCTCTTGTGGGTGGACAGTATCAGGTGAAGGATGAGCTGAAGAAAGAGGTAATTTTTCGCCAGTTTAATTTAATGGATCCCTTTCCTTTTAAAAGGAAAATGCATACTATATTTTTACGCAATGTTATGATATATTTTGATGAGAAGACAAAACGGGAGCTGGTGCAGAAGGTGTATGATGCTTTGGAACCTGGGGGATATTTATTCATAGGAACAACAGAGACCCTGGACAGGAGCAGTACTTCTTTTAAGATAATCCAGCCGTCCATATTCAGAAAATGAGGAAGGAAATGAAAAAGTATGCAGAGGATTAAGGTTTTGATCGTAGAAGATTCTATTGTTTTCAGGGAATTGCTGGTACAAAATCTGAATAAAGACCCTGCAATACAGGTTGTGGCAACGGCGAGAGATCCTTTTGAAGCCAGAGATAAGATTCTTGCGTATAAACCGGATGTAATGACGTTGGATGTTGAGCTTCCAAGGATGAATGGAATTGAGTTCCTGCGGAAGCTGATACCCCAATATCCACTGCCGGTGGTGGTGATCAGTTCTCTGAGCGATAAAGTGTTTGATGCCATGAGTGCGGGGGCGGTGGATTTTGTAGCAAAACCAACGGTGTCAAACAGGGGGCAGCTGGAAGATTTTATCAGAAACGAGCTGCTGGTGAAGATAAAAATTGCATCCACTGCCAGGATCAGTAATATAAAGAAGACAGTCTTGACACAGGAGCAGCAGCATCCGATCGTCAATAAGAATCATCTGCTGGTGGCCATTGGCGCTTCTACAGGCGGAACCGAGGCAATCTGTTCCGTGGTCAAGGATTATGGGACGGATATTCCGGGGATTGTGTGTGTGCAGCATATGCCTCCGGGATTTACGCAGATGTATGCCAAAAGGTTGAATGACCAGTGTAGAATTCAGGTGAAGGAAGCGGAAACAGGTGACAGGGTAATGCCCGGACGTATGCTGATTGCACCAGGGGGCGACAGGCATATGAGTCTTGTGAAGATCAACGGGTCATATCAGGTAGAAGTCAAAGCGGGACCGAAAGTGAATGGACATTGTCCGTCAGTGGATGTGCTGTTTGAGTCTGTTGCCAAGGTGGCGCGTTCGGATGCCGTGGGTATTATTCTGACAGGCATGGGCGGTGACGGCGCAAAGGGACTGCTTGCGATGCGTAAAGCCGGCGCCAGAACCATTGGACAGGATGAGTCCACCTGTGTTGTCTATGGAATGCCTAAGGTTGCGTTTGATTTGGGGGCAGTGGAATATCAGGAGAAATTATCCGATATAGCAGGGAGGACATATTCTATTCTAAATAAAATGTAGTGGTATGGAAAAAGAAAAGGAGAAGAGAAGATGAAGATTCTATTGGCAGAAGATGATTTCGCAACAAGGAAATTCATGGCTAATTTCCTGTCTAAGTATGGTGAATGTGATGTTACTGTTGACGGTATGGAAGCGGTAGATGCATTTATGATGGCTCTGGAGGATGGTGAGCCCTATGACTTGGTTTGCCTTGATATTATGATGCCTGTGATGGACGGGTATCAGGCGTTGGTGGGAATTCGTAATCTGGAGAAGCAAAGGAATGTGCCGGAGGATAAGGCAGTGAAAGTCATTATGACCACTGCATTGAACGAAGAGAGGAATGTGAAGATGGCGTTTGAACTGGGATGTACCATATATTCCGGCAAACCTATCGACCAGGACAGATTTGAACAGGCTCTGAAGAAGCTGAATCTGATTTAATGTTACGAATCAGCTTAGTGGCTTCGTAGCAGCAAGTTAGCAAATGAAGATATCAGAATATGCAGGAAAGGAGAAGTCTATGGCTGAAGAGTTTAACACTGAGAGCATGCTGGATATGTATTTGTTTGAGAATACCCAGCTGCTTGAGCAGCTTCAGGAAACCGTTTTGGATCAGAAGGATGCGGATAGCTTTGATGAAGAGAGTATCAACGAAATATTTAGAACCATGCATACCATAAAGGGTTCTTCAGGTATCATGATGTTTGATAATATTACGGCTGTGTCACATAAGCTGGAGGATGTGTTCTATTATCTGAGAGAATCCCATCCCGATAATGTTCCGCATGTGGAATTAGTAGAACATGTATTGGAGGTGGAGGATTTTATTTCCAGTGAAATGGAAAAGATCCGGGGCGGTGATTCACCTGACGGGGATGCCAGTGAGATCATAGTAAATCTTGACAAATTTTTAGAGAAGATTAAAAATGGTGTGGTAGAAGAGGGAGTGGAACCGCCGCCTGAGAATGTGCATACGGCTCCTACACAATTCTATATTGCGCCCATGGCCACAAGCGCCAGTCATTTTTATAAGATTTTTATTACCTTTTTTCCGGAAACGGAGATGGCCAATGTCCATGCATACAAAACCGTGTATGCTTTGAAGGAGATTGCGGAAGACATTTTATATTCCCCTGAGGATATTCTAACGGATGAGAAGAGCGGAGAAGCAATCATTAAAGATGGCTTCAAAATTCTTCTCCAGGCTCAGAACTCTGAGGAAGAAGTCAGGGAATTGATTGGTGTGGGCTATGACATTCAGAAGGTGGATGTTTTTGAATGTAAGGCGGAGGAATTTCTTCGCGGATTTGATTTCGGCGATCCTGATGCACCACTGGCGAAAATTGATTTGGAATCCAGTGTGGAAGAGATCGAGGCTCGCACAGCAGAAACCGAAAAGGAAGAGAAGAAACCTGCAAAGCCTGCCATAGCGCCCGGTGATTTCGTCATTCAATCCAGAGAACCCGGTAAGCAGAAGAAACTGGCGAAAGATAAGCCCAAGGGTGAAAAGGCATCCTTCATCAGCGTCAATGTGAAGAAGATGGATCAGCTGATGGATCTGATTGGAGAGCTTGTTATCTCGGAATCGGTGGTATTGCAGAGTTCTGATCTGAAGGTGCCGGGATTGAATCTGGATAATTTCAATAAGGCGGCGGCACAGTTGGCCAAGGTATCTACAGATTTACAAAATGTCATTATGTCCATGAGAATGGTGCCTTTGACAAATACCTTCCAGAAAATGAACCGTATTGTTTTCGATGTGTCAAGAAAGCTCGGAAAAGATATTGAGTTTGTCATGCTCGGGGAACAGACAGAGGTTGATAAGAATATTATCGAACATATTTCGGATCCCTTGATGCATTTGGTCAGAAATTCCGTTGACCATGGAATTGAGACCAATGAAGAGCGCAGGGAAAGCGGCAAGTCCGGTAAGGGTAAGGTGACATTGGCGGCTAAGACGGAAGCCGGTAAGGTATGGATTAGCGTGGAGGACAATGGCAAGGGTCTGGATAGGGAGAAAATCATTGCTAAGGCGAGAAAACAGGGGCTTCTGGATGATAATAAGCCTGACAGCGCTTATACCGATAAGGAAGTGTACCAGTTTATTACACTGCCAGGATTTTCCACCAATGAACAGGTGACGGAGTATTCAGGCCGAGGTGTTGGAATGGATGTGGTAGTTCAGAATATTCAGGCAATTGGCGGAACTTTGGAAATAGAAAGTGAAGCCGGTCTGGGTAGTATCATGACATTGAAGATTCCTTTGACATTGGCGATCATTGATGGAATTGTAATGGAAATAGGCACATCATCGTTTGTTATGGAGACTGGTGCGATTAAGGAATTTACCCGTGTGAAAGAGAGTATGATGATTCATGAACCCAACGGAGACGAGTATGTCATGATCAGAGATGATTGCTTCCCGGTGCTGCGTCTTGGAAGATGGTACGGCCTGGAGCAATATGAAGAATCAGTGGAAGACGGTGTGATGCTGATATTGGAAATTGATGAGAAAAAAGTTTGTCTTTTGGTTGACAGGCTGGTTGGCGAACAGGAAATCGTGGTTAAGCCTATTCCTTCCTATATTAAAAAAGTGAAGGGATTATCTGGCTGTACACAGCTTGGTGACGGAAGTATCGCTTTGATATTGGATGCGGCCGGACTCATAGAATAAGATAGAGAAAGGAACGGTACATCAAATGGATGAAACAAGCAAGTGGAAAGAAAATTCAGAAGGCAATGACACTACTTCTTCCGATGGGGATGATGCACAAAAAGGCAAGTATATGACATTTAAATCCGGATTAGAGTACTTTGGTCTGGGAATTCAATATGTAGAACAGATTATTCAGTTTCAGACCATCACGGCGATTCCAGAGACGGAGGATTATATCAAGGGTTTGATTAACCTTCGGGGAAAGGTCATACCTGTGGTGGATGTCCGGTTGAGGTTCAAACAACCGCCTCTTGAGTATAATGACAGAACCTGTATTATTGTCATTAATGTGAGGGATGTAACGGTGGGATTGATTGTGGAGCAGATTGCAGAAGTTGTGGAGATTAAGGAAGATAATATCCTTCCTCCTCCTACGATTGGCCGCGGCAGTGTGCAGAACAAATATGTATATGGTATCGGGAGAGTTGGCGATACTGTAAAATTATTGCTTGATCCTGATAAACTCCTGAATGATGAGGATTTATCAATTGCGGAACAGGCGAATGAAATGATAATTGATGAAAATGAGAGGTAAGAAACAATGAAAGACATGAAGTTAAAGACAAAATTGATTCTGGGCTTTATGATTCCCATCGTGTTGACGATTATTAATGTTATGATTGGTAATTCCACATCCAAAGGTATTGTGAAGTCAGATGACCAACATACATATTTGTTATATTCTACAATTTTTACAACGGCTATTGCAGCATTATCTGTGGTGATTGCGATATTTATAGCATTAGCGCTGATCAGGATGATTGATAAGTCTATCAGCCAGTTGTCCAATGCAGCAAAACAGATTGCCATGGGACATGTGGATATAGAAATGGTAAAATACAATAACGATGAATTTGGTGAGCTGGTAGATGAGTACACTAAGGTTATTGAGAATATCAAATATCAGGCTCATGTGGCAGAAGAAGTGTCCAATGGTAATCTGACAATTGCCGTAAATCCCAAGTCGCCGGATGATTTGCTGGGGAACTCTTTGAAGAAGCTGGTGGATGATAACTATCATGCATTATCTAATATCAGCGATGCAGGTTCTCAGGTTACGATCAGTTCTTCTCAGGTGGCAAGTGCAAGCCAGGCACTGGCACAGGGATCAACGGAGCAGGCAAGTGCCATTGAGCAGATTACGGCATCTATTGATGAGATTGCAGAAAAAACTAAGCAAAATGCGGAGCAGGCGAATTCCGCAGCCAATCTTGTAGAGCATGCGATTGAAGATGTGAATATGGGTAATAAGCAGATGCAGGATATGATGGTTGCCATGCAGGAGATTAATAAGGCTTCGGACAGCATTTCCAAGATTATTAAGTCTATTGATGATATTGCATTTCAGACCAATATCCTTGCCCTGAATGCGGCTGTGGAGGCAGCAAGAGCAGGTGAGGCGGGAAAAGGATTTGCAGTTGTGGCGGAAGAAGTCAGAAGTCTGGCTGCCAAGAGTGCGGAGGCTGCAAAGGAAACATCAGATCTTATTGAGGATTCTATAGAGAAGGTAAACGCAGGATCCAAGATTGTGAATGAAACGGCAAAAGCTATGGATGAGATCTCCAAGGTGGTTCAGGAGAGTGAAGTGATTATCAATGGTATTGCAGAATCTTCCAATTATCAGGCAACTGCAGTTGCACAGATTGAACAGGCAATTGCTCAGGTTTCTCAGGTAGTACAGACTAATTCTGCTACCAGTGAGGAATGTGCGGCAGCCAGTGAAGAATTGTCCAACCAGGCATCCAGAATGCGAGAGATGCTTTCCATATATCATTTGGGTAACGAAACTGGTGATTCTTCTTATAGAGGCTCTTCCGCATCCTCTTCTTACGCTTCTTCCATGATGAATGCCAATGATCAAGTGATCAACCTGAGTGATGGTTTTGGAAAATATTAAAAGGAAGGCTTTTAAGCCAGAGAGGTGTTGCGGATGAGTGTATTGGATGAATTAAGGGAGTTAGGATGTGATATTGAGGGCGGACTGAAAAGACTCAATAATAATGAAGCATTGTACACAAGGCTGCTGGGTTCTTTCGTGAAAACCATTAAGGCTCATGCGGTACAGCCGGATTTTGATGCTTCTGATTGTACCGAAGCAATAGAACATACACATGCGATCAAGGGAACAGCAGGTAATTTGTCCATTACCCCTATCTATGAAGGGTATACCGAGATTGTGAATCAACTGCGTGCCGGACAGCCTGAGGATGCCAGACAGCGGCTGAAAGAGGTGCTGCCTGTTCAGGAGCAGATTATCCAGTGCATTGAAAAGCATATGGCATAGTTGTACGAACTGTGTGGTAGTCATATAATGGAAAGCCTCCTTTTTTATGGGTTGCAAGAATCCACAAAAACAGGAGGTTTTTTGTCGTATGGTGGAGGGATGGGAAATGTTATGCTGAAATTTATAAAAAATGTATTGGGGTACACGGATGCAAAGCGTGAACCGAAAGGAGGAATCATGAATTTTGTTCAGCGCAGACCGCAGAGAGGGGAAAAGCTGCAGCCTCTGGATTTCATTGAGGGGTTTCAAGTTCGGCCAGGATTTTACACCAGGGATGGGGCTGCTGCAGCGCAGAATGGCGTCAGCTTTACGATACATTCTGTCGGCGCTTCCAGCTGTACGCTGCTGTTGTTTCATCCACAGGCAAAGGAGCCCTATGCAAGACTGAAATTTCCGGAATCTTATCGAATTGGAAATACCTATTCCATGCTGGTATTCGGTTTGGATATTGAGGAATTTGAGTATGCATTTGAGATAGACGGTCCGTATGATGAAGCTAAGGGGCTGCTTTTCAATAAGAATAAAGTTCTGTTGGACCCTTATGCGAAAGCAGTGACAGGACAGAGAGAGTGGGGGGATCGTCCGGAAGGCGGAAAGAATTATGTATACCATGCCAGGGTGGTGGAGAATAACTTTGACTGGGGGAATACCAATCAACTGGAGCTGCCGCTGGAGGATTTGGTTATCTATGAAATGCATGTACGGGGTTTTACGAAGGACAAATCTTCCGGTGTGTCTGCCAAGGGAACTTATGAGGGTCTGCGTCAGAAAATCCCTTATCTGAAGGATCTGGGAATCAATGCAGTTGAGTTAATGCCGATTTTTGAATTTGAT
Organism: uncultured Acetatifactor sp.; assembly: GCA_910584435.1. Taxonomy (GTDB): domain Bacteria; phylum Bacillota; class Clostridia; order Lachnospirales; family Lachnospiraceae; genus Acetatifactor. The sequence continues at coordinate 16,466 of CAJUAP010000070.1, forward strand.
GAGATGGAAAATGCCAGAGTTGTAGACGGGGTACAGCTCTACAATTATTGGGGATATAATACGGTCTGTTTCTTCGCGCCTAATACGGGGTATTCATCCGTGGTAGAGCATAACCATGAGGGTGATGAACTGAAACAGCTCATCTATGAGTTGAAACAGAATGGAATCGAAGTGATTCTGGATGTGGTATTTAACCATACGGCGGAAGGAAATGAGAATGGTCCCAGCTTTTCCTTTAAGGGAATTGACAATAACATTTATTATATTCTGACGCCTGACGGACATTATTATAATTTCAGCGGATGTGGGAATGCATTGAACTGTAATCATCCCATAACGCGCAGGTTTATCATTGACTGTCTGCGCTATTGGGTGATAGATTACAGAGTGGATGGATTCCGGTTTGATCTGGCATCCATATTGACACGAGGGCTGAATGGTGCGCCTATGGCAGATCCTCCTATTTTGCAGGCGATTGCTGCGGATTCTATTCTGGGTAAAGTAAAATTAATAGCGGAAGCATGGGATGCAAGCGGACTATATCAGGTGGGGAGTTTCCCGGCGTATAGCAGGTGGTCTGAGTGGAATGGAAAATACCGCGATGATCTGCGGCGTTTTCTGAAAGGTGATGAGGGTATGGCGTCAACTGCCCTGGCGCGGATTACCGGATCGAAAGATTTGTATGATCCGGCCAGAAGGGGGCAGAGCGCATCGGTTAATTTCCTGACCTGTCATGATGGCTTTACACTTTATGACCTGTATTCATATAATGTAAAGCATAATGAAAAAAATGGCTGGAATAATGAAGATGGGGATAATAACGGCAACAGCTGGAATTGTGGGGCAGAAGGGGAAACGGATGATCCTCAGATAGAAAGTCTGCGCCGCCGTATGGTAAAGAATGCTTTTACTACATTGATGTGCAGCAGAGGGCCGGCTATGTTTTATGCAGGAGATGAATTCTGTAATACACAGTTTGGAAATAATAATGCCTATTGCCAGGACAATATCATTTCGTGGTTGGATTGGACAAGACTGGACACATACAAAGAGATTCATGATTTCTTTCGGTATATGATTGCATTCCGCAAGGAGCATGATATCATCAGAAGAGTCACGAAAGAGGCATCCTGCGGTCTGCCTGAAATCAGTATCCACAATGGCTCTCCCTGGAACAGCAGAACAGATCATGCCTGCAGACTGATAGGAGTTATGTATGCGGGAAGAAATCAGGAGGATACCAAAGATGACATTGTGTTCTATGGTATGAATGCATACTGGGAGCCCCTGGACATGCAGCTTCCGGATCTGCCCAACGGTATGGTATGGAAAGTATGTGTGAATACCTTTGTGGAATATGAAGACGGAAAAGATATCGGTAAGGAGACAGAGTTTCATTATGGGATTAAACTGAAGATTCCTCCGCGTACTGTGGTGGTATTGGTGGCGGAATAAAATATAATCTCACACTGCAAAACGCAGACGGGCAACCCCGTCTGCGTTTTCCGCAGCTTCAGTCATTGTTTTCTTAAGGCCCTGTTAAATCGGAGAGGGGGCGGAAACTGTAACCCAGTTCTTCCCACTTGGTCATCAGGTCATCAATAATTGCGCCGTTGGTATCAGAGGTATTGTGTAACAGTACAACTGCACCGGGAGATACTCTGGAAGTAAGACGGTCAATGGATTCCTGAGGATCAGGCTGGTTATCCTGATACCAGTCCACATGCGCAAGAGCCCAGAAGATCGTATGGTATCCCAGATCCTTTGCCCACCTGAGATTCTCTTCGCTGCACTTGCCCTCCGGGGGACGATAATAGGGACCAATCTCCGTTCCTGTGATTTCAAAATACAGGTTTGCTACATCATCTAATTGCTTCTGAAAATCTGCCTTATCCGTATAAGCCGACATATCGGGGTGGCTCCAGGTATGGTTACCTGCTTCGTGGCCTTCTTCCAGAATCTGTTTGACCAGATCCGGTGCTGTCTCCAGGAATTGTCCTGTCATAAAGAAAGTACCTTTGGCGTTGTGCTTCTTCAGAGCAGCCAATATCAATTCTGTGTTGCCGTTCTCATAACCACAATCAAAAGTCAGGTAAACTACCTTCTCGTCAGGACTGCCGAGATAATAAGCGCCATACCAGGATAAGTCTGACTGCTTGGCATTTCCTCTGGGCTGGGTCTGGGCGCCGGCTTCACCATAGGAGAGCCACCAGCTATCCGATTCAAATACATTTGTCGGCTCCGGTCCGAGATCCGGGGTTGGCGCAGGAGTCGGTTCAGGGGTGGGGGCAGGTGTGGGTTCCGGTGTAGTGTCAATATTGGCGGAAGCACTGCTGTCTTGTGTGGAAGGGGGCGGTGTTTCCGTCCCGTCAGGCTGGAACGCTACAGGAGAAATGGTTTGTACAGGGTTGGAATCAACAGGGGGCGTATTGCCGCAGCCTGTAATACATATTGCCATAAACAGTGGCAGCATTCTCAGAATTTTCTTGTGTTTTTGTTTACTTTTTCCATATAATTTCATGATAAAACGCTCCGGGTTCTTTGAATTGATTTTGTTCATTGTGTTGCTGCATTGAAGTATTATATCATACTTGTCCTAAATTATAAAGTGAGATTGCATCAAAATTACATCATAAGTATTTCATTTTCTTAATCTGAGGCAAATTTCATAAAATAATAAAATAACGTCTATAATTTTACCAGACTTTGTTTCTTAATATGGGGAAGTTAGGGAAATGCCAATGCATCCGAAGAAAATGGCTAAAAATCTTTCTTATCGGGGCAGGCTGCTGTATACTGGTAAATACTTGTCCTTAAAACCGCAAGATAAATGAAAAGCTGAATGAAATATCCTGCTATAATATAGCGACAGGTCAGAAATCATAATTTCTAACCTGCCACTAAAAAGAAAGGAGGAGGCTGCAATGCCGGAGAATATCAAAAATGTAATGGCGGCAATCGACTATATCGAAAGCCACCTGCACGAAAAACTGGACTTGGAAACAGTTGCGGGGGCTGTACATTATTCAAAATATCATTTACACCGAATGTTCACAGGTACGGTAGGGTTGACAATCCATGATTATGTACAACGCCGCCAGTTGACCGAAGCCGCAAAACTGCTTGTACTTTCCGACAGAC
>CAJUAP010000071.1 GCA_910584435.1 uncultured Acetatifactor sp.
GGTACATGGAGGACGGCTCCTTTAATACGGAGGAGGAAGAAGAATTTACACTGCCTGAGGATGTACAGTCCGCAGACCATGACCGGCAAGCCGGCGAGGGACAATCTGCCGGTGAGGGGCAGGTTATCGGCCGGGGCCAATTCGTTGGCCGGGGCCAATTCATTGGCCTTGTGCACCCAATCGAATTATCGGAGGAATTATTGAAGACCTGGAAGGAGCAGCTGGAAGACTACGAAATTGTCCAGCCCATAGAGCAGCTTGAGAGGCCTGTGTATTACAGAACGGAGGAAGAAGGAAGTCTGAAGGAGGTTGACAGGTTCGGAGGCATTATCGTCAACGACTTGTCCTTAAGCGGGAAAATGACGGCCCAGGGCTGGTACCGTGGTGAAACGGAAGACGGAGGAGGTTTCTTCACATTCTATAGAGAAGATAAAGAACTGGGCCTGGGCGCTGTACTCTATTTCTCCGGTACTTATGTGGGAGGATTAAATGAGGACGTGACGGTATACGAGATTCGGTTCTTCAAGTCGGGCAATCTGTCCACATGGAGTTATGACAGTGAGGTTGAAACCAAGTCCTGCTTATTATCGGAGGTGCCGGAGAGGTATTTCAGCGAGATTGTGCTGCAGGCAGCCAAGGCAACGGCTGCCGGCAGGGAAAGGGATGAAAACTGGAAGAAGAAAAGGTAGCATCTATGGAGGGGCTGTTGGGAATACTTTTAAACGGCCCCATTTGATACAATATTGAGATAGAAGCGGCTTTAGATATTCATTTGGGAGGAATCGTAAGATGGCAGGTTCGGAATTATATAAAGGGAAGACCAGTCGTGAAGAACTCAGACATCAGTCTAAACTGATTGATATCTTTGTCCGTGGGGCAAACAATAATCAGTCTGCTGCGGCCGCCGATGATATCAGAAAGTATTTAAGCGGTGAAGGGGGCATTGAGCATGTATATGCCTGTATGGATATTCTGAAGGAACATTCTTACTGGGCGTATGGCAATGTTATCCGGGGATTGGAAAGTTATCAGATGAATTACGGATGGGATGTTCTGATTGACCGCTGCAGTACATTGATGTTAGCAAGTAATGCATATTCTCTGTACCGCGATTTCATTGATGGTGAACGGAAGGTGAAGGAGGCCAAGGTTAAGAGAGTATTTGCCGCAGCGGATTCGGAGGGACTGAACCTTATAAACCAGTTGGAGGGGTATGCGAATATTTATGCCGGTGGTTATGACAAGGCGTGGATGAAGGCATTTGAAGATGTGGCCAGGGAAATATTCAGAGCGTATTTTGCGGAAAGGCGGGAGGAAATGCTGGCTGCATTTAAAGAGGCAGGAAGCGTGGGCAGAAGTTTCGGCTTAAGTATTATGGCGGAGCATGCCCGGGAGAATAGGAAGATGATTCTAAGCTTCACCCAGGATTCGGCAAAGTCGGTGAAGGAGAGATTACTGGGTATTCTGTATGAGCAGAAGGGATGGGAGGAAGACATGATAGGGCTGCTCTCTTCAAAAAAGGCAGCGGAAAGAGAGCTGGCCGTCAGGGCGCTGGCAAAGTGGAGAGATGGGGTGCAGACGGAAGCTGCCAAAGGAGAGGTGCCTTCGGACACAGGAGAGGGAGGATTAGACAAAGGAACAGCGGCTTTGAACCAGGGAAATGCGGTTTCGGAGGAAGAAAAAGCAGCTTTGGCACAGAAATATACACAGATACTGTCGCAGGCACTGGGAACGGAAAAGAATGTTAAGGTGAGAACAGTTTTGGAAGATGTGCTGCATATGAGTGCAGAGTCGGCCGGAGGCGGAGCTGTCACCCGGGATGAACTGATAAAAGAGCTTCATAAGGGCAATAAAAAGCGTTCTCTGGCATGGGCCTATGAGACCCCTTTCTCCGCTGTACACAAAAAAGACGGTACGGAAGCCGGGGAAGAGTACCTGCAGGCGATTTTTCTCTGTTATTGTTCTATGTCGCCCTGCGGCGTCAACCAGAGTGCGGCGGCCCTGGCAAGGGATCTGAATGAGAGGGAATTTGCGGTATATGTGAATGAACTGTTTGACAAATGGATGGAGGCGGGAGCGGAAGCTAAGAAGCGCTGGGTGCTTTATGCATCGGCAATCCATGGCGGCGATGATATTGTGAAGAAGATTTACCGCCAGATTCAGGAATGGCCCAGGGAGGCAAGGGGAGCCATTGCGTCAGAAGCAGTGCAGGCCCTGACTTTAAGTGCATCTCCCCAGGGGCTGCTGACTGTGGACGGGATTGCACGTAAATTTAAATACAGACAGATAAAAGAAGCAGCGGCAAAGGCACTGGAGTTTGCGGCTTCTCAGATGGGAATTACCACAGAGGAATTGGCGGACAGAATTGTGCCGAACCTTGGATTTAACGAGAATATGCAGCGCGTTTTCGACTACGGGGAGCGTAAGTTTACCGTTGCTATTACCACGGCCCTTGAGGCAGAGGTATTTGACGAGAATGGCAAGAAGCTGAAAAACCTGCCCGCTCCCGGCAAGAAGGATGATGCGGTGAAGGCAGCAGAGGCGTATGAGGAATTCAAACAGATGAAGAAGCAGATGAAGGCCACGGTATCCAGCCAGAAAATGCGTCTTGAGATGGCACTGTCCACAGAGCGTCAGTGGAGTGTGCGGGCGTGGAAGGAGCTGTTTGTGAAGAATCCCATTATGCACCAGTTTGCCATCGGTCTTATCTGGGGTGTGTACGAGGACAGGAAACTGGTGTCTTGTTTCCGGTATATGGAAGATGGATCTTTTAACACAGAGGATGAGGAAGAATTCATGCTGCCGGAGGCCGGCCGGGCCAGTACTATCGGCCAGGCCGGTACTATCGGCCAGGCCAGCACTATCGGCCTTGTGCACCCAATCGAGTTATCCGTGGATTCTCTGAAGACCTGGAAGGAGCAGCTGGAAGATTATGAAATTGTTCAGCCTATTGAACAGCTTGACCGGCAGGTATATTACAGAACGGCAGAGGAAGATAATCAAAAAAAGCTTAAACGGTTCCATGGTGTGATTGTCAATGATTTGTCTTTGGGCGGAAAACTTACAGCCGAGGGCTGGTACCGCGGCAACACAGAAGACGGAGGAAATTTCAGCACTTATTACAGAGAGGATAAGGAACTTGGTTTAGGAGCGGAACTTTATTTCTCAGGTACTTTTGCGGGCGGTATGAATGTGGATGTGACAATTTATGAGATCAGTTTTTTTAAGGCGGACAGTTTGTCTGCACGGAGCTATAGTAAGGAGACGGAATGTCTGTTGTCGGAGGTGCCGGATCGGTATTTCAGTGAAATCGTGCTGCAGATCGCCAAAGCAACAGCATCAGGCAGGGAAAAGGATGCGGCCGGCATGAAGTGATTGTCATGCATGCCGCAGAACACGGACAGCAGGAAAGGAGTCGGGAATGGAGCCGATATTGATAGGAAGTGTTGATATTACCAGAGCCGGGAAAAATTGTAAGGTTATGCTGGGAGACATTAATTGTGACGGACGTATGGAGCTGGTATGCGTACAGGCAAACGGGGGGATAGATGCCCGTTACGTTCCATATGAGGTGACTTGTGTGACAGCATTTACACTGACTGGGGAACTGCTTTGGCAGACAGGGACACCCGTGGAAGAACCGGGCGGTTTCGGGGCTGATTTTCCGGCGCAGGTTTTTGATATAGACGGGGATGGAAAACCGGAGGTTCTGGCAGTGATGGATCAGAAATTCCGCATCCTTGACGGGGCCGACGGCAAGGTGAAGAAAGAGTATCTTCTGCCGGACGGAATGGCCCATGACTGTATTGTGATAGCGAATCTGACCGGAAATCCCACGCCCAGAGAAGTGATTTTGAAGAACCGTTACCATGATATGTGGGCGATGGATGAGCATTTTCATGTACTTTGGGAGCATCATGGCAATATCGGACATTTTCCGTTGGCTTGTGATATCAATGGGGATGGCAGAGATGAAGTAATGGCAGGTTATGATCTGCTTTCCGCAGACGGCAAGGTGATGTGGTCCTGTAAGGATCTGGAAGATCATGCGGACTGCCTCTGGGCAGGAGATGTCAATGGGGACGGAAAACCGGAATTGTGCGTGGGCGGCAGTGTCACATGTCTGTATGACGGAGACGGAAATGAGCTTTGGCGTTATGAGGGTTCCATAGAATCCCAGCATGTGGCGCTGGGTAAGTTCCTGCCGGATGCACCTGGGCTTCAGGTGGCAGGGCTGGACAGAATTATGCGAGGGGATGGGTATAAAGGACAGTGGAACGGCAGAGACGGTATGTTTCTGCTTGACAGCAGCGGAAGAGAGGTCTGGAAGGAGGACAGGAAGACTTCGGGATGGCTTACCATTGTGAATACTTATAGGAACTGGAATGGGGAAGGCCGGGATTATATTCTTGCTTACCGCAGGGGCGGCGGAGTAAAGCCCACATTGTATAATTGGAAAATGGAACAAGTGGTGACATTTCCTGAGGACGGCTATGTGATCAGCGGAGATTTGTTTGGGAGGAACTGCGAGGACGCGGTAATTTATGCAGACGGCAGGGTATGGATATATTCCGGCCAGGCATACGATTTATCCGTGGAACCTTCAGGAAAGGCAATTCCGCAGACGGGGAAACTGTACCGCTCCACCTTGTATCCGGGATGTGTTTACGAAGTGTGATAAGTTTTTACTGTTTTTTGATAACAAAGGTGTTGACATTTCCTGAATTTGGGACTATACTTTTTATGTAAATGATGATAGTAAGAGTGGCTTGCAAGCCACTCTTACTTGCATGTCAGAGTATTTAGTGTAATGATGGAACTGGGAACAGCAGTTTTCGTTCTGTTATCCGGATGGATTTCAGGGGAAAATATCCGGAAAAAGGGATGACAGAGGGATGGCTGCAGAGCCGGAATAGGAGGCAGGGAATGTCCCGCAGGGAAGAGTACGAAGAGAAGACGGAGAGATTATTGGAGCCCGTTGCGGAGGCAAACGGTGTATCTGTTTATGATGTGGAATATGTGAAAGAAGGCAGCAGTTATTATCTGCGCGCCTATATTGATAAACCGGGCGGTGTAACTATCCAGGACTGTGAAAATGTCAGCAGGGCATTGTCTGACGGATTGGACAGGGAGGATTTCATTCCCGATGCTTATATTTTGGAAGTCAGCAGCCCCGGCTTAGGGCGTACTTTGAAAAAGGATAAGCATCTGCAGGCAAGTATTGGACAGGAAGTGGAGATTAAGCTTTTCAAACCCATTGACAAATGTAAGGATTTTGCAGGCGTATTGGATTGCTTTGACATAGACAGCATTACTATTTTAGAGGGGAATACACACAGGACTTTTAAGCGTACAGATATTGCCGTGATTCGTCTGGCGCTTGACTTTTAAACGTTACTTTGCGGTAACTTTAATCAGTGGATGACGTATACTGGCGATGATTGACATCTGCCATGCTGCCCGACCCACGAGCGAAAGACATTACGGAACCGGCGGCAGATTTGACCGCTCGTGAGTATAACTTAGAACAGGCCCAGAGCCGGGAATGGAGGAAATGATGAACAAGGAATTGATGGAAGCACTTGATATTTTAGAAAGGGAGAAGGAAATCAGTAAGGAAACCTTATTTGAGGCCATTGAAAATTCACTGCTGACCGCATGCAAGAATCATTTTGGCAAGGCGGACAATGTGCATGTTGAAATAGACCGTGAAACCTGTGATTTCCTGGTATATGCGGAAAAAGAAGTTGTCCCCGCTGCAGATGATGTGGAAGATAACTGTCTGCAGATTTCCCTGGAAGATGCAAGAGAGCTTTCCACCAAGGCACAGATAGGCGATATGCTTCATGTAGAGATTAAGTCCAAAGAATTCGGCCGTATTGCTACACAGAATGCAAAAAATGTAATCCTGCAGAAGATACGTGAGGAAGAGAGAAGCGTAATTTATAATCAGTATTTTGAAAAGGAAAAAGATATTATAACCGGTGTTGTACAGCGCTATATAGGGAAAAATATCAGCATTAACCTGGGTAAGGCCGATGCCATGTTGAACGAGACCGAACAGGTAAAGGGAGAGGTGTTCAGACCTACAGAGCGAATCAAGGTATATATTCTGGAAGTAAAAAATACGCCCAAAGGGCCCCGGATTAATGTGAGCCGTACGCATCCGGAGCTGGTAAAGCGGTTGTTTGAATCCGAGGTGACGGAGATCAGGGACGGTACTGTGGAAATCAAGAGCATTGCCCGTGAGGCAGGGAGCAGAACCAAGATTGCGGTATGGAGCAATAATCCCAATGTAGATGCGGTGGGAGCCTGTGTGGGTATGAACGGCGCCAGGGTGAATGCCATTGTGGAAGAGCTGCGAGGTGAGAAGATAGATATTGTAAACTGGGATGAAAATCCCGGAAATCTGATTCAGAATGCTTTATCTCCGGCGAAAATCGTTGCGGTATTTGCTGATCCCGATGAGAAGACGGCTAAAGTTGTGGTGCCTGACTATCAATTATCTCTTGCAATCGGTAAAGAAGGACAGAATGCAAGACTTGCAGCCAGGCTGACCAATTATAAAATAGATATTAAGTCTGAGACCCAGGCCAAGGATGCACCCGGTTTCCGATATGAGGATTATCTGGAAGACGATGATTATAGTGATGATGAGATGTATGAAGACTATAACGCACAGGAAGACGGCGAAACATACGAAGAGCAGGAAGGCGGCGGAGTAGACGAAGACTATGAGGAGCATGAAGACAGCGAAACATACGAAGGCTACGAAGAGCAGGAAGGCGGCGGAGTAGACGAAGACTATGAGGAGCATGAAGACGGCGAAACATACGAAGACTACGAAGAACAGGAAGGCGGCGGAGTAGACGAAGACTATGAGGAGCATGAAGACGGCGAAACATACGAAGACTACGAAGAACAGGAAGGCGGCGGAGTAGACGAAGACTATAATGAGCAGGAAGACAGCGAAGTATAGAAAGGTTACAGTGATCAGGAGGGGGATAAGGAGTAAGTGATTTTATGGCGAAAAAAATTCCTTTGAGACAGTGTGTGGGCTGTGGTGAGATGAAGGGAAAGCGGGATATGATGCGAATCCTGAAAACACCTGAAAATGAGATATGTTTGGATGTAACAGGAAAAAAGAACGGAAGAGGCGCATATGTTTGTAAGAGCAGGGAATGTCTGCTGAAGGCCAGGAAGAACAAAGGTCTGGAGCGCTCCTTCAAGATGAGTATTCCGAGCGGGGTGTATGATACTTTGGAGGAGGAATTTGATAATCTTGAAGCAAAATAAGATTTTATCCCTTTTGGGTATTGCAATGAAAGGACGTAATCTGCTCAGTGGAGAATTTCAGACCCTGGAGGCAGTCAAACAAGGCTCCGCCATGCTGGTAATCATTGCAGAGGATGCGTCGGATCGTACCAGGAAATTATTTACCGATAAATGCTCTTTTTATAAAGTTCCTGTGATATGCTTTGGAACCAGAGAGGAACTGGGGAGGGCGATCGGAAAGGATTTGCGGTCATCGTTGGGCGTATGCGATGTGGGATTAGCGGATGCGATCATGAAACAACTGGAAGAGAAGTAAAGCGCCGTTTAAGGCAGAAATGGAGGAAGGCATGGCGAAAATAAAGGTACATGAACTTGCTAAGGAGTTAGCTTTGCAAAGCAAAGAAATTGTAAGCTTTTTGCAGAAACAGGGAATTGAAGCAAAAGCTGCGCAGAGCTCTGTAGACGAAGATGCTGCCGGGCTGGTGCGCAGAACATTCGGTAAGGCAATGCAGAGTGCAGATGCGCCGATGAAAGCAAAATCCGAAAAGGAAGTAGTCCGACCTGCGAAGGAAACTGCAAAGGAAGAGAATCCGCCTGCAAAGGATAAGATAAAGGAAGAAACTCCGTCTGCAAAAGAAACGGGAAAGAATAAGGAAGCGCAGTCTGCGAAGGAAACAGGAAAGAAAAAGGAAGAAGCGCAGCCTGTGAAGGAAACAGGGAAGAAAAAGGAAGAAGCGCAGCCTGCGAAGGAAACAGGAAAGAAAAAGGAAGAAGCGCAGTCTGCGAAGGAAACAGGAAAGAAAAAGGAAGAAGCGCAGCCTGCGAAGGAAACAGGAAAGAAAAAGGAAGAAGCGCAGCCTGTGAAGGAAGAAACGAAGAAAAAGGAAGAAATACGACCGGTGAAGGAATCAACAAAGGAAAAGGAAGAAGTAAAGCCTGTGAAGGAAGTAATAAAGAAAAAGGAAGAAGTAAAGTCTGTGAAAGAAACAATCAAGGAAGAAGCGACAAAAACTGTAAAAGAAGAGATGAAGTCTGCCAGGACGATGAAGGAAACATCGAAACCGGCAAAGGCATCCGACACTGCGGCAGGTGATGCACCCAAGAAGAAAAAGATTATTATTATCAATAATCCTCAAAATTCTGAGCGGCCGTCTCAGAGCAATAACAGCAGACCTCAGACAGGTCAGAATAATAAGAACAAGCATCAGAACAATCAAGGACAGGGACAAGGGCAAAGTCAGAATCAGAACAGGTCTCAAAATAACCGCAGTGGACGCAAAACCCAAGTACAGACACCGGTGCGGATTAAACCTTTGACACCGCCATCCCCTACACCGGCTGTACAAATGGTTCCTCCCAAACAGCCAACGAAGACGCGTCCGGAACAGACAGAGGATCGTCAGGTGGAAAAGGTGCCTGAACAGGCAATGGCGGGTGGAACGGGACAGCAGGCGCAGAATCAAAATGGCCGTCTGTCTGAAGAACGGCATGAAAAAGGTCAGAATGGGATAAATGTGCAGGAGAGTTCCCTTGCTGTAGGAAGTTCTCAGGACAATCGCAATCGGAAAAACCGCGATAACGCCGAAAACAGGGATAATAGAGAATCCAGGGACAGAGGTGTCAGAGAGAACAAGGAACCCAGAGACAGAGAGGGAAGAGACAGCAGAGAATCCAGGGACAGGGAGAACAGAGAATCCAGAGGCTTCAGAGACAATCGGGAATCCAGGGATAATCGGGACAATCGAGGAGAATTCAGGGATAATAAAGGCAGCAGGGGTAATAGAGATAATAGAGACAATAGAGATAATAGAGACAGTCGGGGCAGCAGAGATAACAAAGGATATGCCGGACAGGGAAACAGACAGGATCGCAGTCAATCTCAGTCCAAAGGGGGCAATAGCCAAAATGCAAGATATCAGGGTGACAGACAAAACGGATATCAGAGAAACGGCAGACCGGGTAATGAAAATGGTCAGAATGATCGCCGGGGTCCGGGCGCTGGCCAGGGCGGCGGCCGCAATTATAACGGCAGCCCGCGCGACGGCCGCGGCAATGGCGGACAGGGAGCCGGATACAGAGATAATAAGCCGGGCAAAGGATTTGTGGGAGAAACGCCTTCTAAGGATATGGAAAAGAAGCGTGAAGAAGATAAGAGAAGGGCAAACAGCCAGGAGAAGGATAAGCGTTCCCGCAAGGATCATATCTATGAAGAAGAGGATACACTGAAAAACAAACCTGGCAGATTTATCAAACCGGAGAAGAAAAAGGAAGAAGTAGTAGAAGAAGTGATCAAGGTGGTCACTCTGCCGGAAATGATAACAATAAAAGACCTGGCAGATAAAATGAAACTCCAGCCGGCAGCCATCATTAAAAAATTATTCCTGGAAGGCAAGATAGTAACGGTAAATCAGGAGATTTCTTACGAGGATGCGGAAAATATTGCTATGGAGTACGAGATTCTCTGTGAAAAAGAAGTCAAGGTTGACGTTATTGAAGAGCTGCTGAAGGAAGAGGATGAGGATGAAACTGTCCTTGTGGAGAGACCTCCGGTTATCTGCGTTATGGGACATGTGGATCATGGTAAAACTTCCCTGCTGGATGCAATTCGGAAGACAAATGTTACCGATAGAGAGGCAGGAGGTATTACTCAGCATATTGGTGCGTATACTGTAACCGTGGGAGGGAGGAAGATTACCTTCTTAGATACGCCGGGGCACGAGGCATTTACTGCCATGCGTATGCGGGGTGCTAATTCCACCGACATTGCCATTCTGGTGGTTGCGGCGGATGACGGTGTAATGCCCCAGACAGTGGAAGCCATCAGCCATGCAAAGGCTGCCGGAATTGAGATTGTTGTTGCGGTAAATAAGATTGATAAACCTTCTGCAAATATTGACCGTGTAAAGCAGGAGCTGACAGAATACGAACTGATTGCAACTGACTGGGGCGGAAATACAGAGTTTGTTCCGGTTTCTGCAAAATCGGGAGAGGGTATTGAGAATCTGCTGGAGACCATTCTGCTGACCGCGGATATACTGGAGCTGAAGGCAAATCCTGACAGGCGTGCAAGAGGGCTTGTGATTGAGGCCGAACTTGATAAAGGACGGGGGCCTGTGGCTACGGTTCTGGTGCAGAAAGGTACGCTGCATGTAGGAGATTTCATTTCCGCAGGAGCATGTCACGGCAAAGTCAGAGCCATGATTGATGACAAGGGGAGAAGAGTGAAGGAAGCAACACCTTCTATGCCGGTGGAAATTCTTGGATTATCCGATGTTCCCAGTGCAGGTGAGGTGTTCCTGGCACATGAGAATGATAAAACTGCCAGATCCTATGCAGAGACCTACCTTGCGCAGAATAAAGAGAAAATGCTGGAAGACACCAAGAGCAAGATGTCCCTGGATGACCTGTTCTCACAGATTAAGGAAGGCAGTCTGAAGGAACTGAATCTGATTGTGAAGGCGGATGTACAGGGTAGTGTGGAAGCCGTGAAGCAGTCGCTGCTGAAGCTGTCCAACGAGGAAGTGGTGGTGAAATGTATCCACGGCGGTGTAGGCGCCATTAATGAATCGGACGTGACACTGGCAAGCGCTTCCAATGCAATCATTATCGGTTTCAACGTGAGGCCGGATGCCACTGCAAAAGCTACGGCAGAACGCGAAGGTGTGGATGTCAGACTGTATAAGGTAATCTATCAGGCCATTGAGGACGTGGAAGCTGCCATGAAGGGTATGCTGGATCCTGTATTTGAGGAAAAGGTCATCGGTCATGCGGAGGTAAGGCAGATATTTAAGGCTTCCCAGATTGGCAATATTGCAGGATCGTATGTGCTGGATGGTGTGATGCAGAGAGGATGCAAGATACGTATCAGCCGCGAGGGCACACAAATTTATGAAGGCAGTCTTGCTTCTCTGAAGCGATTCAAGGACGATGTGAAAGAAGTGAAGGAAGGTTTTGAGTGCGGACTTGTATTTGAAGGATTTGACCAGATACAGGAGCTGGATGTGGTTGAAGCATATATTATGGTGGAAGTGCCTCGTTAGAGGGCAGGAAGCAGTCCCGATTTCTGTGACGGATGACAGGCTGTCTGGCGAAATGATTTAGAATGTCCGCTGAAGCAGCCTGAAGCGGATTCGTCTGTGGGTGTATCAGCGGATGGATGCAGAACTGGAAGGTAATATCAAAATGAGAAAAAACAGTGTAAAAAATACCCGTATTAACGGGGAAGTACAGAGGGTACTGGCGGAGACTATCCGGGGCGAGATAAAAGATCCCCGGATCAGCCCTCTGACAAGTGTTGTGGCGGTGGAAGTGGCGCCGGATCTGAAGAGCTGCAAGGCATGGATCAGTGTACTCGGTGATGAAGAAATGAAAAAGGCTACGCTGGAAGGGCTGAGAAGCGCTGAAGGATTTATCAAAAGGCAGCTGGCGAAAACAATAAATCTCCGCAATACACCGGAAATAACATTTGTTATGGACCAATCCATTGAGTATGGAGTCAATATGTCTTATAAAATTGATGAGGTGATTGCGCAGGATAATCAGAATGCTCATGAAGAGTCCGGCTAAGAAATGTCAACAGGAAATTTTAACAGCATCTGCCCGGACAGTGCCCGGAACAAAGCTCGGAGATGCCCTTTGGACGAGCGTTGTTCCGCCGTTCATGGTACTGGGAGGGCAGATGCGGAACTTATAACAGGATCTGCCCGGACAGTGCCCGGAACAAAGCTCGGAGATGCCCTTTGGACGAGCGTTGTTCCGCCGTTCATGGTACTGGGAGGGCAGATGCGGAACTTATAATAGAGAAAGAAGTTTCAAGCCGGTAAGGAGTAATATAAGTCATTCCCGGAAGAAGGCAGTGGACGGGGCGGTGATTGTTTGTGCCGTTTTGGCGGGATGACAGGAAGGGGAATGTGTTAAATTCAGAAAGTTATGGTTTCGGCCGTTTCGGCGCAGAGGAAGCCATGGGCAGAGGATAAGCGCCGAAGGTGCGGCTTGGTGAATCGCGAGAATTGAGCTGTATTTTGGAGAGTCCCTTGCGGACAGGAATGAGGTTGAAATCATGTTGGATTTGTTGAAAGAATGTGAAAAGGCCGGCAGAATCGGCATCAGCGGGCATATCAGACCGGATGGTGATTGTGTGGGGGCATGCCTGGGATTGTGGCAGTATCTGAAGAAATGTCTGCCCCAGGCGTATGTCCGGGTGTTTTTGGAGAAACCGGCAGATATTTTTGAAGAAATCAAGGGGTTTGGGGAGATTTGTTCCGAATTTCCCGAAGAGGAACCTTTTGATGTGTTTTTTGTAATAGACTGCGGAGCAGACAGATTGGGAGAGGCTGAGAAATATTTCAGGACGGCTGATAAAACGATTAATATTGATCATCATATCAGTAACCCGGGCAGCGGCAGTGTGAATTATATCAGGCCCCAGGTAGGATCTTCCAGTGAACTTGTCTATGACCTGATGGAAGAGGACAAGCTTGACCGTGACATTGCAATGGCTGTTTATATCGGCATCATCCATGATACGGGTGTGTTCCAGTATTCCAACACCAGTCCGGCTACCATGGAAAAGGGTGCGAAACTGATTGGGTATGGTTTTGATTTTCCGAGATTGATTCAGGAAACATTTTACCAGAAGACCTATCTGCAGGCGCAGATTATGGGCAGGGCGTTGATGGAAAGCATCCGCTTTTTGGACGGGTGCTGTATTGTCAGCGCCATTGACCGCAAAGTGATGGACTTCTATCATGTGGAACCGAAGGATCTGGATGGAATTGTGAACCAACTGCGCAATATTAAGGGTGTGGAATGTGCGATTTTTATGTACCAGTCAGGGGTATTGGAATATAAGGTGAGCCTGCGGTCAAGCGAAAGGGTTAATGTGGCAAAGGTGGCCGCTTATTTTGGCGGCGGCGGACATGCAAGGGCAGCCGGTTGTACCATGAAAGGTACTTTTCATGACTGTATCAACAATCTTTCATTACATATTGAGCGGGAACTGTTATACTGCAGACCGCCGGAATTTACAGCAGGAAAATGAGCAAAGGATTCTTGCCGGCGGTCTGCAGTCGGGATTCATGGCAAGTTTTAAGGGTGCGCAGTATAAAATTATGATAAACGGAATTGTGATAATCCATAAAGAAGCAGGATATACTTCTCATGATGTGGTGGCGAAGATGAGGGGTATCTGCGGACAGAAAAAAATCGGCCATACGGGAACCCTGGATCCGGAGGCTGTGGGAGTACTTCCGGTCTGTCTGGGGAGTGCAACGAAGCTTTGTGATATGCTGACGGATAGAGAGAAAGAGTATGTGGCGGAGCTTTTGCTGGGAGTGGAGACGGATACCCAGGACACAACGGGGCAGATTCTGGCGGAACATTCTGTGACGGTATCGGAAGAGGATGTACGCAGGGTATGTGCCGGGTTCATAGGGGAGTATGCACAGATACCCCCCATGTATTCTGCGTTGAAAGTGAATGGAAAAAAGCTGTATGAATTGGCCAGGGCAGGAAAAGAAGTAGAACGCAAAGCGCGTCCGGTGGCGATCAGGGAGCTGGAAATCATAGAATGCAGACTGCCTGTTGTAGTGTTCCGCGTAGTCTGCTCTAAGGGAACCTATGTCAGAACCTTATGTGCCGACATAGGAGATAAGCTGGGATGCGGCGGCACCATGCAGCGTCTGACACGTACCAGGGCGGGGGGGTTTCGTCTGGAAGATGCCGTTACCCTGGCGCAGCTGCAGCAGAAAAAAGAGGAAGGGAAGCTGTCAGAGACAGTCCTTCCGGTGGACAGCGTATTTACAGACTGTCCTGCATTACATGTATGTGAGAAATATCTGAAGCTGTTGGAGAACGGCAATTTTATTGCGGTGGAACAGACAGAAGAAAGAATGGTTTATCCTGCTGGAGAATGGGTACGTGTCTATGGAAAGGGAGCCTTCCATGGGAGGAATGAATTCCGGGAGGGAAGTGTCTTCCGCGAACCGGAGGAAGAGTTTGCGGGGATTTATACTTATGATACAGAGCGAGGATGTTATAAGCCGGTGAAGATGTTCCTGCCCTTTGCTTCCCCTGTCTGATGCAGAAGATGTAACAGGGCAGGGGAGTTTTGTTTGTCCTGTGATGTGGAGAATGTATGCCGGGAAGGAAAGGTGGAGCTGTTTGGAGATTATAGCAAATACGACACAATTTTATCTGCAGAGGGAAACGGCGGCGGCCATCGGCAAATTTGACGGGATTCATATTGGCCACAGAAGGCTTCTGGAAGAGGTGATGTCCCGCAGAAAGGATGGTCTGGCAGTCTGCGTGTTTACATTTGATCCACCGCCGGCAGTAGTATTCGGAGGGCATTCCGGCAGGAAGGGAGAAGCTTCTTCTATGCTTGTTTTGAACACCAGGGATGAAAAACGCCTCCTTTTTGAAAGAATGGGAGTGGATATTCTTATAGAGTTCCCGTTGAACGGGGAGACCGCAGCCATCAAACCGGAGGTTTTTGCATATGAAATTCTTGCAAAGCAGATGAATGTCCGGTTTCTGGCAGCGGGCAGGGACTTATCCTTTGGGGCGAAGGGAGCGGGAAATGCGGCGCTTTTACAGAAGCTTGGTCCTGAACTGGGGTTTGATTTCATGACCATAGACAAAGTGTGTATGTCAGGTTATGAAGTCAGTTCCACATTGGTGCGGAGCAAGGTGGAAGAGGGTGATATGGAGATGGCGGAGCGCCTGCTGGGGATGCCGTATATGATTGCAGGTAAGGTGGAGAGGGGAAATCAGCTGGGAAGAACCCTGGGCTTCCCTACAATTAACATATCACCTGCAGAGAATAAGCTTTTGCCTCCTAATGGAGTCTACTTTTCAGAGGTTCGTTATAATGGGATGCTCCTCTCCCATGGGAGAGGAGCATTATACCGCGGTATCAGCAATGTGGGTTATAAACCTACGGTTTCGCACAATCCGATTCTGGGGGTGGAAACGTATCTGTATGATTTTGAAGAAGAGATTTACGGAGAAGAGGTAGAAATTTATCTGTATAAATTTCACAGACCGGAACAGCGATTTGACAGTGTGGAACAGCTGCGTGAACAGTTGAAAGAAGATATTGCTGCCCGTGATAAGGAGCCGTAATGAAATAGAGAAATAAATTTCTGTAACAAATTTCTTAACAATTTCTTAAAAACATATTGTAATATTTTGTATTTTCCCGTAAAATGTTAGTGGTGTGTATTTTGTGCCTATAACATCTACTGAAGGGAATAAATCGAATGAGCACAAGTATAATTTTGTCAATGGCAGGCGGACTGGGGCTGTTTCTGTTTGGTATGCGGGTTATGAGCGACTCTATAGAGAAGGTGGCCGGCGCCAAGCTTCGCCGTATTCTTGAAATATTTACCACCAACCGTTTTACAGGTATGGTGGTGGGTATTGTATTTACGGGAATCATTCAATCCTCATCGGCCTGTACTGCCATGGTGGTCAGTTTTGTCAATGCAGGTCTGATGAATCTGTACCAGGCCGCAGGTGTTATCTTTGGTGCCAATATCGGTACTACCATCACCTCGCAGCTGGTGTCTTTTAATTTATCTGCCTATGCGCCTTTGATTCTGTTAGCAGGTGTGTTGGTTGTGATGTTCTGCAGAAATGATCAAGTCAAGAAATTCGCGGAGATTATCATAGGGTTTGGTGTATTATTCTTAGGACTCAGTACAATGTCCAGCTCCATGGCGGGAATGAGGGAAGTGCCGGAAGTTGTCAATTTACTGGGGTCTCTCAGAAATCCTTTTATGGCCACATTGGTGGGACTGCTTCTGACCACGATTATCCAGAGCTCTTCCGTGACAGTCAGTATTGTGCTTCTGCTTGCCAATCAGGATCTGCTGTCGCTGTCAGTTGCATTGTACATAATCCTGGGCTGCAATATCGGTGCCTGCACAACTGCATTGCTGGCTTCCATGGCGGGGAAAAAGGATGCAAAGAGAGCAGCCTTGATCCACTTCTGGTTTAATGTGATTGGAACAGTTATTCTATACGTCATTCTGTTTGCGGCGGAAGACCTTGTGATGCAGGCGATATGGGCTGTCTCGGCGGATAAGGGGCGTTTTGTGGCAAATGCCCACACGATTATCAAGATATTCCAGGTAATTATTCTGTTCCCGTTCTCCGGCTGGATTGTCAGGCTGTCCTGTGCATGCGTCCGCGGCGAGGACAGAAAGGTGAATTACCGCGAGAGCTATCAGCTGAAATATATCGGCGATAAGGTTGTATTTAATCCGGCCACTGCCGTAGTGGAGGTGATAAAAGAGCTGGATCGGATGGCATCCCTTGCCAGTGAGAATCTGAACCGGGCTATGAACGCCCTGATCACGCTGGATCAGGAGGACATTACAGAAGTGTATGAAGTAGAGAAGAATATTGACTTCTTAAATCATGCCATTACGGATTATCTGGTGAAGATTAACCAGACCACACTTCCCATTGAAGATTTGAAGAGTCTGGGCGCTTTG
The DNA here is from genome assembly GCA_910584435.1 of uncultured Acetatifactor sp. Taxonomy (GTDB): domain Bacteria; phylum Bacillota; class Clostridia; order Lachnospirales; family Lachnospiraceae; genus Acetatifactor. The sequence continues at coordinate 16,776 of CAJUAP010000071.1, forward strand.
TTTCATGTGGCTAATGACATCGAGAGGATCGGCGATCATGCGGAGAATGTGGCGGATGCCGCTGTGCAGCGCAAGGAGATGGGGTTTGTATTCAGCAAGGATGCCCAGAAGGAGCTGGGAGAGATGCTGGATATGGTAAATACCCTGATTCAATATTCCGTGAATATGTTTGCTACAGGAAACGAGAGCCATATGCAGGATGTCATCAGCCTGGAGGATAAGGTGGATGCAAAGGAGAAGGAAATGCAGAAAACCCATGTGCAGCGTCTGGCAAAAGGAGAATGTTCCCCTGAGGTCGGCATGGTATTTTCTGATATTGTCTCAGGACTTGAGCGCGTGGCGGATCATGCCACCAATATTGCCTTTGCCATAATCAATGCGGAGAAAGAAGCGGAGAATGCAGAAGAGTAGAAGGCTTCAGGCACACAAAACGCAAGTGGACTTGTTCACTTTGAGCAGCGTTTTGGCGCATGCAGTCAAAACTGTCATTTTGACAGCGTGGGATTATTCATGCAAAATACGCATGAAAATGCCTCGCTGTGGCGGCGAGTGAACAGTAACGAAAAAATTACTTAGATATTGACAGAATGTGTCCTCTCTTGTATAATTGAAAATGCAGCGTAATAAAGTTGTAACAATTTCGCAATACATATGAAATGGACAGGAGCAGGATACATGAAGTGTTTCGTGAACAGAAGTGGCGCAGAGGATAAAAACAGTACAGATAATTCTTCATTGATTGTTTGTGCCGCCAGAGGTATGTTAGAAAGTATGTTAAGAAATAGAAAAGCAAGGATGATTTCCGCCGGTGCAGGAATGGTGTTATGCATGGCGCTTGTTCCCATGCAGGTGTCTGCAGAAGGCGGGTCGGTGTTGAAAACTGCAGGTGTGACAACTGTTCTTCAGACAAAATTATCCACGGAAGAGTATATTGAAGCTGCACAGCAGGCAATAGGGGCGGCCTGGGGGTATACCAATATAGGAATTGCAAATGTGGAGAGCGGGAACCTGAATGTAAGGGAGTCGCCGTCTCTGGAAGGGACATTGGTCGGCAAGATGCCTAAGGATTCGGTCTGTGAGGTGGTGGACAGTGCGGACGGCTGGGCGCATATTACATCGGGTGAGGTAGAGGGGTATGTGAGCCTGGATTATCTGCTTACGGGGCCGGATGCCAAATTGAAAGCCGGGGAACTGGTGCATACGGTTGTGCTTGTCAATGCGGAAGGGCTGAATGTAAGGGAACAGCCGGATATAGAGAGCGCTATTCTGACGAAGGTGCTCAAGGATGAGGAACTGGATTATATTGAGACTTTGGACGGCTGGATTAAGGTCTGGGTCGATGATACGGAGGCATATGTGTCGGCAGATTATGTGACTGTAGAGGACAAGCTTCCGACAGCGATTACCATGACAGAGCTTATGTATGGCGTGGGTGTGTCGGATGTCCGGGTGGAACTGGTGGAGTATGCCAAGCAGTTTCTGGGCAATCCCTATGTATGGGGCGGCACCAGCCTGACCAACGGTGCGGATTGTTCCGGGTTTGTGCTGAGTGTATTTAAGAAATTCGGTGTGTCCCTGCCTCGTGTCTCCGCTTCCCAGGCAAACAGCGGGACTAAGATTTCGGCCAGCGAGCTTCAGCCGGGGGATCTCGTGTTCTACGGCAACAGTTCGGGAACCGTCAACCATGTAGCGCTGTATATCGGCAATGGGCAGGTGATTCATGCCAGCAATGAGAGGACGGGAATTAAAATCAGCAAGTATAATTACCGTACACCTGTGAAATGCGTGAGGGTTTTATAAAGTTTATGTGCATTCTGTTTTGAAACGGCAGGGAATTTTACAGTATCGTAAGTATTATATATTTTGGAAGGAACCGGATCATTTATTTTCAGTTTGAATAAAGCGGCTTAGAAAGCAGCATTTACTCTTGAGGAAAAGGGTGGATGCTGCATATTTTTACAATATATTTTTCTGTAACAGGAAGAATATTTTATAAAAGAAATGCGGCTTCCCTGCCTTGAACATATCCGAACTCTAACTGCTTTCAACGGCAAAAAATGTGGGTAAAATCTTTTAGATGCATTATCTTCCTCTTTTTTGAATCAAGTACTACTTAATAGCAATAATATTTTATAAGTTTAACTTGTTTTTGTGGCCAGAATATTGACGTGAGCTATGTTTAGTGGTACACTGTAACTAGTACACCGTTCATAAAGCAACTCATAATATCTATATTGCTTTATCAGCGGAGTATCAATAAATAGCGTAAATGTAAAACTATGGGTTATTTTGTGATTGATGTACTAGTACATCATCCACAAAACAACTCATAGTATTTATATTGCTTTATTGTCTGTATAATGGGGTTAAAACCCTCGCCTTAAGGCGAAACCTTTAGGT
>CAJUAP010000072.1 GCA_910584435.1 uncultured Acetatifactor sp.
CGGAGCCGACACCGGAACCCACGCCGGAGCCGACACCGGAACCCACGCCGGAGCCAACTCCGAACCCGTATGAAAATTTAGGTGTTATAGAGGAAGGGGACGCAGTGGCATACAGCGGGGAATGTAACGGCGTAAGCTGGCAGATAACATCTGCGGGAAAGCTGATTGTCAAAGGAACGGTGGAAGACCCTTCCCAGAACTTTGTGGGCTGGAACGCATACGGACTTAGACCGGCGATAAGGACGGCATATATAGAAGTTGTCGGCGCGGGAAATTTGAATGGTTTGTTTGTGGGCTATCCTAGTGGGCCTGCAAGCAATGATCCCTATAGATACAGCGGTATGACCAAAGTAGATATCAGTGGTCTTGATATCAGTCAGGTGACGGATCTTGGTAGTATGTTTGGTAATGACCAGTATCTGAGCAACATCAATTTCGGTGATTTTGATACCGGAAATGTGACGGATATGGGAGGTATGTTTTCTGGGTGCGGCAGTCTGCAGAGTCTGGATCCAAGCGGCTGGGACACCGGAAATGTGACGAATATGGGAGGTATGTTTGGGGGGTGCGGCAGTCTGCAGAGTCTGGATCTAAGCGGCTGGGACACCGGAAATGTGACGGGTATGGATCGCATGTTTTCTGGGTGCGGCAGTCTGCAGAGTCTGGACCTAAGCGGCTGGAATACCGGAAGTGTAACGCGTATGGGAAATATGTTTGAGGGGTGCAGCAGTCTGCAGAGTCTGGACTTAAGCGGCTGGGACACCAGCAGTGTGACGGATATGAAGTACATGTTTTCTGGGTGCGGCAGTCTGCAGAGTCTGGACCTAAGCGGCTGGGACACCGGAAAGGTGAAGGATATGAGAGGTATGTTTAACGACTGCACCAGTCTGACGGAAATTATTGTCGGCTCCGGCTGGACGGGGCCGGAAAGCTTTAGCATTTCCGACGGCCATACGGTAACAGTGACAAGGAAATGATAACTCCCGCCAAGGGTGTGGACGGCAGACCGTTTCCAAAGGTACATCTTTAGAACAAAGGAGATTGGTATGACAATAAAACTGGCCATTGCGGATGAAAATGCCGCATATGTGGAAAGACTGAAAAAAGTGCTGGAAGAATATGAGGATATCAGCCTTTATGCCTATACGGAGAAAAAGGAACTGGAACAGGCGCTGGCTTCCAAGCATTTTGATGCGCTTCTGTTCGATCCTTCCATCTATGACGGAAGATCCTTGGGAAAGTCCACGCTTGCGGTGATGCTGGCGGGGGATGCGGCAGAAATACCGGAATACTGCAGGGAGCTTCAAGGGATACATAAATATCAGAGAATCAGCAGGATATATCAGCAGGTGCTGGAACTATGCGCCGAAATCAGCAGGGATGCGGGAAACGTGGTGGGGCAGGGCAGTGTCACATCCATTGCCTTCTACTCCCCGGCGGGGGGCGTGGGAAAGACCACACTGGCGCTGGCTGCGGCTGCAAGGCTGGCGGCACAGGGCGGCAGGACGCTGTATCTGAATCTGGAGGAGGCAGCCTCGGAGGACTGCTGCCTGCCCCAGAGTGCGGATAAGGGAATGTCGGAGCTTGTTTCCTGTCTGGGACAGAAGGTCAACTTTGCCATGAAAGTACAGGGGCTGCTGCAGAATAAGACGGAGAACTTGTATTATTTTAATCATTTTGGCAGTCCCAATGACATTTATGAGATGAGTGGGGAAGAACTGGAAGAGCTTCTGGAACAGCTGGCCAAGACGAGGCTGTTTGATTTTATCGTCATCGATATGGGGATTTCCATGGACAGAAAGTTTCTGCATGTGTTTGAGTATGCGGATAAGATTGTTCTTGTGGAAAAAGCGGATGACATGGCGGTACGAAAGCTGAACTGTTTTCTGGCGCAGGTGCATATCATGAAGGAATATGGCAGGAAAATGGCGAGGGTGCTGAACTTTGACATGGGGAGGGGCAGTATGCTTTCCACGGAGGTTCCGTTGATTGGAAGGATTAATGCGGCGCAGAGTCCGGACGCGGCGCAGTTTGTGGCAATGCTGGCCCAAGACGCAGGCAGCGGATACCTGACACAGCTTTTATCCATATAAACAGATTCCGCTTGCGGAATCTTGTCCGCTTGCGGAATCTTGTCCGCTTGCGGAATCTGTTCACAGGGAAGAATCCGGGGACGGCGTTCTGCTCATGGGGCTTTGTGCAAAAAAGCGGCGGGGTATCAGTTTGGAGGAAAACAATTTTCAACTTTGGACAGGAGAGAAAGTTTAAATACGGAGATAAGGGGCATGAGAGACTTTTTTACGGAAGAAATCGGGAAAATAAGGGAGATGGTCAGCAGGGACCCGGCATATTCGGAACTGGAGGACGAGAAGCTGCGGGAGAAAATTGACGAGATGCTGGAACTGCGCATGAAGCATTGCATGGCATCGGAACCTGAGACAGCCGCCTATTATACTTCCATCTCTTTCCGAACCAGGAAGAGTCTGGAGGATACCATATTTGAATCCATTCGGGGACTTGGTATCTTAGGGAAAATCATAGGGGACAAATCCATTACGGAGGTTATGATTAACGGTTATGACACCATATTTGTGGAGCGGGACGGAAGACTGGAACAGATTCCCGATAAGTTTGAAAGTAAGGAAAAACTCCGGAATATCATTACGAAATTCGTACAGGATATGGGGCGTTCCATCAATGAAAGCAATCCTATTGTGGATGCAAGGCTGAAAAACAAAGACGACGATATGTACTCCCGTGTGAATGTGGTGCTGGATCCCGTTGCGCTGAACGGACCGATTGTTACAATTCGTCGGTTCCCCGAAGAAGGAATGACGATTCAAAAATTAATCAATTACGGTTCCTTGACGCCTCAGGCGGCCGCGTTTCTGGAGAAACTTGTGCGGGCGAAATACAATATTTTTATCAGCGGAGGCACCGGTTCCGGCAAGACCACTTTCCTGAATGCGCTCTCTAATTTCATTCCGTCTGCGGAACGTGTCATCACCATAGAGGATTCGGCGGAGCTGCAGATCAGGAATGTCCCCAATCTGGTCAGACTGGAAACCCGCAATGCCAACTCTGCGGGAGTGGGCGCCATTACCATTCGGGATTTGATTAAATCGGCTCTGCGTATGCGGCCGGATCGCATTGTGGTAGGCGAGGTCAGAGGGGCGGAGGCATTGGACATGCTTCAGGCCATGAATACCGGACATGACGGCTCTCTTTCCACCGGACATGCGAATACGGCTTCCGATATGTTGAGCCGTCTGGAAACCATGGTGCTCAGCGGAGCCGCAGGGCTGCCGCTGGAAGCAGTCCGTCAGCAGATTGCCTCGGCGGTGGATATTATCGTGCATCTGTCCAGAATGCGCGACGGTTCGCGAAAAACCGTGACCATAGCGGAGGTGAGAAAGGAATTGGTGAACGGAAAAGTAGTTCTGGAACCCTTGTTCCAGTTTGAAGAAGATGAACATACCACCGTGAAGAAGGTATCCGGTTCTCTGCGGCAGAAAAAGAGAAAAGAGGAAATGTTATATGCCGATAAATTTCTCAGCAGCGGAATTTATGATTATTTAGAAGAAGTATGAGAAGAATGCGGGAGTGGGCAGGAGGGGATTAAATGCAGAATAAAATGCCGATCTATTATCAATGCAATATGAAAAAATATGAGCATGTTCTGGTGTATATCATGTGTAGTATTTTAATATCCGTGATTGCGTATTTGTTTTACCATTTGATTCCTGTTTCGGTGGTGATAGGATTTCTGGCAGGTATCTATTTGGAAAAAATGTATGCGGAATCCACCGTCAAGAAGCGGCAGAAGACGCTGCGGCTTCAGTTCAAGGATTTTCTGGAATCCATGAGCGTGGCTGTTCGGGCGGGAAATGTGGAAGTGCAGGCGGTGAAGTCGGCACTGAAAGATTTGCAGCTATCCTATCATTCCAAAGCGGATATTGTGCGGGAAGTGGACAATATTATCCGCCAATATGAGAAAGGCGGCGTTGAATTAAAAGTGCTGTTTGAAGATTTTGCAGACAGAAGCGACATCACGGATATCAAGAGTTTTGCCGCCATTTATTCGGTGATTGAAGGAAAGAGCGACCGTTTCGGGGATATCCTGATGCAGACACAGGAAATTATTGGGGATAAGATTGAGATTGAGCAGGAAATAGAGACTACGATTACTTCGGCGAAATCAGAGACAATGGTAATGCTGGTTATGCCCATTGTTATCGTAGTGGCAATGTCCGGCATGGGCGGCGGAATGATGGATGCGTTGTTTACAACTCCGGCGGGGCATCTGGCGGCAACGGCGGCGCTGGTTATCTTCGGAATTTCCTATGTGCTTGCGATAAAAAACAGTGATATTGAAGTATAGGTGCCGTAGGAGGGATGAAAATGATTGTCTGCATGATATTTGCAAGTATTTTATTTGTGATATTCGTTTTCCTGTTTATGACGGCAAATGACGTCATTGCGGAAACGATGGTGGTCTGCTGCAAGGAAACTCAGACGGAAATCATCAAAAAGACTCAAATAGAAATGAACCTTTTAATCGAGGGAATGAAGAAATCCAATATGCTCCATGACAAAAGGAAAATAAAGCAGGGCAGGAAATGTAAAAAGAAAATTGACGAGGCGAAGAAACGGCTGGAACAGCTGGAAAAAGGCAGGATAAGCGTATTGGATATCATTCCGCTGGCAGGATACCGCGTGATGCAGCTCCTAGGCTGGGATGCATCCAATGAGGTGGTGAAAAAGCTTTATCGCAAATGTACCCAATTCAAAGAGAAGAAAGAAGCGATGAACTATACCTATTTTCTGCTTGCGTCTCTGATAGGCAATTTTCTGCTTGGAATGACTGCTTTTTGCGCCGGATTCGGACTGGCTCTCGGGATGGGAATGGAGAACAGGAGCTTGGTGATAGGAACGGCGGCGTTTGCCGTTTTTGCCTTAATGGGCTATATCCCTTATGACAATGTAAATTCGGTGATTAAAAAACGTGAGGAGGAGATTGAGAGGCAGTTTCCGCAGGTGGTATCCCAGATGACCCTTTTGACGGCTGCGGGAATGGAAGTGAGCCGGGCATGGGAGCTGGCAGGGAAAGGCGGCACGGGCACGCTCTATGAGGAGATGAATCGTGTGCTCATTGACTTTAAGAATAATGTGGCGCCCGAGGAGGCATATGCCAAATTTATCACCCGGTGCAGCAATCCTTATACCACAAAGCTGGCCACGGCCATTATTCAGAATCTGTCCAAGGGAAACGCGGAGATTGTGAAACTGTTCCGCTCTCTCAATGATGAAAGCTGGATGGAGCATAAGCATAATGCCCGACGGATGGGGGAAAAAATCCAGTCTAAGCTTTTGCTGCCGACCATGCTGATGTTCGGCGGAATTATTATTTTGGTTATTGTGCCGGTGATGAGCGGCTTCAGCTTCTAGTCAGTACCGGATAATAATAGAAGGAATGCATTTGCGATCACAAGGAGGGTAAAGGTATGTTGAATTTGTTAGACCGTATGTATGTGGGAGCCAGAGTCAGGTTCGCCCGTTTCCTGGAGGAATTCAAGAAGGACGAGACCGGCGTTTCCGCAATTGTCGCAACGGTTTTATTGATTTTGATTGTTGTACTGCTGGTGGCCGTATTCTGGGAGACAATCAGCGGCTGGTTTACGGAAACCATGGACAAAATCATGGGGGAATCGGATAAAGTGAAGTGGGAATAAAGGCAGCAGGGGCGTTGTAGTGCAGAAACCGGAATATAAATAGGAGGCATAGTATTATGAGGAAAATGCACAAGGATGAAACAGGGTTGGCAATAGTAGAAGCCGCTATGTTAATTCCATTTTGTCTGATTATGGTGCTGGCTCTGTACTATGCCGCCATTTTCATGTATCAGAAAGCGTATATGCAGGCAAATCTGCAGAATGCGTTGATTTATTATAAGAATCCTGAGTCGGATACCTATGTGGAGCCATATAAAGAAGAGAATGGGACGATTCTGGTGAACGGAAATTACGGCGAACCTGAATACAGGTTTCCGTACAGATTTATATTTGACGTTTTTGATGGCTTTGATCATGACGGATTTGCCTCTTTTTACCGCACCATTTGCGGCTTTGAGGACGATTCGGTAAGCATAGAGACAAAAGAAAAAAATTATGTCATCTACAAGGAAATTACCGCAGAAGCTTCTTGGACAGTGAAGCCGGCGGTCAGTTTGGAAATGGTGGGCATTCCCAATGAGATAACATTGAAAGCATCCGCAAAGGTAGTGGTATCCGACGCAGAGGAGATGATCCGCAATGTGGATTTTGTGATAGACATTGTGCAGAACACCGCATTAGGGAAAAAAGCCGGTGAACTGGTGGATGCCGCAAAAGATTTTTATGAGGATTTTAAGAAAAAGTTTGGGGTTAAATAAAACAGTCTCAAAACGGAACAAGTTCCCACACGCAGGAACTGGAATAGGAGGCGCGTATGAAGCTGTTTTTGAAGAGGTCGAAGGGTTCCATTACTGTGCTGGTGGCATTGATGCTGGTGCCTGCTGTCTTCGTTACAGGTTTTTTGGTGGATATTTCCCGATTGAAATTATACGGCAATCAGGCTGTGATGACAGCCGATAATTACGGGGAAACGGTGTTGTCAATGTATGACAATCTGCTCAAGGAACTTTACGGGCTGTTTGCGGTGACGCAGGATGAAGAAGCGATTCAGCTGCTGGACGATCTGCAGGATTATATGAAGAGTTCTTTTGATCCTTCGGAAAATACCATTACTTGGGAATATATGGAAGATATCAAGAAAACCTCCTATGAAGGCTTTATGCCGTATCGGTCGGCGGAGGTTTCTTTAAGTTATGCGCTTGTGGAGGAAGCCAATCTGAGGAATGAAGAAGTGTTCAGCACCCAGATTGGCGATTTTATGAAGTTCAGGGTTGCCCAGCAGCTGCTGGACAAGGGGTCTGCCGTGCTGGACGCCATGGAGGAAGTTCAGAACATGGAGGGCAATTCCAAAGCCATAAGCAAGGATATGGAGCTGATTGAAAAAGCCGAGGATATGTTCAAGGCGGCAGAGGAATATTACAACATCTTGACAGAGTTTACCCGGTATCCGGATTATATCAATGGAATCAATTCGGCCTATGCCGACTGCCGGAAAGGAATTGACGAAATTGCAAATTCAGACGCTTATGAACATTATTTCGATTATGAAAAAAGCGACAAAGACGCCATGGAGGCTGCGCTGGAACATGAGAATGAGCTGAATGAGCCGGTTCCGTCCACAGCGCCCGGGGCAAGTCCCGCGCCTGCGGCAGAACCTCTTGATGAAAATGAGAAGAATTTAATCAAAATATATGAGGATTATATGGCGGACGAGGATGCCCGGGAGGATAAACTGAAAACCAAGTTTGATGCCTTCCTGAATAAAATTGAAGTCAGTGCGGCGGCGGAACCTTTGAATTTTGACAATTATGATTGGAAACTGGCAGAATTGCAGAGTGCTGCCGCAAAGGTGGAAAAGAAGGGGCAGGAGCTTTTGGAGATAAAACTGCAGCTGGACGAAATACTGAGCACGGAGAATGTTTCGGAGGAAGTCAAGAACGGCATAAAGCAGGAGCTGGAAAATGTGGACCCGCTGATTGATATGCTGCCGGTTTACGGCCGGATTGCCAATTACATCAAAGAGCAAAATGAAGGGGTCAACAGCGCTTACGCGGAAAGAACGAAAGATATCCTAAGTCTTGCGGAGAAGGTTCGGGACGCCTATTTGGACTGTGAGGATACGGTGCCGAAATGGCAGGAAGAGGATTCGCTGGACGAGAGCCGATGGAAAGATTTTCTGTCTGCGGAGAGCAGTTATAAAGATTTATATGAAAGTCTGCGCAAATGCTTTGAAAAGGACGGCACGGAGAGCGCCGATATGCCAAACCGGAAGAAGGAGGCCGCCGAAGGAGTGTCGGACAGGGCTTCGACCATGCTGGAAGAGGATGAAACGGAGACGACGGCAAGGGATATACCGGAAAGCTTCGGTTATGGCATATCTCGGGAGAACGAAGGGTTTGACTTGACGAAGATGGTGGGACAATTCGCGGAATATTCTTTTGTGAATAGTTTTGCGGACAAGGTCAACGAGCTGGCGCTGAAATTATATACGGTGGTGTACGATTTCGGCATGTTTTCCAGCAGAACTACCAATATCGATCCGTCGAAGGATGCACAGGAAGCGGAAGTGTCCCTGACAGGATATGAAAAAGGCAGGAACATCAATTATCTGTATCAGGCGGAGCTGGAATATATTCTCGGAGGATCAAATTCTTCCAAGTCAAATCTGGATTCTGCCAGAAATAAGATTCTTGCCTTCCGCGCCGTTGTGAATTTTGTCGCAACCTACCAGATAGAGCCTATTGATACGACGATCAAGGGGATATCGGAAGCGGCGTCGGCGGTGAATCCCCTTTTGGGACTGGTGGTGAATGGCGCGCTGCGGCTTGCGGTCACGGGGATTGAGACGGCGATGGACTGGGATGATTTAAAAGCGGGCAAAGAAGTGATTGTAATTAAGACCCGGATGAAACATTTGAACGCCTATGATTCCCTGCTGGAGTTATTCGGCGAGGAATTTGCGGGAGACAATTCGGACGGTGTTTCGGCGGAGAAAGAACCGTTTCGGCTGGACTACAATCAATATCTGCTGGTGATGCTTGTCTTTATGACTTCCTCAGAAGAGATCGCCTCGCGGACGGCGGATTTGATAGAGCTGAATGTAAACGCCGTACAGCAGCAGGTGGGAGAGGAGGGAACGCTTTCGGAATTGAAGTTCAAAATGGAGGACGCGCATACGGCGGTAACGGCTTCCTGCAGCGTGCATTTGGACTTTGTGGTTCTTCCGAGAAGATTTGCCCAATTGGCGGCGGAGGAAGATGCGTATAACAGTCTGGTAGAATTGGAAGAGAGAAGTCATAAATTTACGGTCACGAGAGGTTATTAAAATTGAAAGAGAAACGGATATGGAAACAGAGAAAAACGCGCAGCCTTCTCGCCGAAGAAAGCGGAATGATGGTGGTGGAGGCGGTTCTTTCGTTTACGGTATTCCTTATGGTAGTGACGGCAATCGTATTTCTGATTAATATTTTTACCATACATAATAAAGTACAGTTTGCCATCAACTCGGCGGCTCATGAGATATCGGCGTATTCTTATCTGTATCAGGCATTGGGAATCCGGAGTGCGGAACAGATGATTGAGGCTGACGGCAGAAAGGACGCCGGAGCCATAAAAAATACGGTGGCGGATGTGGTAGAGAGCCTGAATCAGATACAAAATCTGGGGCGGGAAACAGGGGAGCTGACAGGGGATTTGCAGGAACTTGCGTTATCCGCGGAAAGCCTGAACAAAATCGGCGAACAGGTGGAACAGATTACATCAGATGCGGAAAAAACGGCGGAATCTGTGGAAAAGACAGTGAAGGATGTGAAAGAACTGCTCGGCGATGAAGATTCCTTGATGGTGGGAATGATTTATATAGGATTGTCAGGGGTCAGCTATGGGGTCAAAGATATTCTTGCGGATATGGTGGTGGAATTGATGACCAAAAAGTATCTGGAAAGCGGTGATAAAACAGCGGACGCCTATTTGGAGTCATATGGGATCAAAGGAGGATATCAAGGGCTGGATTTTTCCGGCTCCACCATGTTCTGCGATGAGAATATGAGCATGATTGACATTGTGGTGGAGTATGATATTGATCTGGGATTTATCAAGTTCGTGATGCCGAGGGATACGCTGCATGTGGTGCAGAGAGTTTCCGTACCCGCATGGCTGGACGGAGACGGCAATGGAATAGAAAGCAGTTCCGAAACGGAACCGGAATAAGGAGAACGAAATGAGGATTGTGAGTGCCGTTCTGGCTGCCCTTGTGGCAGCGGCGGGATATTATATAGCGATTCCTGTGATGGACCGGAAATATCAGATGGGGCTAAATTGTAAGGGGTGGCGGATTTCTTCTCTGGGGGTGCTGGCGGTTGGGGGAATCACCGTCCTTGCGGCCGGAGGGATTGGATATTTGAATTTACAGGGAGATTCGCCGGCTTTGAGGATTCTGGCCATGCTGCTGATATGGGCAATGTCCGTGCTGGCGGTTTTGGATTATAAAAAGCAGATTGTTCCTAACAGATTTCTGCTCCTGATGCTTCTGCTGTGGACGGCTGTTACAGGTAGTTATATTATTGTGGACACTGGGGGCGGGCTTGTTCTGTTCTTTCGGGCTCTGGCGGGCGCAGTCACGGGGGGATTGGTTTTTCTGTTGTGCTACCTGCTGTCAGGAAGAAAGATAGGGGCGGGGGATGTAAAATTGGTGTTTGTGATGGGCTTGTATCTGACGGGACAGAGAATTATAGGCGCTATTTTCTACGGCGCGCTTCTCTGCTGTGTCTATTCCCTGATACAGATGGGCAGGAAGAAACTTGGGCTGAAAGATGGGGTTCCCATTGTGCCGTTTTTGTATTTGGGAACTTTAATCACATTATTGATTTTTTAGAGGTAGGCGTATGAAGAGTAAAAAAATGTTACTGGTTCTGGTTTTTGCGGCGATTATGGCGGCGGGATGGCTGGCGGTGGTGAGGGCCGTCAGCAACACGGAGGCACTGGAAGCACAGAAGAGTCTGACGGCGGAGGCGGAAGGCTATATGGAAAAGGGATTGTATGTCAGGGCCATTCCGCTTTATGAGGAGGCTCTGACCTATGATTCCGAACGGAATGATTCGATACAGGAGAAACTGCTGGATGCGTATCTGGCATATGATGACTTTTCTGCCTACAGAAAACTGGCGGAGTATCGGATTTCCCAAGGAACCGCTTCGGAGCAGGAATACCTCAATGTGGCAGAGTATTATATGGGGCGCTCAAAGCTGAAAGAGGCCATGGAGCTGATTCAAAAGGGAATAAAGCAGACAAATTCGGAGGTTCTGGCGGAATATTTCGAGGCAAACCGCTATGCTTACGGCATAAAGACCACAAAATATGAGATGATTCTTCCCACGAATACCAATTCGCTGATGCCTGCCTTTAACGGTACAAAATGGGGGTATGTGGATGCAAAAGGGAAGATGCAGCTGGATTTTATTTACGACAGTGCGCTTCCCTTTAATTCTCAGGGGGTTGCGGTGGTATCAATGGAGGGTACTTATTATACTATCCTGCAGAACGGAGATAAGTATGGGGTGGATGACGGGGCGGAATATCCAAAGATGACGGATGTAACTGCGGTCAGCGGCATACGGATTCTGGGGCAGAGGAATGGCGCTTACAGTTATTATGACTATGATTTTGCGCCGCTGGCGCCGACGCATCAATACAGCCGCATGACTGCCAATGCCTGCGGGGCGGCGGCTGTCCGGAAGGAGGGAAGATGGGGAATCATCTCGAATTCCGGCGAGGGAGTGCTGGATTTCGTTCTGGAGGATGTGGCGGTTAATTCGCTGGGATGTGCCTTTGCAGGGGACAGGGCAATGGTGAAGAGGGATGGCAGCTGGGTTCTCGTTGACACATCGGGCAGTCCTGTGAGCGACGGCAGATACGCGGACGCCAAAGCGCCGGAATCGGAAGGGTATATCGCGGTTGCCGACAGCACGGGCAGATGGGGCTATATCAATTCCGAGGGAGAGCTGGTCATTGATTATCAATATGCCGATGCAAAGTCCTTTTCCGATGGGCTGGGCGCTGTGCTGACAGCGGGCAGCTGGGGGTATATCAGTGAAAGAAATGAGCAGGTGATTGAGGGAATGTTCACGGATGCCCAGCCTTTCCATAACGGCATTGCGCAGGTGGAAATTGTGGGAAGCACCGCGTTGATTACTTTGAAGTATTATGCGGCGGAATAGAAGCGTTTTCAACCTTGCGGCAAGCCGTGCCGTCGGCCGGCGGGGATGGGAGATATGTGAATTTAGACAGGGCATTTTTCTTTTTGAATTATGGAGGTTAATATGAATCATGAAAATTTTACGCTGCAGAGTTCCTTGGAGGCAAATTACCTCAATGTGCAGCTGCAGGAGCCGATGAGATTGGATGAGATAGCGATTCGGGTGATAAAACAGGACTGTCCGGAATTCCTGATACCTTTTCGTATTGTGAATATGAACGACAGCGTATCTCTGAAGTATAAGCTGATTAATACCATTGCCTTGGAGTATTCGGATATGACGCTTCACAAGGCGGAGTTTATCAAATTATTTCAAAGTCTGCTGATTCCTTTTGTCAAGGGAAAAGATTGGTTTTTGGATTACCGTAATTTCTGCATAGACCTGCGTTATGTTTTTTTGGATAAGCAGACGGGAGGGGCATATTTTATCTATATTCCGGAGTATTCCTATCAAAATACGGACGAAGAAATATTTGACTTTTTTAAGAATGTATTTGTTCGGATGACAATTACGGACGACGCGAATTTCCAAGTGCGTCTGTTCCAGTATTTTTCCAGAAGAGATGTGACGCTGGCAGACCTGAATCAGCTGATACAGGATGAGAGCAGAAAGACGGGGGGCGGAGGGACAGGTGCTTTTGCCGCAGGTTTTTCACAAGGAGCGGCATTCGGAAACGCACAGACGGGGCAGAATGCATCATTTGTGCCGGACGGCCGGACGGTTCAAAGCGGGCAGGGCTTATGGGGAACCGGTCAGACAATGCCTGCGGGGAGTGGAGCGGAACCATTCGCACAGGAACAGGGGGAGCAGTCTGTACAAAGACCAGTGCAGACGGACAAAGGGAAAGTTGGCGGCGGTCTGTTTGGCGGCGGTAAAGGAAAGAAAGAGGACAGCCGCAGGAACGAACTGCCGGATACGGCGGAAGCGGCTTCCGCAGATTCGGCGGATGATACGGACGAAGTCATGAAGGCATTGTTCGGAGACAGTAAAAAGGGAAAGGAGAAAGGGAAAGACAAGGGTAAGGAGAAATCCAAGGAAAAGGAGAAGCGCAAGGAAAAGAATGTCGATAAGGAAGCGGCAAAGCAGGAAAAGAAAAAAACGGGCGGCTTCGGATTGTTCGGCAGAAAGAAGGAACAGGATATGCCGGAAACAGGCCAAATGTCCGCAGGGGAAACAATATCCGGTTCTTTGGGGAGCAATTATGTTTCGGTGGGGGGTGATTCGTTTTCGACGGCGTCACCTGCGGGCGGTGCACCGTTTTTTCCTGTGGGTGATGGAGGGGATAAGACGGAAATTATTTCCGACAATTTCCAATTGTTGCCATATCTGGAATTGATTGATTCGCCCATTCCCGGCGCAATACCGCGAATTGCGCTGGATTTTGCCGCCGCGTATATTACCATCGGCAGGATGTCGGCGGACGAGGTACAGCCGGATGTGGCATTCAGCAGAGATTTTACGCGGATTGGCAGGCGGCATGCGAGAATCGAGAACAGGGGAGGAAGTTATTTCGTCATAGATTTGGGTTCCGCAAATCATACGTTGCTGAACGGACAGAGATTGGTTCCGAATCAGCCTTATCAGCTGCAAAATGGCGGGGAGCTTACGTTCACGGACAGCAAGCCTGTGCGATACCGAATTCATATATAGCTCGGCCGGAACATGCGGCTCGCAGAATGTGACGAACATTTCGGAGAAAGCGGTTTTAGACATGTTCTAAGGAACATGGTTCCTTGGGAATGGAAGGCAAAGCTGCCACAAGCGGCAATTGAATAGGCAGGGATTTTTTATGAAATTGACAGGGGCATGTGCCACATATATAGGAAATACAAGGAATGTGAATCAGGATGCCATACTGTTTCGGTATTCCGAGAGGGACGGGCAGCATTTTGCGATATTGGCAGTATGCGACGGCGTTGGCGGTCTGGAAAAAGGGGAAGTAGCGTCCGCCTTGGTGGTGCGGAAGATAAATGAATGGTATGACGAGGTTTTACGGTGGCTGGATATTGCTTCGGCGGAACCGGAAGTATTAAACGCGCATTTGAAGGATGGGGCGGAGCTATGGAATCAAGCGGTCTGTGAATGCCGCGATATACAGCGTGTGAATATGGGAACTACCATGTCGCTGCTCATGATTATCAAGGACAGGTATTTTATCATACAGGTGGGGGACAGCCGGGTGTATCGCTATCGGAACGATGTGCTGGAACAGCTTACCGTAGACGCAAGTGTGTCCCAGATGAAGAATGGCAGAATGAAGCTGTATCTGGATAATTTTATGGGGAAGGCGAGGGAATTGTGGTTCACTTCCGCCGCAGGGAGTTTGGAGGACGGGGATTTGTTTCTGGTGTGTTCCGACGGGCTGTATCATTGTCTGGGGGTGGAAGATGTAAGGGAAATTTACAGGGACGCCCTTGATAACAGAAAGGCGGAGGAGGCATGTGAGCGGTTGATTGTTCGGATGATGGAACGGGGAGAACGGGACAATATCTCCGCCGGGATTGTGCTGGTGCGGCAGAAAGCAGCCGGACGGAAGAAATGGTGGGGCGGCAGCGGGAGGATGTGAGGTGAAAGCGGTATGGGTTCCGCAGCTCTCACACACTCTGCGCCAGTGCGAACAGGAAAGCCGTAAGGGCGAAGAGAAGCAGATTTATCCCAAGGGAAATGGCAAGATTTTGCAGAAAGGCGTTCTCACGTTTTCCGAAACGCAGGAGGAATATGGCTTTTGTTCCTTCATAGAGTGCAATGCATATCCAAAAGGAGAGCCAGTTGAACCCCATGGCGCAGGAAACTGTGGATAACAGCAGGAACAGAAATATTTCCAGGAATAAATCGGCGGCAGGAATGGGGCTTTTGCAGTGTCTGCAGGTTCCGCGGCTTCGGAAATAGGCGATAATGGGGAGCTGGTTTTGCAGAGCGATTTTCTGGCCGCAGATGGGGCAGCAGCAGTCCGGTGCGTTGACGGGGGTGCTGCTGCCTTTTAACAGCCGAAGGATATCTGTGGTGGCATAAGCGCCTAATAAGTAAAAGGAAAGGCAGATGGCGGTGTGAATGATGAATGATTTCATAAAACTCCTTTCGGGAACCAGAAGGAACCTGCTGTTTTGAATATAGTATAGCACATATCGGAGAGGGGGAATAGAGAAAAAGAAAATACTTGTGGGTTATGGTAGAGATTTTGTGAAGAAGATTTTGCAATTAAAATATTGTATGCGTGCCGAAGGGACGCGGATGGGAGCCAAAATGCAGAATTATCAGGAAATGATGAGGGACACTTTTGATGAGATGACACAGATAGGCGCCGGAGGAGGCGGCACGATTTTCAAGGCGCATCATAAGCGCCTGGACAAGGAAGTGGTATTGAAGAAAATACATGTCAGTCAGCTGAATAATATCAGTCACAGGGCGGAGCTGGATATCCTTAAAAATCTGAAACACAGTTATATTCCCCAGATGCTTGACTTTATTGAGTATGGGGAGGAAGTATTTACTGTCATGGAATACATTCCGGGGAAATCCTTTGCCCAGCTTTTGGAGGAAAAGCGCAGGTTTTCTCAGAAAGATGTGGTGAAATGGACCCGTCAGCTCTGTGAGGTAGTGGATTATCTGCATTCTCAGACGCCTCCGATTATTCATTGTGATATTAAGCCCGCAAATATCATGCTGACTCCGGCGGGGGATATCTGTCTGATTGATTTCAATATTTCCGGCGTGAAAACGGAAGAGGGCATCGCCGCCATCGGCTATAGCAGCGGATATGCTCCGGTGGAGCAGTTTGCGGTAGTTGCGGGGCGGGTGGAGAATGTCATGCAGACCCAAAGGGGGGGACGGGCGGGCAGTTCTATGCCGGAAAGTATCGCCGGAAAAGCGGAAGGGAGAGCGGCTGCCGGAGGGGACGACCGGACGGAGATAATGCCAAGTGCGGGAGAGGATCGGACGGAGATTGCAGCAGGTGCGGGAGAGGACCGGACGGAGATAACGCCAAATGCAGAAGATAATAAGACGGAGGGTGCTTCCTCAAAGTATAAAAATTCCGTTCCGAGCGCCGCCCTGTCCGCTTCTTCCGATTTCACAGGCAGCAAATCCCTGCTGCGGTTCATGACGGACGAGGAGTGGACGGCGGCGAAGGGAGTGGAGGCTTCTCTTGGGAAAAAATTGATGATAGACGAACGCACGGATATCTATAGTGTGGGTGCGGCGCTCTATCATATTCTGACAGGGCAGAGGCCCCAGCCTTTTTACAGGAATCCTGTTCCGGTGCGCCAGCTTTGTGAAGATGCCAGCGAGGGGCTTATTTTCGTGATAGAGAAAGCGATGGCGGTGAATCCGGCGGATCGATTTAGGAACAGCGGCCAGATGTTGAAGGCGGCCAGAAATCTGGGAACGGTGGACAGGCGGTACAAATCTCTTTCCAGAAGGCAGCTTGCTGCCGCGGTTTTGACAGGAATTTTGACGGTTGGATCCGCATTGTCCATATCGCAGGGCAGGAGCGTCATGGCGCAGGAAAAGCAGGTCCAGTATTCCGCATACATAGAGGAGATGCGATCGGCGAGGATAATGAAGGATTATGAAGGGGTAAACACAAACTATGTCAGGGCGCTGGAGCTTTTTGAGGGAGAGCCTGAGGCCTATTATGAGATGGCGGCGGCCTATTATGACCAGAGGCAGTATGACAGGTGCATCGAGTATTTGAGCAGGAATGTATATACCAATTCCGCGATTATGCCGGATGAGGGATATGGAAGATTTTATTATATTACGGCAAGCTGCTATTTTGAACTGGCAGATTATAATGCCGCGGCTTCCTATTATGCAAGGGCGGTGGAATTACAGCCGGAGGAAATGTCTTATTACATGGATTATGTGGCGGCACTGGCAAGAAACGGTCAATTGGAGAAAGCGGAGGCAGTGCTGAAAGAGGCGGAGAGAAAAGGGATTTCTTCGGATGTGTTCAGTCTGCTGAACGGAGAAATCGCGCTTCTTCGGGAAGATTTTCGGGGATGTGAGCGGTACTTGACGGAGTGCATCGAGGAGACGGCGGATGATTATGTCAGGCTCAGAGCATATACGAAGCTGGATGATGATTACCAGCTGATGTATGAGGGGGAGGATCAGTACGAGGTGCGCAGAGGAAAGCTTGCCGAGGCGCTGGCGGTTCTGCCGCCGGAGTATCAGGTGACATTGATGGAGCGGCTGGCACAGGTTTATATTGACTACAGTGATGTAGGGGACAGGGATGCCTGCTGTGAGAGCGCCATTGCTTTGTTTGTGCAGATGGAGGACAGGGGATATGCGACTTTTACCTCCCGTTATAATATCGCGGTGCTTTATGAGAAGATGGAGCGGTATGAAGAAGCGCAGGAACAGCTGGATTTCATGGAGGGCATTTATCCCGATAATTATATTATCTATAAGCGAAGGTCTTTTATAGAGCTGGAAATGCAGGCGGTGAAACCCAATGGGGAGAGGGATTATCATGCGTTTCAGGAAGTTTATCAGTGGGCGCTGGAGCTTTATGGACAGAATGAAGCAGGGGAGGATATGGAGATGCTTTCTTTGCAGCAGCTGTACAATGATGTGGCGGCTAACGGGTGGCTGGAATAGTAGTGAATCATGTGCTGAAGCACATGACGAAACAGGAATAAGAATAGGAGAATGACAATGACAACAGGACAGCTTCTTTTTTATGGAGGAATCGCGGGCGTGATTCTGTTTGGAATCTTATTTGCGGCATCATGGGCGGTATATGAGAAAAAAAAGAAGAACTTAATTCGGAAGATTGAGCAGGAACTGTAAATTTGCAGGCGGCGGAAAGGCATGGGCATTATGAAGAAACTATGGAAAAAATCACAAATTTATCGTGCTGTCAGTATTGCTGGCGGTCATGCTTGCCGTCGTTCTGACAGCCGCATTCTGATGCTGATGCACAATCCGTAAGAGATGCCATTAGTGTGGCAATCTGTGATGATGAGGCATTTATGCTTGAACTGTTGGAGGAAAAAATAAAGAATAAGCTCCCTTCTGCGGTAATAGAACAGTTTTCTTCCGGTAGGGAGCTGTTGGAAGGCAATACGCAGACGGACATTTTATTTCTGGACATACAGATGCCAGAGATGGATGGTATGGAGACGGCAAGGTTTTTTCGCAGTCAGCAGAAGGATACACTCATCATATTTATTACAGCGGCTCCGGAATATATCTTTCAGGCATTTGACGCAGGGGCGTTTCATTATCTGGTCAAGCCTTTATCTGATGATAAATTCGATGAGGTCTTTGGAAATGCGCTGTTGGAAATCGGACGCAGGAATAAGGGCAGAGATGGGGATGATGGAGATTATATGATGATACAGGCAGGGGGAGTCCATACAAAAATACTGTTTAAGGATATTATCTATGTGGAAGTGTTCAACCGTAAAGTCATCATTCATACCATAAACGGCGATACAGAATATTATGGGAAACTGTCCGATTTGGAGAAAAAAGTTGGAGAGGATTTTTTCAGACCACACAGGTCGTATCTGATTCATTTTAAGTATGTGCTGAGGTATGATGCTGTGTCTGCTGTTATGGAAAACGGGACAGCGTTGATTGCAAAGCAGAATTATCCGAAATTTATGGAATCACATCTGATATTTTCTATCATATTTTTCCATGAAACAGATAAGGATTAAGAAATATTCCTGAAACAGAAGTTGAAGATAAAGGCGGACAGTGGCATAATAAAAACCATACTCCCAAAGAAAGGGGAATTTATATGGATAAAATTTTGGTGGTTGAAGATAACATGGAACTGTCTGATACCCTCTGCCGCAGCCTGCAGACGGAGGGCTTCACGCCATATGCCGCATTAAGTCTCGCACAGGCCCGGAAATATCTGGACAGCGGGATTGATTTATGTCTGCTGGATATAAACCTGCCGGATGGTGACGGGTTTGCTTTCTGCCGCAGCTTAAGTGAAAATACAGCTATTCCCGTCATTTTGCTGACGGTGCGTGACGGGGCGCAGGACATGGTGCAGGGGCTGTCCA
>CAJUAP010000073.1 GCA_910584435.1 uncultured Acetatifactor sp.
GAAACAGAAGAAAAATTTGTTTATAGATTATTTTTAAAGCATGCGTTTACCGTGTATTCTGCAGAATTTTAGATCGTATTAACAGGTTATTTGTGTTATACTTGACAAATAAGTTATGAAAAGCGAAGTCAGGAAACGGGATAAGGCAGCGTGAATTCGGTGGAGCAGCCCTGTGCATGGGGCTGTGGAGCAGCCGGAAATCCGTCTGTGGGTTTTGGAGGCCGGGGATGGCTGCGGAACCGGTATCAGAGGAAAGGTATAATATGGTACAATATATTGAGAAACTGGTCATAATCATGGCTGCAGCATTACCGTTGTACCTCGCATTTCGTTTCATGCAGGTAAAGAAACGGGCGTGTGGATGCGGCAGAACACTGGCGAGAGAGATTGCCCTGGGATGTTTTATCCTGTTTCACACAGGGCTTCTGGTACTTGCGCTGGAGGGGGAGTATGGAAGCCCGGCGCAGATGGCGGAGCGGGCTGTGGAGCGGATTAAGACGGGAACAGGTATCAACCTTGTGCCGTTCAGGACAATTGCCGCCTTTTTTCAGCATTTTATTATGGATGTTTTCCTGGTGAATATTGTGGGTAACATCATTATGTTTATGCCCTGGGGGTTCGGCATTGTTATGCTGTGGGAAAAAAACAGGAACCTTTCTTCCATTGCGGGATATTCGCTGCTGCTGCCGCTTTTTATTGAGACAAGCCAGCTTTTTATCGGGCGCAGTGTGGATGTGGACGATTTGATTCTTAATTTTACCGGAAGCTGTATCGGGGCGGGGATTTATTTTCTGATGAAAAAGGTTGCCAAACTTTTCCAAAAGTAATAGTATTATTTTATGGACAGCTCAGGAAATGGGCTGCGGAAAGGATGGAGGATGGAATGAAGGTATATACTTGTTTCCCGGAGGGAAAGGCGAAAGCCCTTACCATGAGCTATGATGACGGTAAGATTCAGGATGAAAGGCTGATAGAGATTTTTGATAAATACGGGATTAAAGGTACTTTCAATCTGAATTACGGATTGATGGAATTGGAGCAGGACCCGCCTCGGATCGGACGGGATAAAGTGAGGGAGTTATATAAAAATCATGAGGTGGCCACACATTGCACCACACATCCCACAATTGCGAGATGCCCTCTGGTTGAGGTGGCCCAGGAGATTCTGGATGACAGAAAAGGATTGGAGGCATTGACCGGCAGACTGGTAAGGGGACATGCATATCCTAATGGTTCCTATAGCGAGGAGATTAAGCAGCTCTTCCGTCAGCTGGGGATAGCTTACGGCCGTGTGGTAGGGTCAAAGGCAGATTATGAATTGCCTACAGACCCCTTAGAGTGGCATCCGACCTGCCATCACAACGATCCGGAATTGATGAAAAAAGCGGAATTCTTCGCCAATTTCAAGAAAAAGCAGTATCTGAAGCTGATGTATGTGTGGGGACACAGCTATGAATTTGATAATGCAGATAATTGGGAAGTGATTGAAGAATTCTGTAAGTACATGGGAGGGCGTGAAGATATCTGGTATGCTGCCAATATTGAGATTATCGACTATATGGATGCGGCAAAGAATCTGAAATTCTCCGGCGATAATGAGATGGTCTATAACCCCAGCGCAGCCAGTGTATGGCTCAATGTGGACGATAGAAAATATGTGGAAGTAAAGGGCGGTACCACTGTGGATTTGAACCAATAAAGTATCAGGATTACGTTCAGATAAGCTTCGCTGAAGGTACGGTTCTGGGGGTAAAAAGTAACAGTTTATACTGCACGCCGATTAAATTTGCAATGTAGCCCGACTCCAGACCGCCAGCCGGGTGATTCCCCGGAAACATCACTGTAAATCCTGGCGGTCTGCAGTATAGCGGCCTGTCCGACCTGTTGCATGTATGATTCCGTACTGCCTTATGGATTGCTGCTGACAGGGGGAGGCTTATTGTGTCAAACCATAGGAAGAGGACTGGTCTGTGGCAGGGCGGGGGCTTTTCCGGTATCTGTTTTGGGCCGTGGGGAAAGAACGGGAAGTACATGCGGCGCTGATGTGAGAATGAAAGGTGGATATAGTATGCAGAGATATGTCATGGCCCTGGATCAGGGAACTACAAGTTCAAGGTGTATTTTGTTTGACAAGGCAGGGAATATCTGCTCCATGGCACAGAAGGAATTTACACAGATATATCCCAAGCCGGGCTGGGTGGAGCATAATCCCAAAGAAATCTGGTCCACCCAGCTTGCGGTGGCAACAGAGTGTATGGCAATGATAGGGGCGGGGGCGGAACAGGTGGCGGCCATCGGCATTACCAACCAGCGGGAAACTACCATTCTATGGGACAGGAAAACGGGAGAGCCTGTATATAATGCCATTGTGTGGCAGTGCCGCCGTACCTCGGATATGATTGAAGCGCTGAAGGAAGACGGCTTTGAACGGAAAATACGGGAGAAGACAGGGTTGATACCGGATGCGTATTTCAGTGCTACGAAAATCGCATGGATTCTCCAGAATGTGCCGGGGGCAAGAGAACGGGCAGAGAAGGGAGAATTGCTCTTTGGCACAGTGGATACCTGGCTGATATGGAATCTGACAAAGGGAGCGGTTCACGGGACGGATTATACCAATGCATCCAGAACCATGCTCTACGATATCCACAGACTATGCTGGGATGAAGAGATTCTGGAGAGATTCCGGATACCTGCCGGGATTCTGCCCGAAGTACATCCTTCCAGTCATGTCTTTGGACATACGGCGTCCTCCATCCTGGGAGGTGAGATTCCCATTACCGGGGCAGCAGGTGATCAGCAGGCGGCTTTATTCGGACAATGCTGCTTTGAACAGGGAGAGGTGAAGAATACCTATGGTACGGGGTGTTTTCTGCTCATGCACACGGGAAATGAGGCCATTGCATCCAAGTCAGGACTGCTTACTACCATTGCGGCAGGAACCTCAGAGCAGCCGGGGTATGCCTTGGAGGGCAGTGTGTTCGTGGCCGGGGCCGGGATTCAGTGGCTCAGGGACAGCATGAGAATGCTGCAGAGTGCACCCCAGTCACAGAGATACTGCCAGGCGGTGGCGGATACTGCCGGTATGTATATTGTACCCGCTTTTGCAGGATTGGGGGCGCCGTACTGGAATCAGTATGCCAGGGGTACGGTGGTCGGGCTGACCAGAGGGTGTACAAAGGAGCATTTTGTCCGGGCTGCCTTGGAGGCCATTGCTTATCAGACCGCTGATGTGCTGCGGGCCATGGAGCAGGACAGCGGTATTCATCTGAAGAGTCTGAAGGTGGACGGCGGAGCAAGTGCCAATGATTTCCTGATGCAGTTTCAGGCGGACATTGTAGATACCCAAGTACACAGGCCCAAATGTATAGAAACCACAGCCCTTGGAGCTGCGTATCTGGCAGGGCTGGCTGTGGGATATTGGCGGGATCAGGAAGAAATTAAAGAAAACTGGCAGATGGAGAAACTGTTTGCACCCACGATGGAGAGCGGATATAGAGAGATGCTGTTAAAGGGATGGAAAAGGGCGGTAAAATGTGCGCTGGCATGGGCGGAGGATGAGGACTGACGGGATTATTTAAAAAATGTCTCCACATCGGTTGCGTAGCACCATTTGGCGGAGGTCAATTTGCCGAAGAGATATTTATTGGATGCCGATTCGCACATAGTATAGAGCCTGCCGTCTACGATGACAATTTCTTCAGACATGGGCGGGAGCTTACCATCACATAGAAGGGCAGCACTGTCCATGGCGTAGAGAGGAAGTTCCATGCCTAAGAGCGCAATATTTCCCTGTAACTGCAATTTGCTTTGGTCATATTGATAGATGTGGGAGAAGGTGGCGCCCCAGGAGGTTGAGATATATGCTTTGCCGCTGTCAATGCACATACCCTGGGCAAAATCGGGCAGGGAATAGGCACACACCGGCACAGGCACGATACCGTATTCCGCCTGGGCATCCAGCTGATATTCCACCCCCAGGGCCTGCTGATAATCGCCTGCCAGAGTAGTCACTTTATGGCTGTCCGGGGTCGGATATTCAGGCTCGCGGTAAAATTCTCCTATGATTAAACGGTTTTCGTCAACTGTCACAAATGCCGGACTGATGTAATCCGTATCCGATACTGCGGTGGAAAATGAGCCGATTGCCGTTACAATTCCTTCATCGGCTGTGTTATAGATGCTTTCATAGTCGAATACCAGCAGTCTGTATCTCTCACCGTCGGCTACATAGACGTAATCGCCATATATGGCAATGCCTCCGGCATGACCCGTATAAGCAGAACCGTCAGGCAGCGCCATGCGTACTGTCTTATCCGGCGTCTTTCCCCCAGGCGCTACAATGTAGATGGGGGAAGCAATACCGTCCTTCTGATAACCGTCTACCAGAAAACGGTCTTTTTCTTTATCATACGTTATACCCTGGGCAACGAAATTATCGCTGCATCCGGGAATCAGAAATCCCTTCTCAGAGGCTTTGTAATAGGCGCTTACCGGCAGCCTGAAATACAGGCGTACTCCCAGCAGGAGGACGACTGCTATCAAAGCCAGAATGTCTGCCGTATGTATAAAGTGTATCCACCATGGCTTTTTTTGGTCGCCGTTTTGTTTTTTATTCCATCTGCTGTTTTGTTCTGGTGTCATGTGTTTCTTCCTTTCTATTGCTGCAGTGTGAGGCGGGGCTGTCTTTATTCTAGTACATCAATCACAAAATAACACATAGTTTTACATTTACGCTATTTATTGATACTCCGCTGATAAAGCAATATAGATATTATGAGTTGCTTTATGAACGGTGTACTAGTACATCATTCACAAAACAACTCATAGTATTTATATTGCTCTATTGACGAACAATCAGAAAATAGCGTAGCCATAAAACTATGAGTTATTTATTGTTCGCTGTACTGGTGATAGTCTGCCTCGTCGTATACATAATCTTTAAAGTAATCAGTGTTGTCCTGGTGGTCCAGCCACAGTTCAAACCATCCAAAAAAGTCCTGTCGCTCACAGCAGGGCTGGACGCCCACATCTGTAAAGTTCCAAACTTCACCCTGACATTTTCCGGTGGTAATCAGGCGATAACTCATGCCGCATCCTAAGTTTATCAATTCAATATTTCCCCGGTAAACCTTTTCTTCCATTTCGGCCTCAATGATTTCATATTCCCTGTCATCATCCTCCCAAAGCCAGAATTTCTCAAGCAAAAACGGCTTGGATAGTTCCTGGCAGGGGCTGTTTTCCAGGGCGTTAAGACGGCAGCCTTCAAACATGCGGCTGCAGCCGTTGCCAATGTTTTTCAAAAATATGCGGTATGCCTGCGGCAATTTGACTTTATGGCAATTTTCAAAATCTGCAATCTCTTCTTCTGTGAGACATTGCCCCATGTTGATATGAAGTGCGGCTGTTTTCTTCTGAATTCGTTCCAGCACTTTTTTATAATCTTCTGGTTTATAAACTGGCATATCAATTCTCCCCTTTCGTAAATGTGTTCTTACTGCATAAAACATAAAGTATAACACAAAAAATATAACACATATTCCTGCATAAAATTACTTACTTAGCAGCTCGGCAAAATAGAATTTAAACACCTCTTGATTTTAAGTATCTGTCTTCATCTTCTCTTGCTTCAATGAAAGCTTTTTCCAAGTCGATTTTGTAGTAATCAGCTAATCTAATAATTTGTGCGATTACATCTGCCATCTCATTTCCTAAACGATCGTCAGTATCGAGTACTTCTTCTTCCAGAGCATAATACCTTTCTTTAATCATAACTTGCTTGGCCAATTCACCGACCTGTTTTGTCAATTCAATCATGGCACCTTCCGCTTTCCATTCCTGCAGCTCAATCTTACTAAATCTTTTAGTAATTTCTTTGTACATGTCTTCCATTTCTGTAAAAGTTTTACCCATAAATAAACACTTCCTGTTCTCTTGGTTTATATACTTCATTGTAAAGTATTTGCCTGCCGGCTGCAATGTAAATTTACAAACTCATTTTCTGTGGGTTCGCAATTCTCAAAAAGGAGAATCAATCCTCCGGAATTCGTGATTTGATTGTATCATGCATATCATCATGATACAAGACGTCTATTTATCATCTGTCTTGCCTGTTCCCTCTGCTCTGTGCAGGAAAACAACAGGCGTTCGGCAGCAAAGGCCGGTAACAATCAGAGCAAAGGGGGTGGAACGGGCTTTCGGTCTTCATGCCAGCCTCAAAACCGCAGCGTACCAGCAACAAAGGACGCTTAAGGGCAAAGATCGCGGGGTGAGGAAATGCTCCTCGGTAGGCTGGGCAAAAATCTTTCTGAGCCCAATGCAACAATTAAAGAATTTGAACACTTACTAAGTAAACAGTCACCGATAATTGAGATAGGATGCGGCGAGGGTCAGAATGCTGTTTATTTAGCAAAGCAGGGTTATTGTAATGTCGATGCTTTTGATATATCAGAGCATGGGATTGCAAAGTTACAGCAAAGATGCAAAAAGGAAACTGTTCAGTTAAATGCGTTTACCGCGGATCTGATAACATACCAGTTTGAGAAAAACTATGATATGGTTATGTCTTTTGGAACTTTACATTTCGTACAAAAATCGGATTGGAAATCTCTGATAAATAGAGCAAAAATACATACCAATATAGGCGGCATACATATCATGCAGATATTTACTGATACAGTGCCGGCTTCAGAAGACATCGCACCATTTGCGATTGGTCTTGCAAAAGATAAGGAGATAAAAGAATTATATAATGATTGGGAAATTCTACAATTTAAGTCATATACATTTGAAGATGAACATCCCGGTGTTCCTAAACACCTGCATACATCAAATAAAATAGTTGCGCGAAGAATTCAGTAACGATTCTTTTGCTTTTTACTCATATTTTCATGGGTTAGCAGTGCAATGGAGGTGAAACGCTTAATATGCTGTTCAAAAACGAAATAAAAGCAATAGGTTTTGATGTAGGGCATACACTTATTAAATATAAAAATCCGCTAAACTGGCAGGGACTGTATCGTTCAGGATTAGAGCACACTGCCGCTGCGGCTGATATTACGTTGTCAGAGGATATGTTGATTGCAGCAACAGACGTGCTTCTGAAGTATAACACCCGAGTGAACTATCGGGAGTGGGAAACAACTTCTGATTGCATTTTTAATGAAATTATAAAAAGCTGGGGGATACAGACAGATTTATATGCTTTAATGTCCGGATTTTATTCTTTTTTTAGCCGATGCCGAGCCATATCCAGAAACAATCGACACAATGGAAAAACTAAAGCTGCATGGGATAAGATTATATCGATATTGCGATTACTTCTGTTGATGTTGGTTATAGAAAACCGAACTCTGCAGGATATGTGAAACTGCTGGAGTCTCTGGAGATTTCTCCTGATGGCATGATATTTATCGGAGATGAAGAAAAGGACATTATCGGAGCCCAAAAGCTCGGAATTGTTTCTGCTCTCATTAACAGAAGCAAAGAAATAAAGGACTTTGGGCAGGATTATACGTTGGAATCTTTAAGTGACATTCTTTCTATCTTGGATTTGTAAACATGATTTTAAAGAATCGAAAGATATATTTCCAGACGATATCGGGAAGGCAGCCGATTTTTAGACCGATTTTAACAAACTTTCTCTTAAAACGTCCGGATGAAGATATAAATTTTCTAAATTGGATGGAGAATACTGCGCTGACAGAACTTATTCTGGAAAAAGAAAGCCATACATATCAATTGGTTCGACTGAATGATTATCCGCACCTTAGAGAGCTGCAGACCATTGGATATGAAAAATGGGGACTATTTGCAGAACGTGATTATTGGGTAAAACAAACCGGCTTTTAGGCCGGCTGATTCCAGCTGGTGGGGAAGAAAAAGTGCTTGGGATTGCGTCACGAACGAAACTGCCCAAAGTATATTTGCCAGCATGAGCGGTAGTTCCCTGTTTGTCTCCGAAGCGGGATGCCGCCCCGGAGACAGGCCGCTATATCGGTGCATGCGGAGGAAGAAGAAAGGGCAGTCTTGCGGCAATATCGGGAATTGCAAGGCTTAAGTATTCCTGTAATAATGTGTCGCCGTCAAAATAACGTGCAATAAGTTCGGCAATCATTTCTGCAATCGCAGCGTTTACTTCAGCAGGGGATTTCCCTTCCAGAAAATGATTCATATGTGCCAGGTCTTCTTCGGTATAGGAAGAAACGTTGAACGGCTTATGCAGTATCATATGCACAATCATGCTTTGAAGCAGTATAGGACAGAGATTTTCAACTAAGTGTCCATAATCCTCATGATACCGGCAGAGTGTGTCTATTACAAATGCAGTATCAAATGTATTCAGAAAACGTTGTTCCAGGCACAGGCAGTTTACATATTCCAAAACGGCATCAACGCCCGATGCATTGCCCGGGTCTTTCAAAACAGGGTAATCCAGGGCAAGCAATGTTTCCTGGGGAGCATATACGGCATCATAGTGCAGCAGGAACAAAGGGATTCCCTTTACAGTGGCTTTCAGGCATATGGAACCGAAATCCTGAAAATCAGAGATGAGAACATCATAGAGGTTCTGCAGTTTCCGGACTTTGGCCATAACAATCTCGCGGCCGGACAGATAAGCTTCCTTTGCAGACAGGGAACTGGTCTGCAGAGTATTGCCGTCTGCTGCATCCAATTCATGAATACAATACAGAACTGCACTCATCAGCATTTGGGCTTTTTCATAGCTGATGGAGGAATGTTCATAGCCGGTGTATTTGGCTGCCAGTTCAGCTACAATGGGGACTAACTCTTCCGGGGTATATTTCATATCATTCATTTTGCATCTTCGCTTTCTATCATAATTGGCATCCTATTCCCAACACAGTTCCCTCAGCGCTGCCAGATACAGTCCTTTATCCCAGCGAGGGGTAATGTCAAATTTCTCAAATTCATGCCGCCCCTCAGAGGCGATATATCCTGAGTATCCGGCCCGGATTGCCTGGGCGAAGATGTCCAGACAGGTTCCTTCCAGATAGTCCAAATCTCCATAGCATACATTTTCAAATTGTTCCCTCATAAATTCAAGAAGCTCATCATCCGTAATCTCATCCATCATCTCGTTTTTATAGAAATAGAATATTTCCTGGAGACGGAGCAGAGTATCGCGGTAATTACTTTGGTTCACAAAGGCAGAATCGCAGAAAACATATATGATTTTGGGGAGTATGCTCTGGCCGAATTCAACTCGCTGTTCCTTTTTCAGTGCAGCAGTCCGTTCTTCGGCCAGAAGCCTGGCGTCTTCCGAACTCAGAACAAGTCCGAATTTCTCCGTGTATTGGTTGGTTTCCAGGATTTGAACCAACTGTGTCTGGTTTGACAGACATTCCAGCCAATTTGTTTGTTCCATAAATGTTACCTCCGTCGATAAACTGTTTCTGTGTTACAGACCCCATGGATGTATGAAAATATTGCGTCCAGGAGCCGGTTTGTGAGTGCAGCGGCACTTTTGCGTTATGTTTGTATTCACGTAACGGTTCCGTGCCGGGTCTGAATGGCTGCGTGTTGGTTACTGTCTCTCCTGCGCAGTTTCTGCAAGGCAGGATGTGCAGGAATTTGCAGCAACACCAGGTTGATTATAGGCTATGACAGCATGCATTACAAGTCTTGAAAAATTGCTGCTTTTGTGGTATAATTATTATAGAAAGTGAGAAAGCAGGGGGGCGGATGATACATCTATTACCTTATTTAGAAGGCAGCATCAAATCTGAGAAATCTCCCGAAGAGATTGCGCGGATCTTGAAATCCATAACAGATTCTCAAAAGAGTCTATTGAGGCGTGATACAAAAGCTGAATTTACAGGAGAAGTGACCCCTGCTGGGTTTAAGGTGGTCAGCAATATAAACTATCGCAATTCTTTTCTGCCCGTGATAGAGGGCAGGGTAAGAACGGAGGAAGATGCATCCCTCATTGAAATAAAGATGCGGCTCCATCCGCTGGTAAGAGTATTTTTATTGTTCTGGTTCGGCATGGTATCATTCTTTGTTCTGCTGGGGATTGCTGACATTATAATGTCCGGATTCCATGCGGCATTAAGGCTGTTCCTTCCAGCCGGAGGACTGTTTACATTAGCATATCTGATGGTGAGAGGCGGATTTTACCTTCCGGCCAGGAAAGCAATGGAAAGACTGGAAAATCTGTTGTAAGAGTTAATTTGTTATTCGGTTTCCCCATCCGCTATTTCTAATCCGGCTGTAATACATCTTGATACACGCTCACATAGATTTTCCGGAAAATAATTTCCCATCTGTTCTGCAATCTTTTTCCTGACAGAAGGCTGTTCTTCCTTTGTTATAAAGGCAAGCGGCAAAAGGAGCAGAAACAGCTGCCGTCTGTCTGGTAAAGAAAATAACGGTTCCAGTTCTTGATAAGGTATTGTCTGCAGCTTCCAGTGCGGCCCTGTGCTCCCAACCTGCACATCATTGATATAATAAAGAATATCACCCGGATGAAATTCAATTTTCAGAACCTTGTCCTGCCGGAGGGGCTCTTCCAATGTCGCCGGGTCATCTACATATCCGTCGCTTTCCTCAAATATTCCTTCATAGTATCCGGTAAATCCGTCCCACCAATGTCCTGTTTCTTCCGTGTATAATTCCTGCATCAGTTCCGATACGGAAATTTCTGCTGCCGCATCATAGCCGTTAGGATAACAACAACCAAAATAATTCGTCCAGAAATTAAGACAATCAATATCTTCCACAGAGATTTTTTTCATAGAGTTTTCCTTTCCTGTTTCTCCGCATTCCGCCTTACGGCATTAGGAACTGCAGACAGATATCTGCAGGGACGCCTGTATTAGTTCCGGCAATGGTGTAAAAGCCCAGGCAGACCGCTGTACTGATACACAATAGTAGCATAAAACAGGAAAACAGTGCAAGGTTTTCATAGAAAAATTGATACTTGTGTGCTATACTGATTTTGTCATGGATAAGAAAGCAGATTTGCAGGAAGAAGCATATCTGGCGCAAGCCTTTGGCAGGAAATACGTCAGCTATCAAAGTAAAGTCTGCCGTTATTTCGGCCGGAAAAGATAAGTATACTGACAGTAAGGGAGGTAATGAAATCTTTTATGGAAAATAGTTTAAGTACGATTCTTACTCAGGCGCAGCAGGAGATTTCTGAAATCGGCGTCCTGAGTTTTCCTGTCAGGAGAAAGCTGTGGCTGGCACTTGGACCATGGGAAGTGCAGGAGGAAGACGCTTCTGCGCCCAGGACACTTACCGAATCGATGAAAAAGAGGGCGGAGCTGGCGCTGGCCTGTGCAAAAAAAGTCAGCCGTATATGGAGTGCTTATGATTCGGAGGACAAGAGGCCGCAAAAACTGATAAAAGAAATCCGCGCCTATCTGGACGGCAGACACACTGTCCGGCAGCTCTCGGAAGCAGGAGATGAAATGGAAAATTTTATGTACATTGTAGATGAGGAAGCTGACAGTACTGCGCCTTGTGCAGGTATGGCGGCCTGGAAGGCAATGCTTACAGCTCTTTATGATGAACCGATGCTGGAGGAACGATATGCCGATGCACAGGATTCGGATCTGGATTCTTATGATTGGGATGCGGCAAGGGAAGCCTCGGAAGCCTGGGCCGGAGCGGATGAAGAGGCCGGCCCAGGCAAGCGGAGGGTGCGCAGAATGAAGTTCTGGGCATGGTATCTGGAGGAAGCTGCCAGGCTGCTGGGTGATGAAGAATATCGTTTTCCACCGAAGGCAATTAAGGCTTTTGCGGAGAAGCAGGATCCGCCTAAAACGGTGCCGGAGGAAGTGACATTGGATAGCCTGGTGGATTATCTGGGGGTTGGTGATCTGCGCTATTGCTGCCGTATGCTGGTGGGACGGAGCCTGTTTGAATACAGGGATTCGCCCTATTATCATATTGTCACCCGAAGAGCGGAGGAAGGAGGCATCTGCCCTAAGTGTAAGAAGATGACTGCGGAAGTAGATTATTATATTGGGGGGAATGCCCTGGAGGCTGATCTTCCGGGAAATGTTGCGTTTATGGTTGTGGAGGAGATTCCCTTCTTTCGATGTCCGCAGCATCCGAACGAATTAATCAGTGCCTGTCATGAGTATGTCAATACCAAGGCGCTGTTTCAGCGGTATATTGCCGGAGCCGATAGAGCACAAGCCCTGATAAAACAGATGGAAGAGAGGGCGATTCTCCGTTTTGGGGTGGAAGAACATGGCGTAATGCTTAATGATAGGGCATTGGACTGTTTTTCACGCCGTCTGGTGGAAGCAAACCTGATTCCCGGCTTGGAATGGATGAATCGGGAGGATGACAGCTTTGCAGTGGATTTATCGGTGTTTGGCCCCCATGTGGTCTTTATGGATCTTTCTTATGAGGAATTTACGGACAAATATCCGGGACGGGTGCGGCAGACAGGAGAACGTATGACGGAAATAGACTTCGGCGGCGTATGGGTGCGCTGCTATCTGGATGAAAGGGGCGCATTGGCAAGGGTGGAAACTACGATGCGGTTCCGGGTACGGGTTGAGAATCCTGCAAGGGATAAGCGGAAGCTGGTTACGGCTCTGCAGGTGCTGGGGATGTCGGAAGCAGAGGCAGAGGAAGGGGCTGATGCTCTGGCGGAGAAGAAAGAAGGCAGAAATGCAGTGAACTGCCTGTATGGACTCGAACGGGCGGAAGCAAAACGAGTATGGGGTGTACTGTGCAATTGCGGTGTAGAAAGCATAATTCTGCCCCGGCTGATTGCGCAGGGAAGAGACGGCTGGTAAAAAGGCAATGTTGCAAAAGGAATGGCAGGTATAGAGAAACGGCAGGCCGGGAAAAACAGCAGACCAGGAGGAACGGCAGATCAGGAGAAGCAGAGAGGAGAAGCAGAAGGACATGGAAAATAACAGGGATGAGCTTGCATGGGAAGAGGTCAGTATGGAGCATATTGTACAGGACGAGTGGATAGATTTTCGCCGTCTGGCATATCGTTTTCCTGACGGAACGGTATTTGAACCGTATTATGCCTATAGCCGCAGGGATTATGTGGTCATTGTGGCGTCTGACTGTGAGGGCAGATTCCTCTGTGTGAGGCAATTCCGGCAGGGAATCAGGGAAGTCACCACAGAATTTCCGGCAGGCGGTCTGGAACGGTCTGACGGGAGAGAATATGGTCCGGGAAGCAGGGAGAATTTCTCAGAGGATGCTCTTGCCGCGGCAAAAAGAGAACTGCTGGAAGAGACGGGGTATGCTTCCTGCGAGTGGAGGCATCTGATTACGATTCCGTCAAATGCAACCTTAGCCGACAATTATGCCCATGTGTATATGGCGGAGAACTGTCGTAAGGTGGGCGGACAGGA
Source organism: uncultured Acetatifactor sp. (assembly GCA_910584435.1). Classification (GTDB taxonomy): domain Bacteria; phylum Bacillota; class Clostridia; order Lachnospirales; family Lachnospiraceae; genus Acetatifactor. The sequence goes on from CAJUAP010000073.1 coordinate 13,356, forward strand.
TCTGGACGATACGGAGTTTCTGCATGTGGAGCTTTATACGGAAGATGAGATTGAGGAATTCATCCACACAGGTAAGTTCCAGCAGTCGGTGCATGTAATGGCATGGCTGCTGGCTAAGGAGAGTAGATTACATCAATGATGCATCCGCTTCCTTTGATGCCATCGAATGTGGGTACACGGATTTCATTACATGGTCAGTTTCACATTCTGCCGTTTTAAGGATATCGGCTTCAGGGATATGCAGGGGCTCATTTTGACTTCCATGCTGACATACCCTTCCCGTACCAGTCCAGGTCGGTAACGAAAATATTATAAAAGTAATATTTTTAATTTGGTACAAATTCACTCTCAAATCCTGGGATACCGCCAGGAAGGGAGAAGACGGAATATACGGGAAGATTCCCAGGAGTGAGACAATTGATTGATAAATCTAATTGCAAAGAAAGCCGCAAACCATTGATTTTACGAATAAAATCTATGATTTGCGGCTTTTTCTTGCAACGGAGAGTGTGGGATTCGAACCCACGTGCCCTGTAAAGGACAACTGCATTTCGAGTGCAGCTCGTTATGACCGCTTCGATAACTCTCCCTGTTTATGGTGCTGTTTACATCAGCGACCGTTCTTATTTTATAATATTCATTCGATTTTTGCAATAGTAGAAATAGTTTTTTCTGTAATTGTTGCAAAATTTCTTCAGAAAGGGTAATATTCTATATAGGTATTATGTCACAGATATGTTGTGAAATTCATCTAAAGGAGGAAATATACATGAAGAGGATCGGTATGCTGACCAGCGGCGGAGACTGCCAGGCTTTGAATGCAGCCATGAGGGGTGTTGTGAAGACGCTGCTGAACAGTTCGGAGACGGTGGAGATTTACGGCTTCCTGGATGGTTACAAGGGGTTGATCTACAGTAAGTTTCAGATGCTGACAGGGAAGGATTTTTCCGGCATTCTCACAAAAGGAGGTACTATCCTGGGAACATCCCGCACACCTTTTAAGACAATTCAGGATCCGGATGAAAACGGACTGAATAAAGTGGATGCCATGAAACAGAATTATTATAAACTGCAGCTTGACTGTCTGGTAATCTTAGGCGGCAACGGCACCCATAAGACGGCAAATCTGCTTCGCCAGGAGGGACTGAATGTAATCACCTTGCCAAAAACCATTGACAATGATCTGTGGGGAACGGATATGACGTTTGGATTCCAGAGCGCAGTGGACATTGCAACGGATGCCATCGATTATATCCATACCACGGCAGCATCCCATGGCAGGGTATTCATTGTGGAAGTGATGGGGCACAAGGTCGGCTGGCTTACTTTAAATGCAGGTATGGCAGGGGGTGCCGATATTATCCTGATTCCGGAGATTCCCTATGATATCAATAAAGTGGTGGATAAGATCGAGGAACGGGATAAGAAAGGCAGCAGATTTACGATCATTGCGGTGGCAGAGGGAGCAATTTCCAAGGAAGATGCCAAGCTTTCCAAGAAGGAATTGAAAAAGAAAATGGAGAAAAATCCGCATCCGTCCGTGTCCTATGAGGTGGCTGCGGCAATTCAGAAGAAGACGGGCAGAGAGGTGCGTGTCACTGTTCCCGGACATATGCAGCGCGGCGGAAGTCCATGTCCTTATGACCGTGTCTTTGCAAGCCGTCTGGGTGCGGAAGCGGGCAAGCTGATTCTGGACGGGCAGTTTGGATTTATGGTGGGATATAAGAACCGAGAGGTAGTGCGTGTTCCACTGGAAGATGTGGCAGGTAAATTAAAGGCAATCTCACCGGATGCATCCATTGTACAGGAGGCCAAGCTGTTAGGCATTTCATTTGGCAATTAAGAGAGTGTGATTCTGCCGGCTGAAAAAACATAGATTATTTTGCGCCTGTATTATGGATGCGGCGGCTCAAAATGCGTTTCCCGGATAAAGAGGATGGTATTGTGTATGTTCAGGGTTTAGGTGGACCTTGCCATATGGCTTCCCGGAAATGCAGAGCATAAGGCAGACATAATACAGGCAAAGGAAAGGCATGGGGATAAGTATGTCTTATACAGCGCTATACCGAAAGTTCCGTCCAAGTACCTTTGCAGATGTGAAGGGACAGGATCATATTGTGACCACATTGAAAAATCAGCTGAAGGCAGGCAGAATCGGTCATGCCTATCTTTTTACCGGAACCAGGGGGACGGGGAAGACTACTGTAGCGAAGATTTTGGCCAGGACAGTGAACTGTGAGAATCCCGGTGCAGACGGTCCCTGTGGAGAGTGCCGCATCTGCAGCGCCATTGCGGCGGGGGCCAGCATGAATGTCATTGAAATTGATGCGGCGTCCAATAACGGTGTGGACAATATCCGGGAAATCGTAGAGGAAGTATCGTATTCACCTGCGGAGGGGAAATATAAGGTTTATATCATAGATGAAGTGCATATGCTTTCCATAGGGGCGTTTAATGCTCTGTTGAAAACCCTGGAAGAACCGCCGGCATATGTGATTTTTATTCTGGCCACCACAGAGGTACATAAGCTGCCTGTGACGATTTTATCCCGGTGTCAGAGATATGATTTCAAACGGATTTCCATTGACGTAATTGCGGACAGAATGCGGGAGCTGACAGAGGCGGAGCATGTGCAGGTGGAAGAAAAGGCATTGCGTTATATTGCCAAAACGGCGGATGGCTCCATGCGTGATGCGCTGAGTCTGCTGGATCAGTGTATTGCATTTCATTTAGGATGTGAATTGACCTATGACAAGGTACTGGATGTGCTGGGGGCAGTGGACACAGAGGTGTTCAGCAGTCTGCTGCGATATATTCTTGACAGGAATGTGCTGGGGTGTGTGCAGCTTCTGGAAGAAATTGTGATGCAGGGCAGGGAACTGACCCAGTTTGTGACGGATTTTACATGGTATCTGCGCAATCTGATGTTAGTCCAGGCTTCGGATAACCTGGAAGAGGTGATTGATATGTCTACGGACAATCTGAATCGTCTGAAGGAAGAAGCTGCCATGGCAGATCAGGCAAGAATCATACGATATATCAGGATTTTCTCAGAGCTGTCAGGGCAGATACGTTATGCAGCGCAGAAGCGTATTCTAGTGGAAGTTGCATTGATGAAACTTTGCAAACCCCAGATGGAGACAGGGCAGGATGCAATACTTGAACGTATCCGTCAGGTGGAAGAGAAGATAGAGAACGGGATAGTGGCTGCTGTGGGAGAAAACAGGACTGCGGCTGCCGGATTTCCTGTGCAGGATATGCAGAAGCCAAAGCCGGAACTTCCCAGGGCGATTCCGGAGGATGTGAGGGAGATTGTGGCGAAATGGCGAGGGTTTGCCGAAAGTATTGACTGCCCTATGAGAAATCATTTGAGAAACGCAAATCTTAGTCTGGACGGGGACGGTAAATTAATGGTGGTGTTAGAAGATGGACCTTCTTCGGATTACTTTACTATGCATCCGGAGAACCGGCTGCAGCTTGAAGCATTGCTTACAGATTTCTCGGGAAAAAGGATAGAGGTCAATATTCAGACGCTTCAGGCATCACAGGAATTTCAACAGAATTATGTGGATCTTGCCCAGGTGGTCCGAATGGACATTGAGGAAGAAGAGGAAGAAACAGAGTAAAGGCAGGGGCACTGGGCTGACAGTTACGGAACCGGAAACAGTAAATTATAGCTGACAGTTACGGAACCGGAAACAGTAAATTATAGCTGTCAGTTACAAAACCGGAATAGGAGGATGATAACATGGCAAAACGTGGAGGCTTTCCCGGAGGCGCGATGCCCGGAAATATGAGCAATCTGATGAAACAGGCTCAAAGGATGCAGCGCCAGATGGAGGAAGGGCAGAAAGAGCTGGAGACGAAGGAATTTACTGCGGCGGCAGGAGGCGGCGCCGTTGAGGCGGTGGTGAATGGTAAGAAAGAAATTCTGAGTGTGAAACTGTCTGAGGAAGTGGTAGATCCGGAAGATATTGAGATGCTTCAGGATTTAATTGTGGCTGCTGTCAACGAGGCGTTGCGCAAGGCAGAGGATGCCGGAGCAGAGCTTATGGGTAAAATGACGGGCGGTCTGGGAGGTCTGCCTTTCTGATGGACTTATACAGCGGACATATTAATAAATTAATAGAGGAACTGGCGGCACTGCCCGGTATCGGCAGCAAGTCGGCCCAGCGCCTGGCGTTTCATCTGATCAATATGCCCCAGGACAAGGTGGACAGACTGGCTCATACTATTGTGGAAGCCAAAAAAAATGTCCGATATTGTAAGGAATGTTATACTTTAACGGATAAAGAGATCTGTCCTGTCTGTGCCAATCCGAACCGCAACCATAAGCTGATTATGATGGTGGAAAATGTCAGGGATTTGGCGGCATATGAAAAAACCGGCAAGTATGAGGGGGTATATCATGTATTGCATGGCGCCATCTCGCCCATGCTTGGCGTCGGGCCGGGGGATATTAAGCTGAAGGAGCTGATGGAGCGTCTGCAGGGCGAGGTGGAAGAGGTGATTATTGCCACCAATTCCAGTCTGGAAGGCGAGACAACTGCAATGTATGCCGCAAAGCTGATAAAGCCCACAGGTATCAAAGTCACAAGGATTGCAAGCGGCGTGCCCGTGGGAGGAGATTTGGAATACATAGATGAAGTGACGCTTTTCCGTGCCCTTGAAGGACGTACTGAATTATGAATATATACAGAAGCCGGAAAACCGGGGAATGATAAAGGCATATGAAGAGCAGAAAAAATTATCTGCAGTATCGAAAAAATCAGCACAAATGGAAACTCATGGGATGGCATTCGGATTCCGAGTGCTCGAAATGCGGCCGGAAGACAATTTTTCAGATATATCGGTATGATGCATGGTGCTGCATCTCATGTAATGAATGGCTTGATGAGCCCTGTGGGGATCCGGACTGTCCGTATTGCAGTAACAGACCCAGGACGCCGTATGAAGCCTGTTTCCTGGCGGAATTGGATATTGCCGGTGCTGGTGGGAAGAAAATGTGGAGACGCATGAATTATCAACATAAGACCGCTGGGAAAATGAAGCATCAGAAGCGCAGGAAAGCAGTGGAAACGTGGAAGAGAGTTCATGGTACTGGAAGGGCTGATACGGAAAAAAATTGCCGCAAGCGGCAATTAAAATAGTGCAGCTAAGAAATGTCAAGGAAATTTAAAAACAGTCTCGGAACGGAAGCCCCCGGGAGAATTTTCAGATGCGCCCTTTGCA
>CAJUAP010000074.1 GCA_910584435.1 uncultured Acetatifactor sp.
TGGCATTGGCATGTATGCCGCGTCCTCCAACGCCGCCCTGCGCTGTCATGCTTCCACTCAATGCTCCATACAGCGTTCCATGAAATGCATTGCTCCATGCGCCGCTAACGAATGTCACCTGGCCGTATTTGTTGATTGTTAATCCTACTCTGACACCATTCTCGTATGTGAACATACGAAGGTTGCCGTCAACGGCATCTATTTCCCATTGTGTACCGTCCGGCGCAGTAAGACCGAAATTACCGCCCTCATTGTCAGTCCACATCCTGGCTTTTCCGCCTGCACTGATTAATCCTGCCACAGTAAGGCTTCCGCTTACGGTGCCTCCTGCTGCCGGCAGTTTATTGTTCCATGATTCTCTTTCTGCTGCCGTTATGTGTTTTACGGCATCCTTTGCATGGCTGTCAAATTCTGCCGCATTCGCCTTTCTGCCGACCGCTTCATTCAGGGCGGACACAACATCTGCATTTTCCTCCATGGCTGCTGCAATCTCACCCAAAGTGTCCAGAGTAGACGGTGCGCCGTTGATCAGATCCGCTATGGCCTTATCTGCATATGCCGTCAGCTGTGCATGGAGTGCATCCAGTGCAGTCTGCTGTGCCGTTGATACAGGCTTCTCCATGTCGGATGTGTTGTCCACCTTATCCACCTGCATCTGCTCACGGCTTACTTCGTGGGGATTATTTTTGTCTTCAAGATGAGCAATCAGGCTTGATACGGCTTTCGCTGACGCCCCGAACAATTCCGACAGCTTCTGAAGGCCGTTCAGGAGTACCAGGTCTTCCGCCTCGCTGAATTCCACGGTTACATCCGAAGCGTCCCCGTCTGTATCAAGCTTCCTGCGCTGCAGTTCGTCCTCCGCCATGAATGCCCTGGCCGCTTCTGATGCTATGTCCTTCTTCAGCTGTTCTTCTGCTTCCGCCGCACGATCCTTCTCGCTCTGAAGGTCTTCAGCCAGAGCATATGTATCCATTCTATAGCTTATAGTCGGACTGCTCACATCCCCGATGCTTATGATCATTTTGAAGATAACATTGTATATCTGCCTGGAAGAATAATCCGGCATATAATCAGGGTTATCTACTGTAGATACGCAGTACAGTATTTCTTCCTGCTCCCCTTTCTTCCCGGCATAGATGCCCGCCTCTGTCATTGGGTATCCTTCTGCCAGGTCTTTATTCGTAAGATTAGCTTTCAAATTTACAAATCCATCCTCAGCTGTCTCTATAGAAGAAAACAATACTCTCTGGCGTTCTTCTTTCAGCTCCTTCATACTTCTTATTTCTTCAACGCTGTTTTGGGCAGTGTAAGATCCTGAGCCGACTGCCAGGCACCGGAATTCTAATTCGCCGTTTCCGTTCATCAGATCTCCCAGCAGCCTGATTCCCTGATCTGTCAAGATGAAATTATTATATGCCGCCATTCTGTTCCTCCCATCCTATATCTGCGTAACTTTCGGTAATACATACACCGCAGGAATGCAGCTCTAACAGCAGCTTTCGGTATATATCAAAACCATCCAAAATTGACCTTGCGTTTTTCACTTCTGATATCATGCGGAAAAACTCATCCCTGCTCTCTTGATCCATATCCGCATCTGTCAGCAGCTTAAAGCGGAACGGTTTTCCGCCATAATCAAACCATTCCAATACAAATGTATCTTTGTCCGGGAATGCACTATTTACCACTTCTTCCAATGTTGAGGATATTCCAAGTTTTGCATGCCAATATTGGCTGTTCGCAATTAATTTCCTCTTTGCATTTTCCGGAAACGAAGAATCATATAACAGCGCCCGGCACTCTGCTGCAAGATAGTCTAAATATTTTTCATCCACATTTTCTATTGCGCACCACACTTTAGCATTTTCAGCGCATGCTAAAAGCTTTCGAATCTGCTTGTCGCAAGCATACATATATGCCTTTGTCCGGGCATCCCTCAAATTTTCAGGTGTACTTTGATACAATCCGCCTATATCAAATATACTAATCATCTTCCAGCCCTCCATACAGCATGGATACACTACGGGCTGCTGCAATCTGCATATCGCTTACAGGTGTATATACAGGGCTTCTGATTACGGCCCTCTTTACCCCTGCTGCCCGGAGAAATTCTATCAGAACATCTGTATTAATATCAGTGCCTATATGTATTTTCTGCCATGTTACGTAATCTCTTACCGCATCTTCCGCCGCTGTCTGTATCGCTTCCACATTTCCTTTGCTGCTTCTGGCAACATAATATGTAACATCAAGATCGTATTCCACCTGTTCAGGTGCCGCAATCACAACCCGATCCGTCATCGGCCGCACCTGGGATGTCTCAAGATATTCCGTCAAACCATCAATAAAAGCAGCACTTGGAGTTTCTCCATCTTTTAATATAAGGCGTACATCTACCGTTGCATCCTCATTCACGCTCACCTTAACATCTTCGATTGCTGCCGAATTGTACTGCTTGATCCAATATACATACGCATCCGCCGGACCTGCAGTTGAATAAGAAGATGGCGCAAGAAAGATCCTTTCCCGATAAGCGGCATCACTTTCTTCGCTGCTGCCTCCATCGGACTGCGTAACATTTTCCACACTGGAAATATATGGAATTTTATCTGCCAATACATTAATCTGCCCTGGAATATATTTGTTTCCAATCAGTCCGGATTCTGTGCAGGTCGCCTGGACGTCAACATACATACTGCCGACAGCAATCTCGGCATAATCATCCGTCTCGAAGAAGACATTATCCCCTGCCGTAGCCCTCTTTCCTTTTGGAACAGCCGTAACCTGTGTACGTGCTTCTGCCAGAGAAAATCTGAGGACTGTAACTGCCGGCCTTGCCTCCTGCTTAAATGTCCGCTTGCCTGCTCCAAGATGCTCAAGATAATCCCCATATGCATACTTCAGGAAATTCATGCGGAATGCTTTTTCAATACACTGATATGCCTGGTATAGTTTATTTGCAACTATATTCAGCTTGATACGATCCCTGTCTGCCGGATATAAGGTAATACTTTCTCCTGTCTCTGCTTTATAGACTTCTTCGTAATCAGCTATCATTTCCTTTTTCATTTCTTCAATATCCACGTTGCTGATAACGGAAATATCCGGCAGGTCATATAACTTCTGTATGTCAGCTGCCATTATATGTAAACACCACCTTTGGAATTAATTTCTGCTCGCGCAGTTCAAACTGAATTTCAACAACTCTCAGCCTGGGTTCATACATGCCTATCTGCTCAATTGCCTGTACAGAATACGCTCCTTTGGCAATTGGAATTTTTCTTCCTATAATATCCTCTGACACGAACCCCATTGCCCGGTCCTGCGGATTTGTTCCCCGGAGCGTGGTCAATATGGTTTTAGCATTTTCCAGCAGTTCATCGCGCAGTTTCAGGTCCACAGAAGAATTTAATTCCAATACTACATCTCCTATTTCTATATTCATAAACTTTCATCCTTACTGATATTCTTCGATTGTCAATGATACAGATGCCTTAGTTAATATTCCGCTGCTCGTTATACAGTTCCACGCAGATGATACACTGGTTATCCTCCACCTGCTTCCGATCCTTTTCCCTCCGATTACAAGTGCATTTACCGCACCGCTTTCCGAATAGGAAATAAGTTTTTCAATTTCCTTCCTGGGTTCAACGCCATAATTTGCATCCAGCACAATCTCAAAAGACACCTTCCCGGCATTGGGTCCCAGGAACTCCCATTGTGATTTCTGTCCAATCCGCTTATGCTCCCCCCAGTCAGCAGATGCGCTGACCTTCATATTGCGGAAACTGAAAACCCTGTCACTGGATGTAGAAAACACTACATCGCCCAAATAGCCTATCAATCATCTGCACCCCCATCCACTGGGAAATTGCCGCTTGCCGCACCGGACACATCCAGATTATGAATTGATGCCAGTCCGGATACCGTTAAATTATTCACTGATGCAGATTCCTTTACAGTTACCCGATCCGCGCACAGGCTTTCTGCGATCACGGTCCCGGCCTCCAACTGCCCGGCCACTTCCACGCTGTCCGCTTTTACATTCTTCATGACTATCCTGCCTGCAGTAACTTCCATCTGCTTTGTTTTCGCATTGTATTTCACGGAAGCCCCGTCAGAAAACTTTTTGTAGAATACACCTTGTCCGCTTTCATCAGGGATTTTGGCGCCGCTCCATGGAACGCCCAGGATAAACCCCTTGGTTGTAGAATTGGGAAGCAGAAGCACCACCACCGTATCATCCGCCTTGGGCATTTCATACGCAAAGCTGAAAAAAGGGAAGTTTGGAGACGGCTCATTGTTCCTGTCTGTATATACCACGCTTGCCGTACCCCTCGCATAATCAATTGTTGATATTTTTCCAATTCTCACAATCTGCTCCATATTAACCCCCATTATCCGGGCGGAATCGTCAGAACCTGGCCTGGGTAGATAAGGCTCGGGTTCTTTATAATGCCCTTATTTGCGTTATAAATCACTGTATACTTTGCACCGCTTCCATAGAATTTTTTAGCTATATTCCAGAGGCAGTCTCCCTTTACAACTGTGTATGTGGTGCCTGCCGCCTTCGCCTCCTGTACCTTAGGGACGGAAAACTCCGTATGGGTAACACACAAATGCGCTTTCACCGCACAGGTGTATACCCCTTTTGCACTTTTGGAATGCGTCACACGGTCTATGAAATAAATGCCGTCCGCCTTTCCAAGTCCTGTAATCTCCACATTCCGGGCGGACATATGCTTTGTATCTCCCCTGACGGTAAAGGAAATACTTGCAGCATTTCTAATATTTTCCAGCAGCCTTGATTTCGCTATAATCTCTGCATCTCTGTATGAATCTGCCTGTTCATTGAGAAATAACTTCCTTCTGCCGCTTTCACCCGGCACTGTGTAAGAATAAGTAAGCGTCTCATCGCTTGACGGATCTGCATACTGGATCTGCACACTGTCATACAGATTTGTTCTTTCAAGGCTGTAAGTATATTTCTGCATTTCTGACCTGTCTATTGCATAGCATGGCTCCTTCTTCTCATAATTCGTCTGGTCGTAAACCACCATCTTATTGTTATACAATTTCATGGCAAGGTTATGAGCGCTGCATAGAGAAAACGAAAAGCTCATATCCGTCTGTCCTGACTGCTCTGCTTCTTCCACAGTATAATCTTCAGCTTCATATACAAGGGAAATCCCAGCTCCTGCACATATATCCGACAATATCATCTTAGCAGTTGTATTGCTGTATATCCGGTTCTTGGCCGTCACATTAAAATCTGTTAAGATTGGCGTTGTAATACCGCGTATGCTCACTGTCTGCGGAAATCCTTCCGCCCTGAAGCTGTCAAGCTCAAACTTTCCGCATGAAAGACGGCGGTTATCCCCCTCCCTGTCCCAGTTCTCCACAGCAATCTCTGCCTCCACATAATCTCCCTGTTCCGGCATATATCTGTCCAGCCACCTTCCTGACTGATTGTTTACTGTGATTTCTATGGCATCAGCCTCCCCCGATGCCACATCCTCATAGGAGAAGGATTCCATCTCATCACTGAAATCCCCCGAAGCATTCACGCCGTTATAACATAATTCCAGCGATGACCTCCTTGGATACTCCAAAGCCCCCACTTATTCCTCACCTCCATTCAGGAGCTGCATCTTCCGTATTTCTGCTTAGTTCAGGCACATCCAGCACTGTGCCCGAACTAAAAATGAAAATATCAAGCAGCTTCAGATTTGCCTGCATCAGCAGACCCATATACCTCTCGCTTCCGTAAATTTTGTACGAAATGGAATCCCACATGTCCCCCTGTACTGTTGTATATGTCTTATCCGCGGTTCTATCTGCCAAATGCCCTCCTGCCCCTTTCCTTCAAATATTCTTCAAACAGTTCAGAAAACATCTCCCTGAATTGTTCCTTGTCACGGCGGAGAACTTCTTCTATACCGCTGAGATCCGCTCCCTTCTCTGCGGTTATCTGCGGGGCATATGTAATCTGTACAGCATCCGTATTCTCTGTGCTGCTGTAATTTGATATCCGGCTGCCGGTAATCCCATTGTACAGTTTTTCACCGCAGCTTTTTTCCACACCCCCGTCAAATACTCCAAGAAGCTGTCCCGCCTGCTCCCATATGGAAACGGCGCTGCTGCTTCCGTCAATCGGAATCACCGCCTCCGGCCCGTCTTCCGCAAACCACGCTATATGCGGAACATGAAAAATGCCTCCGTCCGCATGTCCGTCTATCTTTGCCAGGCTTCCCCTTCCTTTTGACAGGTTTCCTGTACTGCCTGTACTATGCAGAACCGGAAGCTGCGCTATCGCTTCTTCCCCGTTATAACTTGCTTCCAGGTCAAGCGTCACATTCACCGGAACACGGATTTCTTTGGAAAACACTTCCCTTAAATGCCCGTCCGCGTTTGTGTACAGCCGGTCCACAGCAGGAACAATCGCCGCATCCATGTTGGAATCCACGCCTTTTGTAAACGATTCCGGCACATAGCGGCCGTTCTCATCCATAACGGATGTCAATTCCTGATAATAAGGATTATCTGCCGCCGCCTGGCCGAAAACGTAATAAATGCTGTCTTCGTCCTTCCCTACCATCGCATTCAGCGTCTGCATGTCTGATATAAATTCCCTCAGTTCCAGGGGCGCATCCATTCCCCTCTCCGCAAACTGCGCCTGCAGGTCTTCCATACGTTCCATGTACGGTCCCAGCGCTTCTACCAGAGGTTCTATTGCCTTTATTGTAGTTTTATCCAGGGTATTTTCGTCAAGCTGCCGCGCTATGGAGTCCCACATCATACCTCCCCTGTCCAGCCAGTCTGCTGTGTTTTCCTCGCCGCCGTATTCTTCCATAATGTCCTGGATCTTCTGCTGGTAGTCCCTGATGGCAGGCTCTAACTCACTGCCGTACTGCTGCAGTATGGTATTAAGCTGGAAATTAACCCCCTTTGCCTCCGTCTCCGTGACCTGGGAAAGGTATTCCTGCCAAAGCCTGTCTACCATTTCATTGTATTCATTGTCAGTATAATACCCGGCATTATATGTCTGCTGTGCTGCCGACAGGTTATTTGACAGAGATTCCTTGTACTGCGCCGAGGCTGCTGCCGTCTGCTCACCCACCTCTTCCTGTAACGCCTTGAAGCTGTCCGCATCCAATTCCCCACCGGACTGCTCCATCTCCATAATCTTAAGCTGGGTATCAAAATTACTCTCCGCCACCGCCGCCTGTATCTTCGCCAGCTGCGCCTGCAGATTCGCTATCGCCTCCGCTTCATCCTGCGTCAATATCCCGTCCGCGAACGCATCCATCATAGCGGCGCCAAGCTCCTTCCCGACCCGCTCCGCCTCATCATAGGTATCCATGAAAAAACTGTTCATCTTGGCCACAAGATCCACCGATTTCCCGTCCGTGAATCCTGTAAGGCTTAAATTGACTGCATAATCCTTCTGCAGTATAAAATCCTGCACCTGGGCCACATAATTCTCAATTTCATACTGATAGGAATCTATTTCGTCCGCAGACAGCTCCATCCCTATGGACACCTTCCAGTTCATCTTATCAATGGCTTTGATGCTGTCCTGCATACTGCGCTGTATACCGTCCAGTTCTTCAAACGCGGCAAGGGATTCCTGTATCCTGCCCAGGTTATCACTCATCACGATATGCTCCGCTGCCTGGGCGACCTCATCCATGGAAAGGGAGATACTGCCGAAATGCTCTGCCAGATTGCTTTGCGCCGCCTGCTTTTCCGCCGTTTTGACAGCAGAGACAACACCGGCTATGGCAGTGGCAGCCAGCGTAATTCCCAGAAGCCAGGGATTGCTGACTGTCATCGTCTTCAGTGCGCCGCCCACGTCTTTGACCGCCCCGGCAACGCCTGCCAGGCCGCTTATGACTTTATAGGTAATAATTGCTCCGCCGACCCCTGCGATTACCGTTTCAACCGTATCAAAATTGTCAATCACCCATCCGCCCATTTCCGAGACCACATCCCATGCCTTCCCGGCGCCTTTGGTTATATCCCGGAATGCCTTGGACACTTTCGGCCCCGCCTTGGCGGAAAAATCAACAAATTTCTGCGTCAGCGTTGGAATGAATTCCGCCATTCCGTTGATGGCATCCTTCAGGTCATCTGCAAATACATCCGCAAAGCTGATTTTGGCATCATCCACAGCGGACTCCAGACGGGCTTTTGCTCCCTCCATGGTATCCGTCACCCTGTCCGCCATCCTGAGCAGTGCGCCGTCTGACTGCCCCAGCTTTCCGGACAAATCGTCCCATGCCGACTGGGCGCCGTCTGCCGATTCTGCCACGGCATCCAGCAGATAGCTCATCTTCGTATAGTACTGGGTTCCGGCAATATCCGACATATACGCCGCTCTTATTTCATCATCTTCAATATTGGATAATGCGCCCTGCAGCTCTATCAGTGTTTCCCTCAGTCCGATAAACTTTCCGGAAGCATCAAAGGCTGACACGCCCAATTCCTCCATGGCCTTTTTTGCGGTATCCTTGCTGGTCATCCTTATTAACATTGCATTCATGGCGGTACCGGCTTCTGCGCCCTTAACACCGTTATTTGCAAGAATTCCCAGGGCAGTAGCCGTCTCGTTCAGCACCATCTGGGAATCGCCCAGGCTCTTCCCTATGGTCTTAGCCGCACCGCCGCATCCGATAAATGCTTCCATCAATGCCTGGGCGGATGTATTGGCGCTGTTATTGGCCATGGTGCAGACATCAAGATAACCTCCCAGGTCATCCACGGACAAGCCAAGGGCTGACATGGAATCCGTCACCAGGTCGGAACAGACTGCCAGATCCATCTGGGTTGCTTCCGAAAGCCTTAACACAGGTTCAAGTCCTGTTATGGCCTCATTGACATCCCATCCGGCCAGCATCATGTACCCAAGCGCATCCGATGCTTCTGCCGCAGTCTTGGTGGTTGCCTTTCCCATCTCCCTCGCTGCAGATTCCAGCTGTGCATACTGCAGCTGCGTGGCATTTGCTGTGGCTGCAGTATTCGCCATAGACTGCTCAAACCCTGAATATGTCTCAAGAGCATCCACGGCAAACTGCCCCACCGTCTGCGCTGCTGCATCAAAAGCCGATTCTGCCATTCTGGCTGCTGTTTCTGCCATATTCACCATAGCGTCAAAGCCGCTGTTTACACTGTTGATGCTGTTTCCGAAAGACGCCTGCACCTGGCCTCCTACCAGCATGGCAATTTCATATTCTGTTTTTCTGCTTCCGGCCATGTGCAATCACTTCCTTCGCTGTTTTGATAAAATACGGTATGGGAAGACCTGTAAAATACTCAACCCTGTCATGGGTGGACAGGGCAAGACGGACAGCCGTATCCCAGAAATTCTGTCCGTCCCCTGCCCTGATTTCTAACTGAAGAAAAAATTCACTACCACTTTTCTAACCTTAAGCATTTCCTTCGCCGGAATCTGGTCAAACAGTTCAACCGGCAGCCCCGTGGCTCTCTGCGCTACAAATTTTGCATATGCAGTGGTATTTTCCGGATTGAAACTGGTAATTCCCTGGCGGTAGAACTTCTTCTCTACCTCTACCAAATCTGCTGTGGTCAAATTTTCAATGCCTGACATATCAATTCCGCGGATCGTCTCTTCCCCCTCAAACACAAACGGGCGGTCAAACTCTACGTACAGAGGGCCTGCCTTCATTTCCTCTGCATTCTCTTCACTTTCCATTAATTCCTCATTTTTGTAATCCATAATATCCTCCTATTTAAAGTTCCATCTCTCCACTCCGGCGCCCCAACCAGGGAAGAACAATTCATCTGCAAAGGGCGCAGCTGAAATGTTCTTCCGGGCACCCAAGTTCCGAGACTGTTTTAAAGTCCCTCTTGTCATTTCTTATCTGGACTATTCTGTTTTCCTGTTCTGCTGCATTTTAGATGGCGTTTCTGATATCTGCGTATAAATCCACGCCTCCCATGATAAAAATGCTGTTCAGCTTATCAAGTTCAAGCTGTACAGCATTGTCAATCACTATTTTGATATATGTAATTTCCTTTGTAACGCTGGGTTCTCCTTTTCCTCCTTTTTTAAGGGCGCCCGGTTTGATGTTCATTGTCCTGCCCTTGATGGTAATCACCACATTGCTGATGCGCTTGGATTGTGTATTCTTGTCAAATACTTCCAGTGCCCCACGCAGAATAACCGGGTTTGTACTTGCTGCAAAGGCAAAGAAATCACCCGAAATATTGCAGAACGGAATTTCTACTTTCATGGAACCAAATGAACCGATTGTTTCGCTTTCTATTTCTCCGGCGATCCCGGCCACATTCAATGTATCCGTCAGCGGAGAAAACTCCGGCAGATCAATTTGGGATGAAATTCCTATAAGGCACGTCCTGCCGTCATAGACATTAAAATTGTTGATTTTATCAGGCAATTCGTTTCTGTTCATGAATTAATTCCCCCCTTCCAGCGCTGCCTGCAGAATGTTTGGATCAAATTCAAACTCATTCTCAATATCCTCCATGGGCGGAAACGTGGCCAGCCGCTCTCTGAAAACGATTTTTCCTCCAAGGATCTGCGTAACCGGATTGTCTTCAGTGTTGTAAGAAATTTCCCCTCCGGCAATATGCCCCGCTCCGCGCAGGCCGTTCAATGTAAGATTCTCTGACAGGACCACAGCTTCAATCTCTCTGGGATCTGTCTTATTCCCCACCTTGGAGAAAAAACTCCGCTTGAAATTATTCTCAATATAGTCAAACATCATCACGGATGTGATCCAGCGGTCCAGAACATCCGTACTCTGCGGAAACGCCGCCGTATTGCTGCCCCACGCAAGGAATCCGTCAATATTAACCGCCGTAATCACGCCGTTTGCATTGCAGTAATCATTTGCCTCATCCATATCAAGCATAATCTCCGTACCGTCCGCCAGGCACAGTCCGCTTATTTTCAGCCCCTTATTGTCGCTTGATTCGGACGGCACGCCTCCATTGTCAGCTGCCAGCCGCTGCAGAAGCGCCGCTAACTGCGCTGAGAAATAGTACTGGTATCCGTCCGCATCCACCATAGGCCACACGGCAAACGTCCGGCGGTCAGAATAGCCGTTCTGGTTTTTCCACTCCCGGACCTTATCAGCCGAATCCGCCCCATTTGCGGAACAGTCTATATCGCTGATAACCTTACAAGAGAAAAGCCCGTAAATCAGCTCTGCCTTTGCTGTCATTGCCGTATTGACCGCAGGAATATGTGAAAATCCGGGTGCAATCAAAGTTCCAGGCACAATTCCCAGTTTAGGAAAAATGTCCCCGATTACTTCCATGCCCTTCTTCGTCCTTGTGGACACGTTATAACCGCCTATGATATCCGTATAAGATACACCGTCCGGATTTAACTTGGTATAGGTAATTCTTACGCTTTCTCCTGCCTTCACCGCGCCTGCATCCGAAAATCCAATGATAACCGTCCCGTCATCAGCAAAGGATGCTGCGTAATCGCTTCCTGCATCCAGGAGACCGGCATCTTCTTTCCCTGTTATCTCTATGGTATCCAGCAGAATCCCCTCCACATCTATTACTGCTTTTTTCGCCGATACATTCCTGGCTTCTCCTACCACCGCAGTGATATGTTTCTCATTGTTAGGATCAAGCACATTAATCATAACAAGCGGTGCCGCTGCAAATACATTAAACGCCGCATATACACTCTGGCATATAGTGTATTGAGCAAAATTTTCACTCCACCCTGCTTTTTCAACCGCATCCGCCTTGGTATATGCCGCCATGGGCACATTTGCCGCATGATAAGGATCGGCGCACATGTTCACCGGAGCAGTCCCTATGACTACCGTAACATTCGCTGTACCGGTTACGGGTATGGTTAATGCCGTCCCTTTTCTTCTGGTCGTCAGGCCGTGACTATATATTGATGACATCCTTTTTTTCCTCCTGATTCCTTAATCTGTTTTCCGTATACTGCTGTGCAATCGTATAAGATACCTCTTCCATGCTCCCACGTTCGCGCAATGCCCCCACCGCCTTCGTGGCCTGCACCAGCGGCACTATAAGATTTCCAATTTCCGGCGTTTCTTTTACGGCACACGAAAGCCTCTCTGGAAGCTCCCCGATGAATACAGTGCCTTTCTTAACGATCCCCGGCATATTAGGGCCTATGTACATCTGCTGTGTCATATCAAATCCTCCTCCGTTTCAAACGCCGGCATTTCAAAAAACATTTCCATTCCGCCGACAAAATAGGGATAGGGTGCCTCCTGTTCCAGCTGGATTCTGTAGGGGCGCAGCACCGAAAACGCCTTTGCCACAAACCTTTTTCTGAAAATATGCTGGTAGATTAGGTTTGCTATCTGCAGTACATCTCGATACCCCTGTCTGTCCGCATTCTTGTCCATGACGCCGATCAGGAAATAAATCTCTGCCAGCATAGGAGTGTCAAAGTCTTCAACACTTTCCCTGTCGAAACATACACAGACATACGGGTACAGCTTCTCGTCATCCTTTCCTTCCTTCAGCGGCATATTCTGCGCATAGACATTAATGGGTATCAGGTTCTCCTTCGCAGAACGGAGCCTGTAGCCCTCCAATGCCTCTTTTACCTCGCAGACCAGGCCGTCCAGCAGATCCAATTCTGTCATAATACTATTTCGCCCCCTTTCTGAGTATCCTTTTAACCGCTGCATCCATCATTTTCTCCATAGTACTTACTGCCTCTTCATTGACGATGCCCATGCTCCGGCTGTTTCCCAGCATCCACGGCACAGCAGGACCGAATTTCTCTTCAATGATTTCATTGTGCCCGGAATGCCTTTTCTGTCCTCTGCTGCGGTTATATTCCCTGGTCCTTTTTTTCCAGGAAATATTACCCTCAGCCGCCTTCCATCTCCCTGTCCTTGCGAACACGCCTTCATGCCCTGATTTCATGACTGCGATAAATGCCTTTGGATTCTTATCCAGCGGTTTTGTTGCCGGGCCTTTCCTCACGCTTGCTTTGTATACGCTCGGTGCCGGCCTTCCCTTTGCCACGGCCCAGTCCGGGTCCACCTGGAATTTGGACAGCGAGATGACCGGCCCTTTCGAGACAACTGCCGCAGCCAGTTTCTGTTTTGATGCCCTTCTTACTTTCATTGTAGCTTTGACATCCTCTTCTGTAATGTTGTATCCGGCACCTGCAAGCTCTGCTGCTTTCTTTTTCATCCTGTTCGCTGTACGGTTCAGGGCGCTTGCCATTGCAGAAGGAGCTTCGTCCTTAAGTTCCCCCAGCCGCTGGCGGATATGCTTCAAATCCGCTTCACTGATTTCTATCACAGGTCTGATCAATGTTTATTTCCTCCCAGTATTATCGTATATGTTCCTGTATCAAGCTTTACATCCGTCACCAGATATCTGTCGCCGTCATATTCCAGATACTGGCCTGCAACGGGTTCAAAATCCAGATCCTTTCTCCGGACACAGAACATAATGGCATCTGTGAAAATCTGATCTGTATGTGCATCACGGCTGATATACAATTCCGCCAGGGTGTCATTGTCAACAACAACCAGCGTTTCCCGGCCGTTTATCCTGTGCTGCTCTGCAAATTCCTCCTGATTAAAAAACACCTCATCCAAATCTTCCATGAACTGCTGCTGAAACCCCACTGCCTTATTCTGCCATCCTTTCTTCCTGGTAATTCAACACCGCATTGATAAGATCCGCCTTCAGCCTGCCGCCATCCAGCTGCAGGCCGATTTTTTCTGCATATACAGTGATTTCCTCCTTGGTCATCTTCTGCAGTGCATCTTCATCCTTATAATCAGCTTCATCAAATACCGCTGCACCTTCCAGATCCAGGCATATCCCATCCACCGGATCGCAGCCTGCATTTTCATCCCCATCCGCTTCCGGAACCAGGGACTGCATATCATCCTCTTCCTCTGCTATGGCAATGAAGCCGCGCAGCCTCAGGAAGTCAATGTCTTTGGCGCGTAAGCCCTCTTTGATGATTTCCCCCGGTTTATAGGCCCTGCTGGACGTTTCTATATTCACTTTCGCTCTGATCATTTCTGCCCTCCTGTCTGCATTTCTTTCTTAATCTTCCTGCCCGTTAGGGTAGATGACACACCAGCTCTGCACATCATAGGGCCTCGGCAGCGGCCTGGATGTAAGCCTGAAGGTCTTAACCTCTGATTTGTCATCACAGTATATCTTCGGCACCTGTTTCGCTTCATAGGAACGGAACTTCTTATCCTCCATCTGGGTAATCAGGCCGTATTCAACGGCTCCTTCCCCCTCGGAATGCGCCATAAGACAGGCACCTGACGGAATAACGCTTTCCTCTTTGCCTTTATCATTCAGGAAATACTCTCCATAAGAATAGATTTCAAGGCCAAGCTCCGCAATTTTTCCATAAAATGTTAAGGCATCATCCACCATCCTGGGTTCTATCACTATATTTTTCATGTTCCTGATATCCATAGCTTCTTTCACATATGGATTACCCACAAAACAGTCAATCAGGTCAGGTGCAAAGATGAGGACATTCGGCGCTTTCCCCGTCTCCCTGATGATTTTACGGTGCTGCCTTCTCAACAGCAGCATTGGATCCACCACAGGCAGCCGCCAATAATTATCAGAAGTCAGCACCACAATATTGTTGAATCCATAATCAACCTGGAAATCTACACCTGCATCTTCATCCACTACAATCAATTTCCCGTCAAACAGCACGCCTCTGCTCATCCACTCCAGCCTGCGCTGGATGGATTCGTCAAGCTCCTTATAATCCCTTGCCAGAAGCTCATCCTCCCGTTCCGAAGGCGTCCGCCTGCTGTAAATATTCTCGCCGAATGCCCGGTTGGAGATATCATCAACAGTTAATATCCGTTCCGGCGCAAGCCTCGGCGTATGGATCTCCCTTGTCTGAAATCCCTGCCTCGTAATTACCTTGCCCCCTATCCTTGGAGACACAAACGGCGCCATGATGCGTTTTCCCCGCCTCACGTCAAATTCTGCCTTCTCTGTTATATGCGTGTTCTCGTGGGGGAAAAAAGTCCTTGTAAGAAACATTCTTACAGTGGGCGTCAGTTCAATCGCCTCAATCATTTCCCTTGTTGTATAATCTGCCATATCCTCTTTTCCTTTCCGGACATCCGTCCATTTTATTCGTATTCCTGCACCGATTTTATGAAAATGCCCAGCCTGCGCAGCTCTGTCTCATAGTTACACAGTTCCGCTCCTTCCGCAGCAGACAGCGCATCACGGTTGAACTCTCCTGTTACATAGGCTGCGGCGACCGCGTCCCCTTCTGTTGTGTCTACAGCATCCGCCAGGATGCAGTCACATCCAACCGTTTCAGCGGACGCCGCTTCTGTGAAGTCTTCCTCCGCGGAGGTTTCCATTTTTTCTCCGGATGCCTCTGCTCCGGCCTGGCTGTCTCCCCCTGGAATGTCTTTCGATCCGGTAACTCTATAAGTCCCGGAAGCTGATATCCCCAGCACTGTGCCGCGCTTTAAGAGGCCCTGGCCTGCTGAAACCACGATTCCCTTGGTAGTGACAGGAATACGATTGCCTGCAATCAGCTTATCCGGAATGAATTCACCTGTTGTCCTGTACAAATTGTCTCCCATTTTTAATCTCACCTGCTTTCTCTTCAACTACTTGTTTCTCTTTAATTTCTCTGCCAGGTTCTTCACCTTCGCCTGACGGGCAGCTTCATCCTCCGCCGGGCCGTCAGCATAGCCCGTGTTGGCATCTGCCCGTACCTTTTCTGTGTTCGACTCCTGGATATCCTGTCTCATGGCGTTCAATGCCGTTCTGGCCATAATGCCGTTCTGCCTGAATGCTTCCAGTGCAAGATCTGGGGCTGTCATCTTCTTTTCTCCATATTTGGCTTCCTGCACCATCTCATCTGAGATCTGCCCCGCAATTTCATCGATTGCTTTCAGCCGCCCGTTTTCCGCACTTGCGGCTTCAGCCGCCGCAGATGCCCTGATCTGTCTTGCCAGTTCAGGATATTTTGCCGTGAGTTCCTCAATTGTCTGGATGTCTTCCTGTGTGTCTGCCATTTCTTCTACCTCTGCTTTCTTAGTAATTTGATTTATCAAAACACTGCCGGAAGGTTCCGGTATATCACCCTCCGGCGCGGTTCTGCCTGTTCCGGCAGCGGACTGCAGCAATACCTTCCTTGCCTTTTCAATGATCTCGCGGCCTAATATCTGTGTGCCGTTATAAACTGCGGCCAGGGAATTCCCGTTTGCGGATCCTGCTGCCTGGCCGGACTGCATGGCCTGCTCCTGGCTCTCAGTGATGGAATCCACAAACCCATATTCCACAGCCTGTTCTGCAGTCAGCCATGTCTCCTGGTCCATCAGCTTCAAAAGCTCCTTCTGTTCCATGCCGGTTTTCTCCATATATGCCGCCGTAATTGCCCTGTTGACCGTCTGCAGCACTTCCGATTCCTGATCCATGGCATGATAATCCCCTCTGGCGCTTCCGGAGGCATTATGTATCATATACAGCCCTACCGGGGTAATCGTACACCTCCTGGCCGCTGCAATATAGGACGCCGCAGATGCCGCTATCCCGACAATCGAGATAGACACCCTTCCCTTATATGTCCTCAGTGCAGTATAGATTTCATTTCCTGCCAGCACATCACCGCCTCCTGAATTAATCTCTATTTCCAACTCTTCCCCGGCGGCTTCCTCAATTGCCTCATGGATATCCGCCGGGCAGGTCGCCCGGATGCCAAACCAGTCATATATCCATTTGTCATCATCCGAAACAATTGTTCCCTTAATACTTACTTTTGCCATTTTCTCTCTCGCTCCTTAAGATAAAAAGAACGGCCTTTCAGCCGTTCTAACTTGATAAAAAATTATGTAGAATTGTGTTGATGTGCATGATATAATTATTTCGTTGTCCAACCGATACCCGACAACGGGAGGAGGTGTTTTCATGGAAACAGTCATATCTTTTATAGTCGCTGTTGCGGCTGGTGTAGCCTGCCACTACATCATCA
>CAJUAP010000075.1 GCA_910584435.1 uncultured Acetatifactor sp.
TGCCCATAAGCGGGGGAGCTATACAAAAGGGGATGCGTTCATGGGCAACGTGGACTGTTGAATAGGTTTCTGCTGAAATGAAGATATCTGTATCATCAAAGCCAAAAGGGTGTTTGTGATATTGCAGTTCCACAAAGCCGTATTGTTCGGCATCCAGAACCATATATTGTTTAAAAATGAGACATTCTGCTGTTTTCTGTTATATATAGAACTACCAACCAATGGAGGTTCTGCCATGTCATTTGTACTTAATGATGTCAGCATACAGCAGATGTCATTCCTTGACTCCTATAACAACCTGACCGATAGGGAGAAGAGATATTTTGATAAATCCTAGGCAAGATACTTTGCAGAGCATATTTTTCTAAAAATAGACGAAGTTCCGTATGTTGTCCTATACAGCGGGAAGAATTTCAGGCTCAACATACCGATAAACATCCAGATGGGAGCCCTGATTATTAAGGAATTTACGGGCCTGTCTGACGAGGATATGCTGTCCGCATTTATGTTTGATATCCGTTTCCAATATGCCTTGCACACTACTTCTTTCCTGAAACAGCCAATGAGTGGCAGGACGCTGAGACGCTTCAGGGAGCGGTACAGCGCCTATGAAAAAGAAACTGGGATCGACCTGCTCCATGACACGATAACATCCCTGTCCAGTGAGATGGCCCAAATGATGAAGCTGGATCTTGCACTTAAGTGAATGGACAGCCTGATGGTGGCGTCCAACATCAAGCGCATGAGCCGCATGGAACTGCTTTATACTTGTGTAGCGAATCTTGCAAAAGAGGTGGCGGCAGGGAAAGAGGAACTGCCGGAAGGGCTGGTGAATTACACATAGACAGATAACTACAATTGTTTCATCTGCCATAACCGTAACAATAAGATTTCCGACAAAATCACGGCCATCCTGAAAGACGCAGTTACCTTGAAGGAACTGTGTGGAAGCAGGTATGATGAGTCCGCAGTTACCAGCAGCAACTGCTGCGAGTGCTGTGGAAATAGGCCATAGAGAACGGGGACGGCACACTGCGCCTGCACACAAAGGGATGGATGTCCCCATACTGCGGAACCCGTCCGATCCGGACACCACCTACCGGGAGAAGGCCGGGAAGCAGAACCGCAGGTATGCGGCAAATGTGGCGGAAACGGCAGGGGAAGCCGGCGGCAGCGCCACGGATTACTAGTATGAGCAGAATACCCATAGTGACAGTCAGTTCCTTAAGGACCACCTTGAAAAGGGAAACGAACACGCGGAACCGGCTGTGATAGTCACAGACGGGGCACTTCGGTGTGCTGTTTTGAGTTTCGACGAAATTTTCCTGGGGTTGTACCTATGTTTTTCTGAAACTGGTTGCAAAAATGTTCTGTGTTGTTGTATCCACATTGTTCTGCAATAGTAGAAATGCTTTCAGTAGTATATAGTAAAAGATCTCTAGCTTTATGAAGACGGAAATGAATAACATCGTCCATACAAGAAATATTAAATTTTTGTTTATATAAGCGCTGTAAATATCCGTTGCTGATGCAAAGGCTATTGGCCATAGTAGTTATGTCCCAAGGAATCTCAGGATTTGCGGCAATCTGTCTGCGAAGAGATAATAACAATTGATCATATTTTGAAACATTAATACATTGAGCATCGTTATACAATTTGTCAAATAAAATGCGAATGAGCTGTGATATAGTGATGTTTCTACAATGTTTGTCCATATTTTGGTGTTCAAAATGGGCATCTCTGTTTTGCGTCAGCATACCTGCATTCTGGTATAATCGGGCAGAACTGATCAACTGAGAAGTCTCCCAAGTTAAAAGTTTGAATAAACTACGACAATATTCAGGATCTGAAATGAGAAACGGAACGGCCTGTTTCGGAAATTGAGTAACGAATGATTCATCAGAAACAAAGCGGAGCCAGTGATTTTGGTATGAATCTTTACAGGCTGCATACCATATATCATGTTTTGGAGGGTAAAGAATAGCTGTATGTGCAGGGTATTCTTCAACTTTTGTCTGAATACGGAATAGAACGGGAGTTTTTGTCACAACCAGTAAAAAGGAATCGAAACCGTTTGGAATGTCATATTTGAAGTTGTTAGGATGAATACCATCATATCCTACATAATGAATTTGGTTCATGACAAAACCTTCTTTCTTTTGGAGTTCATAACTGGTACAGGAATAATAAATGTGAGGATATTTCAATTTTTATACAGTATAGTTCATTGCATTGAAAAAATCAATAGGTTATGCTAAATACAGTATAAAGTATGTTTAATTGGTTTTAGATGCTTAGAGTTGGGATATGTAAAATATGTTAACAGTATGCCAAATATGAGGAAAGATAAAATTAACTATTTTACGATCTAACGATCGCTGGAAGGGAAAACAGGAGATGAGAATCTTTTATTTTGGAATTTTAGGAGCAGCAAACATAGCTGATAAATTTTGTAATGCTGTTGCAAAAATCATCGACTGCGAGGTGGCAGCCGTTGCAAGTAAGAGTTGGGAACGTGCAAAGAATTTTGCGGAAAGAAACGAGGTGCCGCATTTTTATACCTCCTATGAAGAGATGCTTGAGGTGGAACAACTGGATTGCGTTTATGTTGCAACTACAGTAAATGACCACTATAAATTAACAATGCTATGCATTGAGAAAAGGATCCCTGTACTATGTGAAAAAGCTATGTTTCAGAATGCGAAAGAAGCAAAAGCAGCATTTGCGCGTGCAAAGGAATTAGGGGTCTTTGTGATGGAGGCTATGTGGAGTCGTTTCTTGCCGGCTGTGAAAAAAGTAAGAGAATGGATTTTAAATGACAAAATTGGATTGATCGAGTTAGTACAGTTTACTATTGGATTTGTCGCACCCTCTGGAGATGAAAACCGTTATTATAATCCGCATTTGGGCGGTGGGGCGGCGAAGGATATTACAGTGTATGCGTATGAAATGACCACTTTCCTTCTAGGACAGCAGATTAAGAGTATGACCGTAGCAGCTTCGTGGAGTAAAAGCGGTGTGGATATAACGAATTATATTTCAATTTTATTTGAACATACAATGGCTAGCTTAATGGCAAGCTTTGTTTCTAAAATGGAAGAGCAGATGGTGCTCTATGGGCGTGAAGGGAAGATTGTATTACCATCTCCACATTTTGCAGGAGAATGTTTCTTGTATGATCGGGAGGGTACACTGGTAGAGCATTACAAAGATGAAGAAACACAAAATGGGTTTATTTATGAGATTGAGGAAACTATGCGGTGCGTGCAGGGGGGACGGATCGAAAGCAGTGTAATCCCGCATGCAGATACGATAGCTTGTGCAGAATTGTTTGATATGATTGATGCGACGAAGGGAAATGTTGGATGATAGACAACAATGTGATGTATTTTATGGAGCCGGCGCAGGACTGGAACGAGGCCCTGCCTACTGGAAATGGACGACTTGGGGGAATGGTATATGGAAAGCCTTATGTGGAATATATACAGTTAAATGAGGACAGTGTTTGGTATGGAGGGTATGTTAACCGTAACAATCCATCTGCAAAAGAAAACCTGGGAAAGATTCGAAGGCTCATTATGGAAGGACGGATCAGGGAAGCACAAAATCTTTGTGCTCTAGCCATATCCGGAGTTCCGGAAAATCAAAGACATTATGAGCCTTTGGCCAATCTGTATCTGTTGTTTGAAGGGGGAAAGGATGAGATTATCAGGTATCGCAGACAATTGGATCTGGATACCGGAAGAATAACCGTATCCTTTGTCAAAAACAGGGTTGCTTATAGAAGAGAGGTTTTTACCAGCTACCCGGATGGGTGTATGGTGGTGCGGCTTACCGCAGACAAGGAAGGATCTTTATCTTTTCATACCCAGATTGCCAGAGGCAATGCAACTTGGAGCTTTGACCCTTTTGAAACGACCGTGTACCGCCATCCAAACTATAATACATATGTAGATAAATCCTATACCGATGGAACATCCAGTAGTTTTTTGACGGCTGTATGCGGCGGAAAAGGAGCGATTCAACTTGCGGCAGGAGTGAAAGTCATTCCAGAGGGAGGGAAGGTATGCGCCATCGGAAATACTATTGTGGTACAAAATGTCGATGCGGTGACACTGCTTGTAACGGCGGACACCACATTCCGATGCGAAGATCCGGAATTATCTGTAAAAAAACGTCTGGAGCAGGTTGCGGAAAAATCTTTTGATGAGATTGTAGAGGAGTATCAAAAGGATTATGATGCTCTTTTCCACCGCATGGAACTGAAACTAACAGATTGTGGAGAGGAGAGTGAAAAAATAGCGTTTTTCTTCCAGTATGGACGTTATCTTCTTTTATCTTCCAGCCGTTCTGGTTCCCTTCCAGCCAATTTGCAAGGTATCTGGAATCAGGATATGGATCCGATGTGGGGAAGCAAATATACCATAAATATCAATGCGCAGATGAATTACTGGCTGGCAGAAAAGTGTAATCTTTCTTCCTGCCATCTGTCTCTCATAGACCATATTCACAGAATGGAAAAGAATGGGCGCCATACTGCTCAGTTCATGTATGGCTGCAAAGGCTTTATGGCGCATCATAATACAGATATCTGGGGGGATACTGCACCTCAGGATATCTGCTTAAGCTCTACTTACTGGGTGATGGGAGCCGCGTGGCTTTGCTTACATATCTGGGAACATTACTGCTATACTTGTGATCTTGCATTTTTACAGGAAAATTATTCACTGATGCGAGCGGCCTGTGAGTTTTTGCTGGATTATCTGATTGAGGATGGCGAGTATCTGGTTACCTGCCCCACCATCTCGCCGGAAAATGAATATATCCTACCAAATGGAGAGCGGGGTGCCCTTTGCAAAGGGGCATCCATGGACAATCAGATCATTACGGAATTGTTTACGGCTTGTATTGAGGCCACAACTATTGTAAATGAAGATAAGGATTTTGCGGAGCAGTTAGTAAAAACTTTAGCAAGAATAAAAAAACCTTCCATTGGAAAATACGGACAAATCATGGAATGGAATGAGGATTATGAAGAAACGGATCCGGGACACAGACATATTTCTCATTTGTTTGCTCTATATCCGGGACATCAGATTTCGCCAAAGAAGGATCCGCTTTTGGCGGATGCTGCAAGGAAAACTCTGGAGAGAAGGCTGACTTACGGCGGTGGTCATACAGGTTGGAGCAGAGCATGGATCATCAATATGTGGGCGAGACTTGGGGATGGAAATGAAGCATACCATAATATATTAGAGCTGTTAACGAATTCCACTCTGCCGAATATGTTCGACAATCACCCGCCCTTTCAGATTGACGGAAACTTTGGATGTACCGCTGGAATTGCAGAAATGCTCATGCAATGTGACAGGCAATCGATCACACTGTTACCGGCACTCCCGGATGAATGGAAAGCAGGTTCCATAAAGGGATTATGTGCCATGGGAGGCATTACGGTGGATATTTCCTGGGAAAACCATAAGATAAAGAGTCTTGCGCTTTGTGCAAAACAAACCATTGAGGTTGAGTTGAACGCCAGAGGGGAATGTACGCATGTAGTGTTAGAAAAGGATGTTCCATATGTTCAAGAGTGGAAAGTATACTAAGAGGTAAAAGGTTGAATATATACTCGATACATTTAGTTGGACTCAGTAATTTGCCAAATGATTGAATTGTCTCAGAAGGTAGTTAGAAAAAAAGCGAAAGTTAGCCAACAGTTTCATGGCACATTGGTGGCTTTCGCAGAAGGGCGGACTTTAAAATGAAAAACCAAACAATAAATCCATATCTTCCCAGTTGGGAGTATGTGCCAGACAGCGAACCCTATGTATTTGGAGATAGGGTATATATATTTGGTTCACATGATCGTTTTGGCGGGTATGCTTATTGTCTGAATGACTATGTGTGCTGGTCAGCACCGGCCACTGATTTGAGCAATTGGAGGTATGAAGGAATCATATATACACGGCGAGACGATCCGATGAATAGTGATGGAGACATGCTACTGTTTGCACCTGATGTGACGGTAGGACCAGATGGGAGATACTATTTGTATTATGTTTTGGATATGGTGGGAATTGTGTCAGTAGCGGTGTGTGATACGCCCGCAGGAAAATATCATTTTTACGGATATGTTCATTATGAGGATGGAACAAGGCTTGGTGAGGCTAAAACAGATGAGCCACAGTTTGACCCAGGAGTCTTGACTGAGGGAGAATACACATATCTTTATACAGGATTCTGCATGCCTAATAATAGAGGCCGTCATGGCGCCATGGTTACAGTGCTTGGACCGGATATGTTGACAATTATCAGGGAACCGAAATTTGTAGTACCATCTAAACCTTATGAAAAAAGAACCAGTTATGAGGGGCATGCTTTTTTTGAAGCATCATCTATACGTAAAGTCAATGGAAAGTATTATTTTATTTATTCTTCTGTGTTAAGCCATGAGCTTTGCTATGCAGTAAGCGATTCTCCGCTTGGACCTTTTACATATGGGGGAACGATTGTTAGTAATTGTGATTTATTTATTGATAGTTATAAACCGTCTCTAAAACCTATGTATTATGGAGGAAATAATCATGGCAGCATTATCTTGATTAACGACAACTGGAATGTATTTTACCATAGACATACAAATGGAACTAATTTCAGTCGTCAAGGCTGCATAGAAAAAATAAGAATTTTGGAGGATGGTATTATTCCGCAGGTGGAAATGACTTCTTGTGGAGCGAATGGAGAGCCCTTGCGGGGGGAGGGGGAGTATCCCGCTTATATTGCATGTAATCTTTATTGTAGAGATGATGCGAAGACAGTGGGAGGTCCCGGTGAATGGATGGATTGCCGTTTCCCCAAGATTACTCAGGATCAGGCCGATGGTGTGGAAGGTATGGCGTATATAGCAAATATGCTTTCCGGAGCGGTAGCAGGGTTTAAATATTTTGATTGTAAAGGTGTAAAACGAATTGCAGTGCGCACTAGAGGCGGTGGGCAAGGGCATTTTTTGATTAGCACGAAGTGGGACGGAAAAGCGCTTGGAGAGATTGAAATTGGGAGAAATAATGAGTGGAAGACTTTTATTTCTGATATTGTTATTCCTGATGGAATACAGGCTTTGTATTTCAAGTACGAAGGCCAGGGGAGAATTTCCTTTGCGGCATTTGAGCTGATATTGTAAAATAAGGAGGATAAAAAGCGATGGCTTATTTGATGAGTTATACGAGAATGCCTATGGACAGCAAAATATATGATAATAAGCTGGCATATAGTATGCATCTTGCCATTAGTGATGACGGATTTCAATTTTGCACATTAAATCACAACAGTGGTGTATTGTTTGCGAAAGCAGTAGAAAAAAAGACGGTTCTCTCCGGGCAAAAAGCTTAAAAAATCCACGACTATTTACTTTATCTGACGGACATTATGGTGTGGTGGCAATACGAACGGAGAGTGACGGGGGAGAAGATGCGGAGAGTAAGGGAAACATACTTCTTTTCAAAACGGATAATTTTACAGAATATGAAGAAGTTGGTTTGCTGAAACTTGGGAAAGACTATATTGAGGAAGCGTTCTGCATTTATAACATTGAATCAGAGACAATAAGTGTTATATGGAGACAAGCAGAAGGAATTTTCATGTCCGAGATTAAGGACCTTGAAGAATTAGTGCTCACCAAGAAACCAGTAAAATGCACAAATATGCCTGATGTTTCCATATATATGAATAAGGCTTTTGATGTATCTGGAATTGAGGGCGCAGTCATACAGAATGTAATTGAGATTTCAGGAGAGAAAGCAGAGGAACTGCATAGGAGATTACTGACACCAGTGAATACGGGCATAGAGTTTCCGGAACGGATTATGGCTGACAGCCCCCAGACACTTGGAACATATTATGCAAAGGCGCATTACAGTGACGGTAGTATTGCGGAAAAGAGAATAGATTGGGATTTGTCAAATGTAAATTTTCATCAGAAAGGAACTTATTCGATTATCGGAAAAGTTCATAGGGATCATTTTGAGTTCCCCATAGCTGTTAATCGTGCGGATCCATGTATTGGAAGATGGAGAGGGAAATATTATTTTATTGCTACAAATGATGCCGACAATAACCATACCCTTTTTATCAGAGAGGCAGATACGATTCCAGAGCTGATAAATGCAAAAGAACACTTGATTTTGGATTCCAAAACATACCGTGGGATAGGAGGGCTGCTTTGGGCACCAGAATTTCATGAAATAGAAGGCAGATTATACATTTTTCATGCTGCTACTTCTGGCGAGTTTTATTATGAAGAAAGTCATGTTATGGAATTACGGGAAGGAGGGAATCCAATCTGTAGGGAAGATTGGTCAGCTCCAAAACGCATAGTGAAAAATGACGGAAGCAATATATGTGAGGCAGGAAAAGAGATTACATTGGATATGACTTGTTTTAAGTGGCAAGGAGAATATTATGCAGTATGGTCTCAGCGCAGATTTTTACCAGAAGATTTGGGGGCATGGCTATATATAGCAAAGCTAGATCCGATTAATCCATGGAGATTACTTACTGAACCGGTAGTATTATCAAAACCCGAATACGGATGGGCTAATAATCATACGTTCGTGGATGAAGGTCCGTTCGCATTGCCAAGAGAAGACAGACTGTATTTGACTTTTTCCAGTGCGGCTGTAGATGCCACATATGTAGTGGGATTGCTTGAAATAAGAAAGGGAAAAGATTTGCTGGATCGGAATAACTGGCGAAAAAATAATTATCCTATTTTGACATCAAGGAGTGTGAAAGGGGAATTTGGTACGGGACATAATGCTTATGTGGTTGATGAGTATGGAACAGTATGGAGTGCTTATCATGCCAGACCCGGCGTGGATGGCGCTCGGTGCAGTGGTATAAGAAGAGTGCATTTTAATGTATATGGAGAGCCGATATTGGATATGACGGAAGAACTTGATCTAAATGAAGAATTTAGCACGGTGAAAACAGAATTGGAGATAATAACGAATTAAATAGATTATAGGAGGAAATAGCGAATATGGAGACAACGAAAAACCCTGTGATAAATTCAGATTTTCCGGATCCTGATATTATTCGGGTGGGAGATACTTACTACATGGCAAGCACTACTATGCATTACATGCCAGGGTGTGATATACTGCGCTCTTATGATTTGATGGGATGGGAATTTGTAGGTCATGCATACGACACTTTGGACGATACGCCGGGACATAATTTGGATGGAACAGAGCAAATTTATGGTAATGGCATGTGGGCACCATCTTTCCGCTATCATAATGGAATTTTTTATATTAATTTTACTGCCAATGATACGCATAAAACATATTTACTCACTGCAACCGATCCGGCAGGTCCATGGAATAAAAGGACAATAGAAGGATTTTACTATGATAGTTCCTTGTTTTTCGATGATGATGGAAAAGTTTATATTGTACATGGCCAGAAGAATATATATGTCACAGAATTGGATTCAGAAGTGAAAGGGCCATTGGCAGGTGGGCTTCATCGTCTAATTATTCAGGATGAAGAGAGAATCCATCTCGGATATGAAGGTTCACATTTATATAAAAAAAATGGTCTATATTATTTATTTACTTGTCATGGGCTTGCTTATGGGAATGAGTGGAAAACAGAGGACTGTTTTATTGCAGACTCTTTGACAGGGAAGTTTAGAGGAAGATGTATTATAGATGACGATATGGGGTATCATCGGCTGGGTGTTGCTCAAGGAGGAATGGTAGATACACCAGAAGGGGATTGGTATGCATTTATGTATCAGGATAGGGGAGCATTGGGAAGAGCGCCTATGATTATGCCAATCCATTTTGATGAAGACGGATTTCCTGTCGTTGGTATAAATGGGAAAGTACCGGAAACTGTTACAATTCCCAGTACAAGACCGGAATATGTTTATGAACCTTTAAATTGCGATGACGATTTTGATTATACACCAAATGAGAACGGAAAAATCGAGTTGAAACCATGTTGGCAATTCAACCATAATCCAAGACAAGGTTTGTGGTCTGTAACAGACCGTCCTGGAGCGTATAGGATTTATTCAGGGAAAATTTGTTCCAGTCTAGTTTTTGGATATAATACACTAACTCAGAGAACTTTCGGACCAGAGAGCGAGGCGTGGGTAACGGTGGATGCTGCTCAGTTGAAAGATGGGGATTACGCAGGCATCAGTGCCTTTATGGGCTGTTATGGAGCGGTTGCAATTACCAGTAAGGAGGGAAAATATTATTTGGTCATGCTGGGGAAACCTGCTAAGAACGACACAGTATTAGGGGATGAGGACTACTTGGATCCAGCGGTAGAATATGAAAGGGTTGAAATAGATCAAGAGTGCATCATGCTAAAGACACATGTTAATTTTACAGATAAACGTGATGAGGCAACTTTCTTATACTTCGCTGGTGGGGAGTGGAAAAAAATCGGAATTAATCAACAACAATATTTTAAGGTGGATCATTTTACGGGATGTCGTTTTGGATTGTTTCTTTTTTCTACTCAAGAGACAGGAGGATATGCCGATTTCACGAAGTTCCGGTATAGAATTTGCAGTGAAAAAAGAGAAGGACAAAAGGTGGTGCGTAATTTTGAGGGGGATGTAGAAAATCAAGAACGATTATAACGATAAGATGGAGAATGCGGATAGAGAAAAATTTATTTTTCTGACTAGTACAATATTGCTTAAATACTAATGAATAAATGTTACTTTATTGTAGCGGATGTATGATGATTCTATCATTAAAGAATGGACGGGTTATTATGCGAAGGAAGATAATTGATACGATCCCGGTTTTATCTGATGCCATGAAAAGCGTATTGTCTGCTTTTTCAAAAAGCCGTTCCTTTCCATCGGGACTGGTCAAAAGAGCCAGCATTGTCCTGCTTGCGTCACAGGGGGAACTCAACAAGAATATTGTGTTACGGGTCGGGTTTCATTAATAATAATGTTGCTATCTGGCGCAGTCGGTTCCTTGCGGTGTTCCCGGCTTTGCGGAAGATTGAATTGGATGTCTCGGAAAGGCTCGAAGATGAGATACGGGCAGTCTTGTCCGATAAAACACGTCCTGGTGCCCGTCCGTGTTTACGCCGGATCAGATCATGCGGATCATCGACCTTGCCTGCGGCAGCCCCGATGATTTTGGGTACGAGGTAAGCCAGTGGAACCTTCCGATGTTGGTGGCAGAAATTAAAAAGCAAGGGATTGAGGGCAGATTTCTGAGAAATCAGTCAGCCGTTTTTTAAAATGAGGTAGATTTACATCCCCACAAAATTCGTTACTGGCTTCGTTCTACGAAAAAGACGTTTTGCGCATAAAGTAAACGAAATATCCTGTATGACCCTTCCCACCGGATCCGCTTTGTGTATACTCCGAAACACAGTTCCTGGATGAACCAGATAGAGATCTGGGTCATCCAGGAACAATGCATTGGTACATATACGATATGTATCCGGTGGTCTTTATTATGGAGAAATTCGGCTCGGCTTTTCAGTATGCAGGATTTTTCTTTGCTGCCAATGTCCTCCGTAAGGCCGCACTGCTGTGCAATGAACCGCACCAGACTTTCGGACTTATGTGTGTTCAGCCCAT
Source organism: uncultured Acetatifactor sp. (assembly GCA_910584435.1). Classification (GTDB taxonomy): domain Bacteria; phylum Bacillota; class Clostridia; order Lachnospirales; family Lachnospiraceae; genus Acetatifactor. The sequence continues at coordinate 11,625 of CAJUAP010000075.1, forward strand.
CGCAGACGAACGTCCATGATGCCTCTGGATCCGTTTCGATCAATGCACGCATGACGCCTGGGAAATCTTCCTCTGTGCGTGTAGGGTTCAAATATGGCCTTTCCATGCGCCCCGTGGCAACGTCAAAGAAACCGATGAGGCTGGTTATCCCATGGCGGGCGTATTCTAATTCCATACATGCTGCTTTCCCGGGGATTACATGCTTAATACTTGTGCTCCAGTGCCTGGATTCCTGTCATCTCATCCACGGATATGGTATGGACGCCTGTTGCACAGACTGTTTCAGCCCCATGGTAAACGGTGCAGATTTCATTCACTTTTTCCGCAAAAGTCTCCGGAGAATCCACTTTTTCGGAGGAATGAAGCCAGTAGCGGACGAGATGCGAGTGGATTTCTCACATATTTAAAAAACGGCTTACTGTCTTGGCGGATATGGAATCCACGATCCTTACCTTCTATAATAACATTTGCCAGCAGGTTAAGGATCCAGTGGCTGGTTTCATACCCCGGTTCCTCTGGATTACGGCAGGCAGTTTCGAGGATTTTGATAATCTGTTCATCCGTGTAATGCATGGGCTGGCCGGGACGCGGGTTGTCATTCAGGAAGGTGGACACAGCTTTTTCTAGGCTGGAAGGGTCTTTTTCGGCGATCTCCTGCAAAAGAGGGAGCTTTTTAATAAAGTGGCTCCGCCATTTGTTCACAGAATCCTGTCAAAGACCTACCTGATTCAATATCTGCATGTTATCAAGACCGTCTGCGGCCAAAAGGATTATCTTCGCACGCTGTACCTGACGGGCTGAAAAGGTTCTGCTTTTGGCAAATTTAGAGAAGATAGGGTGAATAGCATCCGGTATTATAACAGGGGCTGCAACAAATGGCATTTGAGTAGTCTCCTTGTGTTTTCTTTTCATTATGCCATATGTTGAGATTTTTTCTATAGCTATATGCATAGACGTACTAGGATCATGACGGTGACAGTGGAAAAGGCAAGGCCGTACATCGGCGTACCACCCGCAGCGGCGGGAATTACTACGGTGATGCCTTAAGCGCATCCCTGCTGCCAGGGGGAACGGTACAGTACGGCAACGGCGCAGGGCAGGCAGGGGACGGTGACGGAAGCACGGAAACCGTGGCCGGGGCATTTACCTGGAAGGAGCCTTCCGCAAAGCCTGCGGTGGCCGACTGTGGCGTGACGAAGTATGCGGTGGTGTTCACGTCCACGGACAGGGCAAATTACGAGTCCGTGGAAACAAGGGTCAGCCTGACCGTGAACCGGGCGCAGAACGCCCCCAATATGCCGTCTGTTGCCATGAGCGTTCCATACAGCTGTGAAAAGGTGGAGGACGTACTCCTGCCGGAGGGCAGGGAGTGGCAGACATCCAATCAGGATATAGCCTTAGAAGTCGGGGCAGAGGTAAGCACCGTGGCAGTCTATACTGGGGAGGATAAAGGCAGCTATGTGAAGGAAACGGTAACGGTTGCCGTCACAAGATCGTCCTGCGACCATACGGCAGGGGATGTTCTTTATACAGGGGCAGGCGAAAAAGCTCCGCCTATACGGAGGACAGGCTGGGACACAGGGAATGCACCAAATGCGGTTTCGTGACGGAATCTGGGATCGTGGTAAAAACTCTGGGGCATATCGGTGGCACGGCCACCTGTTCCCGGAGAAAAGTCTGTACCAGATGTAACCAGCCCTATGGCGATACGGACAGCGGTGTGCATGGGGATACAGAGTTCCGCAGGTTTGTGGCGGCAACCTGCACGGCAGGAGGCTACACCGGGAACATTTACTGTAAGGACTGCGGGGTGAGGACGAAACCAGGAAACGCAACATCCACATTGGGGCATGATTATATAAATAGGATAACAAAGGAACCAACCACAGAAAACGAAGGCATCTGGATCTACACCTGTTCCCGTTGCGGACACAGTTACACGGAGGGCATACCACGGCTCCCAGAGGGAACCCATCATCATTCCTACACAGAGCTTGTGACGAAACAGCCCACCTACACGGATATCAGGGTGCGGACTTATACCTATTCTTGCGGCGACAGCTATACCAAAACCATAGCGGCTCTGGGGCATCATTATCAGGGCAGTGAGATAAGGAAACCTACCACCACGGCGGAGGGCATCATGCTGGACAGTAAGAAAGTGTGAGAAAGACAAGAAACGTCTGGCGATGTCCGTGTCCGTAACTGCGGCCAAAGGAACCGAGTATGCCAATATACAGGTGGACAGGGGAATATTAGGATACCGGATTGTATCTGGCACTGGTGAACTTGCACTAGGGGCGGACATTACAGTGAAAGGAAATAAGCTGGACTTTTTCCGGGCCTTTGTGGATAACAACGCAGAGAGCCTCAAGAAAGTCATCGCGGATGCCGCACAGGAGACTCTGGCCGCCGAATTCATATCCGGATACCTGACAAGGTTTCCCATCGGTCTCCCGATCATGACGCCGCAGGACGGATATGTGGATGCAGGGAAGTAAAAGCAGCGGACAAATGTCTTTTTCCCATGAGGTATCCGGGAGTGGACAAAGAGACAGGATGAGGATGAAAGGGGTGTGAGGCATACAAAGGAGGTGATAGCATCGGGCGGATATTAGTAGTGGAATTTTTGGAGTCGGAATACCGCATATTTGAGGAAGTGCTGGCTGTGCTGAACAAATACCACACTTTTGAGAACCAGCGGATCACTGACGAACCGGCGCTGTCAATCCCTGGCCTTGCAGTCTTTCTAGGCCGCAGGAAAGTATACTGTGCAGGAAAAGAGATCAGCCTCACCACAAAAGAATACGCCATACTCTGCCTGCTCATGGAAAACATGGGGTGTGTCCTTACATACGGACAGATATACCAGAATGTATGGGGAGAAGAAGCCCTTGGCGGCGAAAACAATATGATAGGCTGCCATATCCGCAGGTTGCGGGGAAAGCTGTCTGTGGAAGAAGGGATTGAACCCTTTCTGATCAAATGCGTCAGGGAAGTGGGGTACTGCTTTGAAGTAAACTCGGAATATTAGCATCGCTTGGCGGCTTGGGAAACGGGGCCGCTTTTTAGCAGGCTGGATAGGGCTGTCTGCAACAGTAGATTTTATGCGACATTTCTCTGCATAGCCGTGTCGCAACTTGCGTTTTCCTACCGTGTTCTGACTGCCAGGCGACTGCTGGCTGACGGACGCATATTTTATAATCTTCCCCATGGGCTAAAAAGCCAGGGGAGCGGAAATGCCATGCCGGAAATCCCCGGAAAGGGGAAACATGGGCATGCTGATGTCAAGTGCCGAGGGCGGCCTGCCGACAAGGACAAAACTCCATACCATATTGATACATACCGCAGTCCACCGAGGGGCTGCGGTATTTTTATGTTCGACAGGATGCCCCATTTTCCCGTCACGATATAGAGAAAACCCCATAAACCTACAAAAGAGCGCACCCCGCAGAAAGGGCCTGCGCTCTTTTGCTGTCCGGGGGAAATGCCGCGGCCCGCCGCCTGTCCTTCATTTTTTTGAAATTCAAAAAAGGAGGACAAGCCTATGGCAAAGGCATACAGAATCCCGGATTACAGGAAGATGTACCCGGAGGCAGGCGAGGAAGTGATCAGCCTGCTCAGGACCACAGAAAGAAAGATGCAGTACCAGGAATACGACCTCAAGACGGAGCAGACTGTCATAAGCCAGGAGAACCGGACCATAACGACCATACCCAGCAGGGAGGATTCCCTGGAACGGCTGGCAGAACAGGAGGTGCAGTTTGCCGGGGAAGCCGAGAGCGTGGAGGAAACCGTGCTGCGGAAACTCCAGTATGAGCAGCTACATAAGGCGCTCTCCCTGCTCCCTGATGATGAGCGGGAGCTGATAGACCGCCTGTTTTTCCAGGGCCAGACCGAGCGGCAGGCGGCGGAGTGCATGGGCATATACCGCAATGCCGTACACAAGCGCAAGAACCGCATCCTGAAGAAGCTGAAAAAATTTTTTGAAAAAAATTAAATTTCAGGGTGTGCAAAACGTCCTGCCAACGTGGAAGTAAGTAGAGGGGAACTTTTCCTCCCCTCTGCCCATTGAAAAATACCGCCGCCAGGCGGTCATATCCAGCAGCATAGATACGTTAGCTGTCCAGCTTGAAAGAGCAAAGCGGTGCGGAGGACACGCCATGACCACCTGCAGGGCAACCTGCCAAAAAGATGGCATCAAAGGTGCAGAGCGGCAAATGTCCGTCCCCAAGCGGCCTGTGGCGGGCCGCCTGCCATGACATGGACAGCCTATAATGATACTTCCGTCCAGTCACAGCCCCGCAGGAGCGGGAACACGCAATGAGGGCGGCCCGGAGAGATCCTCGGAGGGGTGAGAAACCCATGACGGCCTATAGCCACGGCCGGTCTTTGCCTGCTGCCTATGGGCGCATCCTGCGCCCGCTCCGGGGAGTAGTGTCGAACAGGGGCAGATAGAAATAAAAGACGAAGGACAGGCATTTTCCGGGCCGGGGAATCCCCCGGAGGGGAAATGCCTTCATGATAGAAACTACGGCGGCAGACTGCCAAGGAGCCAGGAGGATGTTCCGAACGGCCACGATGGGGACTGCCGCCGTCCTTGTGTCATGAAAACATGAAATATGAGGCAGGAAAGAACCTGCCTCCACAGGAGGGAATGCATGGACCAGAAAACAATTGACATGGTAAACCGGATCATGGATACGGAGAGGATGGGATATGCCTGTGTGTACTCGTCAGATGGAAGCGCAAGGGAGGAATACCTGGTCTCAACAACGCCTGAGAACCTGGCAGATTTTATCAGCAGCCACCGTGACACAGACAGGATCACTGTCACAGACATTGCGGACAGGCCCCTCCTTGACGTCAGCGGAGGACTTATCAATGGCAATCCGGGATCGGGGGTACGCACAAGGATATTCAACAGGCTGGCGCAGATCCAGACAGGGGAAAAGGCGGCCGGAGAAGTCCTCCAGCTTGACAGGCGGCAGGCGGATGCATATTTTGCGGCGGAGGACAGGGCAGTGACCATGGCGGAATACGGCATGGAGTGCGGCATGGGATAAGAAATGGATGCGGGATCTGCCTGCAGGAAGGGAGGAAACAGACGTGAATATCAAACGGGGCGATATCTACTATGCAGACCTGACGCCGGTGGTCGGGAGCGAGCAGGGCGGCACACGGCCTGTGCTGATCATACAGAATGACATGGGGAACCGGCACAGCCCCACGGTGATCGCGG
>CAJUAP010000076.1 GCA_910584435.1 uncultured Acetatifactor sp.
AAGACGCCGCCCTCTCACGGCGGAAACAGGGGTTCGATTCCCCTATCAGCTGTTTGCGTATGCCTTGACAGTTCTTTATGCAAATGAGGAACTTCAAGGTTTTCTTTTTGCCTGAAATTGCTGTTACGTATTTTGCGATTTTTGGCTGAAGCCTTCGCAGAAGACTTGCTGCCTGGACGGAACATAATTCGTGTTATCTTTCTGATATTATGGAATTGCAGTCAATTTATAAAATATATATGAATAAAATACTCAATTTTTGAAATTTATGGAAAACACTTGCGCCCCGGACTTTTTTGGTGTATATTGTTTCACGATTGACATTTTATAGATTGATATCAATTGAAAGAGTGGAATATAGTATCAAAGGGGTGCGTATTATGGCAAAATACCTGGTAATCGTGGAATCACCTGCAAAAGTGAAGACAATTAAGAAATTTTTGGGGGCGAATTATCAAGTGGCGGCCAGCAACGGACATGTCCGTGATCTGCCCAAGAGTTCTCTGGGGATTGATGTGGAACATGATTATGAGCCGAAGTATATTACCATCAGAGGAAAAGGGGATATCCTTGCAGGTCTGCGCAAGGAAGTGAAGAAGGCTGAGAAAATTTACCTTGCAACTGACCCTGACCGGGAGGGGGAGGCAATTTCCTGGCATTTATATTACGCTTTGAAATTAGAGGACAAAAAGGTATATCGCATCACTTTCAATGAAATCACGAAAAATGCAGTGAAGGAATCTCTGAAAAACGCCCGCGAGATTAACATGAATCTGGTGGATGCGCAGCAGGCGCGGCGCATGCTGGACCGTATGGTCGGCTACCGCATCTCTCCGCTGCTGTGGGCGAAGATTAAGAGAGGGCTGAGTGCGGGAAGGGTTCAGTCGGTGGCACTGCGCATCATATGTGACAGAGAGGATGAAATCAATGCTTTCATTCCGGAAGAATACTGGACATTGGATGTGAACCTGAAGGTAAAAGGTGAGAAAAAGCCGATCAGTGCAAAGTATTACGGGACTCTGGAAAAAAAGCAGGAAATTGCCGGTAAGGCACAGGCGGATGCCGTTATGGCATCATTGAAAGGCGTAAAGTATACTGTGGAAGAAGTAAAAAAAGGAGAGCGTGTGAAGAAACCGCCGCTTCCCTTTACCACATCCACAATGCAGCAGGAAGCCAGCAAGGTGTTGAATTTCTCTACACAGAAGACCATGCGTCTCGCCCAGCAGCTTTATGAGGGCGTGGATATTAAGGGCACAGGTACAGTGGGGCTTATTACTTATCTGCGTACCGATTCCACCCGTGTGTCCGAAGAGGCGGAGGATATGGCAGCGAAATTCATTGATGCCAATTACGGAAAAGAATATCTGTCTGCAGCGGCAGCGGGGAAGAAGAACGGGCAGAAGATTCAGGATGCCCATGAGGCAATCCGTCCTACGGATTTGAATCGTACTCCTGTTTCGGTGAAAGATGAGCTGCCCAGAGATCTCTTCCGGCTGTATCAGCTGATATGGACGCGTTTTACCGCAAGCCGTATGAGCGCGGCAAAATATGAGACGACCTCGGTGAAGATACGGGGGGGAGACCATATTTTTACGGTGGCATCCTCATCCCTGAAATTCGACGGCTTTCTGAAGGTATACAGTACCGCAGATGACAAAGAGGAAGAAAATACGTTAAGCGCAGGGCTTGGCAGGGACAGTGAGCTTTCATTTGCATCATTTGACCCGAAGCAGCATTTTACGCAGCCTCCGGCCCATTATACGGAAGCTTCTCTGGTTCGTGCCCTGGAAGAGTTAGGCATCGGGCGTCCCAGTACGTATGCTCCCACCATTACCACCATTCTTGCCAGGAGGTATATCACCAGGGAAAATAAGAATCTCTATGTGACTGAGCTGGGAGAGGTGGTAAATAATATGATGAAGGCGGCGTTTCCAACCATTGTGGATGTGAATTTCACTGCAAATATGGAGGCGCTGCTGGACGGTGTGGAAGATGGGGATGTCAAATGGAAAACCATTGTGGCTAATTTCTATCCTGATCTGGACGAAGCAGTGAAGCAGGCGGAAAAAGAGCTGGCGGAGGTGACGATTGCAGATGAGGTCAGCGAAGAGGTCTGTGAGGTCTGCGGCAGACAGATGGTGATAAAATACGGGCCTCACGGGCGTTTCCTGGCCTGTCCGGGATTTCCCGAATGCCGTAATACCAAGCCTTACTATGAAAAAATCGGAGTTCCCTGTCCTAAATGCGGTAAAGATATTGTGCTGAAGAAGACGAAAAAGGGAAGGAAATACTACGGTTGTATTGATAATCCCGACTGTGATTTTATGGTATGGCAGAAGCCTTCCGGACAGAATTGTCCAAAGTGCGGGTCGCCCATGCTTGTGAAAGGAAATAAGCTTGTGTGCATGGAAGAACAGTGCGGATACAGCGTTTTGTCCGAATTGTCCAATAAATAGCAATAAAATTAACTGTTAAAACATTGTAATCCGGATTCAATTGTGTTATTATGAAGTAGATTTAATCATGTAATGTTTTTGCATTGTATTGAATATAGGGCACAGTGGGTGCGTGGCAGCCGGATTCCTGTGGTTGTCTCCGCGGTTTGTAAGAGCAGCAAAGGACGGAGGAATAGGTATGAGCAGTGTACAGCTTCTTGATAAGACAAGAAAAATCGGCAAGCTATTGCATAATAACAATTCCAGTAAAGTCGTGTTCAATGACATTTGCGAAGTAATGCGTGAAATTGTTAGTTCCAATGTGCAGGTGATCAGCCGTAAGGGTAAGGTGCTGGGAGTTGCAAAATCAGATGATGTGGATTCCATCAATGAACTGATCGATGAGAGCGTAGGAGGATTTATTGATGCTATGCTCAATGAAAGGCTGTTGGGAGTACTGTCTACGAAAGAAAATGTAAATCTGGAGACATTAGGATTTGAAAGCCAGGATATCAGAAAGTTTCAGGCGATCATAACTCCTATTGAGATTGCCGGGGAACGGCTGGGGACGCTGTTTATTTATAAATGTAATACCCAGTATGATATTGATGATATTATTTTGTGCGAATATGGTACTACGGTGGTGGGGCTGGAGATGCTCCGGGCGGTGAATGAGGAAAGCGCCGAAGAAAGCCGCAAGCTTGCGGTGGTGAAATCTGCCATAAGTACTCTTTCCTTTTCCGAAATGGAGGCAATCACCCATATCTTCGAGGAATTGAACGGCATGGAAGGGATTCTGGTGGCCAGCAAGATTGCAGACAGGGTTGGAATCACCCGTTCTGTTATTGTCAATGCTTTGAGAAAGTTTGAGAGTGCAGGAGTGATAGAATCACGTTCTTCCGGAATGAAGGGTACTTATATTAAGGTATTGAATGATGTAGTGTTTGATGAAATAGCAGAGCTGAAACGCCAAAATCAGCGCTGAGGGTAAAAGTTAATAGAGATGGGACAAAAGGATTTGGACGCCATTATGTAAAGGGATTTATTGATTTGGCAATAAATCTCTTTTTACGTGTTGGCATATAGGAAATATTTACTATTTGGGGTGCTTTTTGAAGTTTATTTCAACATTGGTATTGTGTTTTTTCGGGAAAATTACTATAATAGAAAAGTGTGGGTATGGGCCTGCTGGTTGATTATTTATACATAGTATTGTTGAACAGGGAAGCAGGGGATAGAAAGGAGAAGGAAATGTTTCAGTCAGGTGTATTTAACTATGTAGATTTGCTGGATAAGGCTGCAGATGCAAGCTGGCTTCGGCATCAGGCAATTTCTAATAATATTACAAATGCTACGACACCAGGTTATAAAAGGCAGGAGGTGGCTTTTGAGTCCGTACTGCAGAAAGCTTTGGGCAGCAGCCGCTATGTGCCTACGGACTTCAAGGTGTCTAGGGCGTTGAATTACAGTCTGTCTCCCCGGCTTTTTCAGGACTTTTCAAGTTATTCTTACCGTCTGGATAAGAATAATGTGGACATAGAGACGGAAGAAGTGATGCTGGCAGAGAACCAGTTAAAATACAATGGCCTCCTGGACAGCATTAATGATGAATTCAGTAATATGCAGGTGGCAATGAAGTGATAGAGGCGGAAATGCCTTCATAAAAAACAGTCCCGGAACGGAAATGCCCGGAAGGAATTTACAGCAGCGCATTTTGCTGATGAAAAATCCTTCCCCGTAAGGGCATTGAAGAGAAGGGACGGAACTGGAATAAAAGAGAAGAGACGGAACTGAAATAGGAGGAACTGACATGGGCATGTTTTCAGCTTTTAATATTAATGCAAGCGGTTTGACCGCACAGAGATATCGTATGGATATCATTTCAGAGAATGTGGCAAATGCCAACACCACCCGTACTGCGGACGGTACACCTTACCGCAGGAAGATTGTTACATTTGAGGAAAAGGGGGGACAGACGTCTTTTAGCCGCATATTGGGCAAAGCGGCATACAGCCATGGCTATACAGGGCAGGGTGTCAAAGTGTCCGGTGTGTATGAGGATAATAAGACACCCATGAATATGGTGTATGATCCTTCGCATCCCGATGCGGATGAAAATGGTTATGTAACAGGACCGAATGTGAATATTATTACAGAGATGACCAATATGATAGATGCCAGCCGTGCATGGGAAGCAAATTCAACTGCCTTTAATGCCAGCAAGTCGATTGCCATGAAGGGGCTGGAGATGATGAACAGCTAACCGGCTGAAGTTACCTTGAACGAAAGAGAAATCTTGATTTAAATAAAAATTTGTACATTAGAAAGGCATGAACATCATGGATATGTCACCAGTTACGGGAATTCCGGGAGTTTTCGGGCTTACGTCCGTGAACGGAACTGCGCCTCTGACAAGGGCGGGAGCGTTTTCAGAAGATGAGAGTAAGGTGGAAGGTACATTATTTGATTCTTTCCTGAATACGGCAATTGACAATATTAAGACAACGAATGCATATTTTTCGGATGCGGAGGATGAGAAAATTAAGTTTGCGCTGGGGGAGACAGACAGTACGCATGATTTGTCCATTGCCCTTAAGAAGGCGTCTGCGGCACTGCAGTATACAGTAGCCATCCGCGACAGGCTGCTGGATGCTTATAAGGAGCTGATGCAGATGCAGATTTAAGCTCTGCGGCTGTGTGCTGGCTATGGCCGGCATTTGAACTGCACTGCAGCAAAATAAGAAATGACTAGGGGAGAAATATCATGGCTGACAAGCTGAAAGAAATACCAGGAAAAATACTGGAATGGTGGAAGAAATTTACCAATAAGCAGCGGACGATTATCGTTGCAATTGTCGCGGCAGTGATTTTTACTTTTGTTATTATTTTATATGTGTTTACCAGACCTCAATTTACACATCTGAATACTTTTGAAAGCAGTTCTGAAGCCGCGAAAGTGATCGATATTCTGGACGATGCCAGTATAACCCACCGGGAGTCGGCGGATCTTCGGACGATTGAGGTGCTTACAGACCAGCTTTCCCAGGCAAATTATGCCATGGCTTCCGCAGGTTATCAGCCTGACAATATGAAGATGAGCGATCTTGTGAGCAGCGGTATGTCCACCACATCATGGGAGCAGCAGAAACAATACCAGGACTATGTGGCGGCTCAACTGGAGTCTATGTTTAAGTCGCTGGCATTTGTCAACAACGCTCAGGTGAGAGTGACGCTGCCGGAACAGACAGGAACATTGTGGGCGCAGCAGCAGCAGCAGGATGCAACAGCGTACATCCAGCTGGATCTGTCAGGTGAATGCAGTACTTCCATGGCAACGGGTATGGCAAAGGCAGCGGCAGCTGCAATGGGTACTTCAAGTACAAGAGGCATTACCATCATGGATCGCAACGGCGCTCTTCTGTATACGGGAGGGGATGAGTATTCGCCTGCAGGCAATGCCAGTTCTCTGCAGGAGCTGCAGGAACAGCATGAAAATGTCATGGATAATAAAATCCGGCGTGTGCTGTACAATACGAATCAGTTCAATTCCATTGATGTAAAGTCCCATATTGTAGTGGATTATACTTCCTACGAGGAACAGGACAGGCAATATTATACCAATGACGGCGCAAGCCAGGGACTGCTGGGACATCAGACTTTGTTCGAGTCTAATGCCACCAATGGGGTGGCGGGTACGCCGGGAACGGATTCCAATGGTGATGATACAACGGATTATATGAATCCGGATTACGGCACCAGTGAAACTTCACAGACAGAGTCGGATTCGGATTATCTTCCCAATATCAAGGACAGCAAGACAACTACTCCGCCGGGGAAAATTGATTATGCCAGCAGCAGTATGGCCATTACAATGATTTCGTATCGGGACTACTATGAGGAAAGCGTAAGGGAACAGGGGCTTTTGGACGGCGGTGTTACCTGGGCGCAGTTCAAAGAGGAAAACCACCAGGATGTCCAGCTGGAGGTGGATGAGGCGGTTTATGAGCTGGCTGCCGCTGCCAGCGGTATCAGCCGGGAGAACATCAGGATTATTGCCTATGAATCCCCTGTGTTCCACGACAGAGAGGGTATCAATGTCAGCGCTACGGATGTTCTGAGTATTGTCATGATTGTGCTGATACTGCTTCTGCTTGGTTTTGTGGTGCTTCGCAGCATGGGAATCAGGAAGAGGACAGAAGAGGAAGAGGAGCTGCCTGTGGAAGATATGCTGCAGTCCACTGCAAATGCGATGGAAGATATTGATGTGGAGGCTAAATCCGAGACACGTAAACTGATAGAGAAGTTTGTGGATGAGAATCCCGAAGCTGCGGCGAATCTGCTGCGCAACTGGTTGAATGAGGATTGGGGTTAAGAGAGAGGTACATACATGGCAAAAAGTTCATCGAAGGAGGAAGGCATCCGGGGAATACAGAAGGCAGCAATCCTTCTGATATCCTTAGGACCTGAACGCTCCGCCGGTATTTTTAAACATTTAAAAGAGGAAGAAATTGAAGAACTGACACTGGAAATTGCCAATACCAGAAGCATTACTCCGCAGGTAAAAGAAGACGTAATCAATGAATTTTATGAGATATGTCTGGCCCAGCAGTATATTGCAGAGGGTGGTATCGGATATGCGAAGGAACTGCTGGAGAAGGCTGTGGGACCTGAGAAGGCAATGGATGTTATAGGCAAGCTGACAGCGTCTCTGCAGGTGAAGCCTTTTGAGTTTGTGCGCAAGACAGACGCCACACAAATCATTAACTTTATTCAGGATGAGCATCCGCAGACCATAGCATTGATTCTGTCTTATCTGGCACCTACCCAATCGGCATTGGTAATCTCGGCATTGCCTCCGGAGCGGCAGGCCGATGTGGCCAGACGTATTGCCGTGATGGACCGCACCAGTCCCGATGTGATCAAGGAGGTGGAGAAAGTGCTGGAATCCAAGCTGGCAAGTCTGGTAAATCAGGATTATACGATTATCGGCGGCGTGGATGCGGTTGTGGAGATATTGAATACGGTAGACCGCGGTACAGAGCGTCATATTATGGAGACTTTGGAGATCGACGAGCCGGAATTGGCAGACGAAATCAGGAAGAAGATGTTCGTGTTCGAGGATATTCTGCTTCTGGACGACAGAGCTATCCAGCGTGTGCTGCGTGAAGTGGATAATAATGATCTGGCCATTGCGCTTAAGGTTGCCAATGACGATGTGAAGGGCGCTATCTTCAACAATATGTCCAAGCGTCTGGTGGTTATGATTCAGGAAGATATGGAATTCATGGGACCTGTGCGTATGAAGGATGTGGAGGAAGCCCAGCAGAAGATTGTCAACGTGATCAGGAAGCTGGAAGATACAGGTGAGATTGTTATTTCCAGAGGCGGAGGTGACGAGATTGTTGTCTAGGAACCTGGTAAAGCAGGCGTATGTAGTGGCACCTCCGGAAGAAAAAAGGGTGATCGACAACAATGCACTGGTTCGGAAGCGCATTGGACAGCTGACCCCAGGGGGTTTTGTGTCCGGCCTGGGGGCCGAAGTTCTGGATGTGTCGGCAGAAGAGGGCGCGGGCAATGTCATTAAGGCAGGCGAGGATGCGGAGATGATCCTGGAAGAGGCGAGAAAGGAAGCAGAAGCCATTCTGAACGATGCCAGGCTTAGTTCGCTGCAGATGCGTGATGATATGAGAGCGGAGACGGAACTGGAGAAGAACCGGATTCTGGCCCAGGCGAGACAGCAGGGTTATGATGAGGGCACCGCACAGGCCAGAGCCGAAGTACAGGCCATAGAACAGGAATACCAAAAGAAAGCACAACAGCTGGAAGCAGCATATCAACAGCAGATTGATGTGCTGGAGCCGCAGTTTGTAGACACGATTACAGGTATTTATGAGCATATTTTCCATGTGGAGCTGGGAGCGTACAGGGATATTTTGGTACATTTGATTTCCAACACCATACGTAAGCTGGAAGGAAGCCATGATTTTATGATTCATGTCTCCAAAGAGGATTATCCTTATGTCAGCATGCAGAAGAAACAGATGCTTGCAGGGGCTGTCTCTGCAAACTGTAGTGTGGATGTGGTAGAGGATACGGCGCTTCAAAAGAACCAGTGCATGATTGAGACGGAGAACGGTATTTATGACTGCGGCCTGGATACGCAGATGACCGAACTGAAACGCAGATTACAATTATTGTCGTGGACAAAAGTGTGAAGGAATCGGGGAGAGATTTTTTTGCGGACATTGAATGTTGATTTTACAAAATATAACAGAATAACGGAACAGACCTTCTACAGGAAGAAGGGCAAGGTTGTGAACGTGGTAGGACTTACCATTGAATCCTCAGGTCCGGATGCAAAATTGGGCGACATATGCGAGATTACGCCGGAGGGCGAAGAACAACGGCAGCCAATTAAGGCGGAGGTGGTGGGATTTAAGGATAAGAAGACACTGCTCATGCCCTATGATTCTGTGGACGGCATTGGTTTGGGCTGTATTGTAGAGAATACGGGTGCTCCGCTGCAGGTATTGGTCAGCAATGATCTGCTGGGCAAGACATTGGACGGAATGGGGCTGCCGGTGGATGGAACGAGGTTTGACGGCGTTCCCTATCTGGTGGAAGCTGCACCGCCGGATCCTATGAGCCGGAAGATTATTGATACCGTACTTCCTCTGGGAGTGAAAGCGGTGGACGGATTAATCACAGTCGGCAAGGGACAGCGTATCGGCATTTTCGCCGGTTCAGGAGTGGGTAAATCTACTTTGATGGGGATGTTCGCGAGGAATACCAAGGCGGATATCAATGTCATTGCACTGATTGGTGAGCGCGGCAGGGAAGTGCGCGAATTTATCGAGCGCGATCTGGGTACGGAAGGCATGAAGCGGTCTGTGGTGGTTGTGGCAACTTCTGACAGGCCGGCTTTGGAGCGGAATAAGGCAGCTAAGACTGCCACAGCCATTGCGGAATTTTTCAGGGATCAGGGCAAAGACGTATTGCTGATGATGGATTCTTTGACCCGTTTCTCGATGGCGCAGAGGGAAATCGGATTGGCCAGCGGCGAACCGCCCGTGACCAGAGGGTATCCTCCCAGCGTGTATTCAGAGATGCCCAAGCTTCTGGAGCGTGCCGGATGTGCGGCCAGGGGGTCTATTACGGGACTGTATACGGTGCTGGTGGACGGGGATGATTTTAACGAACCTATAACGGACACGGCACGAAGTATCCTGGATGGTCATATTATGTTAGATAGGAAGCTGGGGCATAAGAATCACTACCCTGCGATTGACATTCTGCAGAGTATCTCCAGATGTATGAGTCAGATTGCCGATAAAGCGCATAAGCAGGCGGCGGGTAAATTGAAAAATGTTCTTGCCACCTATAATGAGGCAGAGGATCTGATCAATATCGGCGCATATAAGAGCGGCAGTAATCCATCTATTGACTATGCGATTTCCAAGATTGACGCTGTGAACAATTTCCTGTGTCAAAATGTAGAGGAGAAATTTACTTTTGAGGACAGTGTGGCTATGCTGGAGAGATTGTTTGTGTCCTGAGGAGGTGACGGAGAATGGCGAGATTTCGTTATTCTATGCAGAGTATTCTGAATATCAAGATGAAGATGGAGACGCTGGCGAAGCAGGAATTCTCTGCCGCAAGGGCTGCTTTGGATGTGGAAGAAGAGAAACTGCAGCAGCTTTTTGACCGGAAGGACGGTTATGAGAAGAAGGCGCAGACATTGCTGGCGGGGACATTGCACATCAGGGATATTGAGGAAAACAGGGCCGCAATCCTGTGTATGGAGAATTATATCATACAACAGCGGAAGCGTGTGGCAGCTGCGGAAAAGAATCTGGAGGACGCCAGAGAGCGGCTGACAACGGTAATGATGGAGCGCAAGACCCATGAGACCTTGAAGGAAAAGGCATTTCAGGTATTTCTCCTGGAAGAAAAGCGGCAGGAGAGCAAGGAGATAGATCAGTTGACCAGCTATACATATGGACAGCGCAGAAGCGAAGAAAGCAGAAGCGAGGTGCCGGTTTAAAAGGAAGCACGGTAAAAAGTGACAGGGGACATTGTATCAGGAAGCAGACAGTGAAAAAGACGCCACCGGTTTAGGAGAGAATTATGGCAAAAGAAATGACATATGATGCCGCAGCGGCAGAACAGGAGAAAAATAAATTAAAAGAGGAAAAAAAGCAGCTGAAAAAGGAGCAGAAAGCACAGCGCAAGGAGGCCAAACGCAGAGCGGCGGAGATTGCGAAGCAGGAAGAGGCGCTTGGCGAGGACAGCGGCAATGGTATTGTGACTCTGTTTGCCACGCTTTTGATTGTAATATTGTGGCTGGCAGTAATCTGCGTGGTGGTTAAGCTGGACATCGGCGGCTTTGGCAGCGGAGTTCTGACCCCTATTCTGAAGGATGTTCCTGTGCTCAATAAGATATTGCCGGGGGTGGAAATTACCGAGACAACGGAACCGGATAATTACGGCGGATATTCCAGCCTGGAAGAGGCGGTTGCCTATATTATGCAGTTGGAATTGGAGCTGGAGCGGGTTCAGACAGCTTCCAATGCAAAAGATATGGATATAGAGACTTTGAAGGCAGAGGTGCGGCGTCTGCAGGAGTTTGAACAGAGACAGGATGATTTCCAGCGGATTAAAACGGCATTTTATGAAGAGGTAGTAGAAACGCTTGGGCCGGAGAAATTTGAAGAATATTTCGCATCAATGGATCCGACTACCGCAGAGTATATCTACAGGCAGGTGCTGATTCAGAACGAAGCCAGCAAAGAAATTCAGTCCTATGTGCAGTCATATTCGGCCATGAAACCAAAGGAGGCAGCGAAAATATTTGATTCTATGACCGATAATTTTGTGCTGGTGGCTAAGATTCTGGAGCATATGGATGCGGAGTCCCGCGGTAAGATTCTGGCTTCCATGGATGTGGAAAATGCCGCAAGACTTACAAAAATGATGGATCCCGACTCTTAAGTAAACTGATATAATATCCGATATATATAGGGGGAATTTTATCCCCGATGTAAATTTATTTCTGTAAAAATCATAGAAAGGAGGTCAGGAATGACAAGTACACCTGTAAAAGATGTAGGTTCGTTTTTTACTAATCCGGGTTCGGCCGCGGTGGGGAAAACGGCTGTGGGTACAGGCGGTTTTCAGAAAATCTGGAATCACCAGATGAACAGGAATGCCATGGGGAGTTATGTCCCTGACAGTTCGGCTCAGGGTGCAGCAGCCCAGGCAGATGCACCGGCAGAAACGGTGAAGCGGACAGATGCCGATGGAACGGTGCAGCAGAGAGAACAGGCAGTGCAGAACGATGACGGAAGTACTGCGGAATCTTCGGGAGAGCTGAACAATCCGCAGGAAGCTGTGCAGACGAAGGATGAGCCGGACACTGCCCGAAACACTTTGACGGAGCAGACCGAAGAGTTGACGCCGGAAGAATTAGAGCAGGCAATGGAAGTGCTTGGAACAGCGGTACTCGATTTGATGCAGCAGATTGCGGATGCCTTTGGTATTTCCATGGAGGATCTGCAGATGACCATGGATGAATTGGGAATGGGGCAGATGGATCTGCTGAATGCGGATGCTTTTGGCAGTCTGCTGTTAAAGCTCGGAGGAGCGGAAGATTCTTACGCATTGCTGATGGATGAAACACTGTATGGCAATTATCAGGCATTGATGGGACAGCTGGATAGTACTATGGAGGAATGTGCCGGAGCTCTGGAGATGGAACCGGAGCAGCTGGAAGGACTCTTACATAAGATTTCGGTCAGCGAAGTGCCGGCGGAAGTGAATCCTGATTCTGTGCAGACAGCAAATCAGGAAGAGGAAGGACAGCTGGCAGACATGGATGCAGAGGCGTCAGTGAAGGCTGTTGCGGAAGTGGTGGAGGACAACCGGAATATCTCAGATGATGAGACGGAAGGACAGTCCGAACAGACCGGAGAGGACGGAAGGCATAATGCCCGGAACACAGAAGATAAGCCCCGGCAGGAGCAGATCTTTGCACAGAATCTTCATACAGAGCAGTTCCAGCCCCAGGTACGGCAGGCCGAGAGCATACTGCAGAACAGCGGATGGTCGGCAGACACCAGGAATATCATGAATCAGGTTATGGATTATATGAAGCTTCAATTGAATGTCGAATCCACAAGCCTGGAAATGCAGCTTCATCCGGCAAGCCTGGGAACACTCCGCGTACAGATTGATTCCAGCGCCGGTGTGCTTACGGCACATTTTATCACACAGAACGAAAGTGTGAAGGCGGCATTGGAAAGCCAGATGGTACAGCTTCAGGAGAGCTTTGAAGAGCAGGGCGTGAAGGTGCAGGCCATTGAAGTCACCGTGCAGACTCATGAATTTGAGCAGAATCTGGAGCAGGGGCGCGGCAGAGATCAGCAGACGCCGGAGAAGAAAAACCGGACCAGGAGGATTCAGTTAAATGATACGCTTACCATGGAGAATATGGAGGCGGAAGACGCGCTGGCAGCGGATATGATGGCAGCAAACGGAAATACGGTGGACTACACTGCATAATCTGTGCCGGCATTGTAAAGGATTTGATGTTTTGCAAGTGGTAAACGATGTGATATTTTTGTTGTTTGTAAATAATGTGTGATATTACAGGAAAGGAGATTGAATATGAGCTTGGTAGCACCGGTAGAAGATGGGAAAGTGGTAGAGACTAATTCCCAGAATTCATTAAAAAAAGCGAACAGCGCTCAAAACGGTATGGATAAAGATGCGTTTCTGCAGCTTTTAGTGGCACAGATGCAGTATCAGGATCCTCTGCAGCCTACATCCAACACAGAGTTTGTCTCGCAGTATGCACAGTTCTCTCAGGTAGAGCAGATGCAGAATATGGCGGCATCTACAGAACTTGCAAGGGCATCCTCCCTGGTAGGAGAACAGGTATATGTTAAGACAACTGATTCGTCGGGAGATCCCAAGTATGTATACGGCAAGGTGGATTATGTTGTATATGAGGGCAATAAAGCGTATCTGGCCATCAATGAAGAGCTTTATTCCCTGGATGATCTGGATACCGTGGTAGATTTGGAATACCAGACAGCTTATGATAAGGCGGAAGACTTCACCATTAAACTGAACAAACTTCCTAAGCTGAGTGCCGTGGATATGTCAAATGCCGAGGCCATTGATGAACTTAAGAAGATTTATGAAGGAATGACAGATTATGAGAAGACTTTCCTTGCAACGGATACCATTAAGAGGTATAATGAGTATGTTGTGAAGATAGAAGAGGTTCGTAAGGCGGCAGAGGAAGCGGGGAAGCCTGAGAATCCCGGTGAAGGAGATGATGATAAGGGAGAGGGCAGCGAGGGCGGATCAGATGCCGGAGAAGGCGGAGGAACCGAAGGCGCCGAGGGTGCCGGAACTGTCTAACCAAAAGGCGGGAAGCCTTATACAGGAAATCGGTACAAACCAGTTAAACAGAAGGAAGTAAGAAGGAGCTTGCAGGGATGAATATTCAGAACAATGGATATCGATCCATTGCACAATTGTCGGATCAGTATCTGGGCAGGGCTCAGAAGACGCAGGTTCGGGAAGCCCTGGGGACTACGGAAGGTCTTTCCTTTGAGGAATTGCTGAAGCAGAAGGAGCTGCAAAGCACGGGATGCCTTAAATTCTCAAAACATGCTATGAACAGACTGGCGGATCGCAATATCGAGCTGAGTGATAATCAGCTGGAGCGGTTGGAAACGGGAACGAAGAAGGCAGGCCAGAAGGGTATCCGGGATTCGCTGGTAATAGTGGATGAACTGGCGTTTATCGTGAATATACCTAACCAGACGGTCGTCACCGCAATGGACAGCACAGAGACGAACGAGAACATATTTACTAATATTAACGGAGCAGTTATCATATAACCGGACCTTTGGGAGGTTATCGTCCCTCGAATGACGGAGAGGGAATCCGGCCGGCAGTTTATGGCCGGCAGCTGTTCCGGTCTGCAGGGTGCAGATGCAGTATTTCGGCGGATACGCCGTATTGTAAGTACTGTACTGCAGGATTGGAAACGGAGGAACAAATACTATGATGAGATCACTTTTTGCTGGTGTGTCAGGACTGAAGACACATCAGACCAAGATGGACGTCATTGGTAATAATATTGCCAATGTCAACACAACAGCATATAAATCAAGTTCTATTACTTTCAGCGCGTTGATGAGCCAGACAACCCAGAAGGCCAGCGGCGCCAACGCTGCCACCGGTACGGGCGGTGTCAATGCAAGGCAGATTGGTCTGGGTGTAAAATCTTCTGCCATCAATATGAATATTACGGGGCAGGGTGCCAGCCAGTCCACCGGCAATCCTTTCGATGTCATGATTACCGGAGAGAATTTCTTTGTTGTCAGCGACGGCAGCCAGAATTATTTTACCAGAGACGGTGCTTTCTATGTGGACGGTGCCGGCAACCT
Organism: uncultured Acetatifactor sp.; assembly: GCA_910584435.1. Classification (GTDB taxonomy): domain Bacteria; phylum Bacillota; class Clostridia; order Lachnospirales; family Lachnospiraceae; genus Acetatifactor. The sequence goes on from CAJUAP010000076.1 coordinate 14,900, forward strand.
GGCAATGACCAGCCTTGGTTACAATGTCATGGGATGGCAGGTAGACCCGGAGACAGGCAATATTAAAAAGGATACGGTATCGGCGCTGCGTATTATGAGCGCTGCCAATATGACTTATCCTCCGGAGGCCACTTCGGAAGGATATATGTCAGGCGTAATTGACAAGAATGATACCGATGTCACCAGTACAAACGGCAAAGTGATAAACTTTGAATTCTATGATCAGCTGGGGTATTCCTATACGGCAAAGTTCGTGTTTAAACAGTCGGACGATAAGAATGTATACAGCTTGGAACTTGACAAGATTATTGATTCGGAAGGCGTTGAGGTTGAGGGCAGCAGGGCAGGAGTATTTGGCGACAAGGCAGTGCTCAATAAGGCCGGTACAATGCAGATCAATATGGATGCAACCACAGGCTATACCTGGAATGGTACTACACTGAAAAATAATGCCACCGGTAAGGAGGTTAATCTGGCAGATCTGAGAAACGGCAACGAGTGGAAGGGGATGGATGAGACTTTCGGTACCGCTCCCGATGAAATGACCGTTGCAGAAGGACTGGATTTTGTTGCGGCAGCTTATGGTTATGAAGGCAAGAGAGAGGATTTCCTGAATATGATTCTGATTCAGACACCGGGAGATCCCACCACAACTCCACCGACTGCGGAAGTGGCATGGAGTGTGGAAGATATGCTGTTAGGCCGGAATGGCGCCCCGACAATTGATCAGCTCTTTACACAGCCGGATGCAACATCCAATATTTTTGCTGCTGATGTGAAGGGAAGCAATTTTGAAGGCGTATCGGTTTATTACGATGCGAAAAACGGTAATTTTGCAGGAATTAACGGAACAGCGGCTCAGACAACGATTACATTGAAGCTGTCTGGCTTGGGAGACGGAAATTTCACTGACATTACTCTTGATTTATCTGAGACCGGAATGTGGGATAATAAGGGGACATCCACTATAGGCGCTACCAAGGGCAGCAATGATCCTGACAGGCTTGGACAGGGTTCAGGACGCCGCCTGGGTGAGATGAGCGGCGTGTCCATTCAGCAGAACGGAATGATTTATGCAAGCTATGACAACGGCATGACAAAGCTGCTGGGCCAGATTGCCACGGCAAGGTTCGCAAATGCATCCGGTCTGGAAAAGCTGGCGGATAACCTTTATACTTCAACACTGAATTCGGGTGAATTCGATGGTATCGGTGTAGATGTCACAGCCAATGGCGATTACATGTCCACAGGACAATTGGAAATGAGTAATGTGGATCTGTCCTCGGAATTCACGGAAATGATCACAACACAGCGTGGTTTCCAGGCGAACAGCCGTATCATTACTGTCTCGGATACGCTTTTGGAAGAATTAACTAATTTAAAGAGATAATTTTACTCGCATTATAGTTTCAAATGTGCTATACTATGGGGGCAGGGTGCTGTCCCCATATATGGTTATGCATGGGAAGTCCATGGAGGGAAGTCTGAACCTGCGGTTCAAACAATGGAATTCCCATCATAAAATAAACGAATGCAGCAGGAAGCCGTAAGCGATGTTTTTCATTGGGAGTGAGCAGGGGGAGGGAGTGTAATATAATGGAGAGGGATTAGAATATGATAGAAGTAACGAAAATTAACGGAGTAAAGATATTGGTGAATCCACATCTGTTTGAAATTGTGGAAGAGACACCCGACACGGTGATCACTTTGACAACAGGAAAAAAAATAATTGTAAAAGAAAGTAGACAAGAGATAAAAAATCTTGTAAAATCATATAGAAAGG
>CAJUAP010000077.1 GCA_910584435.1 uncultured Acetatifactor sp.
GTCTATCTCAAGATTGCCGGAGGACACAATCTCATTGGGATTTGTTATAAATTCCTCCATGTCGCCTATGTATTCTTCAATCGCCCTATTCTCTCCTTTTACAGCCAATATCTTCAACTCATTCATGTGATGTTTCATATCATGCCGCAGTGCCTTCACTTTTTCTTCTCCCTGCAGCATAATATCCAGCTGATTTGCATAACCTTGAATTTCTTGCCGAAGTACTTCATTCTCATATTGATGAAAAAGAGCATCGGAAAGTAAATTGTACAGATAAAAGGTAAAAAAATTTACGATGATAAGCCCTGCACTGATGATAACAAGCCCTGTCCCGGTACTGCTTTTCGTATATATCATCATACAAAGCATCCCAATACTGCACAATGGTACCAACCCTAAAGATACATTTCTAACACCCTCCATTTTCTGCCGGACATTCACGATTTTTTCCACAAGCAGCTCACAGACCATTATAAGAAATACATCTATCACCTCATAAATCTGATTAAACCCCACACCGTCCTTATAATTTACGAATGGCAGAACAGCAATCGTGCTGCATCCCATATTTATCATATATACAGAACAAGTCACAAATAAAATCATCTTTATTGATTTTGTGTATGTCAGAATAATAAGCCCAATTCCCACCAGATTACAGGCGATATTAACCCATACTGTATGAAAGATTAGATAGGCGGCCGTATTGATTATAAAAAATCCCCCATACACCAGCATATGCCCCATCCGGCTGCCGCAATTTCCCTTATCCTCTAAAAATATGTGGATAAATCTGCTGATCAGATATATTCTAAACAAGTTTGTTGAAACACAAATAATGAAATCCATCATTTCTATCCCCTCAGCAGCCTTTCTCTTACTTGTTTCCGATATGCTTTGCTGATCGACAGTATCGTGCTATTATCCATCTCTACCGTTTCATAAGTATACTTCACCACATGCGTCTTATTTATTACATATGACTGATGAATGGTAAAAAACTCTTTGGGCAGCTTTTTCTCCAGCTCCCTTATCGCCCCATAAAATTCTTTTTCACCACCCACTGCCACAATCTTTATTTTCCGCCCCTCACTTGCAAAATATATAATTTCATTATATAAAATGTAGTAATAATCCCTGCCATTTTGAAATTCAAAATGTTCCGCACTTTTTTTCAATAGCTTAACAGCCAGTTCAAGGACATCCTCTATCTGCTGCATGGAAATTGGTTTCACTAGAAAGTCCATCGGCTGAGTTTTGAATAATTTCTGTGCATAGGAGGATTCCCCTGATATGTATATAATCTGCATCCCTCTGTTCTCCATTTTGTTCCTGATAAAATCACCCACCTCTATTCCCGTCAGTTTTATCAGCTCTATATCGAGAAACAAAATATCCAAATAACCGCCCTGTTCAAGATACCTGCACAATTCTTCACCGGTATACCATACTTGAATATCCATTTTCCGTTTACTCTTTTCCGCATACTGCAGCACCATTTCCTCCAGTGATGCGCAGATATTCTTCCCATCATCACATATTCCTATATTGTACATACCGCTTTTTCAACCCTTTCTATTATCTCATTTTTGATACTTATACTTTCTAAATGAGTAATCAGATATTTTAAGTATGCACTTATCTTGTATTTTTGTAAATATAAATGTTTTAGGTATACTAACCAAAGTTCTGAATGAAATAAGAGTTTTTCAGCAGGAGTGAATCAGCAGAATCCCCTTTATTTAAGGGCTTCCTGCTAACATAACCTTATTATAACTCCCTCCCCCCACTCCATCAACAACGCCGCGCTGCCCGAAACAATAGGGGCTGCAAAGGACGTCCCTGTGAAAGGATTATACCCTCCGTAAATATCCGGTGCCAGAATGCCAACACCGGGCGCAGCAAGATCCGGCTTGGCAAGACCTGCGGCCACAACGCCGATGGTACGATTGGCATCCGCATACCCCCTCCCTGAGAAGTCTGCATATGCTTCATAGGTACTGTCATATGCCCCCACGCTTATCACCTTCGCGGCAGTGGATGGTATCGTCAAAGTCACCTCCGGCGTAGAGCGGTAAAAGCCGGTGCCATTGCTTCGGACAACGGCGGAGGGCAGATAAAAATAATACCGGCCCGTCACCACCCGTTCCGGTTCCAGACGTATCGTCCATACACCGCTGTTAATATAATTCTGCTCTAACGGCAGCATTTCAAAATATACTTCCTCCGCTACCGCATACGGCGCGGGCTGGCCAAAATATACCAGAATTTCCGTCTGCTCCAGCCTAAGTGTATACTTACCTCCATTGACCATCTGGGGCAGCTGTGCCTCCTGCCCGCCGGGAGAACGCAGGTAAATTCGATAATCATCACAATAGTTCTTCCATAATTGTACATTTAAATTACGCTCGTACCCTGCCACTGCCAGTTCTACAGACGCCGGCCGGGCCACCGCATCTCCCATACGGCTTGGAACCGATCTCGAATTGCTTCCGGTCAATGTTCCCAATGTCCCTGCTCCAACACGGCCTCCCGGATTCTGTTCATCCAGCAGATTACCGGCCAAATGCCCTCCATTGTTTGCCTCATTTCCACTGCCGACACAAATAACGGTACGTCCTATTTCTGCAGCGTTATCCAGAAAGCGTTCCAGCAGAGAACTTCCGTCATGGGCACCATAAGTATTACCGAAGCTCAAATTAATCACAATCGGCAGTTCCAGTTCAACAGCCTTTTTGACCGCATAAGTCACAGCCCGCATAACCTCTGTCGTTCTGGGAAACGAAGATGCATCCGGCTGGCCTAGCTTGACAATCAGCAGCTCCGCCTCCGGCGCCACTCCCTGATAGGATGCACTATTTCCTGCTGCAATCCCGGCCACTGCCGTTCCATGTCCGCTTGTATCCACACTGGGCAGCAGCCGAAACTGCTCTTGTTGACCGGAAGCTTCCAACGCCAGGTTAATTTGTGCGGCATCAAATTCCACCCCCATCCGAAAACCTGATGGAGGACGCCTCTGAAACCCACCCTCATCATCCTCGTCCGACTCACCTCTGTTCCCTCCCTCATCACCCCCGTTAGACTCACCTCTGTTCACACCGGCTTCACCCGATAAAGCGCTTTCTTCCGGCGTCAGGCTTTGATCCCACAGATAACGAATCCTGGTACTGCCGTCAAGCTTTCGGAATTCAGCTCTTCTGTAATCAATTCCGCTGTCCAATACGGCTACCAGCACTCCCTCTCCTGTAAGAAACGGATTCCTCAATGTCACCTGCGCAATACACGAATTATCCGCAGGCATTTCCACACCATAGAAATACCTTTTCGGTTTTTCCACATATTCTATTTCTTCCAGCTCCACCATACGTTCCACCAGCTGCTCCGGCACTGTTAAAACCGCGTATCCTGCAATTAAGTACTCCACCTGCACTCCCAGAACTTCCAGCTTATCCAAGCTGCCATGATATTTTACAATCAACTCCCATGTGCGCATGGTACTGCTGAAACCTATGTTCAGCTCATCCGTCCGTACCCTGACATCTTCCGGCGTCTGCAGCGCCAACTGCAGCAGATCCTCCAGCTTCTGATTCATACTAATCTATCCTTGCAATTACAATTTCTATATTTTATGCTATACCATGCATAATAGTAATTCTTTCCCCGCTCTCTTTCTATTACCAGTTCCCCCGTCATCCCAATGGTATCTTATTATAATGCAAAAGGCTTCCGATTCCCTACAGGCATTGCCTGCAGAATCAAAAGCCCTGCTGTCATAATAATTCATTTGCCCTATTTATACGCCATTCTCACACGATTGCCGGAAATCATATAATGGTCTGGTCTCCACAGTCCTGTACTCATGTTTTTCATAATATCCAATCAATGTCCCATTTTCTTCCCGCAATGCCACCATGTAGACATCCTTATTTTCCTTTTCATTGCGGAAGGTATAGATACGATTGTTCCCTTGGTTCTCCTGAAACCAGTCAACTACCTTACGTATGCTGTTGCGGGATTCCTCATTGTGGCAGTCCAGCAAGCTTCTTCCTATCAATGCTGTCCCGCCCCTTTTTCCATACCGCTCTATAGCAGCCGGATTCATATATATAATTTCATGTGCAAGATTGCATATTACTACCGCACATTCATCCATATCAATTATGCTTTTAAAATAAGCTGCATACTCCATTATCTGTCCCTCCCTATCTTACGCTGCATATCGTGTCAGTTTACAGCCATGTGTCATAGAGCCGCCAGCTATCCTTCAGGCTGCTGCATTCCATCTGCTGCCCTCACCTGCTTTTACAGCCGCCAGGACAGCACACGGCACCGCGGAATAACGCAGGAACTTTACTCTCCGAAAAATACCCGAAAAGCTTCCACCGCGTATTTGGTATCCTTTACTCCGGCTGTTTCCACTGCGGAATGCATAGCCAGCTGGGGTAAACCGATATCCACGCTGGCCACAGAGACATGTGCCGTAGAAATATTCCCCAAGGTAGAACCTCCCAAGATGTCAGAACGATTGGCATACGTCTGCCACGGCACTTCCGCCTCTTCACAGATCATCTTCATCTTAGCCCCTGACACCGCATCCGTAGCATATTTCTGGCTTCCATGGAATTTGATCACAATTCCCTGGTTCAGATACGGTCTATTGGTGGGATCCGCCTTCTCCGGATGATTGGGATGTACCCCATGGGCATTGTCCGCAGAAATCAGAAAACTCCCCGCAATCCTGCGCAGGAATTCACTGCGGTTCCACCCCAGACCTTCGCCGATTCGCCATAAGGTATCTTCCAGGAAAGTCGAATCCGCCCCTTGTCTTGTACTGCTCCCCACTTCCTCATTATCAAAGACCGCACAGACAGTAATATATTGCTCCGGCCTGGTTTCCATAAAAGCTTTAGATGATGCATACACACATTGCAGATCATCCAGTCTCGGCGAAAGCACAAAAGCATCATTCTCCCCGTAAAATCTACCTTTATCTTTTACATAGAGAAACAAATCATGCCCCAGGATATCCTTCTGTTCCACACCGGCTGCCTCCGCCGCATGTTCCAGCAATGTTTTCCCACCCTTAGTACGATCGCCGTATAAAGGAAGCATGTCCACCTGAGGATTGAACTCCATTCCCTTATTGGCATCCCGGTTCATATGAATTGCTACACTGGGAATCACCATAGTACTGCCCTCTAAATTGACCAATCTGGTCTCCAATCCTGCTTCTCCTCGCACAACCACTCTGCCGGCCACGGACAATGCCCTGTCCATCCAGGAGTATAGAATCATTCCGCCATATCTCTCTGTGTTCAGCTTTACATAATGATTCTCCACCGTCATCTCCGGAGACTCCTTAATTTTAAAAGACGGAGAATCACAATGAGAAGCCACAATATGAAACCCTTGAGACAAATGCTCCGGTATACGAAAGGCTATCAGGGATGAGTCATTTCTTGTGGCAAAATACCCCTTCCCGCCATCCAGGCTCCAGTGCGCCGTTTCTTCCAGCTCCTGGAACCCCTGTTCCTTTAACGCCTCCTTCAAGGCCGCAACCGCATGATAGCAAGTAGGACTTTTCTCTATAAAATCCATCATATCCCTGCTATATTTCTGATACTCATTCATTTGTAAATTCCCCTTTCTTTTATCATTCGCAGTACCTTCAGGACAGGTACCGACACTTCACTGCATATTCATCCCTCACCTGTCCACATCAGTTTCCTGATTGTCCGTAGTGTAAATTTTCGTTACTTTTCACACCCACGCCACCGCGAGGCGTTTTCACACGTCCTTTGCGTGACAAACCCGAGACAGCTGTGCGCGAAATCGCTGCTCAAAGTGAACAAGTTCACAAAGTGAACAAGTCCACAAAGTGAACAAGTTCACAAAGTGAACAAGTTCACTTGCGATTTCTGTGCCTAAAGCCTTCTGTGAAGGCTTGTTATTGTGAACAGTAACAATTTCTCAGCCGACGTACTAAGAAAGAATTCCCCCGTACTAACGCTCCGCCCGTGTGGGATTATTCAGGAAATCCTCATAAGTAAGCTTTATCCCTGTTTCCAGCTCCGTGGTATAATGATAACCCAAACTTTCCAGCTTGCTTATATCCAGAAGCTTCCTGGGCGTCCCGTCCGGTTTCGACGTATCCCATTTAATCTCTCCTGTAAATCCTACAATTTCCGCAACCAATTCCGTTAATTCCCTGATGGTCAATTCTCTGCCCGTTCCCAGATTCACAGTCTCATTTCCGCTATAGGTATTCATCAGATACACACAGGCATCCGCCAAATCCTCCACATACATGAACTCACGCAAAGGCTTGCCGGTTCCCCAGCAGACCACCTCCGAAGCCCTCGCCTCCTTTGCCTCATGAAAACGCCGGATCAGCGCAGGAAGCACATGACTGTGTGTGGGATGATAATTATCATTCGGCCCATACAAATTAGTCGGCATAACGCTGATATAATCTGCTCCATACTGCCGATTCAGATACTCACAATATTTCAACCCGGAAATTTTCGCCAGCGCATAGGCCTCATTCGTCTGCTCCAGCGCACCCGTCAACAGGCAGCTTTCCTTCATAGGCTGCGGCGCCATGCGCGGATAAATGCAGCTGCTCCCCAGAAACAACAGCTTCTTACAGCCATTCTGCCATGCCGCATGTATTACATTCATCTCCAACATCATATTGTCATACATAAAATCTGCAAGCGCTTCACTGTTGGCCATAATACCGCCCACCTTGGCTGCCGCCAGAAATACATAGTCCGGCTTCTCCTGCGCAAAAAAATGTTCCACTTCCTCCTGTCTGCACAGATTCAGTTCTCTATGGCTCCTGGTTACAAGATTTGCATATCCATTCTTCTCAAGCGCCCTGCAGATAGCGCTTCCCACCATCCCTTTATGCCCGGCAACATATATTTTCGCTTCTTTCTCCATCATATTACGATATCCTTTCCGCCCTTCACCACTTCATTTTTTTACGACTTGCAACGCCCTTTCCATCACACAGCAGATTTTCCATAGACCAGCTTTTACATTCACCCTTCCCGTCATGCCGACAAGAAGGGGCGAAGCCCGCCTCTTTCTTCGGCACAGACAATCCGTAAGAAGAATGCCAAACAGCCAATTTCTAGCCGTTGCCTCTCGCTTCCCTCTTCGCAAGCTCCAAATCATGCTCCGCCATCAGTCGGCAGAGCTCTTCATAGCTTGTCTTCTGCGGATTCCAGCCAAGAACAGTACGTGCTTTTGTAGGATCACCCCACAGATTCACAACATCCGTAGGTCTGTAAAATGCCTTGCTGACTTCCACCAGCACCCTGCCGTCTGCCTTGTCTATTCCCTTTTCGTCCACTCCCTCTCCCTGCCAGTCCAGTTCAATACCCACATAGTGAAAAGCCAGCGATGCAAATTCTCTCACTGTGTGCTGTACGCCTGTCGCAATCACAAAATCTTCAGGAGTATCATGCTGCAGCATCATCCACATACACTCCACATAGTCCCTTGCATAGCCCCAATCCCTCTTGGAATCCAGATTTCCAAGATAAAGCTTATCCTGTAGTCCACAGGCAATTCTTCCTGCTGCCAATGTGATCTTTCTCGTAACAAAATTTTCTCCCCGTCTTTCGGACTCATGATTAAACAGGATACCATTCACCGCAAACATATGATATGCTTCACGATACTCCTTTACAATCCAGAATCCGTACTGCTTGGCCACTGCATAGGGACTGTAAGGATAAAACGGCGTGGTTTCCTTCTGCGGCACTTCCGTCACCCTGCCGTACAGCTCAGAAGTAGATGCCTGATAGATACGGCAGGTCTTCTGAAGCCCCAGCATCCGCACTGCCTCCAGAAGCCGCAGCACACCAATGGCATCCACATCCCCGGCATATTCCGGTGCCTCAAAGCTCACCTGTACATGACTCTGTGCCGCCAGATTATATATCTCATCCGGCCGTATCTCACTCACCACTCGTACAATGCTGGAAGAATCTGTCATATCTCCTCCATGCAGTATTACCTTATTCTCCTGGAGCAGATGGTCAATACGCCCGGTATTGCTGATAGAAGCACGACGTATCATGCCATGCACCTCATAGCCTTTTTCCAGCAGCAGCTCCGCCAGATAAGAACCATCCTGCCCTGTAATTCCTGTAATAAGCGCTTTTTTCATCCCTGTTTCCTCATTTTCCATGTTTTATTTTCTGATCCCTTCCCTGCTGCCCGCTGCTTTACATACTTCCCGATAAGTTCTGCACTTTCGGAATTATTTTCATACTTTCTGATGCATTCTGCACTTTCTAATGCTTTGCATATTTTATGAATATTGACTCTATCTCATAGAAGCAGCTGATAACTCACTGGCGGTATACAATGGTGTCTGCCATCTCTTCCGCTTTCTCCTTCCCGGCAAAAACCGCTGCAATAGCCAGCGCAAAATCAATTGCAGTTCCCATTCCCCTTGAAGTGATTACATGCTCTGAGATTTCCACAGGCCCTTCCGTCACCTCCGCACCATCCAATTCACTTTCAAAAGAAGGATAACAGCAGGCTCTCCTTCCCTTTAATATCCCCCTGTGTCCAAAAATACTGGGAGCTGCACATATAGCAGCAATATACTTGTCTGCTGCATAAAATGCATCTACCTGAGCCATCAGCCCTTCATGCGCCTCCAAGTTCTTAGTGCCCTGTGCCCCGCCCGGCAATACCAGCATTTCATACGATGCAAAGTCCGCCTCTGTAAAAATCTTATCCATTTGCACAACAATACCATGGGAGCCTTTTACCGATCGCTCATCTGTAACAGATACCAGTTCCACGTCCAGCTCGCATCTGCGGCAGATATCTGCCACTGTCAAAGCTTCAATTTCCTCATACCCCTCTGCAAAAAATACAGCAATTTTTTTCATTCTTTCTTTCCTTTCGCATCATGTTTTGATTTTTTATAGCCTAATGATTTTTACATTTTTTATTGCCTTATATTTAATAAATTTATAAAATGCTGCAATACTGCAATGCACTTTTTCATACGATTTGCTGCGGCATTTTACTTTACTCATACTGCTGCAGCAACAATTCAGACAGCACATGCGGCTGTGATATCTGAATAAGTACCTACATTATACACACAAACAGAAAATAATTCAATTAGTGCTTTTGAATTCTATCATATTATGGTACAATGTTGACACAGAAGTACATTGTGTCAACTTCTGATTCCATGTGCGCTGAAGCGCACTGATATTATGGTACAATGTTGACACAGAAGTACATTGTGTCAACTTCTGATTCCATGTGCGGTGTGCCGCCCTGCGAATACAGCGGGACTTTCAGGTGCCAAGACGCATTTTCCGCGTTTTGTGTACATTCTCGTAACAACTTAATGACCTATCTGTACTATTACCAATTGGTACATGCGCATGGCCTGTCTTGAAAATGGGCAAAGGACAGGTTTAAAAACTTTTATAGTATTTTCATAATTATGTTATCAAATTATGTTATCAGATCATGTTATCGGCACTTTTGTCTGCATAAGTATAATGAATGACCTTGCATGCATTTCTATTCACGAAAAACAGACATCATGTGTCAACACATAATGATAGTACCCTAAATAGAATATAATAAGCATTAAACGGAGAAAAACTATGGAAATCGAACGAAAATTTACAATCAAAAAACTGCCGGACAACTTAGAGACCTACCCTTTCCATCATATTGAACAGGGTTACCTGAATGTCTCACCTGTAGTCCGCATCCGCAAGGAAGACAATGAATATTATCTGACTTACAAAGGCAGCGGTATGCTGGCCCGCGAAGAAACCAATCTTCCCCTCAATCACGATGCCTATTACCATTTACGGGAAAAGGTGGACGGTCGTATTATCTCCAAGCGACGATACTTAATTCCTCTGCCCCACCCGATGTTTCTGGAAGGAACAGGACTTACCCCTCCCCCTGCCGATTATGAATTGACCATAGAACTTGATATATTCGATCCGCCTTTCGCGCCTCTGATCATGGCTGAAGTAGAATTCGGCAGCCGTGAAGCCGCTGAAGCCTTCATTCCCCCAAGCTGGTTCGACAAGGATGTTACCTATTGTCAGGAATATCATAATTCCTATATGGCTCTTCAAACATCATAACCATCTTGATGAGATGATACACTTTCCTCCAGTATCCATATGCCGATGGAAATCCTATTCACCTTTTCCATCGGCATTTAGAATCCCGCCTCTTCCGGCGGCGCAAACAATACATGAACTCGGTGCAGACAAAGCGCAAAGGGTGTGTAAGCACCCCTATTTGCGGGCTTAGAAAATCTTCATTTCCTTTACTCTTTTCCAAAATTAACAATAATATAATTATCCATCTCCACAATCCCTCCGATTTCAGGCCAGGCAGGTCCGTCCTGCATCAACTCCATCGCCTCCTGACGGTGTTCCGTATCGCAGTCAAAAGAAAATCCATGCATCTTCCAGAACTTAATCAATTCATTTCCAGGCATTCCATACGCATATGTTCCCCAATTGATCATAGACAAAGCAGGTGTTTCCGCTGTGGCATACCCCTTCCCCTCCACATAATATTTATCAAAAATATCCTCATCCACCGCCTTAACCAGCCAGCTGACCAGCTGAAACTTCTTCGACCACTCAGGGACATAGACATCACTCACAAGACTATCCGATACATGATAACGTCCTACAATGCAGAGCGGTTTATCTGCCCCATAATTTTCCAATATATCCAGCGCGATTGCATTCATCACTACCCTGTCATTCTCATACTTCCTGGCATCCACATACAGCCAATGATTCATTTCATATCCCTGCCAATACAATAGATAACCTGCCGCAAGTAAAGCCGCAAGCTGCACTCCCTGCTTCCTCACATTCCTGATTTCCCAGCCCGCCAGCAAAACTGCGAAGGCAGTAAGCAAAGGTACATACTCACTGGAACGGTAATAAGTGGCCCACCCTTCTATCACAGGCATAATCCACGGAAGCAGTATAATACCAATGGCAGAAAATAAGATCCAGACATCCTTTCTCTTCACTGTATGCAGAATACTCCACACCCCCAGCACCCCCACTGCCAGCACCAGAATCATTACCGGAGTATATACAATGGCATGAATATAATATTTCACAAAGAAATCTTTGAGCACAAACCAGAACTCCCCCGTACTCCTTGAACCGTCAAACCATCCGGTCAACAGCCCTGCAATATCCCCAAGTCCTCTCGACTCCAGCACCTCTGCCTGTTCCTGCAGATGATCTATGGCTGTAATTCCACTGACAATAATCGTCCTGAAAATCATGGCACAGACGCAGACCACTGCCAGATTGAGCAGCCAGTCCCACACCTTCCTGCTATAATTATCTTTGTCCAGAACACGTATCAGCATAAAATTCATAACCATGGCCATCAAAAAGACTATCATAAACGCCTCATAAAACCCAAGCGCTGTCACCAGCATAAGAGAAGCTCCGAGTATCCCCCCCATTCGCTTTTTTAAGCCCCACTGAAAGGACGCCATAGCATACAGCACTGCCAATGCGGTAAAACCATACCCCAGATAAATTCCATCCTGCAGATACCATATTACCACCTCACTGAGCATGGGGCTTGAAAGCATAACCATGCCAAAGATAGCATATACGATTATGTGAAGCTGTTCTCCGAACATCCGGAAGAATACCACACACCAAAGTGTAATCGACAGACAGAAAAAACACAGTCCCACCGCTTCCACATAATGAGGATTATAGCCCAGTGGAATTATTTTATTTATCAGATACAGACACCAGCGCCCCATTGCCGGCGAAACCCCATCCACATAATACAGCTGAAAGGATGTGTCATCAATTCCCACAGTGGGATTGATCAGCAGTGTTATATAACTTAAAATCATCATAAACGGAATTCCCACCGCAAAACACTTGTGATTCCAGAAATATTTCACATCTTTCCAAATACTCATACGCTCTCCGCCCTGTTAGTTTTCACCCGTTCCTGCCGCTCTTGTTCCATTTCCTGTTAAGAGCATGGTACGGTTTCCGATATGTGCCGCAGCTTGCATTCTTGTTATTCTTCAAAACCAATATTCACAACAGCAAAAAACAGCGCGAAACATGAACCGCTCGGATTCTGTTTCACGCCGTTTCGTGCGGATAACAGGACTTGAACCTGCACGGTCGCCCACCAGAACCTAAATCTGACGCGTCTGCCAATTCCGCCATATCCGCATACCGCTGCTTTCACAGCGAACTATCTGCATTATACCTTTCCCGCCACCTCTTGTCAAGACATATGTGCACAATAACCACACTGCGATTTTTCAGGCTGCAATAGTTCAGACAGGTCACTTGGCTGTTACCTCGGCTCCCTATGAACACCGTCTGCGCTTTGCGGAAAAGATTGTCCAACCGCTACTGCGATTCTCCGATATGGCAGATGATATTTCTATGAATCCGCATCAGGAAAAAAGTAGTCATGCTTAAGCTCACAAGCTCCGCTAAGGGAAATGCCCACCAAATCAGATTCACATTGCCGCTCAGAGAAAACAGCCATGCCACCGGCAAAAGCACACAGAGCTGTCTGGCCATGGAGACAATCATGCTGTACACACCATTCCCCAATGCCTGGAACACGCTTCCCACCACAATACAATATCCTGCAAAACAAAAACTGAGGCAGATGGTTCTAAGCGCCGGAATTCCAATCACCAGCAAATCCGATGCGGCTTCCGCATCAAACAATCCAATCAGCTGTGCCGGAAACAGCTCCATAACCAACAGTCCCGCCAGCATAATCCCTACCGCATACATAATGCTGCATTTCATGGTCTTCACCACACGCTCTCTGCTGCCGGCGCCGAAGTTATAGGCAATAATAGGCACCATGCCATTGTTCAATCCAAATACCGGCATAAAGATAAAGCTTTGAAGCTTAAAATAAATACCGAATACGGTCTGTGCCGCTCCGAATGCTTCCAATATCAGGTTCATGCCATAGGTCATAACAGACCCGATCGCCTGCATTACAATAGAGGGAATACCCACTTTATAAATATTGGCAATTAATCCCCAATTGGGCCGGAAGCTCCTGAATGAAATATGAATCTCTCTGTTAAATTTCAAATTAAACACCACTGCCAGCAATGCAGCCACCATCTGTCCCAGCACCGTAGCAACAGCAGCCCCGGCCACCCCCATAGCAGGGAGGCCGAAAGCTCCGAAAATCAGGATAGGGTCCATAACCAGGTTGATAACAGCCCCCACTCCCTGGGTCACCATCGTATATATGGTTTTTCCTGTAGACTGAAGCAGCCTTTCAAAAGTTATCTGCATGAAAATGCCGATTCCCACCGTACAGCATATGGTTAGATAAACCGTTCCGTATTCCCGCACTTCCGCAATCCCTGTCTGACTGGCAAAAAAGGGCCGGCTTACAAAAATACCAATCAATGCAAATACAATATAGCTCATCAATTCAACAAAAATTCCATTCACAGCAATGGTATTCGCCTTCTCAAAATCCTTCTCTCCCAGGGTCCGGGACAAAAACGCATTAATACCCACCCCAGTCCCCACCGCTACTGCAATCATCAGGCTTTGAATCGGAAAGGCCAATGATACCGCCCGCAGTGCATATTCATTAATCCGGGATACAAAAATACTGTCCACAATGTTATAAAGCGCCTGTACTAACATGGAAATCATCATAGGCAGCGACATGGAAATCAAAAGCTTTTGAACAGGCATAACACCCATTTTGTTTTCAGATTGTAATTGATTCACTTTCTCCATCGTATTCTCCTTTTTCTCACAGATTGCCGGCCTGGCTTGCATATGCTATTATGCCGGCAGGTAAATAAAATAAGCGGTCAATATAATACGACAGCAAAATCCCCAGAGATACAATCTCTCCGGGGATTTCCCATTTTCGTGAGACATGGGGGATTCGAACCCCCGACAACTTGATTAAAAGTCAAGTGCTCTACCGCCTGAGCTAATGTCCCATATCAAAACCATATTATATATGCCTCAGGGCAACCTCGATAACTACAGCGGAACAGCCCTTGCAGCTGCAGCAAGACACCTCTGCAATTACAGCAGGGCTAGCTGGATTCGAACCAGCGACTGCAGCAGTCAAAGTGCTGTGCCTTACCGCTTGGCGATAGCCCTATACAAGCGTATCACTCTGACAGCTCAGGTTAAAAGGGTGGATAAAGGGATTCGAACCCTTGGCCTCCAGAGCCACAATCTGGCGCGCTAACCAACTGCGCTATACCCACCATATCTTAAATATGAGATGTTTCCATTCTCAAACGTGCCCGAAGGGATTCGAACCCCCGACCCACGGCTTAGAAGGCCGTTGCTCTATCCAGCTGAGCTACGGACACACGTTTTAGCCAGATACACAAATCAACAAAACACATTTTAACCCATAATCTTCCTCTTGTCAACACCTTTTTTTAAATTCCGGTATTTTTTCGTAACAGTTCTGACAGCCCCGGTGCGAAGTCAAAATTGCGCTCCACAGGCTGCACCATATTCTGTATCGCCTGTTTCCTTCGGATTCACTCTGCCTGAGGCACAACACTTGCCATGGCATCTGCCGCTTCCGTTACCTCCGGTCCGCCCGGTGACGCTTCCCCGTTTTCTGCCGCCTCCTGAGGATCATCATACTCTTTATCATCCTCTTCCCCCCAAAGGGTATCATATTTTTCTCTTTTCCGGCGCTGCATCATAGCTCCCACATTCTTGGCCGTCTGATATATTTCCATACTGAATTCCATCAGTTTCTTTTCATCCGATGCAGGCACAATTGCCCCCCTCATCAGACGACGGGCAACCTCCATGATTTTACTCATATCAACAGCATAGTCCTGTGCCGCATCCGCCTGCTGATCCGCCGCCGCAGCATTCCAGTACACACAATACTGTTCTGCCAGCTCACTTAAATAGTCCTGGTATTCCTGCTGCTTCTCATTCAATTTATCTAAAGTCAGCTCCAGGACAGCAGCCTCCTCCCCGTAGACCTCCCGGCCTCCAGGCGAAGCTTCCATCCTCCTTCTCGCATTTTTAAGCTGCTCCGATATCATACCCTTTTGTGCCTGATATGCCCTCACTTGTTCCCTGTATACCTGCTGTGCCTCTCCAATTTTCATAGCCCCACCATATTAATATCATGTTTCCTGAATTACTGCTGCACCACTCATCTAAATCTGCCGGTAAAATCAATTATTCCATACAAGGCTTTTCCACTGTGGAATTGTCTCAGACAAAGTAATATCCAAAAGCTCCGGCCCATAACTGCACTGGTTCGGGACCGTCCGGAACCGTTTCTAATTTCTTATATTATACACAATCCAATGGCATTTTTCAATACCATGATTTGTAACAGTTCAGTGACCTGGCTGAACTGTTACAGCATGAGTTTCCCACCGATTCCCTTGCATCAGACAAGCTTATTTCAAACTGCCGAAACCGCTGATACTGTACTGCATAATCTTTTTCTTAATCTCTTCCGTTCTCCTTTTATTGATATCCTGCTTCTCATAGATATCATCCAGCAGCAAGCTTATATTTTTCTGCATCAGCAGATTCGTATGTACCATGTTCCTCATAATATCAATGGCATTTTGCGGATTATTGGCAATAAATTCTTCCAGTGAATCCTTTGTAATCCGCATTAAGAGAACTTCCTTATATGCAATCACCGTATAAATACTGGGCTGTTCGGAAAGCACATGCATCTCTCCGAAACATTTGGATTTGGAAATTATCCCAATCAAATGTTCATCTTTTTCACCATATCGCAAATAAACTGCCACGGAGCCGGAGACAATCTTATACATTTCATGGTAGACCTCTCCTTCCCGTATAATTATTTCATCTTCACAAAATACCTTCATTTTGGCATCTTCCATTATACCACACCCCTAACTTGATCTTTATCATATTTTATTATTTTTTTCTGTCACTGCTTTTTCCTGCCTGTGTCCGTCCTCTTCCATCCTCTTCACGAATTCCACACAAAGCATGGTGATATCGTCAAACTGCGGCGCACCGTCCACGAAATCGTCAATATCTTTTTTTACAACAGACAACAATTCTTCCGGTGTCTTTGCCGCATTTTCTCCAAGAACCTTACCCAGACGTTCCATTCCATACAGCTCTTCCTTCCCGTTGGTAGCTTCCGTAATTCCATCCGTATATTGGAATATCTTATCCCCTGGCGCAAGTTGCATACAGCCGCTTTTGTATTTCATATTTTCCATCCCGGCAAGAACGAATCCAGGCGATATCTTATGCGGCTCATATGGTTCCCCTGCTCTGGAAATAAACGGAATTTCATGTCCTGCATTCACATACCGCAGTTCCCCCGACACAAGATCAAGAACCCCCTCGAAAGCAGTAAT
>CAJUAP010000078.1 GCA_910584435.1 uncultured Acetatifactor sp.
GGCAGACGATATCGGCCTGCCATCAACCGGGAAAGCGCCGCCATGCAGGGATGTTTTCTCTTATTTTACAAAGGAGTATCATACTATGTTTGAACAGATTTTTCAAAATGTACGGGGGAAGTCACCCCTGGTTCATTGTATCACCAACTATGTCACCGTCAACGACTGTGCCAATATGCTGCTGGCCTGCGGCGGCTCACCCATTATGGCAGATGACCCGGAGGATGCCGTGGAAATCACCGGCATCTGTGGAGGGCTGGCCATCAACATCGGCACACTGAATCAGCGCACCATTCCGGCTATGCTTGCTGCAGGGAAGCGTGCCAACGAGCTGGGGCATCCTGTGGTGCTGGATCCGGTGGGAGCAGGGGCCTCTGTATTGCGGACGGATACGGCTCTTCGGCTGCTTGAGGAGCTGAAGCTTACGGTAATCCGGGGCAATATCTCGGAGATGAAGACGCTGGCTTACGGCAGCGGCACCACCAAAGGGGTGGATGCCGACGTGGCGGACAGGGTGACAGAAGACAATCTGGACGGGGCGGTATCCTTTGCCAGGGAGCTGGCCCGGCGCACCGGGGCGGTTATTGCTGTCACCGGAGCCATTGATGTCGTGGCGGGCAAAGAGCGGGCATTCTGTATCCGCAACGGCCGTCCGGAGATGTCTTCTATTACTGGGACCGGCTGCCAGCTTTCCGTCCTGACGGCGGCCTTTGTCACCGCCAACCCGGAGCATCCCCTTGAGGCTGCAGCCGCGGCCGTGTGCGCCATGGGCCTGTGCGGGGAGATTGCCCACAGGCGTATGACCGAACTGGACGGCAACGCTTCCTATCGGAACTATATCATCGACGCCATGTACCGCCTGACTCCGGCAAGGTTGGAGAAAGGAGCAAATTATGAAGTGCGATAAACGCTGTATGCTGCTCTATGCCGTTACTGACCGGGCCTGGACAGGGGAACAGACGCTCTATGAGCAGGTGGAGGCGGCATTGAAGGGCGGTGTGACTTGTGTGCAGCTGCGGGAGAAAGAGATGGATGAGACGGCGTTTCTTCAGGAGGCCAAAGATATCTGTGCCCTGTGCCGCCGGTATGGCGTGCCGTTCATTGTGAATGACAATGTGGACGTCGCTATCGCCTGCCAGGCGGACGGTATCCATGTAGGCCAGGAGGACATGACGGCGGGCGAGGTCCGCCGCCGGGTGGGGGACGCTATGATTCTGGGTGTCTCTGTCCATACGGTGGAAGAAGCACGACGGGCTGTCCGGGACGGCGCGGACTATCTGGGCCTGGGGGCGGTGTTCCCCACAAGCACGAAGACAGATGTGGATCAGATGACGAATGAGACCTTGCGTGCCATCTGTGATGCGGTTGACGTGCCCGTTGTGGCCATCGGAGGCATTAACCGGGGCAACCTACTTAAGCTGTCTGGCAGCGGCGTGGACGGTGTGGCCCTGGTATCAGCCATTTTTTCGGCGGAGGATATTGAGGATACCTGCCGAAAGCTTCGCCTGCTGGCAGAGGGGATGGTGAGGGCATGAGGATTCGCGGCGCGATTTTTGATGTGGATGGCACGCTGTTGGACTCCATGTTTATCTGGGACACCATCGGAGAGACTTATCTGCGCTCTATCGGATATGAGCCGAAAGAGAATCTGAACGAGGTGTTTAAGAATATGAGCCTGCGCCAGGCGGCCCGCTACTATCAGACCGAGTATGGCGTGAAGCTTGGTATTGATGAGATCATGGATGGGGTCAACGCCATGTTGGAGCAGTTTTACCGTTTTGAGGTCCCGCTGAAACCGGGGGTGGAGGAGCTGCTTAAGCAGTTTAGGGCAAGCGGCGTCAAGCTGTGTATCGCCACTGCCACTGACCGGTATCTGGTGGAGGCCGCTCTGAAGCGGTGCAAAGCGCTGTCTTATTTTGGCGGGATTTTCACATGCAATGAAGTGGGACACGGCAAGGACGAGCCGGATATCTTTGAGGCGGCGCTTCGCTTCCTGGGAACAGAAAAGTCAGAGACGGTTGTGTTTGATGACGCGCTCTATGCCGTCAAAGCGGCGAAAAAAGCCGGGTTCCCTGTGGCGGCGGTCTGTGACAGCCATGAAAAGAATCAGGAAGAAATCCGCGTTCTGTCCGACGTATACCTGAAAGACTTGACGCAGCTGGATAAACTTCAGAAGTTCCTTCCGGTTTAAGGAATTTACTTCCTAACATCCGGAAGCTTCAAGCGGCGGATCGGGGGCACCACTTTCCGTCGCTTAATAAAAATAATGCAAAGGAGAGATAGCAATGAGAACAGCATTATCAATCGCCGGGACAGACCCCAGCGGAGGCGCCGGGATTCAGGCCGATCTGAAAACGATGACCATGAACGGTGTTTTCGCCATGAGCGCCATTACGGCGCTGGTAGCGCAGAATACCACCGGTGTAAGAGAAATTGTAGAGATGACACCCGATTTTCTCGGACAGCAGATTGACGCGGTATTTGAGGACATCCCGCCCGATGCGGTGAAGATCGGTATGGTGGCCTCCTGCGGACTGATTGAGAAGATTGCCAAGCGGCTGCGCTTCTATCAGGCGGGGAACGTTGTGGTGGATCCGGTAATGGTGGCTACCAGCGGCGACCGGCTGATTTCCGAAGAGGCGGTGGATACACTGAAAACCTGCCTGCTCCCCCTGGCGGCTGTGGCTACGCCCAATATCCCGGAGGCAGAGATCCTGTCCGGCATGGCCATTCAAAGCCAGGAGGATATTGAAGCCGCGGCCAGACAGATCAGCGGCGCCTATGGATGCGCGGTCCTGCTCAAGGGCGGGCACAACATCAACGACGCCAATGATTACCTCTATGCGGATGGCGCGGGGACATGGTTCTACGGAACCCACATTGATAATCCCAATACCCACGGAACCGGCTGTACGTTGTCCAGCGCCATAGCGGCAAATCTGGCCAAGGGATTTGACCTGCCCACATCCATCCGGCGGTCCAAAGAATACATCTCCGGCGCGCTTAATGCCATGCTGAACCTGGGGAAGGGCCGGGGACCCATGCAGCATAATTTCAATCTGACCGGTGAATACGCAAAGGAGGCAGAGTCATGAAAACAACCATAAAGACAACAGAACGGCTTTTATCCGCAACAAAAGACATTTGGGCGGCTTACAATGAGCATCCCTTTGTGAAGGGTATCCAGGACGGTACTTTGGAGCAGGCGAAGTTTAAGTATTACATCATTCAGGATTACCTTTATCTGGAGGAGTATGCCAAGGTGTTCGCCCTGGGCATTGCCAAGGCAAAAAGCCTCGAAACCATTCAGCTTTTCTCCAAGTATGTGACCCTGCTGACCGAGGGAGAGATGGATATCCATCGGGGCTATATGGGTAAGTTCTCAGTTTCACGGGAGGAGCTGGAGGCAACGCCCCGGTCGCTGGACAATCTTTCCTATACGTCCTATATGCTCCGGGTGGCTTATGAGGAGGGGGAGGCGGAGATTCTGGCCGCTATCCTGTCCTGTGCCTACAGCTATGAGGTGATTGCCAAAAAGATTGTAGAGAACAATCCGTCGGCACAGGAGCATCCATTCTACGGTGATTGGGTCAGAGGCTACGCTGATTCCCATTACAGTGAAGCGAACGTCCTGCTGCTGGAAATGACAGACCGGCTGACCCTGCACTATACCGAACAGCAGGTGCGGCATCTGGAAGATATTTTTGTGGCCTGTTCCCGCTACGAGCTGGCTTTCTGGGAGATGGCCTGGAACATGAGCAAATAGGGCGCTAATTGGCGTGATAACGGGGTCTGCCGCTGTCTGCTTCTACAAGCCGGACGTCGTATATTTCCCCCAGTTGTGCGGGATAGGATTCCATAATTTCACCGTTATACTGGATGCTGATGATATCCCCAACCTTTGGAGTGTGGGATTTTGGCATATATTCTATAGGGATTGAAATGCGGTCAGAGGATGATAATTCAGCAGAGCCCTCCACAGGTTCGACCAGTAAGGAATGCTCATCGGCTTCTACGATGGCAGCCGAAAAAGAAGCCGAATGCTTTTTATCATCCGCTGAAGCTGCGGGATTACTGCTGTCTACCTTTAAATTCCTGGAAAAGAGTATAAATACGGTAAGGCATATCATGGTGGCTGCGGTTATTAGCCAGAATGCAGGTTTTTTGTAGTATGGCATGTGTTTGATCCTCCTGTCATTTTTGATTATATCTGCAAATAGAAAGTACTTCCGCCGCCGTCTGTATCCTGCACGCCAAGCTTTAATCCCTGGATTTTTGCAAGGGTAATGGCAATGGACAGGCCAAGTCCGAAATGGTCTTTTTTATTCCGGGATTTATCACTTTTATAAAAGCGGTCAAAGATAAATTCTTTTTCCTCGTCAGGGATTCCGGGGCCATGGTCCACGACATAAACCAGTGTATGGGGATGGCAGTGTTCAGCCCTGAGAAGGATTTTTCTTGAAGGCCGCGTCAGAGAATATGCGATGGCGTTATCGAGCAGGATGGTCAAAATCTGCCGGCATAGTTCGGGGTCTGCTGATACTGGCGGAAGCGGCTCCTCCGGCAGGCGTAACTGCAGGGTTCCGTTTTTGGACAGGCAGAGCGGTTCGTAAAGCTCCAAAAGGCTTAGGAGGAGATCGTCTATTTCAAATTTCCGTTTTCTTACAGCCCATTCCCTCTGTTCGGCAGAAGCAAGGAGCAGAAGATTTTTAATCAGGGTGCTTCCCCTGCGGCATTCGTTTTTAATAACAGAAAGCAGACGGGTATCCTCTGCTGAATGGGAAGAGACTGCATCTGCGGTCATTTGGATGACTGCAATCGGAGAACGAAGCTCATGGGAGGCTGCGGCTACAAAATCCTGCTGCTTTTGGTATGTTTCTTCCAGAGGGCGCAGGGAACGGCGGACGAACCAACGGCCGCTCAGAAAGAGGAGCAGGATTCCAAACAGGTCGATAAATAAATAGAAACATCCGGTTTTCAGGGATTTTTTCCTGTTGTCAGAGATGTCCTGCAGCAGGGTGAGCTTCTTATATCCGGCAGGGGTCTGGAGGACAAGGATATTCCCAAGATAGACATCCCGGCTGTCTCCATGGATTTGAAATATGGAGGTCTGCAGCATGTTTGAGGAGATAGGGTAGGAATCTGTGAAAATGCCTTCCTTGTCCGCGGCTTTCTCTGCATATGAAAGAAGAACCTCCCGTCTCGTATCCGGTCTGTATGAACCAGGAAAGAAAAGGGGCGAGTTGTTTTCTTCTATATGAATGATGAGCTGGTTTTTCTCCTCCATCTGTGCCAGAAATAAATCCGTAAACTGGGAATTACCCTGAAGCTGGGACATCAGAGTAAAAAGATGTTTTTGGAACAGTGATTCCTGGCGGTTTTCCTGTGAGGTAAAGTAGAAAAGAAATGTTATGGACAGGATAAAAGTTATGATCAGCCCGGTACTTAAGGTATAAAGAAAAACTAACTTTCTCTGTAGTTTAGGAAACATTGCCGTCCTCCAATCGGTATCCCATGCCATGTACTGTGGCAATATTTGCCCGGCTCCCCATTGAGCGCAGGTGTTTTCTGAGAAAATAAATATATGTATCAAGATTGCCGTCTTCTACGGCGCTTTCTGAACCCCAGACACGCAGGAAGATCTGCTCCCTTGTCAGGGTCTTCCCCGGATTGCGTAAGAAGAATTCCATGAGGAGAGCTTTTTGTTTGGAAAGGCGCTGCTCTTTTTCGTTGCAGGTCAGAATCCTGGCCTCCATATCGAACTGGATATCCAGAAAGGATAGACAGGTCTGGTCTGAAAATGCAAGGGGCCTTCTGGAGAGGGCGCGGATACGCGCAAGGAGCTCCTCTATGGCGTAGGGTTTTACCAGATAGTCGTCTGCTCCGCAGTCCAGGCCGGCAATCCGGTCGTCTACAGAACTCAGTGCAGTTGTCAGGATGATGGGTACGCTGATGTGATTCTGGCGGATGGCTTTCAGGATAGCCAGTCCGTCGAGCTCTGGCAGCATGCGGTCCAAAAGAATCAGGTCGTAAGCGCCGGACATGGCAAGATAGATTGCCTCACTTCCGGCGTGGCAGCAGTCAACGGTATGTTTTTTGGCAGAAAGCTGTAATTTTAAGGCACTGCATAATTCTCTGTCGTCTTCTACAATTAAAATACGCATCTTTCATACTCCTTACTTTGAATCATATAAATCACAATGCGATTCTATCATCAGGGCAGACTGCGGACAATAACCTCGTTCTCTTTTGCAAAATGAAGGGCCGTTTTTGTATTTTATAAATCTTTTCATGTTTGGCTGGAGGGGGATGGGGCGAGGATAAATGATTTTTTGGTGTGGATATAGAAATTAAAAATAGGAGCTTGATTTATATCAAACTCCTATTTCAGAAATAATCATAAAAAATATAATCCATGTCAATATAGTACATGGTATAAAAAATATAGCAGAAGGGGTCATACTCAACTGCTTATTAGTATAATACCACTTCAATAATATCATGTCAAATTTTCTTGGATTTTAATTTCACAAAAATTTTAGCAGCTTTAGAGTTTTTTTAGAGAATGGCTTGGTAGGATATATATGACAAATATTTTAGAAAGGCAGGATTTTAGAGATGGCAAATGAAGGAAAGAACAGAAACCGAAGATTATGCGTCATGGCAGTCGCAGCCCTTTTGGCGCTGCTGCTTGTGGCATGCGGAAGCGGAAAAGAAGACAGTACGAAGGATACAGATACACAGGGAGCTTCAAAACCGGAAAAGAAGACGGAAGATACACAGGCAGGGCAAACGCCGGACAGCGACAATCCAGAGATAGCCGGGGAGACGGAAAGCACAGGCACACCGATAAACGGGCTGTCAGTAGAAATAGGAGAAGTTTTAGAAGGCTCTTTTACGGGAAAGGAGATTCAGACAGACGACCAGGGAGATGCGGGGCAGGTTGCGGTGCTTGATCCGGAGGAAGCGAAACAGTTGGAGATTATATTTACAGAACAGACCACCTTTACGGTGCGCTCATCTACGGATATGGGGGCAACGCATACAGATACACCGGGCAGCAGCGCTGATTTGGTAAGCGGCAGGTCGGCAGAAGTATCAGGTACGAGGGATGGCGATACCATACATGCTTCTTCCGTAATGATTATGGATTTTGGTAATTGAGCAGATGAGCTGTTATATATTGGCAGGATGGACTGGATGTACATAATATGAGATGGTACTAAAAAGGGCTCGTCGGGAAACAAATCATTTTCCGGCAGGGCCCTTTTTAGCATCCTCTTGATTACAGGGGAGGAATCGAGGCAGAAGTGGAGGAGCCAGAGTCAGGGGCGATGGTGAATGTAAAATGCTGTGAGATGATGGAAACCTCAAAAAAACCTTAACAAAGGGCGGAAAAGTAGTTTTGTTCTTGGAAGTCTTTTTGAGGAAAAATGTGTATAGTGGTAGATAGCATTTATGACCTGCCTGCTTTCAGCAAGCTGGCGTGCAGCTGTTCATAAACTGCGCATTATGTATGAAGGGAGATTATGTGAATGAAAATGGGAAGGCATGGAAGATATGTAAGGCGTACGGCGGCATTTTTGTTATCTGCCGTATTGGCAGCAGGTTTATTATCCGGCTGCGGCAAGGGAAAAACGGAAGAACAGAATAAAGAGAATACTTCTGTGAAGGGCCGTTATGTGGAGAATGATATGGAGCTGCCGATACAGGAGGGGGAGAAGATCCTGAACATGGCAAAGTCAAAGGATGGAAACCCGGTTCTATTTTCAGAGGCAGAAGATACGAAGGTATTCCGTTATGAATATAAGGAAGGGAACTGGGAACAGACCCCGCTGGACTGGATTGGCCAGCTTTACGGAGGGCAGAACCTCCGCCTGCAGGAGATACAGGAAACAAAAGAGGGGGCACAGATTGCAAGAAGTACGGACGAAGAGATGCTTACGCATATTGCAAAAAGTGAGGACGGACAGACAGGTACTGAGCAGTCTATTCCTTATCTTAGCCAGCAGGGCGATAACGGGTATCCTGCGGTGACCAATCTTCAGGTTGACGGGGCAGGGAACTACTGGCTGAGTGACATGTACCAGTCAAAGGTGGTAGTGATCGACGCCTCTTCGATGGAGGTCATGCAGGAGCTTAACAGTGTAGAAGGCAGTTCCAGCGAGCAGAGGATGCTTTTTGCGGCGGAAAACGGGGATATGGCAGCGAATACGGAGGATGGTGTCATTACGGTCTATGATTCCGGGGCAGCAGAGAAGGGCACGATGAAGATTGACCAGCAGGAAGGGATCATGATGTGCGGGAATGAAGAAAACTGGTACATCATTTCCGGAGAAGGTATCATGCGGATGGTATTGGGCAATGAGGTTGGAGAAGTAATCCTGGATGGCACGATGGCGTCAATGGGCTCTTCTTTGAACCGTATAGCGGGATTCATAAAAGGGCAGGAGGATGATTTTTATGTCCTCTACAGCCAGCCAAAGGCGTCAACGTGGAGCCTTATGCATTATGCGTATGACGCCGAGGCAATGGCGGTTCCCGAAAATACGCTGAGGGTATTCGGCCTTTCGGAAAATGCGACGGTAGAGGATGCGCTTCTCGGATTCCAGAAGGCACATCCGGATGTTAAAGTAGAATTCCTGACTTCGGGGAAAGAGGAAGGGATTACCATGGACGATATCCGTACCCTGAACACAGAGCTGCTTGGAGGAAACGGGGCGGATGTGCTTCTGTTAGACGGACTCTCGGCAGAGTCGTATATTGAGAAAGGAATTCTGGCTGACCTGACAGACCTGGCAGATGGGCTGACAGCGCAGGAGACGTATCTGGAATCCATATTGAAAAGCACAGCGCAGAAGGACGGGAAGATATACGGGATGCCGGTGAAATTCAGCGTGCCGGTGATATACGGGGATGAAAATACAAAGGCAGCGCTGTCATCCCTTGACAGCCTGAAATCCTACTTGGAAGAACATCCCCAGGCAAGCATATTTGGAATTGCGCAGAGGGATTATATCCGTGATTTCTTATTCCAGATGTATCAGGATGAGATTATTAATAAGGACGGCAAGGTTGACCAGGAGAAGCTGGCAGACCTGCTGGAGATAGAAGTTAAGATTGCGGCAAATGCGCGGGCGGAGATATTCGACGAGGACGGTTCGGCCCAGATGGATATGGGAACGGCGGCAAAGATTTTCCAGCAGGATATGTTCAGCAACGGAGGAAGCGCAGCCATTATCAACCATCCGGACAGCGTTGCCACCAGTAAGATTGCAAGCGTGACGGATATGATGACCCCGTATACGCTTATGCGTCAGATGAGCCTTTCACCGGATACACTGGATGGGCTTTATATACCGAAAGGTATCATAGGAATTAATAAAGACACAAAGCAGAAGGACATCGCAGAGGAATTTGTGAAGTATCTGTTTTCGCCGGAAGTACAGGGCAAGCCGGTAGGAGACGGACTGTCGGTATTGGAATCCGGAATGGGAATCCTCAAGGAGGAGCTGGCAAGTGAATATGCAACAGGGCTTGTGACCATGTCAAGCTGGAAGTTTGAAGGCGAGGAAGAGATTGTGCTGGATGTAAGCTACCCGACAGAAGAGGAGGTCGATGGCCTGATTGCCATTTGCCGCACATTAGAGAAGCCGGCTACACAGGACTGTGTCATCTGGAATATTTATCAGACAGAGGCAGATGAATGTCTGGGAGGAAATGTTGATGCAAAAACGGCAGCGAAAAACATCGCGCAAAAAGTGGATACGTACCTTGCGGAATAAAAAGAGATCGGAAAGACAAGGCAGGGAGGTCAGGAACGGATACCTGTTCCTGCTCCCAAGCCTCCTGGGGACGGGGGGCTTCGTGCTCATTCCATTTATGGATGTTGTCAAAAGGTCTTTTCAGCAGGCAGTAGGCAGCGGATTTGTGGGCATGGAAAACTACCGGATGGTGGTGGAAAATGAGGCGTTTCGACTGGCAGCAGGGAATACGGCGAGATTCATGGCGGTCTGCCTTCCCCTGCTTCTGGTCCTGTCGCTTGGCACAGCGGTTTTAGTAGGCCATGTGACAAAGTTCCAGAGATGGATGAAGACAGGGTTCCTTCTTCCGATGGCGATTCCGGCGGCCTCTGTAGTGGTTTTCTTTCAGATGGTATTTGATGAAAAAGGATGGCTTGGGCAGCTTGTAGGAGTATTCGGGATTACTGGGCGTGACTGGCTTGCGTCTGACTCGGCGTTCTGGATACTGGTTGCCTGTTATATATGGAAGAATCTTGGCTATGACATGATACTCTGGCTTGCGGGGCTTGGCGCGATTCCGGAGGAGCAGTATGAGGCGGCAAGGGTACAGGGGGCGGGAGAATGGGCCTGTTTCTGGTATATTACCCTGCCTCAGTTAAAAGAAACAACATTTGTAACGGGGCTTCTTTCGTTTGTGAACGCATTCCGGGTATTCCGGGAGGCGTATCTGCTGGCGGGAGATTATCCCCATGAGAGTATTTATATGCTGCAGCATCTTTTCAACAACTGGTTTGTGAATCTGGATATTCAGAAGATGACGGCGGCGGCTGTGATGTTAGTCATTCTGACAGGAGGGATACTGGGTGCGGAAGAATGGTGGAAAAATCATACAAAGAAAATCGAAGAGCGGAGGATATAAAGTGTTGGTGCAGTGGGCTCTTAGGCTGTTCCTTCTGATTGTCCTTGCGGTTATGGTATTTCCGCTCTTTATGCTTACTGCAAATTCTCTGATGGGAAGACAGGAACTTCTGGAAACATGCGGCGCGGTGCTTGCAGATTATGGGGAAAGTGCAAAACTGCGTGTTTTCCCCATGTACCCGACATTGCGCGCGTATGTCCGCCTTTTGCTGGATTCGCCGGAGTATTTTACCGCTTTCTGGAATTCCATGATACAGACCATCCTGGTGCTGGCAGGGCAGCTCCTTGCAGCGGTGCCTGCGGCATGGGCATTTGCCCAGTTCCGTTTTCCGGGGAAAAAGGTGCTGTGGTTTTTGTATATGCTTCTGATGATCCTGCCGTTTCAGGTAACAATGGTATCCGGGTATCTGGTCCTGAATACGATGGATTTAATGGACACCCGTGCGGCGGTGATCCTGCCGGGTATTTTCTCCACACTGCCGGTATTTATCCTGCAGAAGACCTTTGCAGGTATTCCGAAGGAACTGCTGGAGGCGGCAAAGATTGACGGCGCCGGGGACTTAAGGATATTTGTATCTATGGGCATACCGCTGGGGATGCCAGGTATTTTCTCTATCCTGATACTGGGATTCCTGGAATACTGGAATACAATCGAACAGCCAATGACATACCTTAAGACAGAGGCACTGTGGCCCCTGTCGCTTTATCTGCCGCAGATGGTAAATACGGAGATTGCGGCAGCTTTTGCGGCATCCATCATAACACTGCTCCCGGCGCTGCTTTTGTTCTTCTATGGCCAGGACAGCCTGGAACAGGGGATTGTGGCATCCGGGGTGAAGGCTTAACCACTTTTTACAGGGATATGTATGGGTTCGCTTGTCTGTCAACGAGACAAGACACTAATTATGGAAGGATTGACGAAGTGGACAGGAAAAAAAAGATAAATCAAAAATGGATGATTCGGATTATTGCCGGATTTCTGATCATTATGGCGGCCGGCGGGGTTATTTCCAGAGCGGCAGCCTCTATGCTGGTAGCACAGGTGGGAGTAGAGAAGGTGGGACGGGGAAAGCTGTCTTATTCTTACGATGGGAACGGTACTGTGGTGACGGTACAGCAGGACCAGATATTTTTATGGCCTGAACAGCAGGTGGAATGGGTGGCAGATCCGGGAAGCACGGTAAAAGCGGGGGAGCGTCTGGTTCAATTCCGTAAGGAGTATCTGCAGCAGTCAATTGATAAGAAACAGGCTGAACTGAACCAGTTAGAATTGCAGGTATCACAACAGCAGGTATCTGCCAGGGAACCGGCGAGGGTTCCGGCAACGACAGGGGCAGGGCAGACGCTTTCCGAGGCGCAGCTTGGGCTTCAGACGGCTCAGCAGAAAGCGGCGGAGGCGGAGGCAGCCTACAACCAGTTTATCAATTCGCCTGTACTGGACGGGGAAGAGGACAACGTTGCTGCGAAGAAGCAGGAGCTGGAAGCGGCACTTCAGGAAGCGAATGCAGGAGTGCAGACAGCCCAGCAGGCCGTAAACCAGGCGCAGAATGCTTATGAACTGGCAAGACAGGAGGACGCGGCCCAGAATACGAATGCAGCAAATGCGTCTCAGGCGGCGCTTTTGGGGGCAGAAGCAGCGCAGGTGCAGGCTGAACAGGCCAGAAAGGAGCTGGAACGGCTTTTGTCCTATCAGGCGGCAGACGGTAAGATCTGCGCAGTTTCAGATTGTACCGTATTGCAGGTTGGCGTGCAGGCCGGCGCGGTGACTACAGGCTCGGAAATTTTTGTGACTGGGAGCGGCGGTTTCCAGCTAAAAGGCATGGTTAAGGCAGAAGATAAAGAAAAATTAAAGGTCGGCGCCGAAGTGGGAGTCCAGCTTGCTGCAGGGAAGAAAAAAACCGTAAAGATTGAATCCATAGGAACAGAGACAGGAGAAACAGCAGGGGCAGGCAGCGGAGATGACGCGGCAGGCCAGGGCGCTTCTTCTATGCAGACATTCTGGCGGGCGCCGCTTCCGGAGAATACAAATGTGGGAGGCGGGGAACAGTTTACCTGGCGTATTGAGACCTCATCAGAAAAAGAGTATGACCAGATTATTCCGCTTAGCGCGCTGCGGGAAGATGCAAATGAAACGTACTGTCTGGTTCTTTCCGAGGAAGACCGTATGCTTGGCACGCTGCAGACTGCAAAGCGCGTTCCGGTTACTGTGTTAGAGAAAGATGCGAAAAGTGCGGCAATCACTTCCACGCTTACGAACACGGATCAGGTGATTGTATCATCTGAAAAGTATGTGGTAGAAGGAGACCGGGTAAGGCTGAAAGAGTAAAAACGGATATGCGGATGATAATTATCTATGAAAGTGATAAGAATGGGATCAATGCATTTTGTATGGAAACAGGCATAGGTGAGAGAATGAAAATAAGATGGCAGAAAATCAGAATCCTGGTGCTGATGCTGGTATTTGTCATGGTAAATATCTGGATTATAAACGGGCTTTTGCGGTTAAAGGAACAGGCAGACATGATTTCCTTATCTTATCCGGCAGGGGCAGTGACAGAAACGGCTTTTGAGCAATGGAAAAAAAGTGAAGACAGTGAGATTTTTTCAGAAGGGGCAGTCTGGAAAGCATGCGGGGATTTCAAGGTGTTGTCCGAGGATACCGGGCACGACCAGAAAGTATCCTGCTATCAGATGAAGGGTCAGCCGGCCGCCGTCTTTGGGAAGGAGCTGGCTGTCGGAAGGTATTTTACGGAAGGAGAAAAGAATGTCTGTCTGCTTGACCAGGATACGGTCCGGCAGTTGTTTGGCTCGGATAATGTGCTGGGACTGGAAGTCAGAATGGATGAAAAGAGCTGGCAGATTGCCGGAGTGCTGAAAGGGAGTGCTCCTATCTGTGTGATTCCGGCAGGGGAAGGGGAAGTATTTGACGGGATTACGGTGCGCAAAAAGGAGGAGGGCCAGTCTGTAAATCAGGCGGTCAGTATCATCGAAGCGCTATTTGGAAGCACTGACGGCCAGCAGATAGACGGCCAGCTGTATTATGTTCTGGATAGTCTGCTGTATTTTATGATTCTGGCAGTTTCTCTGATTGTGATTGGAATTGCGGCTTCGAGGAAAACCCGTAAGAAGCCAAAAAGGATAGAGAATGAAAAAGGCGGGGAACGGATGGGTGTCAAAGCGGCGGAGATCGGCAGGCAGTGTATCCTGCCGTGCTGTCTGGCGGCAGCGCTCGTGATCATGATAGCGGGAGTAAATGCGGCGAATCCGGGAAGCGATTACCTGCCTACCTACTGGTCGGATTTTGAATTTTTCAGCAGGCTTTTTAAGGATAAGGCAGAGCAGATACAAAGTCTTGCCGTTCATCAGGAGTTTTTTGTCTGGCAGAAGATGTTTGGCCTTTGGCGGAGGGTTATTCTGGCGGAGGTTCTTGCAGGGGCTTTGATACTGCTGGTCTGCATGGATTTCCTTTTGCACCTGCGGGTTCGCAGAAAGAAAAAGGGGAGAGGCTGGCTTGCTTCACTTGGACATCGATACAGCAAAGAGGTTAAAAAAAATGAAAACATTTAATTTGTGTATTGCGGCTCTTTTTGCCGCATTGACTGCAGTATTAACTCAATTAGCAATACCAATCGGACCTGTTCCGATAACCCTTGGGACATTTTCAGTATTTTTGGCTGGAGCTTTATTAGGCGCGAAATTAGGTGCCATCAGTCAAGCTGTATATGTGTTGCTTGGTGTGGTTGGTGTTCCTGTCTTTTCTGGATTTAAAGGCGGATTTGGAGTGTTGATGGGACCAACTGGCGGATACATAGCAGGATATATCCTTGCTGCATGGCTGGTAGGATATATTACCAAACGGCATGGGAATAAGATCTACATTTTGATATTAGCAATGCTCGCGGGATATTTTGCTTATACGACTGCAGGAACGTGTTGGTATATGTTCAGTATTAAAACAGGATTTATAGAGGCATTGATGGTTTGTGTTGTCCCTTTTATCCTTGGAGATGCATTGAAGATAGTTTTAGCAGCAACATTAGCATATCAGCTAAGACCTATCCTGAAAAATCATCTGAGATAGGAATCAGAGATTTAGTTTGAAAGATGGCCGATAGGCCATCTTTTTACCTTTATTAGCATTTGCATAAAATGAGTCCTAATGCTCCCGTAAGTAAAAAATAATATATAGAATATTTCTTGCCAAGAGAAAATGAGAAAAAAACTCTGATATGGATTAAAATGTAGAGAAAAAGCATATAAATCTATTGACACAAGAGAATTATTCACAATATAATGGATGGCATATTAATATAAATATAAAATAGCAGAAAGAGAGCAGAAAGAGATGCTTATAGGCTTTTCAGTCAGTAATTATTTGTCATTCAAAACCGCGCAAACAATGTCAATGGCAGCATCTAAGGTGGCAAGGCATAAGGAACACATTTTAAATGGCAATGGAAAGAAAATATTAAAAACAGGACTTATCTATGGTGCCAATGCTAGTGGAAAGAGTAATTTAGTGAAAGCGATTGATTTTTCAAGAGATATTATATTAGACGGCTTGGGAGAGGTTGATTTAAACAAAAAATATTTTAGAATATCCGGTGAGTGTTATAAGACACCAGGAGTTTTTGAGTACAGGCTGATCACACATACGGGGAAGGAATATTCTTATGGGATTGCGATATCCTATGCAGAAAAAGAAATTCTTTCAGAATGGTTGATTCGTATAGAGAAAAGTGGCGCAGAGACTTATATTTTTAACAGGAATATTGACGATAATGGCATAAATCTTACTGAAAGTGAAATTAAAATTAAAGATGCTGAAGAAAAAATGAGATGGGAAATTTATTTGGGCGATTTTGGTGAAAATATATCTGA
Organism: uncultured Acetatifactor sp.; assembly: GCA_910584435.1. Classification (GTDB taxonomy): domain Bacteria; phylum Bacillota; class Clostridia; order Lachnospirales; family Lachnospiraceae; genus Acetatifactor. Next base: position 15,543 of record CAJUAP010000078.1, read on the forward strand.
GTCTATGAAGAAAAAAAGCATTTTAAGTGATATAGCTGAAAGAAGCAACGGCAGGCAAGGAGTCCTTTCTGAAATTCTAGATGTTTTTATTTGGTTTCAAAGCATGATTATCATATTTCCGACCAGTCAATATAGTGGTTTAAACCAGATGGTTGAAGATGAGCAGCTCAGAAATGTTTTTTCAAAACTCCTAAAATATTTTGATACTGGTATTGAATCTGTGGAATCAAAGCTAGGACAAATGGAGTTTGATAAAATTTTTGAAGGTATCCCGAAGGAAGACGCTGAAAAATTAAAAGCCAGGATTTCGAATGATATAGGGGATGATCCTGTAATGTTCAAGGTAAATAGTCAGGTATACTCTTTGAGTAAAGATGACGAAGGGAATATTATTACGACAAAAATGGTGCAAAATCATGGTAACATGCAGGAGCTTTTTGAATATTTAGATGAATCTGATGGAACACAAAGGTTATTTGACCTTATCCCCTTATTTTATGAGCACAATGGAAATAGGGTTATTTTTATTGATGAAATTGACAGAAGCCTTCACACGAATCTTACCCGGAAATTTCTTGAGCTGTTTTATCAATTGACAGAAGATGATACGAGCCAGATAATTGCAACAACGCATGATATTAACTTATTGGATTTGGATCTGGTCAGACAGGACGAAATTTGGTTTGTGAAAAGAAAAGGGGATCATAGCTCAAATTTATATTCGCTAAATCGTTACAAGGAACGTTACGATAAGAAAATAGACAAAGAATATTTATTGGGACGTTATGATGCTATACCGATATTTGATGATGGGTTGTTGGAGGATATAAATATATAATCGTTACAGGTCCGAAGAACTAAAAATGTATGGGAAATAGACAACGTTATAGCAAG
>CAJUAP010000079.1 GCA_910584435.1 uncultured Acetatifactor sp.
CATAATCGCAGACTTTTCAGGCATTTAACAAGTTTGAGTTTCACGGATTAAGGTAAATGTTTATGGATTTTCCGGCTGATGCTGCTTCGCTCAAGATGCAGTGCATGGCCTATTTCCTGCTGCGAGGCACCTTCTAAGTAATACATACGAAAGATGCGCCGTGTCATGCTGTCACTGATATTCTCTATGAATTCTTCGATTTCAGCACATTCCCTTTCCAGTTCAGCAATCTTTCTCTTGTATCTCTTTTCCCTCCGTTGCATCCCGTCCCAGTCAAAACCTACTACAGCCTGCGGCACAGGGTAGCCGCTGCGGTAATCATTGATAATGCTGCTGCCTATCATTGCATTATTATCCGGGAAATCAATCCGCTCCTGTAGCTCCTTGATTTCTGCTTTCATGCTTTTGTATGATTCCAACTGCTTCTTAGTCATTTGCCCTCCCTGTGTCTGCTGCCATACAGATTTGCGACGTCGCAACTGTCTTTTCTTAATTAGAACTTGCGGGGCTTCCCGCTATCGCATCCAGGCAATTATTCCAGCCCATTGCTGCTGCCTCTTTCAGTCCCTCATAGATTCTGCCGGAAAGGGACGGAGAACTGACAGCCTCCGCTCCCTGTACCGGGATATGTTCCGGCATTGGCACTAATGGGCACCAGTCCGGTTTTTGGAACATATCCGCATTCCGTTTTCCGCATCCTCTGCAGATATTTCCATTCCACACCCACACATTCCCTTGCGCATCTTCCACATCCATTTCTAATGGACATTCTTCACAATAATCCGGCATTTCCATTATGAATACTGCTTTCATACTATTCCTCCACTGGCCATATCCGATTTCATTCAATGCCGCCGGATTTTACAGCTTCTATGCAGTCAAAGTAGGCTGTATTGTACGCCGCTTTTTCCATGTATGCATTCAGATCATTATTTTCTGCGTTCTCCTGCAGCAGAGATATTTTTTCAATTACCTTATCCACATCATACGCAGCAGGCAACTGTACGATAAAATTCATGAAAGCACTTACTGCCGAACTCATACCATCACATACATCTGAACCAATAAATCCATTTTTATTTTTTTCTATGATGACGCCTGCCTGCTGTTCCCTTAAATAGTCCATTACTGCACTTCTGCTGATCAAATCACTGTTCATTTTCCACCATTCTTTTCCATTTCTTTCAATGCGGCTTCGGCTTCTTCTCTGGTTGCAAAGATTTTATCCATATTTGGAATATCCGACATCTGAAAATCTTTACTCACTATTTCTGGCACTCTATGATGGCAATTTTCGCAACTTCCCTTATGGTCTCTGCAATATTCCTCTTTGTAATCTTTTGGGCAATCCATGAATATAAAAAATATTTCATCTCCCATTGCTGCAGGAAGTTTTAGTAGTTTCCCCTGTTCTTCTAAGTCCTCATAATATTTCAGCCGCTCCCTCAGGTCCGCCATTGCCCACAGGTTCCGGTAGAACAATGCAATCAGGCCCTCCAAACTGTCCATGCCATCATACAGGAAGTCCGCCATCCAGCCGTCAAAATCGTCATCATCAAGAAATTCATAACCATTATCTGCATAGTCTTTCAACAGCTTTCTTGCTAATGCCCTGGCATTAATGTCTATGTCATAATCTCTGTACCTTGCAGATCCGTCCTCGCCGCGGTAGCAGGAATTATGTGCCAGCTCGACCACACCCATTTCATACACATTTCTGTCGCTCGTTAATCTCTTCATATTTCCCTCCACAATCAACCTCTTAGTGGTATTTTCACTTCCACAATGCCTTTATGTTTTCCGTGGGAAAAATATTTCTTGCCTCCCACAAGAGGGCAACAGTGCGGATGCGTTTTGCCCTTGAATATTGGTACGTCTCTGCATTTGGCGTTCCGGCAAGTGTAAGAATTAAACACGCTTAAATACTCTCCATATTCACATTCTGCACACTTTATATCTCTTTTTCCCATATTCTCCCACCTGTCGCTCGGCGAACAGTCTAATTTTGTTTCGCTTGTATTGTTTTATCCTTTTTTTGCCTATCTATGTGTTCCGAAGTTCCACAGGAGCATATGGTTCTAACGCTGCATTTCTATCCTAGAATAGGTCTCTCCTTCGGTGGTTTCATAATACACATTTTTCTCTTCCAATACGTCTTCGATATCCATTATGTCATCCATGTACGATTTTTGCGACAATTCCCTGAAGAATTTATCCTCATCCGCAGCTGGAATATCTGGAATATCAACAGTATAATTTGTTTCTGTTACCGCTTTCACGTTTACCGTCATTCTGCCACTGTCCTTTCTCTGCTACCGCAGCGTCCACTCCGGCTCTCCTTTCGGCTTCTCTCCATCCGCCTGTACATGCTGCTATCTCTGATATGGCTGCTGCCCCGTTCTGGATTCCATCAGCTGTTCTAATGCCCTCTGCGCTTCGCTGTATGTATGGAATACCCTGTAGTAATCCAGATACGGCATTCCGTTCTGCAGGGATTCCAGGTCACAGATCGTCTCGCCGCCGGATTCCACGAACAGCACTCTGCCGTCTTCCCTGATTTCAATGTGGTCTACAGTATGCGGCACCGGGCTTCCGCAGAATATATTCGGGTCTGTGTCAATCCTGTATAACGTGTCCCCTGGTCTGCATGGCAGTTCAACCAGCAGCCCCTTTTTCACCAGTTCCCTGTAATGCATCAGCTCCTTCGCCTGCCGGGAAAATTCCGCATCCACCGCCTGAAGCTGTCTGGGGTCAAGATTGCTCATCTCATAATCACGTAACTTACATAGGGCGCCCATCAGCTCTCCCGGCGCCTGTCTGATATCATAATTCTTCAGGCCCCATCCGCCGTTTTCATCCATCCAAGTCAATTTCTGGTTTTCCATGTCTCCGTCCTTTCAGAACAGGCTCATCTGCCCGTCACACTGTCTGTCACTACCTGTCTTTTTCGGCTTTCTCGGAGTGTATTCCCGGATGCTGCCGAATGTATCTATGGGCGTGAACGCGAAATCACGGCATCTGTTCTGAGCCTTGGCGGCTGCTTCGCTGATTTCTCTGCGCTGCCAATCACACCATATGCCGTTTCCGGTACACAGGTGGGAGCAGTATCTGCAGTACTGTTTCATGGCATCACCTCCGGAAAATCGTATACTGACATCTGCATGTCCTGCCTGTAGTTCATCCAGATTACTTCCGTCCTGGGACTGCCGCCCTCTGCGCAGCTCTTGAAACATTCTTTGTTCCAGCCTTCCAGGCGCCTGTTATACATGTCCGATTCATAGCCGGATATCATGATTTTCGCCCAGCTGGACAGGATGGCATCCAGCAGTTCCTCATGTGCCGCATCTGTCATTTCATGCATGTACCGTTTCCCGTTCCGGGTGCCCAGGATATAGGGCGGGTCCAGATACATGAATACTTCCGGATAATCGAATCTCCTGATAATTTCAATTGCCGGACGGTTCTCAATCTGCACCTTCCTCAGCCTTTCCGCACACTCTATGATCCATTCCGGCAGCCGGTACCAGTTCCACAGGGCATACATTTTCTCCCGCCCCTGCACATCGTTTTTCCATCCGGCCTTTCCGCCTGTTATCCGGAATCCATGGCCCTGCCAGCACCGGATAAGGAATCCTGCTGCCCTCTGGTACCTGGATGCGCAGTCCTGTCCGTCAAACTGCCTGTCGTATTCCTCCCGTGAAAACGGCGTTGTCATTACCAGCCTGGCCAGGCGCTGTGAATCCTGCTGGATGCAGCGGAACAGGTTGGCAACATTTCCGTCCAGGTCATTGACGGTTTCTATGTCGGACGGCCGTTTTGTGAACAGGAGGGCGCCGCTGCCGAAGTACGGTTCTACGTAGCTGTGGTGCGGCGGAACCAGTTCATTCAGCTGCCCGGCTATGCCCCATTTGCTGCCGGGGTATTTCAACACCTGTCTCATCAGCTCTTCCCTCTTTCTGTCTGCGTTTTCTGCTTTCGTAGTATTCCCTGAAATATCCGCTCCGGTCATGGGTCATGCGGTATTTCTTCTGGTACTGCTTCTGGTATGATTTCTTATCGGGGGTGTATTTCCCCACAACCACTGCCTTGTATTTTGACTTTTTCGGCGGCTTCCTGGCCATCTTCCATACACGGACGGGCTTCACCCCCAGGAATTCAGCGGCTTCTCCTGCACTCAGGCCGCATTTTACGGGCAGCTCATACCTGTCATTGGTCACAATCATATACAGGTTCATCAATTGCTCCTTAGCTCCTTTTCCAGTTCGTCAAAATCATAGTCGTTCTGCATAAACTGGTTAAATCTGTTTTCTGTTTTCCGGGCATTATTACCAGCAGTATTGCCTCCCTTGTCCTGCTCTCTCGCTAGCCAGGAGTTAATGAATCTGCCTATGCCGCTCTTGGTTTTCCGTTTTTTCGGATTGGCCATGAGCCATCCCTTCATACCCCTCATTGCTTGCAGTACGTCTACTGCTGGATACAGGTCTGCGTATGTATCAATGTCACGCCGGAATACCTGGTATTCACCCGTATTCAGAGGGAGCGTTATGATGGGCGCTTCTGCCGGTCCGGAGGAATTCTGCTCCGGACAAATATCTTTCTCTATATCTTTCTCTATATCTTTCTCTATATCTACGTTACAGTCCCGTAACAGCGGCGTTACGCTTCCGTTACACCGCGTTACATCCGTGTTACATTGTAACGCTTTCTTTTCTCTGTGCCGCCTGACCCTGGCGGCGGATTCACTTTCAGAACCTACCATTTCCCCACATTGGATCAGCAGAAATTCATCTTCCTCCATGACGCGGAGCAGCCCCTGGCGCTCCAGAAATGCCAGTGTCACGCGCACATTCTCCGGCTCTTCATCCAGTTCCAGCGCCAGTTCTTCAGGGAACGTTTCTTCCACACCTTCAAAGTACAGCCTGTTGCCCTGTCTGACCGCGGCAAGGAGCATTTTCAGGTAGATAATGGTATAGGTATCGCCTCCTGCAATCTTCCGCAGCTTCTTAATCTCTTTCTGTTTGAAGAATCCCTCCCTCAGCTGAATCCAGTAAAATCTTTTTTCTGACAATTATTTACCTCCGCTCCGTATTTTTTTGTTTACCGGAAGCCCTCCGCATTCTGTCTTTACAGGACGCGGAAGAATTTCTCTGTATTTCTTCAGATACGTCAGGTGGTACGGCTCTCTCCGCCCTATGGCTGCTGCACTGGGGCAGATATGAAAAATCATATCGCCATACCATTCCGACCTTTCCTGATTATTCATGTTCCTCCTTTCCGGGACCACACAGGCCCCGTTTTTTTTGTGATGTATCAGATTCCGCCAAAAGTCATATATAATTTTTCCCGAAGACTTCCATCCACTCTTCATGAGAATACGCCCTCTCGAACGCTTCCTGCGCCTTTCTTTTGATCAGCTGCATATTCCCCACATTATTATGTACAGCCTCCGGGCCGTCTGTGTGGTGATGGCGGCACAAGTATACTTTCAGGCCGTAACGTTCCGAAAGTTTCCTTCCGGCTGTGCCTGGAATGGCATGGTGCTCCTGCAGCCCTTCCCTGGTATCATAATCCCCGTTCAGGCGCATACACAGCCAGCATGTCCTGTCACCTTTATAGTGCATGATGCTTTTCGTTTTCCTCACCCCTTTCCGTTTTTATATTTCAGCAGCTCCCTGCGCATCCATTCCCTGTACGGGTGCGGCTGTTTCAGGAATACCTGGATAGTATGGGGGCACAGCAGCGTTTCTATTTCCTGCCACAGCCCGGCATCCTGGACAGGCTTCCCCTTCGCGGTCATCCAGCCGGAATAACGCCATTCCTGGTACCATCCATTCTGCAGCACTGCCGCCGCATAGGGGCATTCCAGATACAGGCTGATGCTGCATGGCGTCTTCAGCCGTAACAGTGCCGCCGCCAGTCCTGCTGCTGTCAGCTGGTTTTCCGTAGTGTCTTCCCTGGAAATCCTGCTGCCTGTATCGGCTGTTTTGCCGTTCAGGGCCTCATAGGCAATGATATACTGGCAGACGCCGTTACCGCGCCTCGGCCCCTTAAGGCTTGTGTCTATGTAGACCGCTACATGTTTCATGCCGTCATATCCGCTGGTTCCAGCCATGCCGTGTCTGCCGGGTTTCCTTCCGGGACAAAACCAATTACTCTGCCGTCATTCAGTTCCGCCCCTCTTCCCCTCATCTCATAATTTTCAATGCAGTCCTGGATTGTTATAATGTCCCTGTTCATTGCAGTCCGCCTCCTTCCATGTCTTCATGCATATTTTGGTTCATTTTCTGGATGAGCAGCTCCAAAGCATCCACATAGATATACAGCTTCAAGAGCATAGGCGTTGGCTCTTCGTCTTCTTCCATGCATTTGATGTAGCCATCCAGCGCGGTCTTGTCTTTCTGCATCAGGCGTTCCACATCACTGATGCTGTAGTGCTGTATCTCTGCTTCTTCCGGCCGCTCCGGTGCCGCGGCACCTTCAATCTCCCTAAAATCCGCATCTACCACTTCTGATTCTTCCCCATTCGCAAAAAGAATCTGTCTTTCCACTTCAGGGAAACGATCCAGGCATTCCACCAGCGCCCCTGTGAATCTGCCCCAGGTAATCTGCAGCAGCTCTGCTCCGGGCCTGTCCCTGAAAACGATTTTATCCGGGAAGCAGTACCACCCTTCCCCGTTTTCATATGTGCTGCCGTACATGGTTTTTAATTCCCTGGTTATGGCCGGCTTGTCCCTCTCTGCTATGATCTGCCGGGTACTGGGATAGACAGCCCTGTAGAAATCCAACAGCCTTCTGTCCTCTTCCGCTTTTGGGTCCGCTTTGCTTTTCTTGTACTCAGACGCTTCCGCTCTGCCGGGTGCTTCCCGTTCTTCCTCCTGGATTTCCTTCAGGCGCTTTGCTGCCTCATTCCAGGTGATTTCCTTTTTGCTGTTAATGGTAACGCCCCTTGAGCTCCCCTCGTAGCTAAAGCCCTGGCCTCCGCCGCCTGCATTCCTGTACCGGCCTTTAAGCTCTGCGGCATCTATGCGGCTGTCCGGCTGCTCTGATATCCAATGGCGTATCCAGTGATAGAATGCCTTGATATCCTTTTTAGTTGGCTCCGGCCTTGCAGCTTTTTGTGCCCCCTGCTGCCTGTTTTCCGCTTCATGCTGCTGTTTCGGCTGCTCTGACTGGGCCTGCTTTTTCTCATCCTTGTCGCGCTCTTTCGCAATGCTGCAGCGGGATACACATGTTTTGTGCTCGCATGTAATGCAGCAAGGATCCGGCTCCTTATCGCCTCCCCGTACTGGCGAAAGTTCTGGATGCAGGTGCTGGCATTCCTTACTGTAGAACCCGGCTTCGATATCAAGTCTCTTTTCCGCGTTCATCTGGGTACAGGGAAACGGGTTACCCAGTGGTGCGGTCATGCAGTAGCGTTCTTTCTGCCGTATGCTGCAGGGACGGGCGCAGCAGAAACAAGCGTATTTCCCATCGCCGCATCCTTCTGTGGAAATTAAGGAATCTTCTGGGTATACTGTTTTGGGAAGTCCGAAGAAAGACTTCGGTTCCTCCTGCCTGGGTTCTAATGCATCCACATCACCTTTTGCTTGTGATTCCAAGTGTTCCTCCATCCGGACGCCCGGCTCCCAGTCTGGATGGGATTTCAAAAAATCTTTCCAGCACTTAGTGCACAGTTCCTTCCCCTCTTCCGTCCCTACCTTATCACCTGCAATGCAGGAATGGGTTTCATCCGGACAGCTTCCGGCAGCCTCGCACTGCTTCGCCAGCGTTTCAATGCTCTTCGCCTGGGATGCAAGCCGGCGTATTTCCCTCACCGGAGTGTCTGGCGTTATCTTTTCCAGTTCTTCCTCCGGAAGCCCCAGCATCTCCTGCAGCCTGCTTGGCCCCATCCCTATGTATTTAGGGTCCATCTTCTCACCGCCGTCCACTGAAAATCTGGCGTTGATGGCCATGAACCGGCTTGCGCTGGACATGCTCAGGCCGTATTCTTTCTGTGCAAATTCCCATATGCTGCGGTGCCCGTCAGCCAGATACAGCTCCCGTTCCTTCACCTGGCGCAGACAGTACCCTATCCGGAAGAAATCATTGGCTGCACTATTCAGGCAGGCGCCTATATCAGCTTTCAAAAATTCATAACTTGGATCCGCTTCCAATACCATCATCCAGACTCCCTTCATTTTCTGATATGCGCTGCATTAATCCTGTGATCTAAACCTGGCATACAGCTCATGGTCATACACTGCGTATTCAGGGTATCTGATCTGCACTGCCTGCCAGAAATATGGCGCATAGGCGCAGCAGAACAGTTCTTCCGCTGTGTACCGTCTGCACTCGTCCACCTGTTCCTCCGCATCATCATAGTCAGAGACACTCGGCGTACCGTTGCAGTAAAGGTTAAACGCCATCCTGACCACTCTCAAGCTCCCGCTGGTCTGCCAGCCTTCATGCAGACACTCCGTTTTTACGCAGCCTGTCTTAAAATCATAGATACTGTAAATGTTCCTTCTTGTGCCATCACTGATACCAAGACAATATACAAGCGCCTTGTGGTATACGTCCTGATACCTGACCTCTTTCAATTTTTCATGGTAGAACTTTTCATGTGCATCGCTGATAAAAATTATTTCTTTCTCTGACATTCTGTTTTCTCCCTTCCGATCAGTTTGATAGTCCACCACTCTGGCCACACTGGATGAATAGCTTCCCCTGGTAGCTGAAATAGAAATGCGTAAAACCAGGTGCACTGCCTTCGGACTGCACTTTTCTCAACTCCACCCCCAGCAGCTCCGCCAGTATCTCAATCCCGGCAAGCATTCTTACCGCATCTTCTGTAGGTGCTGTCTGGATCTGATTATTAAACTTGTCCAGGATCTTCCGCTTGTCCACGCAGGCGATTAAGGCTCCGGCCCAGTCCCTTGCTGCCATGGCGTCAAACTCGTCAAATCCATTTATGCCTTCTGAGTTTGTGTCGATTTTCTCAATATTTTGTAGATTTTCCACTTGACCATCCCTTCTTGTGCCCTTATAATAGGACATAAGGCACATGCACGCAGGTGTGTCATCTATCGTCTGCAGGTTCCACGCTTCGGCTGGTTGTGGAACCTGCTTTTTTTGCTGCCGATTGCTGACATCATCTTTTGCGGCTTGTCTATCTGCACCAGCTCATGCCGGTGCAGGATTCTCTTCCCTTTTCTTTTCTGTCCAGCTGATTACCTCAACGCCAAATTGATCCTCATATTGCCGTATCAATGCCTGTTTGATTTTCAAAGCACGCTCTGGCGTTATCTCCATGTCAGCTGGAACTGGTTTTGATAATACTGCATCTGCCATATTTATCCCCCTTTCTTATTCATGTTTATGAAATAGAGGTTGTACTTGTTGACTTGTGCATGTTTTTTCATAGTACCGGGTAATTTTAGCACTGGATTATTTCATTTCCCTCCACATGTAAACTTCTGCCGCCTTTTTACCCACATTGCAGCCCCTACCTGCGTCTCTGCTACATTGACAGCCTTTCCAGATTCGTTGTCGTAGACTATATATCTGGTATATCCCTGTTCTTCATTTCTTCTTACTGTGTAATATTTTGTCTTATATATAATTTTCTCTTTTTACTTCCCATCTTGGCACTCTCCCCTCTGCGCTGCATATGCTTCATCCATTAATGATTTCAAATGCTCCATGTGATCGTGCGCCATGAGAAATACTGCATTAAGTGCAAAATCGAATGCCTCATAGCCGACATGACTGTTGTAGATTGCGGTATGTACTGCCATCAGCAGGCTCTTTAACGCTTCTGCTTCATACGCCAGGTCTTCAAGCTTAATTGCTAGTTCCATAGATTTTTGCCTCCTTTATTGCATCTAATAGCTTATTGCTACTATATCACTACTAGATTAATATGTCAATATAATCTATTATTAAAGTGCTACTAAAATGCATCTAGGAGGTATTTGTTATGGCACTTAACCGCAAAGTTGCAACTCAAATGCGTTATGATGAAGTTCTCTATGAGAAGACTAAACGCATTGCCGAAAACGAATTACGTACAATCAACGCTCAAATCGAGTACTTCATGAAGCGCGGCGTGGAAGCATATGAAAAAGAACATGGAGTTATTTCACTTCCCGAAGATGAGTAATATCGGCTTCCCATAATTTTTTCCCTTGATCCAAGAGGATAATAAGAAAAGCATTCTGTGCTATTCCCATCCTGTCGGCTTCCTGCTTGATATATTCATGTATACTTGCCGGAAGCCTTATTTGCGTTGAAATTATACTTTTGTCATCCATTATTTCTTTTCTCCATGCTGTCTCTATGCGCAAGCTTCTTCAATGCCGACATCAATCCAGCTGGTTTCGTTTCACGCTTGAACTGCTCAATTGTCGCTTTATCCGCCGCGCCTGTTTTGATTGCGCAATCTATTCTTGGTGTCTTATTCATGTTCTGCTCACCTCTCTTCCATACTGCCGTCAAGGATTCTTGCCGCTTCTTCTACTGGTACTCTTTCACCCATAGTCTCCACGTCACTTATATATAATTCTTCCCAAACTGCTTTTTTACATATGCTCTGCAGGTATCTCCTGTTTTCCGGCCCTTTGTCCTGCTGCCTGCTACACAATGGCCGCTGCATGTCGGATAATATCTGCTTCCGCTCCTGATGTAATGCTGAATAAAGTTTTCACAGTATTCACAATTCTTGGGCAGCTCCGCCCGGTTCCCACATATTTCTTGCAATTCGATTACTTGCGCCTTCAATTTTATGTTCTCCTGCTCCAGCTCTTGGACTTTTTCGGCTACCATATGGCACTTCCTCCTTTTACGCCAATAATTGGCGTTTGTTTTATTCATATATTACGCCATAATTAGGCGTAAGTCAAGAAAAATTTTAGGAGGAACTTTTATGTTTAACGATAGATTACGCGCAACAAGGATTTCACGCGGCGCTACTCAACAAAAAACTGCTGATGCAATGGGAGTACCTCTCAGACATTATCAAAAATACGAAAGCGGCGAAATCGAACCTGACCTTACAGGATTAACCAACCTTTCAGATTTTTTTAATATTCCTGCAGATTTTCTTTTGGAGCGAGATGTTTACTTGAACTCTCTCGGAGTATCCGTTGATGTATCCCTAGAATGTCCTCCAAGGCGTCCCAAACCTCAAAAGAACCGCCAATCTCCCCATATTCTATCTTCTGATAATGCCTAAGATTAAGGTTCAGTTCATCCGCCATCTGCTGCTGTGTCATGCCCGCCTTCTGACGGGCTTCTTTCAGGTTCTTACGCATTGCATCCCCTCTCATCCTGACGCGCAAGCCTCTTTAACGCCAGCATCAATCCAGCTGGTTTCGTTTCACGCTTGAACTGCTCAATTGTCGCTTTATCCGCCGCGCCTGTTTTGATTGCGCAATCTATTCTTGGTGTCTTATTCTTGCTCTTTCCTTCCTTTTATACTATAGTTACAGGCCACTGCCATGGCCGAATACAAAAAGAAAGGAGATGCATCATATGTGGTATTACAAAAGCCCTGTCGGTCTCATGAAAATTTACAAGAATAGTGAAGGCAATTATTCCCTGCAGATTTCCGAAACGGTATATGGTTCCTATGAATCACCTGTTGCCGCCGCAGATGACGTTTATGTTTTTGTCACTGGCTGTTATGAGTGGGATTCCTTAGATGGAACCATTGATCCACCTACTGATATTTATGAATGGAATCACCAGTAGGCTTTGGAGCCTGTACCACTTTCCATTCTGTACAGACTTCAATCATCTGAAGCATCTCTTCCCAGAACTGCTCATGTTTTTGGATGATTTCTTTTTTTACATCATCAGGAATATTTGTAAAGCAGATTGAAGAATAAACATATGCTTCCGGGTTTTCGGATATTATTTCTCTCGAAAACTTTTGTGTCTCTTTTTTTAATACTGCCTTTTTTAACTCTGGTTTCAATTTCTCGCCTCCAATTAGATATTTAGTGAATATGAAGTTTCTACTTCCTTTTCTGAAAATGTTCCCATTGCATATCCACCTCCCTCCTGCTTCTCTGCCGATGGCTTTTTCTGGTAAATATTCTCTTGTCCTATACTCTCCCTTCGTATATACTGTATTTACAGGCTCCTGCCAGAGCCGAGTACAAATGAAAGGGGAATTCATATGAATATTGACGAGTTAAGTCAAAAACTTGATGAGGCTATATCCTGCTATAAACAAGAAGCTGGTCAGGCTTGCAGCATTTGCAGTGATGACAATATCGGTGATGCATTGAAAGTAAGCCATGATGCTACTGCAAATGCACTTGCTTCCTTCAAAGCAGAAATATTAGCCTATCTTATGATGCACTAATCTGTCGGGGCGGTCCATATCATTGGGCTGCCCTTGCAGCTGCTCCCTTATCTGCCGTAAAGCGTCAAGGGCTTCTTCACACGATCGTGCAGCATCTGCATGCCCTGCCTTACGTATAGTAAATTCCCTTTCATAGCTATCAAGAAAATCCGTTATTGTCATTTAATCACATCCCTCCTGATTCCCTGGTAATACTTTTTGATAAATCATTCTTGTCTTATACTCCCCTTCTATGTATACTGTACTTACAGGCTCCTGCCAGAGCCGAGTACGAAAGAAAGGGGAATATTATGGACAATAATGAAGTATACGAGATGCTGGATACCCTATATTCAGAACTTTGCAACGAAATAGATATACATCTTGACGGTTTTTAGATGAAAAAAGCACATTGCTTGCTGATGCTATCAAAGCCGCAGTAAAATCAACCCGTCAAAAGCTGTACGGTTCTGAAAATGATATCTGACAAATCGGCCCGAAGCTCACTCTTCGGTCTTTTCCATATTAGCCTCCATAGATTGCGTGCAAGTTATAGCCTCCCTTAAATGCATAGCCTCATACCTCAAATCCTCTGCTTTCTTTTCTATAGCTGCTACTTTTCCCAGCAAACTATTTTCATCCACAGATACCCACATGAGCAACTGTCCATCTTTCATTTCTTTTTCACCTCACTTTCCTTGTATTTTTACTCCCTTTTCGGAAAAGTGTTCCCGCTGCATATTTACCTCTTTCTTCCATTTTACCCACCTCCCTCCTGCTTCTCTGCCAATGGCTTTTTCTGGTAAATATTCTCTTGTCTTATACTCTCCTTTCGTATATACTGTATTTACAGGCTCCTGCCTGAGCCAAGTACAAAAGAAAGGGGGCATATTTATGTGGATATGCAGATGCAATACAGAAAATAATGAAGATGACGCATTCTGTATTGAGTGTGGCCTTCCAAAACCGGCACCATCAACCAACCACTGTAGTAACCCTGACTGCAAAGCATACAATGTAATCCTACCTAATCCAGAACAGAAACATTGTGGTAAATGCGGTGCTGCTACTACTTATTGGAAGGCAATCGAAGATTTGTGTTAACAGTCTTCCCCGACCAGCGCCAACGCTTCTTTTTTGGCGCTGGCCAATTCATATCCACAATTCCCACAAAAATTATCATCAAACTGTTTCAAATCTTTTTTCTGGCACAATGCCCTTCCGCAGTTCTGGCATACAAAAAACTCTTTCTTCTCACCACTGATTGCCCTGCCACAGCTTGGACATGTGTAAAATTCTTTAAATCCCATAATTATCCTCCCATGATGTCAGCTTCTCGCTTTAACTGCTCTAAAACCGAATTTTCGCTCATGTTATACTCCTACCTCTGTAATTGAAGCGTCCGCATCGGGGGATTGCGTGCCTGTTCATATCCTAATTCTGCCATAGTGGTCATCTTGCCAGCTCTGAAACCAGCAATGAATACTTCTAACATATCCGCTTCCTGGTCGGGCATATTTTTTATACTTTCAATTATTTGTATCTTTTTTCCACTTTGCATTTTATCCCTCCTTTCTTTTCTGAGATAAGAATATCATTTCTTAGATAAGTTGTCAATATTATTTTGCTTGACTGAGAAAAGTTTTTCTGATAAACTTGCTTTGAGGTGATGAAATGGAATTAAAAGATAGACTGCAATTAATTCTCGATGAGCGACATCTTAAACAAAAAGATTTAGCCAGCACTATAAAAGTAACAGAAAGTTATGTATCCAATATGCTGAAGGGAAAACGAAGCAACATTTCTGAATCTCTTGCTATGTTAATAGAACAAACATACGGATATTCGGCACAATGGATATTAACTGGAGAGGGAGACCGGTATAGCGCCCAAGCCAATATTCCCGAATTATCCCCTGCAAAAAAAAGAGTGATTGCCGAAATCGAGAAAATGTCAGAAGCAGAACTTGATGCTGTAAAAGTATTTATCAATTCTCTAAGCGAATATAAAAAAGCATTCAATGCATCTGACAAAATCTCCTCACACAATTCTGAAGAATGATGCAGGTACATCACCGTACCTGCATTTTCTTTAAATTTCCCCTTGACATTTATGCGCATTATGCGTATAATATAATTGTAAGGAGGTTATAGCATGAGATTCCGGGAAATAGAAAAAATAATATTAGCTGATGGATGGCAATTCAAGAAAGCAAAAGGTTCCCATTATTCTTACATCCATCCAACAAAACCGGGCAAGGTCACAATCCCCAACCACCCCGGAGACATTGCTCCACAAATAGCCAAACAAATTTTCAAACAGGCCGGGCTGTAAAGCCCGGTACTGCATACAGTAAAGGAGACACTTTATGAAACTCACTTATCCAGCTTGTTTTTATCCTGATGAAGAAAGAAAAGGGGCTTACGCTGTAGTAGTTCCCGATCTCCCCGGATGCGTAAGTGGCGGCGACACATTAGCCGAAGCTATCCTTATGGGTACTGATGCCGCATCCGGCTGGGTTCTTGACGAACTGGAGGACGGAAAGCCTGCACCAGAAGCAAGTCCATTGGAACGCATTATCCCGGAAGCCGGCGGTTTCGTAAGCATGTTAGTTCTGGATATGGATGCCTATGCTGAAAAGTATGGCGAAAAGGCTGTAAGAAAAAATCTTACCATTCCCGCATGGCTCAATACATTTGCTGAAAATAACCATATTAACTTTTCCCAGGTGCTTCAGGATTCCTTAACCGCCCTCTACCAGCAAAAACAGCACGCTTAA
>CAJUAP010000080.1:0-1597 GCA_910584435.1 uncultured Acetatifactor sp.
ACGGTCACAACCATAGAGTACATCAGCATTTTGGCCAGATAGACAGTGCTTCTTTTTTTCCCATAGGAGATAGATTCCTGAATCACCCGGTTCTCAAAACTTCCGCCAATCATCCAGCCTGCAAATAAACTGGCGAGCAGCAGAGCCATTGCGCTGTCCCCCATGATGCCGCAAATAGAACCTCCAAAATAAAGGTCATACATTCTATCTAAGGCTTTGATTTCTGACACATTGGCTGGGTCAGTCAACTTGAATCCAAATACGGCGGATGCAATTACCGTAATGATCACTACAATTTTCAAAGGCAGTGATTTGCGTACCTGATACCATTCACAGCGCAATAAACTAAGCATTTTTATTCCCTCCAATCACATTCATAAAATAATCCTCCAAACTTGTCTCACACACGGAAATTTTTGTGATAATGACGTCATTTTCATGCAGTACCTGCCCCACTCGTTCTCTTTCATCCAGAAAATCAAACAGTTTGACACTGTTGTCCGGCATTACCTGAAAATTTTGGGTGTGCAGCTTTTCTTCCAGTACCGCTGTCAGTTGATTTACATTGACAGCTTCTAAGGAAATATAGCATCTGCACCGGTCGTCCAGCTCTTCGTGGGAAAGAACCTGACGGATCTCGCCTTCATGGATTATGATGAAGTCCGTGGCCACCTGATATAATTCCGGCAGGTTATGGCTGGAAATCAGAATTGTCTTATTTTCATAGGTGCTTAGTTTTTTAATTAAATTTCTTATTTCGATGACGCCGGCCGGATCCAGGCCGTTAATGGGTTCGTCCAGCATGAGCAGGTCGGGATTTCCGATGAGTGTCGCGGCGATTCCGAGCCGCTGCCTCATTCCGAGGGAAAAATTTTTGACTTTCTTTTTTCCAGCGTCCTTCAGACCGACAAGCTCCAGCAGTTCATCTTCAATTTCATAATTTGGTATGCCTTTCATCAGGCACTGCAGGTGCAGATTTTCTTTTGCAGACATCCCTGCCACCAGTCCTGGAGCTTCAATCAGGGAACCGATGCGTCTGCCCGCTGTTTCCAATCCGCTGCGGTTTTCCGTGCCGAATAATAGAATGCTGCCCTGTGTCGGGAATCCAAGCCCTGCGATCATCCGCATCAGTGTCGTCTTTCCGGCGCCGTTTTTTCCAATTAAGCCGTAAATCTTTCCTTGCTGCAGACGCAGATTGACATGGTTCAATGCCCATTGAGATCGATATTGTTTTGATAAATCTCTTGTTTCCAAAACTATACTACCCATAATATGTATCCTTTCTGTCATGTAGATTTCTTAAGAATGATTTTCTTATAACGGAAAGTATAGCGCTTAAAGGTTTGATAAACGTTAAGAAAAAACATGTTATTTGTGTAAAATCGTAAAGAAAAGGTTAAGTTTATTTTGCAAGCCGGTAACCCAGCCCCCACACTGTTTCGATGTATTCGGTTTCGCTGTGGGTTTTCATCTTAGTCCGGAGGTTGCTGATATGTGTCTTGATGACATTCTCATCGCCCAGATACTCATATCCCCAGACGGTTTCATAGAGGTATGCCTTTGAAAAGACTTTGTTTGGGGACTGCAGCAATAATTC
>CAJUAP010000080.1:1697-14870 GCA_910584435.1 uncultured Acetatifactor sp.
TTTCATAGAGGTATGCCTTTGAAAAGACTTTGTTTGGGGACTGCAGCAATAATTCCATGATACCGTATTCTTTTGCTGTCAGCTCCAGTCCAACGCCATTTACTGTGAGCGTTTTGCTCTCGGTATCCAGTGTCAGTTCCTTATAGGAGAGCTGTTTTTTCTGATCTTTCATATGATATCGCCGCAGATTGGAAACGACTCTTGCGGTTACCTCTCCCAAATCAAATGGCTTTGTGATATAATCATCTGCTCCCAGTGTGAGCAAATCAATCTTTGTCCCCACCAGATCTTTTGCTGAAATCACAATAACCGGAATGTCACAGTCCTTTCGGATTTCTTTTAAGATTTCGTCTCCGCTTTTGTATGGAAGCATCAGATCCAGCAGTACCATGTCAAAGTGCTGGTTTCTTAACTGCCTGACACCGTCAAGTCCATCCCAGACGGATACGGTTTCATATCCATTGTTTTGCAGATTCTGTGCCAATAGCTGATTGACATCTTTTTCATCTTCGATAATCAGAATACGTTCCATATTATATTGCTCCTTGTATCATCTGCCTTTTAGGGTGCAGTTTAAATGCGATTTCATGATTTGCTCCGCTACATCATTTTAGTAGTTTTAGGAGTTTAAAGTCAATAGCCCATTCCAATCACTCTAAAAAATCTCTAAAAATAAATGGTATTTTAGAGGGTGATTAGAGAAAAGTATGATATTCTGTTTTCAGAACCGAAATGGGGCAGGCAATCACTTGCTACGCAAGTGGTTATAGATGATTGGAGGGAAAGCAGATGAAATATAAGGGTTTTCACAGAATGATATGTATTTTACTTTCGGCGGCATTGGTGTTTACAAGCCTTGCCGGATGTGAAAAAAAGGGAACATCAGGAAGTTCGGGCGGCGCCGGCGGGGATGACAGCGGCGGCCGGGCAATGGGGCGCTATATGGAAGAAGAACTGTCCCTTCCGGCAGAGTTTTCTTCGATCTATGATATGAAGAAGCTGGAAGACGGCTCCATACGGATAGCCGGATGCAGTGAAGACAGGGAAAGCGTGTGGGAGACAAAGGACTTGGGTATATCATGGGAGAAGGTATACGATTTTCCGGAAGAGCTCCAGGATGACGTCCGCGATACGGCTGTATCGTCAGGAGGCCGGGTTGCATGTGTATATGATGAAGGGTCGGATGCCGACATGAAAGAGATTTTCTATCTTATGGAGCCGGACGGGTCATTTGGCCGGATTCCTTTTGAACTTCCGCAGGCGGAGGAACTCTATGTAAACCTGGTCAGGCAGATTCTGTTTGTGGGAAATGACCGGCTTCTGATCTGTGACGACCAGGGGATCTTTTATCTGGTAAATGCGGCAGACGGCAGCGTAGTACGGACATTTGAGTTTGGAAACTCCGAAAATATGTATGCTGCATTTGCAATGGGGAAAATGCTGCTTTTTCAGAGTATTTCAGAGGTGCTTCTGTATGACAGCGAGACTGGGGAACAGCAAAGTCCCGGAGAAGCGATGCAGAACGGACTTGCAGAGAGCGGCATGATACGTGCAGCTGATACATTGGACGCTGGAGAAAGCATTTATTATGTCACAGAACAGGGGATGTACCATTACCGGTTCGGAGGAAGCGTTGTGGAACAGCTTATAGACGGAGAGCTGAATTCTCTGGGAAGTTTTTCTGTGGATGTGGGTTCGCTGCTTATGCTGGATGAACGGAACCTGTTAGCGGCAAAAAGAGACGGCAATGAAGAAGCAGGAGCAAGGGCGGGAATATTAAAATTTGCATATTCCGAAGATACGCCCGCAAAGCCTGATAAGGAATTGAAGGTATATTCTTTGTATGAGGACAATTCGATACGGCAGGCCGTCGGCGGTTTTCAGAAAGAGCATGCAGATGTATATGTTCACTATGAGGCTGCACTGTCAGGAGAAGACGGCATGACGGTTTCAGACGCATTAAAGACTCTGACTACGGAAATTATGGCGGGAAAAGGCCCTGATGTGCTGGTCCTGGACGGGATGCCGGTTGAAACCTATGCGGAAAAAGGCATATTGAGGGATCTGTCCTCTGTGATTGAGGAAAATAAGGAGGAATATTTTGAAGATGTGCGAAACGCATACAGAAATAAAGAGGAATTATGCGCAGTGCCTACAAGGTTTCTAATCCCTATGGTTCAGGCCGGCAGTGCATATTATGTACCCGGTGAGGATTTTGATACTTTTACAAAACGGGTGGGCGCATTGGAGAATATGGAGCCGGAAGAGGTGATTTCCAGATTCTGGTACAGCAGCAGCGCGGCATGGAAAAAAGAAGATAAGACACTGGATGAATCAAGGGTTCAGGAATTTTTTGAAGGATTAAAAAGGGCATATGGAGACCCGCCGGAGGGCGCAGAAAAAAAGGAAGATTCCGCACTGCCCGGAACTGACATCATGCAGGGGGACTTCCGGCTGCTTGCAGGAACTTGGAATATAAGTGCGGGGCTGTTTGGCTCCAATCCGGACTATAAGTTTCTCCTTGCAGTAACAGAACATCTGGATGGCGGGGACTTTGGCTGTATGCCGGGGCAGGCAGAGCATGTATTCGTACCGTCTGTGACTGTAGGAATCAGCAGCAAAGGCAGTCAGCCGGAGGCAGCGGAACAGTTTGTGAGATACCTCTTCAGCGGGGAAATGCAGAAGATTTCGCAGGGCAGCGGCCTGCCGGTGCAAAAGGAGGCATTTCGAAGCGTCATTGACGGACATCAGTACGAGGGAAATACATCCTGGGTGGACTTGGAGGAAGGAATCCGCTTTGAACTGGCTCCAAGGACAGAGGAAGAGATACAGAAGCTCATGGGACTGGCAGAATCCCTGAAAACGCCCGCGCTGCAGGATGAAGTGATAAAGGAAGCGGTATTGGAGCAGGGGGAGAAGGTGCTCAGGGGCGAAACGGAACCAGAGGAAGTGGCAGCCGCGGTTGCGCAGAAGATGAATCTTTATCTGGCGGAATAGGGAGTTTCGGTGAGGCTGTGATGATGAATCAGAAAATGAAAACCAGGGGCGGGAAGGATTTGAGGGGACTGCTGTGGATTCTGCCGAGCTTTCTTGGAGTATCTGTTTTATATCTCCTGCCCTATCTGGATGTATTTCGCCGCTCCTTTACCGGGGCGGTGGATGAACAGTTTGCGGGGCTTAATAACTACAGGAATGTGCTTGGGAATACGGCGTTTTTACTGGCATTAAAGAATACGCTTCGGTTTACGCTGGTCTGTATCCCTATATTGATTTTGGCATCCCTGCTGTGTGCGGTTCTCTTGTCTGGAAGTAAATATGGAGGGATGATAAAGAGTGCGTTCCTGATGCCGATGGCATTGCCGGCAGTCTCTGTGGCTCTGCTGTGGCGGCTTTTGTTCCATTCCCAGGGTCTGGCTAACCAGTGGATGGGGCGGTTTGGTATGGAGGGGAGCGACTGGATGGATACCGGGAAAGCATTCTGGATACTGGTGGCCAGCTATATCTGGAGAAACCTGGGGTATGACATCATTTTGTGGATGGCGGGGCTCTCCGGGATTTCGGAGAGCATTTATGAGGCCGCGAGAGTAGACGGGGCAGGTGAATGGCAGTGTTTCTTAAGAATCACGCTGCCGAATCTCAAATCTTCCCTGTATACCATCACAGTATTGTCTTTCCTGAACTCATTCAAGGTGTTCCGGGAAGCCTATCTGGTTGCGGGGAACTATCCCCATGAAAGTATCTATATGATGCAGCATTTGTTTAATAACTGGTTCCAGTCCTTTTCGTTTGATAAATTATCGGCAGCGGCGGTGATGGAGGGCGGAGTGCTATTGTTTGCGATTCTGCTCTTACAAAAAGTATGGAGGATGGATTGATGAATTTTCGGTTGCATTTAGGAAGAAAGGCAGTATGGAGCCTTTTAATTGTGTTGGCTCTCCTGGCGGTTTACCCGGTGATTTTTCTAAGCGCAGGCTCACTTATGGGGGCAGATGAACTGGAAGACTGTCTTGGGGCGGTGGTTTCCGGGACGGAAGGATATGCAAGCTTCCCGGTACTTCCCAAATATCCGACGCTTCAGCATTTTGCGGAGGTACTTTTGGATTCGCCGGAGTTTTTCGTCATGTTCTGGAATTCTATCCTGATCACGTTCGGAGTTCTTGGAGGGCAGTTTGTGGCAGGAACCATGGCGGCATGGGGATTTGCCAGATATGAATTTCCATGTAAAAGAGGGATTTTTCTGCTCTATATCGTACTCATGCTGCTGCCGTTTCAGGTGCTGATGCTTTCCGATTATCTGCTGCTGGACCGCCTGCGGCTGCTTGACAGTCTGTGGGCAGTCATTCTGCCTGGTATGTTTTCTACATTCCCGGTTTTTATCATGTACCGGTTCTTTGCGGAGATCCCGGACAGCTTAATCGAGTCGGCAAGGCTTGACGGGGCCAGGGAGTGGCAGTTGTTCTGGTATATTGCACTTCCCATGGGCTCTTCCGGGATTATTGCGGCGCTGGTGCTTGGGTTTCTGGAATATTGGAGCCTGATTGAGCAGCCTCTGACATTTATCAAGGATAAAAGCAGGCTGCCATTGTCTGTTTTCCTGCCGGATCTTACGATGACGGGGAAAGCAGGGTTTCTGTTTGCCGTATCGGTTGTTACCTTCCTTCCGGCAATCATGGTATTTATGGGAGGCCGGGATTATCTGGAACAGGGGATTATGGCAGGGGCGGTAAAAGAATAGTGAGGTGGATGAAAATGATCCGTAAAAAAGCTTTTGGGATTTTCGGAGGTTTTCTTGCGGTTATGCTTGTATTTACAATTCTGTCAAGAGCGGCAAGCGGCGCCTCAATGGCAAGGGTGGAGACAGTCAGGATATCGACGGGGACGATTGACCATAGGGTGTCTGCAAGCGGCAGGGTAGAGGCAGGAAAAGAGGTCGCGGTATATACCGAAGGCGCACAAAGGGTGGAGGAAATCTTTGTCAGGGAGGGACAGATGGTAGAAGAAGGGGAGGTGCTTTTTCAGATCAGCCTGTCCGAATTGGAAGAGCAGATTACTGCCGCCCGCCAGGATATGGAAAAGATGAGGCTTCAAAACCAGGATATCTTAAACAGCAGAAATCAGGAACAGCAGGATCAGGCAACGGCAAGGAACAGGGCGGCAGAAGATTATGATATGGCAGTGCTGAAAGGGGAGCAGTCCATAGCAGAGGCGAAAAGCGCATGGGAGGCGGCAGAAGGGGCTCTTCGGGAGTTCCTTGAGAGCAGTGCTGATGAAAGGGTATATAATCAGGAACAAGAGATGTCCGGGGAAGGCAGTCTGTCTGGGCAGACAGATGACAGTGCCGGAGGTGAGGAATCCGGAGCCGAATGGGAAGCGAGGAAGTCTGAGTTAGAGCAGGCAGCGGCAGATGCGAAACAGGCATATGACGAGGCGGTTTCATCCAATGATCAGAACATGCTGGCAGCGAAGCGGGCGCTGGAGGATTCATCAAAGGGATTAACTTTAGACAGTACACTAGAGCAGAATGAGATTACCAGACAGCAGGAAGAATTGAAACTGAATAAACTTATAGAGCTTAAGGCGGCCGAAGGGAAGATTCAGGCGCCTGTTCGGGGAACAGTGACAGAGATTATGATAACGACAGGAGATTTTACCTCTGACCAGACAGCGATCCGCATGGCAGATGCTTCTGGTGAAAGCTGTCTGACTGTCTCTGTGGACAGGACGGAAGGGGAATTTATAAGTGCAGGAAGCAGCGTGGAAATCAAGGCTTCCGGGAAGACGGAGAAAATCTGTGATTATACGGTCACGGATATCGTTGAAAATAAGGAAGACAAAACGCTTCTGGATATAAGGATTCATCTGCCGGGAGGAGTACTGGAAGCAGGGACATTGGCGGAGGCAGAGATTGTCCGCAAGCCGGAAAACTACGCGGCGACATTGCCTGTGGAGACACTTCATGAGGAGAGTGGCGGTTATTACGTATTGGTTTTAGAGGAAGAACAGGGAGTGTTGGGAACAGAACTGGCGGTACGGCGTTTTGATGTGGAAGTACTGGATAAAAACGGCACTGCCGTAGCATTAAAAGAAGGGGTATTGTCCGGGGAACAGGAGGTTGTCAGCAGCTCAAACAGGATGCTCCAGGAAGGAGACCGGGTGAGAAAGAAGGAAAAATGAAGAAAAGCAGTATGAAAGCATACGGGAAATTTATGGTGAAAATAGCAGTGATTGGGATCGGGATATACCTGTTCTGCCGGTCAGCCGCCTTCTGGGGAGAGCTGCTGTATAGTAAAAATAAGATCCAGTTTTGTCTGGAACAGTCTATAGACGGCCGGGAAGCGGCAGAGCTTCTGAAGCGGGATGAGGAATTTACGAAGGAAAGCGGTTACGAAAAGCCAGAAGCGATATCCGGCGTCTGTATCTGGGGAGAGAAAAAACAGGCCGTTCTGGAAAATAAAAACCTTTCAAGAAAAACGGAAGCAGATGTAATCTTATTCTGCGGAGATATAGAACTGCTGATTGAGGGCTGCAGGGTACCGGCAAAGGATGATATACGGGGCTGCCTGGTAGACGAGCAGACGGCATGGGAATTGTTCGGGGACAGTCAGGTTACGGGGATGGAGATTACTTGTGAAGGGATTCCTTACATGATCAGGAGGGTCATTCCTGGGGAGAAGAAAATTGCGGTTTTCCCTGCAGGCAGCATGGAAGGACGGACATCAGGCATTCAGGATGGATTGAATTTAGGAGAGGGAGCAGGGGAGGGGAATCAGGAGAACCACAGCTGCCTAAGCAGGATTACGGTGTTAAAACCAGCGGCGGTCTCGATGAATGATTTGAAATCGTCACTATACAGCCGGTATGGGGTCGCGGCAACACTTCTTGATTTACAGCTTCTTCGGGGCATAAGCGGATTTTTTGTATTATTGGTTCCGGTTATGGTATGTGTATTTGTCCTCCGGAATTTTTACCAAAGCTATCAAAAACAACAGGAGTGGATCTGGAAAGCGGTGATGGCTGCAGCAGCGCTGGTTTTGCTCATACTGGCATTGCTTTTTATAAGGCAATGGGTGCAGATTCCATATGACTATATCCCGGAAAAATGGTCTGATTTTACCTTTTGGACGGAGTTATGGAAAGAGAAGGCGGATGGTATGGAATACTTGATGAAGATACAGAAATCTATTTTGGATTTAGAGTGGATGAACAGTTTTTTTAAGAGCATAATCTGGGGTGTGTTGGCAGGGACATTTTTTGTGGCTGGAATTATACTGCTAAAACATAGTGAGTATAATTTAGAACAGTATATGACAAATCCATCTGATATGGGATAGAAAAGCTTTTGAAATATGGGGTTCCGGGATTTATTCTATTGGTAAGGCAGGAACAGCCGTTAGATATTTTGCGGCAGTTCCTAAAACCCAAAAGGATATCGTAGTTTTATAACTGCGGCATGACAGATTAAGAATGGAGGAACTCATATGGAATATGGAACAGTGAAATGGTTTAATGCAAGGAGAGGCTATGGTTTTTTGACAGGGGAAGACGGCAATGATTATTTTGTCCATCACAGCAATATTGTGATGGATGGCTTCCGGACACTCAGATCAGGGCAGGCCGTAACATATGGAATCGAGAAAGACGATAAGGAAAGAAATATTGCGGTAGACGTAAAATTGGCAGAATAATCGGCGGAGGATAAGAAAAACCAGCAGATAATAGAAACACCGACGGGCAGCGGACAGTTCCTTTCCGGGGTGTTTCTTTTTTGATGTTTCTAATATAAACAGGCTTCTGTGAGATTTCTGTGACATTTGGGTGATAATATTATATAATCCGATGTAATCAGGAGAAAAATAATAGTAGGAGAAGGTGAATATATGAGGATTTTAGTGGTGGAGGACGACCATCTTTTAAATAGTACACTTTGCTATAATTTATCTGCAGGCGGTTACAAGGTAGATTCAGCAAATACAAAAGCAGAAGCAGC
The DNA here is from genome assembly GCA_910584435.1 of uncultured Acetatifactor sp. Classification (GTDB taxonomy): domain Bacteria; phylum Bacillota; class Clostridia; order Lachnospirales; family Lachnospiraceae; genus Acetatifactor. The sequence goes on from CAJUAP010000080.1 coordinate 9,685, forward strand.
GAAATACTGTGAAGAACAGGCGTATGAGCTGGCTGTTTTGGATATCAATCTCCCGGACGGAAACGGATTCACATTATGCCGGGAGTTAAAAGAAAAGTATCCGGACACTGCCGTTATCTTTCTGACTGCGAATGATATGGAAAGTGATATGTTAAAGGGGTATGAGTTGGGGGCGGATGATTATGTGACAAAGCCTTTTCATATCAGTGTGTTCCGCAAAAAGGTCTCTGCCCTGCTTGCACGGATACAGAAGCAGGCTGGAGGGGAGACCTATGATGACGGGAATCTCTCCATTCATTTCTCTGAGATGACGGCGGATTTTTTAGGAGAACCGATTGCTTTTACATCCATGGAATACCGCCTTTTGAAGGTGCTGGTACAGAACCCGCAGACGGTCCTGACCCGTCAGGTACTTCTGGAGAAGCTGTGGGACTGCGACCGTAATTTTGTAGATGAGCATGCCCTTACAGTTGCCATCAGCCGTATCCGCAGCAAGATAGAGCGCGATGGCTCTCAATATATTAAGACTGTTTACGGCATGGGATATATGTGGATTGGGGGACGTATCAAATGAATGCAAAAGACATTTCTGTAAACAAGGCCAGTGCGGTGCTCTTAGGCATTTTCTGTACACTTTCTGCCGCCCTGCTTGCAGGGATTTATCTGCTGACGGGGGAAAAGGCGGTGCTTCTTGTGGTGCTTCTTTATGTTTTCCTTGTGCTTGTCTGTGTGAGTTTTTTCCTTGCATTGATCCGCCAAAAGCTTCTGCTATTTTCGGACACTCTCTGTCAGCAGTTAGACCGGATGGCAGAGGGAGAGACAGCGCTGATTGAGAGCGAAATGGAAGAAAACCTGTTCTATAAGATTAACCACAGGCTGGTAAGGCTTTATGAAATAATGCTGAAAACGCGCGAAAGCATTGCAAAGGAGAGGACTATGCTGAAAGAATTGATTTCTGATATCTCCCATCAGGTTAAAACGCCTATTACGAATCTTAAGATGGTAAATATAACAATGCAAAAAGAGCCTATGTCAGAGGAGAAACGCACCAGATTCCTGCTGGATAGCGAGACTGAGCTTGACAAACTGGATTTCCTGCTGCAGGCGATGATAAAAACGTCCCGGCTAGAGACAGGCATTATCTCACTGGAGAAGAAAATACAGCCGGTTTATGACACGTTAGCGTCAGCGCTTGGGAGCATCCTGTTTCATGCGGAAAAAAAGCAGATGGAAGTCTCTGTGGATTGTCCGGCTGATTTAAAGGCATATCATGACCGGAAGTGGACAGGCGAGGCATTGTTTAATATTCTGGATAATGCTGTGAAATACTCGCCAAAGGGCGGCAAAATAGATATCCATGTTGAAGGCCAGGAATTATACCTGAAAATTGATATTGCAGATACCGGAAAGGGAATACCGGAAAATCTGCATGGCGCGATTTTCAGACGCTTTTACAGGGAAAATGATGTGCATGATACCTCAGGGGTTGGAATCGGCCTGTATCTGGCACGAGAAATTATTACGATGCAGGGAGGCTATATTAAAGTAGCGTCGGAAGTGGGCAAAGGTTCTGTCTTTTCTGTTTTTCTCCTGAGAGAGAGGAACGCATAGCTGTCCGGATATCTTCATTGCAACTGAAATGTCACCAAATTGTGAGATTTCATAGTCAAATCTTTGAAATTTGCCTGTTCCCGGTGAGATTTCTGAGAGGATTGGCTGTTATGATATGGTCAGGAACGGAGAAAGAAGTTTCCAGAATTATTAGAAAGGATGTGGACATATGTGCATTTTACAGACGACGGATCTTAAAAAATATTATGGCCAGGAGCCGAATATAACAAAAGCGTTGGACGGGATTACCCTTACCATCGGACGAGGAGAATTTGTAGCCATTGTCGGGACCTCCGGAAGTGGGAAATCAACCTTATTAAACATGATGGGAGGCCTGGATAATCCGACTTCTGGAAGTATCAGGGTAAAAGGAAAGGAATTATCCCAGATGAAAGACGAGCAGCTTACAATTTTCCGCCGGCGCAATATTGGATTTGTTTTTCAGAATTATAACCTGGTTCCGATTCTTAATGTATACGAGAATATTGTGCTGCCAGTAGAGTTGGATGGTGACACTGTAGATCAGAAATTCATGATGGAAGTGGTGGGGCTGCTTGCCCTTGATGACAAGCTGAACAGTATGCCGAATAATCTTTCGGGAGGCCAGCAGCAACGAGTGGCAATTGCAAGGGCGCTTGTGTCAAAACCTGCAATCATATTGGCGGACGAACCGACTGGAAACCTGGACAGCCGGACCAGCAGCGATGTTCTGGGGCTCCTGAAAACTACAAGCTACAAGTTCGACCAGACTCTTGTGATGATTACGCATAATAATGAGATTGCCCAGCTGGCTGACCGCATTGTCCGTATTGAGGACGGCAGAATCTCGGAGTAAGGAGGATGGCTGAAAATGAACGATATTTTATTTGGGAACAATAATCAGGGTGTGTTAAAGCGTCTGTCTGGGCGGTATTTTAAGGCAAACAAGAGCAGAAATATCATTGCTGTGATTGCAATTGTTCTGACAACGACCCTTTTTGCTACGATTTTTACTCTGGGTTTTGGGATGATGGATACGATTCATGACCAGAATATCCGGAAGGCGGGTGGTGACGGCCAGGCTGTGTTAAACTATATTAATGACAATATTTATGAAGATGTGAAAGGGAATCCCCTGATTGACAGGATTGCCTATACGAAATGTATTTCCTATAAACTAAAGAACACGGGACTTGAAAAATGGAGGGCTGAAATCTGGTATATGGACAATACGGCTCTTGAATTCGCACGATATGAGCCGGCAGAAGGGCATGCGCCAGAAATGGATCAGGAGATTATGGCGGATACGAAAACACTGGAGGCGCTGGGAATACCGGCCAGAATTGGCGAAACAATTTCTCTGAATTATGAAATGAAAGGGAAAGAATACCAGACAGAGTTCACTTTGTGCGGCATTTGGGAAACAGACAGCCTGAGCAATGTAGGGAGACTGCTTGTTTCAAAGGCATTTTTGGACAGTCGTCCAGAACTTGGCGGTTACACCCATACAGTGGGTGGTGATTATACTGGTTCTGTTGCATCGTATATCATGTTCAAAGGGAATGGGAACCCGGAGACAAAATTACATCAGCTCCTTTCCGAGACAGGATATACATGTGACACGATGGGAGGAAGTGCAGAGGATCCGAATTATATTATTGCGCGGGTCAGCCCTGCATATACAGGAGAAAACCTGCTTGAAAACCCGGCCATGTTTATTTCTGGAATTGCAGGCATTCTTCTCATCATCGTGGCGGGGTATCTGATTATATATAATATATTCCAGATATCTGTGATACAGGATATCCAGTCTTACGGGCAGCTTAAAACGCTGGGGATTACAAAGCGTCAGATTAAGAAGCTGATTTCCGGGCAGGTGCTTCGGCTTTCGCTGGTTGGTATTCCTGTCGGACTTTTGCTTGGATTTTTGACTGGGCGTGCTCTGGTGCCTTTTCTGATGAATGGAACCAGCTATACATCAGAGGCAGGAATCAAGGTAACAATAAATCCTTATATCTTCATCGGCTCTGCACTATTTTCCCTGATTACAGTTTATATCAGTGTACGTAAACCTGCCAGAATCGCTGGGATGGTGTCTCCGATTGAGGCAATCCGGTATATGGAAAACGATCCGGGAGCTTTCGTGAAAAAAGCTGCCGATAAGAAGTCAACAAAAGGAGCAAAAATACACCGTATGGCCCTGGCGAATCTGGGGCGGAACGGCAGTCGTACAGTACTTGTATTGAGCTCCATGACGCTGAGCCTGGTGCTGTTCAATACGGTATTTACATTAGCCGCCGGGTTTGATATTGATAAATATATTTCTAAATTTATGGATGTGGATTTTGTGATTTCCTCTGCAGATTATTTCCAGTATCGGTTTGAAAAAAGCGAGCATGAGCTGTCGGGGTCATTTATAGAAGCGGTGCGTCAGCAAGATAGTTTTGAAGACGGCGGCCGGCTTTATACTTCTCGGATTCTGGAGGAGGCATTTTCCGCCGATAGTCGTGCATTTTCAAACTATAATAAGGACGAAAATGGGGACCCATATGTTGATTTATACGGAGCAGATGAGTTTTTGCTGGATTCTATGGAAACTGTGGAGGGCGCAATAGACTGGCAAGCATTTGCATCAGGAGAGTATATCTTACTTAGCGTGGAATGCGACGATAATGGGAATATAATAAATAATCCTGCGGTGAATGTGGGAGACAAGATACGTTTCAATCATATAAATGTAGATGGCACACATATTTCCAGAGATAGAAGTTTTGATTTGACGGTTATGGCGAAAGTCCGCACAAATGAGAATACGGCTACCACCCGAAACACTGGCGCATCAAGGCTCTATCTGCCGACTGATTGTTTTCGAAAGCTTGTTGATACGCCTCATTTGGTCAGTTTTACGTTTAATGTAAAAGATGGCAGGGAAATGGAGATGGAGGAGTTTTTGGATAGTTATGTAAAAAATACAGAGCCAAACATGGATTTTGATTCCAAAGAGACGTATAAAGCGTCTTTTGACAGTCTGACTTCACTAATTGTTACAATCGGCGGTGCGCTGAGTATCCTGATTGGCTTTATCGGTATTGCAAACTTTATAAATTCCGTACTGACAAGTATTCTTACGCGCAGGAAGGAATTTGCCATGTTGCAGAGTATCGGCATGACGGGGAAACAGTTGAAAAGTATGCTCTCTTACGAAGGGTTTTATTATGCGGTGGGGACAATTGCGGCATCGGTATTATTCGGAGCATTTCTTTCTCTGGTGATTGTGAGGGGGATATCCGGCAGTGTGTGGTTTTTTACGTATCATTTTATTGCGTGGCCTATGCTGGCTTTATATCCATTCCTTTTCATTCTGACGGTGACTATACCGGTTGTTGTATACAAGAGGATGGTCAGGGCAAGCATTATTGAGCGGCTGCGCCTAAATTAATAGGAGGCAGAATATGAATGATATTTTATTTGGGAACAATAATCAGACAATGACGAAAAAAATGGCCCATAAAAGCTTTGCTGCAAATAAAAAGAGGAACATGGTTACGGTAATTGCAATCATCCTGACTACCGTGTTGGTGACATCTGTTTTTGGG
>CAJUAP010000081.1 GCA_910584435.1 uncultured Acetatifactor sp.
TACACCATAAGAAAGATGTAATGAGTGAGAGGTTTCGTAGTCATCGACATTGTGGGAATGTGTATAACTGGCTGCCTTATGGAGTTGTGGGTAACTCTGTTTACAGGACGTGGGAAAGCTGCATTTTAGCTTTTCCATGTGCTGTGAATAGAGTTATCCATGACGGAATAGCCTGTTATGCACATTTCCATAATGCTTGTCTTTTGGTTTTTGCTTCGGAATAGTGTGGTGCTGGCGGTCTATCTCTTGTTTTCGGTTGCTTGCTTCTTTACTGTACATGAGCATTAAGGGAATGCTGCTCTTCATGCGCTCCGTCAATCAGGCGGATCATCAGTTCATCGCCCGGATAGGTTTCAAGAATCGGCGTTGCCGGGTCACCGTGTACAAAGGAACTGAAAATATATGCCGGATCTTCCTTTTTACGAAGCCGCTCCCTCATCGGCTCAGCCCGGTAGTTAATCCCCATGACGCCCGGATCGTCATGCGAGCCAGGAACTTCAGGCGGATTAAGCGGATTGCCTTTCCTGTCAAAAAGAAGGGCAAAATCATGCACGAACAAAGCAAATTCCCTGAAAGATGTACCGTCCTTTCTGCGGATAACAGCCTGTGTCCCGGAACGCAGCTCCTTTCCGTTCTGCGGGCTGTGGAACGTAGCGCCTGCCGCTTCAATAATCAGTGCTCCAAACAGTCCGTGCTGCTGGTGGACATTGGCAAACAGATGGTCATGGAAGAATACTGTCTGCAGCTCCTCATTTGCAAAAAACCGCTCCACTAATGTTTCATACCGTCTTGCGCCTGCAATATTATTCCAGCCGTTGGCCGCCCCATCCGAAACAATGGTATCAAATTTTACCAGATGCACGTGATGGCCTACGATATCCGTCCTGGTTCTTGGCTGAAAGGGGCTGCCCTCTATAAATTCGGGCAGAAGATTTGTAGTGCGCAGCTCAATGCAATCCCCCGCATTTGCACGGATGACCAGGGGTTCCACTTTAATTTCCTGTTTTTCCACCTTACGGATATAGCATTCCAGACCTCCATGACGTTCCAGTTCTTCCTTGAGAACAAAAAAACGCGCCTGAGGATCATGCCATCCGTATCGGTTGTAAGTGATTTTCGCCTGTACCATGGCAATCTCAAATACTTTAACATTTTCATCCGCATGACACGGACAGGTATCTGTATATAATGCTCCCGGCACTGCATCTTCTACAAAGTTGGCAAGCTCAAGGGACGTCGGTTCATTGGTCACATCCCCATTGGGCCGCAATACGCCAAGAGGCGGCTGCAGCGGCCTTTCTCCATATATGCCCTCGATAAAATTCGGGTACCCCGGATGCATCTGATCCTTCTCCGGCGGCCGCTCCCTGTCTTTCAACGGCATAAGAGGAAGAATAGGCGTGCCGTCAGGCAATGTTCCTGTTCCGTCCTGAAGCCGATCGTAAATCCTCCACAGAGTCCACATCCCGTCAATAAAATGAGGGTAAAGATGACAATGAAATATTACATCCCCGATAACCCGGTTCAGACTTCCGGCCCCGTATAAAATATCCAGCGTATAACATTCCTGCGGGCTGATGCTGATAGAATCCAGAACCGTCGAAGCCGGATTATCCGCCTCCAGTCTCCACTGATGATTGTGAAGATGGAACACATGGGTTTCCTTCACCCCTCCATGAAGCAGCCGTATCTTTACCGGATCACCTACATAAGCGAAAAGGACAGGCGGTGCCGGATCGCCATATACCCAGGAACTCATAGATATATCCTCTGCGGAATCAGCCGGGTCATGGGTTCCCGGCATCCGGTTGCGCATGGGTTCGGAACGATAGCTGATTGCCGTTGTTGACGACAAAAGCCCTGTATGCGGATCGATTGGCCGTTCGCCCTCTTTGTTCAGAATTTCCAGCTCATCATGGAAAAAGATGCTGTACTCCCTGAACGCCGGCTTTCCAGGCTGGTAAATATCTGCCATCAATCCGCTCTTCAATTCTTCTCCTGTTTCCGGGTCAAACCATTTTGCCTCCGGCGCTTCTACAATGACGGCCCCAAACAGACCATGAATGTTGGTTGCGTCCTCAGTGCTTCTGGGATCTGCCATATCGTTGAACAGGTATACCCCCTCCGTATCAGCATACCAGGTGTAGCAGATTTCTCCGCTCGTGGTACTGTCATCATTGTATCCTACACTGCTTCCATCTGAGGTATTAATATTATAAGAAAGTCCCTGTACATGAATCGACAGTCTGCGGCCCAGAGAATTTCGGAACCGGACTTTTACCGTATCTCCCAGATTGACACGAATTACTAATGGCCGTACTTCCTTATATGGCTGTGGGATATCCATCTCAAATCTTTGAGTGGCTTCTTTCCGAATTCTTTCAGCATCCTCCTCAAGCACATAGAGCAGACCATTGGGGTCATAATCTCCATATCGGTTATACACAATAGGAATCTGTATCGCTTCAATACAAAACGTCCTGACATTTCCCATCCCCGGATATTTACACAATTCCATACGAATCCCTGCCTTTCTGCGCATGATCCGGAATACCGAGGTTTAAAACCTCTTCTTTTACAATACTATCCGCAATCTTTACCGTCCTTCTGAGTCCATCTTCAAATTCTTTCCGGAACCGGTCTGCACGATGTACCAACTCTGTTTCCTTCGCAGGAAACCCGGCGGGCAGAAATAAGAAATGTTCTTTCATAACCCTTCCGAAAAAAAGATGTGTTTCCAATAATAAAGTTACATATTCCTTCATATCTTCGCATACCTTTATAGTTTATGTTTCTTTATACTATATGCAAAGAATACCGAAAAGATATGCATATCCGCCGGAGGAGAAAGCTCCCGCCTGTCTGCCCCGTCAATACAAACAATATTTCCGTAATAAATGCAGCTCCCTGTTGCCAACGCAGATCTTCCAGATTATAATATCCCCCCTGGACAAAAAAAGCCCCCACGGTGTATGACATCCGCAGGGGAATCTGTTACAGTAACAGTACAAAAGGGAATACTGCCGACAGACGGTCAGTGTTTCATGGCAGCTGCGTCAGCCTCTTCGTCACCTCCCTCAATGATGACGGATACCGTATCACCCTGCTTAATGCCTTAGCTTCCTTAGCCAGCAGATCTGCAGGACGTGTATGGATACCTACAGGATCGTTAACGGTATACTCAAATTTTTTCGTAGTGATACTTCCTTTCTTAAAATATATTAATGTATAATTTTCATTCATATGAGTATGGACATTCTTTTATATAAATCTGCCATGCCTGAAACCCATTAACCGCCTCCGGAACCACAAAGCCAAACTGCCTTAATGCAGCGCCGCTTATCACTTCGTCAGAAGCGAATCCGTAGGGCAGCCGTCTCCCGGGATATTTTTCTTTAAAATCCACATTTAAGAAAAGCTGATAGGCTGTCTCATCCTTTAACCCCTGTACTTTTACCCTGACCGGCGCCGGATTTGCCTGCACATGATGATAAACCGCACTGACCAGCGCCTCCCCGCCTGATGGGTCTGCAATTTCCCATACTGTACATGTGCCTTCAAGCGGACTGGATATCCTGTAATAATCGCCACGCTGTATCAGATCATAATGCTTTTTAAATATGCCTATCTGCTCTCTTATCTCCGTTTTTTCTTCCTGCGTCAGCCTGCCAATATCCAGTTCATAACCAAACGTGCCTGCCATCGCCATACAGCCTCTCGTAGAAAGCGGCGTCACCCGTCCGGTCTGGTGATTTGGGACCGTTGAGACATGGGTTCCCATTACAGAAACCGGATATCCAAAAGAAGCGCCGTACTGAATGCTCAGCCTCTCGATCGCGTCGGTGGTATCACTGCCCCATATCTGCGGCATATAATAGAGCAGCCCGACATCAAACCGTCCGCCTCCTCCCCCGCAGCCTTCAAACAATATTCCGGGGAATTTTTCTGTCAGTTCTTCCAGTACCCTGTACAGCCCCAGCACATATCTGTGTGAAAATTCACCCTGCCTGCTGCCGTCCAGCATCCTGCTGAATTTATCACAGATCGCCCGGTTGCAATCCCATTTCACATAAGTAACCGGTATCCCGCCAAGCAATTCCGAGATCCGTTTTATAATATAATCCTGTACGTCTTTTCTGGAGAAATCCAGAATCAACTGCCCTCTGCTCAGGCATGGCTTTCTTCCGGGAATTTCCACTGCCCAGTCCGGGTGGCATCTGTATAGGTTGCTGTCCTCGGATATTCCTTCCGGCTCCAGCCAGATACCAAACTGCATCCCTTCTGCAACAATACATTCTGCCAGCTCTTTTAATGTACAGCCAAGCTTCTTTTCATTGGGAAACCAGTCCCCCAAGCCGGAGCTGTCGTCCTCCCTTTTTCCAAACCAGCCATCATCCATTACAAACAATTCAATCCCCAGCTTTTTTGCTTCTTTTGCAATGGCAGCCAGTTTTTCTCCGGTAAAATCAAAATAAGTTGCCTCCCAGTTGTTAATTAAAATCGGGCGCTGCCTGTCTTTCCATTCTCCCCTGCAGATATACTCCCTGATTACCTTGTGGAAATTTCGGCTTACTTTTCCCATGCCATTTCCGCTGTGCGTCATAATCACTTCGGGAAGCCAAAACGTATCGCCGCCATGCAGGGTCCATGAAAAATTATCGGGATGAATCCCGCAGATGAGCCTGGTTCTGTCAATCTGATCTCTCTCTGCCTCTATTAAAAACTCCCCACTGTAGACAAATGAAAAACCATAACAGTTTCCCCTTATTTCATCTGCCCCTTTTTCACACAAAATGACAAAGGGATTATATTGGTGGCTGCTTGTTCCCCTGACGCTTCCAATCGCCTGTATGCCATGATGAATTCCTTCTCTTTGAAGGTTCATCTCCATGCCATGCCTCCCATAAAAAGATATCCACTCAAAATCACCGCAGTCCCAATCAAGGTTCATGCTGGCTGCTTTCTTTAAAACAATATCTTCTGTTCCCTGGTTTGTTATTTTTACAGCCCTGGTAATGATATCTATCTCATTCAGTATCCCATAATAAAGCTCAACCTCCATACAGGAATACGGATCTGTCAGCCGGATAACCAGCGTTTCCGCCTCCCCATCTTCCGCATACACCGCCGGCAGGCCCGGGATCACATATTTTCCTTTCTGTACCCAGTATCCGGTATAACGCAGCTCCGCCGCCTGACTTCCATCTTTATTCTGCACTCTCAGAGAAGTTATCCTGTAATCACCCGTACCAAAGCTGCTGTATTCCTGGGGAATAGAATCCAGGGAATACGTCCTGTCACGCTTTCCCATTTCATACGGATTGCCTGAAAAACCTCTGTCTGCCTGGTACAACAAAAGAGATTTGTCACTATTATCCGTTTTCTCACCATAATATGTATGGAGCAGGACATTCTGGGCATCCGCTTTCATCTGATAAGTTGAATTTCTGGTATGTAATGTAAAAACTCTGTGCTGGTCATCAATTATTATCGCCATAATTACACTCTCCCGTTCCTTTGCTCCAGATAACAGAAACTGTACGCAGAGATTACCAAATCCTGCAGCAAATGAGTTTCGCCCGTCAGCATGTCAGCGAATTCACCCGGATCATGGGGGAAAGTAACTGTCTTTTCCCACTCGGTAAAGTTAAAGACACCAATAATTTTCTGCCCTTCGGCATATCGTCCAACCGCCAGCAGACCGTCGTCACCGGTATCCAGAGTCCACACGTCCGCCCCGGTTCCAAACGCCGGGGAAGTCCCCCGCAGGGCAACCAGCGCATTCAGCCCGCAGAACACTTTTCCCTCGGGGGTTTCCAAATCGTGCATATGTTCCGTCAGTTCCCATCTCAGCCTGCCCCGGTGAAGATAACGGCTGTCATCCGCTTTTTGGGGATCGTCCTTATAACTGTAATCATTTACCTGTGCCAGTTCATCCCCGCTGTACAGCATGGGAATTCCGGTCTGCATGAACATCATGGCGTGCAGTGTCAGATCAAACTGTACCGCCCGCTCCATTGCCCTATGATCCTTTTCAAACCCCGCTTTTTCGATGCCGCACAAGCTGGCTGTGGTGCCGCAGAGCCGGGCATCGCCGCTGGTAATGTCATCATTGTAAAGCTCCCCCCTGCTGTTACTGTTACCGGCAAATCCCTGAAAATAATCGTTCAGATACCGTTTATGAAGCACTTCATCCGTCCCAAAGTTTTGGCAGAGCCATTCATAATCCAGCCCCCATCCAATATCATCATGGCAGCGGAGATAATTCAGAAATACATACTTCTTCGGCAGGGCGTTCACTGCATCCAGCTGCCTGCGGAGCAGACGGGTATCCCGGGTAGCCACCGTATGCCATGTGGTACACATGGTGGTTACATTATACAGCAGATGGCATTCCGGTTTGTCTATACTGCCAAAGTAAGGCACTACCTTTACCGGTTCCATGACCACCTCCCCCAGCAGTATCACGCTTGGGCAGACAATCTCACCTATCATCCGCATCATCCGGACAATGGTGTGGACCTGCGGACGGTTACGGCAGTCCGTTCCCAGTTCCTTCCATATGTACGGCACGGCATCAATGCGGATCATATCCATGCCTCTGTTTGCCAGAAAAAGATAATTATACATCATCTCATTGAATACCCGGGGATTCTGATAGTTCAAATCCCACTGATATGGGTAAAAAGAAGTCATGACATAGTGCCTGCAGTCATCCAGCCATGTGAAATTTCCCGGCGCAGTAGTGGGAAATACCTGGGGTACGGTTTTCTCATATTCTGCCGGTATGGAAGGATCGGCAAAAAAGAAATACCGGCTCATGTATTCCCCTTCCCCCTGACGTGCTCTTATCGCCCATTCGTGGTCCTGGCTGGTATGGTTCATTACAAAGTCCATGCACAGGTTGATACCTTTTTTATGGCATACCGCAGCCAGCTTCTCCAAATCCTCCATCGTCCCCAAATCGGAACGTACCTTACGGAAATCCGCCACTGCATAACCACCGTCGCTGCGGCCGGGCACCGTATCCAGAAAAGGCATCAGATGAAGCAGATTTACTCCTGTCTGCTGGATATAGGACAGCTTTTCCCGCAGTCCATTCAGATTCCCTGCAAAATTATCAATATACATCATCATCCCTGTAAGGGCGTTGGACTTGTACCATTCCGAATCCGCTTCCCGCTCCAAATCCCGCTTTTTCAGGGCTGCCGGCCGCTCTTTGGCAAATTCGTACAGATTCTGGCACAATTCCGCAAACATGGATTCATTGTCATAAAGTTCCATATACAGCCATCGCAGCTCCTCTATATGGCGGTCCATGCGGTTTTGAAACCGTCTTTCTTCTATCTTATCCATTCCTGCCACCTTCTTTCCTAAATCAACTGCAGTTTTTCAAAAGCTCTGTAAAGGCCGTCTTCTGCCACTGACGGACAGACCATGTCGGCAATTTTCTGCAGGGAAGGACTTCCATTTGCCATACAGATGCCAATTTCCGCGGTCTGAATCATCTCCAGATCGTTCATGCTGTCTCCGACAGCAATTGTATCCGCCCTGGAAATACCCAGAAACTCACATAATCTTTCCACGGCTTTTCCTTTATTGAAAGCCTTGCTGGCCAGTTCCCCATTTACAATGCCGCAGGCATCTTCGTCCTGAATGATAAAATTAAATTCATCCTGCAGTATCTGCATGGGCTTTTTCAGGCGCTCTGCGCCCCTGCTCATGAATGCCATCCCATAAATAGGCTCACCATCGTATTCTGACATAGGATGGATATCCAGTTCATTCTCGATCTGAATCCGCCACCGCAGCAGCTCACTGTTCGCTTTGGATTGTGCATTTTCCGCAAGAAACTCCTTAAACCCCTCATCTGTATAACTGCAGTTTCTTCCCCCTATAGTCCGATAAATTCCGCTTTCCTTAAAAACATCCAATACCTTGGTCTGCTGCTCCGGAGTCATCGGGCAGTCATAAACCACCTGGCCATTATACTCAATATAACCGCCGGCACTGGCGATCAGACCATCAAAGCCAAACTCCAGTACAGGAAAGAGCATCCCATAATTCCTCCCGGAACATAATACTACCTTGTGCCCCTTTCCACGGGCCTGTCGGACTGCTTCAACCGCAGACCGGGGCGGAATATTTTTTCCCGGTTCCGTCAGGGTACCGTCGATATCCAAAAAAATTAATTTCTGTTCCATGATAACCTCCTTACATTTTGAACACGCTTTCATTTTGTTCATTATATTTTTCAAAAACAACTCTGTCAATCCCCCATTTTTCTTTTTCTGTTTTTACCAAAACATCATTTTGTATTTTGTATAAATTGCTGATTTTATAGTTTTTTTAATTCCTATATTGACTTTTTATTATCTTGCGTGCTATTCTCACCTCATAATGAACGCGAGTACATTATGAATACTTCATAGTACATCAAAACAAATTTTAAGGAGGAATTTATGAACTACGATTATGCAAAAATAGCAAAAGAAGTCATTCAGGCCGTCGGCGGGTCGGAAAACATCAAGTCCGCCGCCCATTGCGCCACCCGGCTGCGCCTCATTGTCGCAGACCGTTCTCTGGCTGACGATGAAAAAGTTGGCGAAATTGATGCTGTGAAAGGAACTTTCTTCACAGCCGGACAATATCAGATTATCTTCGGCACCGGCCATGTCAATCGGGTCTACGAGCAGATTATCCAGCTTGGCATCGCCGAAACTACTGCAAGCGAAGCGAAAGAAGCAAAAATGGACGGTAAAAACCAAATACAAAAAGCCATCCGGACTTTTGGTGATGTGTTTGTTCCTGTTATACCCGCCCTCGTGGCCACCGGTCTGTTCCTCGGTTTGAAGGGCGCCTTACTCAATAACAATTTTCTTGCTTTATTCGGTATGACCAATGCTGATATTCCCCAGACCTTTCAGGTTCTGGTAGATGTACTCTCCGGCACTACTTTTGCTTTCCTGCCTGCTATTGTGTGCTGGTCCACGTTCCGTGTATTCGGCGGCTCCCCGGTACTTGGTCTGATCCTGGGGCTGATGCTGGTAAACGGCTCCCTGCCAAATGCCTACTCTGTGGCAGACCCTTCCAGCGGCGTAACACCCCTTATGCTTTTCGGTTTCATTCCCATAGTAGGTTATCAGGGCAGCATCCTGCCGGCTTTTGTGGCCGGGGTAATAGGCAGTAAGCTGGAAAAGAAACTGCGGAAAACGGTTCCGGCAGTTTTTGACTTTATGATTACGCCTTTTCTGGTACTGTTTGTTATGCTGATTCTTTCCCTGCTGGTCATCGGGCCTCTCCTGCATGCACTGGAGAATATCCTGCTGGTCATCGTAGAATATGCACTGGAGCTTCCCTTTGGCATCGGCGGTCTGGTAGTAGGCTTCTTCTGGTCTATCATCACCCTTACAGGAGTCCATCATATATTCAACATGTTGGAAATCAGCCTGTTGGCCAGCACTGGCTTTAATCCTTTCAATGCCATTTTGTGTATGTGCGGCTTTTCTTCTGCCGGCGTATGTCTGGCCATCTCCATAAAAGCCAGAAAGAAGGAGATCCGTGCCATTGGTCCCAGTGCAACCGTTTCTGCCCTGCTCGGTATCGGTGAACCTGCATTGTTTGGTGTCATCCTGCGTTATGGCATAAAACCGTTTCTCCTCAGCTGTTCCATCAATGGCATAGCCGGTATGATCGCCATGCTGCTTGGAATGAAGGGGACTGGCAACGGCATAACCACGATTCCGGGGCTGCTGCTGTACATATACTCCCCGTCCCAGTTGATGATGTATGTATTACTTGCCATCGCTACTTTCGTCATCGCTTTCTGCCTGTGCTGGTTTTTTGCAGTACCCTCAGAGGTTATGGAAATCGACACTCCCAAGGGAGATAAAAAGGAGGTTCCACCTGCTCCGGCTGCCTTCCCGGATATGCTTGGCGCTGTGGCACAGGGAATTTTCGTCCCCATGGCAGAGATTCCTGATCCAACATTTTCTCAGGGTGTGCTTGGAATATGCTGCGGCATCGAGCCGGAAATCGGCAAAGTTTTTTCTCCTATGAATGGCACCATCAGCCAGATTGCCGATACCTTACATGCTGTAGGCATTGAGGCAGATGGTGTAGATCTGCTCATCCATGTGGGTATAGATACTGTAGAAATGAAGGGCGATGGCTTCAAAAGCTACGTGAAAGAAGGGCAGACAGTTAAAAAAGGAGATCTCTTGCTGACTATGGATTTGGAAAAAATCAAGGCAGCCGGACATCCGGCTACCATTATGGTAGCAGTTACCAATTCTGATGATCTTGCCTCTGTTGAAACTGTAGCTTCCGGTCAACTTAACCCTGGCGACCAGCTGATGTGCCTGAAAGCATAATGATTGAAAGGGCCACCCATCCGGGTGGCCCTTTCAATTCTTGACAACAGCGGTAGTCTGGAATAAAATATCCCTATATAAAATTACAGGTTTAACGAAATTCAGCGATAGATATTTATCTGGTACAATAAAAAACACCTATGATTCCGTGTATGAAGAAAGGAGGGATTGCCATGGTCAGTATGCAGGATATTGCCGACAAAGCAGGTGTCTCCAGAGTGACTGTCTCCAGAGTTCTCTCTAACCACCCTTCCGTGAAGGCAGAAACACGGCAAAAGGTACTCCACTGGGTCAAGGAACTGGATTATGAACCAAATCTCATTGCTCAAAGTCTGGCAGGAAACCGGACGAATATCATTGGCCTGCTGGTTCCGGAAATTGCCTACCCCTTTTTCAGCGAAATCATAGAATCTATAGAAAACCAGGCATTTTATGAAGGATACAGTGTGATTATCTGCAATACGCACCGCAGTCTGGACAAAGAGAAAAACATTCTCGCCCAACTGCGCCAGCGGAAAGTGGATGGTGTAATCGCAGTTCCGGTTTCTACGAAGCAAAGCCTGCCCGCTTATCAGCGCCTGCAGGTTCCGGCAGTAATGATCACCAAGAAGATGGAAGGGTTTAGCAGCGTATATATCTCCCACTATAATGGCGGTCAGCAGATAGCCAGGCATTTTCTGAACATGGGTTTTCAAAAAATAGGATATATCGGTCCTACCAGAGAGTCTACCTCCGCCCTGAAATATGCAGGCTTTCAGCAGTATTTGTCTGCCAGCCAGATAAATCTGATCGATGTGATCGAATGTCCGGCACCGGAGAATATGAACGCCAGTCTGGTCTATAAGCTGGTAAAACAATATGCCGAAAATTCAGGACTGCATTGTGAGGCATATCTGGCTAATGATGATATCACCGCCTGTGAGGCCATCACTGCTTTCCGTGAGCTAGGTTATGCAGTTCCACAGGATATTGCCATTGCCGGCTTTGATAACTCCCTGCTGGCGAAGGAAATCAGCCCCAAGCTCACTGCCCTGGCTCAGCCTTTGGATGAGATTGGAAAAAAATCCGTGGAAATCCTGCTGGACCAAATAAACAACGACGCAGAACCATGTATGTATGAACTGGAATCCCGTATCATTGCCAGAGAATCTACAATCCGCTTTGTGTCCGCCCAACAGTAAAGAAATCATGAAATCAAGCAGGGGAATATTCTTCTCTCCTGCTCACCACACGAAGCGCATGTCATGTCAGCAACTAATTTTTATCTTCTTCCCTGTGATAAAAAACAACCATAAGCTGCAACAGATTTACCGTCGTTTGATAGCAGGGGGATTTTTTGAAAATTCAGCGGAGAGCTCCAATTACTTGTCCTGCCATACTGCTTGCAGCCGGCAGCCCTGTCTGTATAGCACTTCAGTCTGCACTTCTGACGCAAAATAATATGAAAACCTTTGAATCATCAACAAACCGGCTCCGACTCCGCCAAGCTGACTGTCCCCGGCGGTTTGGATGTTCTTGTATATTCTTTCTTATTCTTAAAGCAGCCATTCTATTCCATCAAATATCAAAATCAGCCGGAGGTCTGACACTCCCATATCCGCTGTAGGTAACCTTTGCGGGCTGCTTATTTTTCCATCTATCTGATAAATTAAAAAAAGCCGCAAACTATTATCTATAAATATCATAATAGCAAAAAACAACTATTGATACCCGTTTCCACAGGCGGATTCGGATTTCAATAGTTGTTTTTTATATTCATAAAAAGCAGCGGATATCAGCGGCAAGTTTTTCTTCGATATTTATCAGCCGTTTCGTAATGTCTTTACTTTTCTCGTCGGCAGCTTTATACTGGTTCAGATATTTGTTAAGGGATTTTACTCCCATATTACAACCGTCTGTCATTAAATCGGCAATGGTTTCATCCGATTCATCCATAACCAGTTTTACATTTGTTTTCATCCACGACATACTTTTTGCCATCAGATTGGGTTCTTTTCCATCATCATGATATTTTTCTAAAAGGATCTGAATCTCTTCTTTCTGCTTATCATGTTCATCTCTGCAATCCACAAGATATTTCCGAAAGGCTTCGTCGTGCACATAATCCAGAACCTCATCAATAGATGCAACCCCCATTTTAATACCGGCGTCACATTCTCTCAGCAGCTTTATTGTATCAGACTCAATCATTGAACATTTTCAACTCCTCTTATTTATGGTTTAAGAAAATTATTTCCGTTTTTTCAGACATTATTCTGCCGTTTTGTAAAGCAGCCACAGAATATGCCGCCCGCAGAAACGCCTCGCTCACCGGATACATGAAAACACCTCCTTCCACGAAAAAAGCACCAGCTCTTTCAGACTGATGCCTTATACAAACCGGAACTATTTACTCTTCCCCTTCCGGCTTCTCCAACCATATATCAGATTTTCGACCATCAATTTATAACTCTGTTATACCCATACAAAATTCTCTTTTCCCGCGCCAAGCTCAAAGTGGTATTTCACCAGCCCAGTATCAACACCGGAAAAAATGCCGTTATCACATCTGATCGACACTTTATTCCCCGAACCTGTTATCATAAATGCCTGTTTAGCCAGCGCTGTCGGTGCCAGAAGCGCAGCCTCGATCCCCTGCCTGAACCATTCAGGCTCATCTCCGCTGTAACTGCCCACCTGCTCCGGTCCCTTGGTCTTATGAGGGGCTCCCTGTGTCTGCCCATACCCCACAGCCACCACGCCCACTACCCGGTTGCCATGAGATATTTCTGTCATCCGCTTTCTGTTAAATGTACCTCCTACCCACCATGTATTCAACCCCAGCGTCTGCGCGTACAGCATCAGGCCAGCCCCGCAGTATCCAAGTCTCTCATCCAAATCCGGTGCATCCTTTCCAGCCATGACAAAAAAGTTCCGGACCCCCTTTGCCAGAACCAGTTTTATGACCGCGTTGAACGCGCTGCTGTCTTCCGTCTTAAGTTCTACAGCCAAGCCATAGGACTGATTCATTTTGTCAATATATCTGTCCAGTTCCTTCACCGTTTCTGCCGGCAGCGGCCGATCCATATACCTTCGGACCATATGTCTTTGGCGCATAGCCTCCTTGAAATCCATGTTTATCCCTCCTTCAGATTCTGATTGATATTCTTGATCAGGCCGACCATAAATGAAACCGTCTCCTCAATCTCCTGTTGTTTCTGCACATCCAGCATATCCCCCGCAGCCTCGATGTATTCCTTTCTCTTCCATATTTTTCAATATACGGGTTATTGCAGCCCTGTCCACAAGAAATTCCTTTGCAAGCTCATCCTGCATAATGCCGTCATTTTGATACAGATACCCAATATACATAAATTCCGTGGCATTGAGTTCTGTACCGGCAAGCTCACGGTTTAAAAAAATATTAAACTGACGGTTTAAGATACCAATGCTCTTTCCAATCGAATACATAATACCTCTCCTGTTACAGATTATCTTCTATCCAGTCAAACAGCCTCTCCGCCGCCGATGCGTAGCATCCCATCTGCGTATGCGTCTGCCCCATAGTCTCATCATCAAAAAGCATATTTTTGAGAAGATTATGATATTCTCGAAATTCCTTATTACTAATCTCTGAAAAAGCTTTCATTACTCTTTTAGTAATTTTCTGCAAACATTTACTAAAATTATCACCATTATTTCTACAATATTTTCTAACAAATTCTTTATCCTCTAAATCTTCAAGTTTTCCAATAATAGTTTCTTTTTTCTTTTCAAATATTATCTGTCTTTCTTCGTCCACATCAGTTCTTTCCATTCCCTCAACAATCTGCATCGTTTTAAGAAACTTATTCGTTGTGGAAATTCCAACATTATCATCAAGTAACACCTGCTTATAAGCTTCAAAAGCTAATTCTTTGCTCTTTATTAAAGAACAGAATTCAAGCCAAATTCAAGCATCTTTCGCAATCATTATAATATAAATCCATTTTTTCATCAACCAGCACCCCATCTCACCTTCTAATAAAATATGGCAACCTCCCCCCAGGCCATTTGAAGAAAATCTCGAAAATCCCCCAAATCGGCACTCAAAATACGGTAATTTACGATAAGTTATGAACCTCTTCCTAGAACACAAAAACCCCTGAAAATTCCCATCCTATGGGAATTTTCAGGGGTTCGTGAATCCATTTCATTCAGAAATTTACTGATTCATCTGCTTTGCGAACTTTCCCTTTTCCTTATCCCGGTCACATATCCCTGGAACTATGTATTTTACTGGCTTTGCAGTGATTTTTGACTGTTCTAAGGCCAGCGGCTTTTCAACCGTATCCCCCAAATTTTATTTTGGGGGAAAATTCATTTTGCTTTCTAAAATTTCTAATTTCTGATTTTTCAATATTTATAATTCTAATTTTTCCTGCCCATTCATAAATATCTT
>CAJUAP010000082.1 GCA_910584435.1 uncultured Acetatifactor sp.
GCCGTAACCGCGAAGAGCGCCGCCGTGGAGAGAGGGAAGAAGGCCGTAACCGCGAAGAGCGCCGCCGTGGAGAGAGGGAAGAAGGCCGTAACCGCGAGGAACGCCGCCGTGGAGAGAGGGAAGAAGGCCGTAACCGCGAGGAACGCCGCCGTGGAGAGAGGGAAGAAGGCCGTAATCGTGAGGAACGCCGCCGATTGGAGAGGGAGGAAAACCATCCGGCAAAAACCCGTGACGGGAGGGCGGATAGGGATGAGAGAGGCATTGCTTTTTCCTTCCCCAAGAAGAAAAGAAAATGAGAAAAATCAGTATCCAGGCGAAGATCAGGATGAAAAGCAGGCGGGAAATTTACTGTGAATTCCCGGCGCAGAGGGCATATGCAGAACGGGAGGGTTTGTCATGAGAGTTGGAATGGGATATGATGTTCACAGGCTTGTGGAGGGCAGGGATCTTATCATGGGCGGTGTGAAAATTCCCTATGAAAAAGGGCTTTTGGGACATTCCGATGCAGATGTGCTGCTTCATGCCATTATGGATGCGCTGCTTGGAGCGGCAGCGCTGGGGGATATCGGAAAGCATTTTCCGGACACCGATCCGGCATACAAAGGGATATCTTCCATGGTATTGCTGGAAAAGGTTGGAGGACTTTTGGAGTCTCAGAGTTTTCTGATTGAAAATATTGATGCCACGATTATTGCACAGGCGCCTAAGATGCGGTCTTTTATCGAGACTATGCGTGAGAATATTGCAGATGCATTAGGGCTGGATAAAGGGCATGTCAATGTAAAAGCTACCACGGAGGAAGGGCTGGGGTTTACCGGAACAGGGGAGGGTATTTCCGCACAGGCGGTCTGTCTCCTGACCAGTCCTTTTGACCTGACGGCGGGACAGATTGCAGGCGGATGTGACGGCTGCGGCGGATGCCCGAAGAAATCCGTGTAAGAATAACGGAAGGCAAAATGATGTAACAGTTCAGCCATGCGGAAATGATTGATTCAGATGTGAGGATTTCATGTGGGAAAATATCGCCAAATATGTTATACTCGATATGGGATTCTAAGGATTCCTATATTGAGTTTTTTTATGCGTTTTTTTCTGTTGGATTCGGCAAAAGAGTATTACGTCTGCGTGGGCAGATTTTTCAAACCGAGGATGACGGATACAGGACCAGGCCGGTTCTTAAGCGGAGCAGATTTTTTGCCTGAATGGAATCGGCTGTTGCGGAAGTTTGGGAATTATGAGGAATGAGCAGTGGGAGCAAAGAAGAAAATAGCTGTAAAAGCAGTGTGCCTCACAGGCATCTGTGCTTGTGCATTATGCATAGTGTTATTTTATATTTACGCAGGACGTCTTCAGGAGGATATGCATACAACACCAAAACAGGATGATGACGGATACTACCTGCTTTGCACAAAAGAGGATTTCAACTGGTTTATTTCCATGGCAGAACAGGGCAATATAGATATCAATGTCCGTCTGAACAATGATCTGATCTTAAACGATACTTCCGGCTGGGAGAATTGGGATGATCTCCCTCCTGAAAACAAGTATTACCCCATAAGTCATTATAACGGCTGCTTTGATGGCGGTGGATTTGCGCTGGAAGGATATTATTCGGGATGTACGAGAAACTGGCAGGCATTTATTTTTTCTGTTTTGGAGGAAGATGCAAGAATTACCAACCTGAATATCCGAAACTCGTTTTTCCGCACCACCTACAGAGACAGTTCATATGAGGAGGATGACGGCAGGATAGATGTAGTTACATCTGCAGCGCTCTGTTTTTGTAACTATGGTATTATTGAGGGGTGTGATGTCCAGGCAAAGGTGGTGGGAGCGTGGAGTGCAGGAGGTATTGCAGGCATTAATTATGGACAGATGATTCATTGCCGTTTTTCCGGAAGTGTGGAGGCAGGACTTTCACAGAATATAAAGAGGCCGGAGGAAAGGCCGGGGGTCAGCACACTGCATGCGGGCGGCATCTGCCGTTCTAATCGGGGGATTATCCGTGATTGCCAAAATGACGGGAGGATTACGCTTGGTATGCTCCCGGAGGACTATCATATGACTTATGCCGCAGGAGGCATTGCAGGCAGAATAGCATCGGAAGGCAGGATAGAAGACTCGGAAAATACAGGCTCTGTGGAATGTGTACAATTGGCAGGAGGTATTGCGGGTGCAAGCTGGGGGAGCATCAGCGGCTGTATTAACAGCGGAGATGTTCATGTGGCACAGCCGGATTGGAAATACATAAAAGCCCTGATTTGTGCGGGTATCTGTGCTTCTAACGGCGGCACAATAGATACCTGTCTGCACAGAGGATCTGCTACAGTCACCCAGTCATCACTCAGCTTTTATGCGCCCGTTTATGGTATTGCCTGTAACATAGTCAATCCAAACAAGGGTGTGATTGCCAACTGTTATTATCTGAAAGAGAATACGCTCCAGGCTTACAGACAGTCGGGGGTATATAAGCTGTCCTCCGATGATGCAGCAGATTTTTCTGCCTATCTGGCAGGTGATAAAAAAATGGAAGACAGGGACACTTGGGAGCTTCTCAGCGACTTGCCTGATTATCCGGGTACGGACGAGGACGACTTTATCCGGCTGGGGATTGGACCGGCAGAGCATGTGCATTATGAAGTGCAGCCGGGCGATAACCTGTGGGATATTGCAGAGACATATTATGGAAGCGGTACTTTCTATGAGCTTTTGGAACGTGAAACGGCAGCGGGAGCAGATACGCCGTTAATACCCGGTGAGCGGCTTCTGATTCCCCGTAGAGATTATTATCTGCTCCGCGCCAATGATGAAGAGGGCATTGGCTGGAATTATTGCGAGCTGCCTTCAGGAGAAACCTGCCCTATGCATTTTATTGCCGCCAAGCCGATAGATTGGTATTATGGGTACATGGACTTTGACGGGGGCAGAGGATTTAGTGTAATGTGGCCGAAAGAGAAAGAACAGGGACAGGATGTGCCGGAGGCAGACATCCGTATCCTGTATCGCTTTGACGGCAATCCTGAGGGAGACTTTTTTGCGGATTGGGGAGCCGTTCGGCAGAGCATCCGTCAGAGTGCGGAAGCATGTTGTGGTGATGCTGTGGACAGTCTTAGATTTTACTGTTATGCACTGGACAATGGAGAGAAGCTTTACGGTTTTTCATTTCAACTTTACCGCAGGACGGATGCGCTGCGCTGTGCGGCTTTTTATCGAATCAGAGACGGCTTTTTGGCAGAATTCGTTGGAATAGAGCCGGTGCAGCAGGACTGGCATGTATTAGAAAGGGTGCGCTATCTGGCCGCAGAGATTGACAACGTGTTGAGTATTCCGGAGGCAGAGAGTGACTGTGAAGCTTTCTATGGAAGGGAAAACTGGGACTTCCCCATGCTTCACAATCCTTTTGCCGCTGCGCTGGCGTACAGTAAGGATGCAGACTGCAGTGCCTATGTGCTTTTTACAGGTGCACAGTAGAAGTTGTGCGGCGGCAAAAATCAGTTGACAAATCATGAGTTTTTGCATATGCTGTTTAATAGGTGAAATGCAGGGAAGGGAGAGAGTACTTTTTTATAAGGCGTCAGAGAGGAACTGCCGGAAGGCTGGAAGCGGTTCTCGCCGGAGGAAAAGGAAGTGCATCCCGGAGCAGACTTGCCGATTTACCGCAGGGCGGTTCGGTAGGCAAGTCCGTTGGCGTGCGTTAAGCGCATTGAGAGAAGGGCGTGTGCCCTTAAGTAGAGTGGAACCGCGGATAAATTCGTCTCTAGGGAGGAATTATTCGCGGTTTTTATTCATGACAATAGAAGACTCGCGAAGTGTGGATTCTATTGTTTAAATTGCACACCGATTAAATTTATAAGTATAGGAATGCGATTATTTAGAGAAGCAATTATGTCCAAAAGGAGATTTTAGATGGGAATTATCAGCAATATTAAGGAAGAAATCCAGGTAATCAGGGAACGGGATCCGGCGCTGCATTCTGTCATGGAGGTGTTTCTGTATCCAAGCTTCAAAGTAATGCTGCATTACAGGCTTGCCCATAGATTATATCAAAAAGGACATTTTTTCTGGGCCCGCTGGGTATCCCAAAGGGGAGTGCGTAAAACGGGGATTGAGATTCATCCCGGCGCGGAGATTGGAAAGGGTTTTTTTATTGATCATGGCAATGGTGTCATTGTAGGTGAGACCACTATCATCGGAGATAATGTGACATTGTACCAGGGTGTTACTTTGGGAGGTACCGGCAAGGAACACGGGAAACGCCATCCAACCATTGGCAATAATGTGATGATCAGTGCAGGTGCAAAGGTGCTGGGATCTTTTACCATTGGAGATAATTCCAAAATCGGTGCAGGAAGCGTAGTCTTAAGCGCTGTGCCGCCGGGCTCCACTGTGGTAGGCGTGCCCGGACGTGTGGTGAAACGCAATAATGTGGCATTACCCCAGGAAACCATGAATCAGACAGACCTGCCGGATCCTATCAGGGAAGACATCGCCAACCTGCAGCAGGCCAATTCAGAGTTAATCAACCGGATTCTGGAGCTTGAGAGACAGCTCAAACTACTCAACACAGAGGTTACAGGGCACCGAAGAGCAGAAACCGGAACAAGTTCCCGCAAGCGGGAACTGGAATAAAAGAATAAAAAACAGTCTCGGAACGGAAGCCCCCGGGAGAATTTTCAGATGCGCCCTTTGCAGCTGAAAATTTCTCCCCTCGCAAGGGGGCTGGAGTGGAGAGACGGAACTTAAAATAGGGAGGAAAAAGAAATGGAGAACAAATTATACTTTTACAACACTCTGACCAAAAAGGTGGAGCAGTTTATCCCAAGGGAAGATGGCAAGGTGTCAATGTATACCTGTGGTCCTACGGTATATCATTACGCCCATATCGGTAATTTAAGGAGTTATATCGTTGAGGATTTGCTTGAGAAGACTCTGCGGTATCTGGGATATGATGTGAAGCGTGTCATGAATATTACCGATGTGGGGCATCTGTCCAGTGATGCGGACACAGGTGAGGATAAAATGCTGAAGGGAGCCAGGCGGGAGCATAAGACAGTTATGGAAATCGCAAAGTTCTATACGGATGCTTTTTTCAATGATTGTGGCAAATTAAATATTAAGACGCCTGATGTGGTGGAGCCGGCAACCAACTGCATATCCGAATTCATTCATGTAATTCAAACGCTTTTGGAGAAGGGGTATGCCTATGAGAGCGGCGGAAATATTTATTTTGATACCTCCAAATTAAAAGAATATTATGTGCTGTCGAACCAGAGTGAAAAGGAACTTCTGGTCGGTGTGCGTGAAGACGTGGAAGAGGACGGCAACAAGAGGAATCAGAGTGATTTTGTGCTGTGGTTTACCAAATCCAAATTTGATGACCAGGAGTTAAAGTGGGAAAGTCCCTGGGGTACCGGGTATCCGGGCTGGCATATCGAGTGTTCCTGCATCAGCATGAAGAATCTGGGTGAGTATATGGACATCCACTGCGGCGGTGTGGACAATATTTTCCCCCACCATACCAATGAAATTGCCCAGAGCGAAGCATATCTGGGGCATAAGTGGTGTAATTATTGGTTCCATATTAATCATTTAAATGATAAGTCCGGTAAAACAGGCGAGCCCGCTAAGATGAGTAAATCATCAGGGGAATTCCTTACGGTGTCATTACTGGAATCCAAGGGATATCATCCTTTGGCATATCGATTGTTCTGCATACAGTCCCATTATCGTAAGCCGATGGAATTTTCTTATGAGGTGCTGGATAATATGGGGGCGGCATATGATAAGCTGGTCAAAAGAATCGGCACCCTGAAAAAAGAGGGCGAGGTTGACAAGGGGCAGTTTGCCGAATACAAGGAGGCATTTCAGGCGGCTCTCTGTGATGATTTGAATTTTTCCATGGCGTTGACGGTTCTGTATGATATGCTGAAAAGCGAAATGTCAGATGCCACAAAATATGCCCTTGCAGAAAGTTTTGATGAGGTATTGTCTCTTGATCTCACCACAGCTCATGCAGCAAAGCAGGAGGCGCAAAGAGTGGACGCGGCATTGGAGCGCTATATTCTGGAAAAGATCGAGGAAAGGAAAGCTGCGAAGAAAGAACGGGATTTTGCCAAGGCGGATGCGATCAGGGCGGAATTGCTGGAAAAGGGAATTGCGCTGGAAGACACCAGAGAAGGTGTGAAGTGGAAATGTGTGAAATAGAAATGTGTGAAATAGAGAGAATCCACTATTTCCAGTTCCGTTTCTGCTCTTCGGTGTCCTTTTGGGGAAGGAAAATCCATCTACAAAGGGCGTAGCTGGCATTTCCTTCCTGACACCTCCGTTCCGAAATGGGTGAGAAATAAAAGAGAACCTTACCGTGATGGGTGTTGAGAAGGAAAGAGAAGGAAATAAAAGAGAAGGAAATAAAAGAGAAGGAAAGAAAAGGAAAGAAAAGAAAAGGAAATCTTACCATGGCGGCTGGAAAGGAAAAAAGAAAGGAAAGAGAATCTTACAGTGATGGAAGAAGCAGGAAAAGTGAGTGGATCTGACAATGACGGGGAAATTGGCATCCGCAGACAGAAGGCCGAAAAAGAAATACCGGCGTATGGTTTGGGGCTTGCGGATGCCGTCCGCGGATATTTCCCTGGGAAAAAGCAGGATATCCGCACATATTCGCCGCTGACACTGGCTTATGTGGGGGATGCGGTGTACGATTTAATTATCCGCACCATAGTAGTGGAACGGGCAAATCGCCCTGCCAATGAACTGCACAGATGCACCATCAAATATGTCAGTGCAAATGCCCAGTCAAAGATAGTACAGGCACTGATGGAAGACCTTACGGAGGAAGAACAGGCTGTTTTCCGCCGGGGAAGAAATGCAAAGCCTCATACGATCGCGAAAAATGCGTCGGTGGCGGATTATATGCGTGCTACTGGTTTCGAGGCGGTACTGGGATACCTGTATCTGACAGACAATATGCAGCGTGTGCTGGAATTGGTAAAAAAGGGTGCTGCGCTGATTGAGGAATTGTCATAGACAAAGCAGCAGGAAAGCTGACAGACTTTTTCATTCTCTGTATGGATGGGAAGGACAGATTGAGGCGGTCTGGAAGGCCGGGGATATGTTTGGTGAGGAAAATTCGTTAAAAGTAGAAAAAAGGTCGACGGAGTCATGAGTGGGGTGCTTGTGGCTTTGCTGGTTTTGGAGTATAATAGGTCAAGTGATTAAGAGGGAAGGGATGGAGAACAAGATGGCATACGAGGAATTAACAATAGAAGGACGCAATGCGGTGCTGGAAGCGTTCCGTTCCGGCAAAACCATAGACAAGCTGTACATTCTGGAGGGGTGCCAGGACGGCCCTGTTATGACAATTCAGAGAGAGGCGAAAAAACACGATTGTCTGATGAAATATGTTACAAAAGAGCGTTTAAACCAGCTGTCCGAAACAGGAAAGCATCAGGGAGTTATCGCCATTGCAGCCGCATATGAATACGCCTCGGTGGAGGATATGCTGCTGGCGGCGAGGGAGAAAGGAGAACCGCCTTTCCTGATTCTGCTGGATAATATTGAAGATCCGCACAATCTGGGCGCCGTCATTCGTACTGCCAATCTTGCAGGGGCACATGGGGTTATTATTCCGAAGAACAGGGCGGCAGGACTGACGGCGGTGGTGGCGAGAACCTCCGCAGGTGCATTGAATTATACGCCTGTGGCAAAAGTGACCAATTTGGCCAAGACCATTGAAGCATTGAAGAAAGAGGGAATGTGGTTTGTCTGTGCCGATATGGATGGGACAATGATGTACCAGGTGGACTTGAAAGGCCCCATAGGACTTGTCATTGGAAGCGAAGGGGAAGGGGTAAGCAGACTGGTGAAGGAGAAATGTGATTTCACTGCAGCAATCCCTATGAAAGGAAATATAGACTCCCTGAATGCTTCCGTTGCGGCAGGTGTGCTGGCTTATGAGATTGTGCGGCAGAGGATGGAAGGGGGATTGTGATGGCTGTATGCTTCAATACGGAATCTGCGAACCGGCTTTTTGACATGATGGTTCATGATGCGCATTCTGTTGACAAATCCGGTATGATCGAGATATTGAGTGCAGGGATTCATACCATGAACCGATATATCGGCATTACAAAACCCCGCCGTTTCGGGAAAACTTCTGTGATCAATATGCTTGGGGCCTATTCTTGTAAGGCACATGATGCAGCGGCGTTGTTTGACGGACTGGCTATCAGCAAAAGCAAACTTACCGTTTTCATTTGAAGCAATACAATGTAATCAGCCTGAGCCTGAACCATCTGCCGGATAAGGGCAGCGCTTATGGGGATTACAAGACTCTCTGTGAAAAACAATCGGCATTGGCCATGGATGAAATCAATGGCTGGTACAATGGCTGTCAGACACTGAGCGGGGCGCGGCTGTATAATCCAAGGTCAGTTGTGTGTGCGCTTGAGGATGGTGCATGTCAAAGTTACTGGATCAGAACAGGTAAACTGGATGAGGTACTGTTTTTCCTGAAATATAATATGGGAGAAGTGCGGGATGATGATTTCGGTTATGCAGCAGAACTATTCTTGAGCTGAAGGCTGACGGCACCCCGGAGGCAGCGATTGCTCAGATAAAAAGCAAGGAATATTGTGAGAAGCTGAGAAAGGAAAATGTGACGGAAATTCTTGCTGTGGGGATTAGGTATGATACCGGAAGTAAGGAGCATCTGTGTGTCATTGAGGAAATATAGTGCTGGTTGCCTGGCAGATTTTAGTGGCCGTCAGTATAGAATGATACACCGTATCCGGTGGAAAGGGGGAGGGAATGTCCGAGAGGTATTCGGGTTATGTGCATTGCAGTGACGGAGAATTGATTGACAGGCTTCGCAGGGGGGAGACGGCAATCATGGACTATATCTGTGAGAAGTATAAAAATCTGGTGCGCAGTAAGGCCAAGTCCATGTTCATCTTAGGGGCGGACAGTGAGGATTTGATACAGGAAGGCATGATAGGGCTGTTCAAGGCGGTGCGGGATTACGACATGGGAAGAGATGCCAGCTTTTCCACATTTGCGGAGCTGTGCATTAACAGGCAGATGTACACGGCGGTGCAGGCATCCAAAAGGCAGAAGCATTTTCCGTTAAATACCTATGTATCTCTGGACAGCGAGGCGGCAGGAGACGATAAAGAAGGACTGAATCTGGCGGAGCTTCTGGCCAACAGGGCGGAACTGAGCCCGGAGGAGATGTTTCTGGACAAGGAGCGGGTGGATTACCTGGAGAAAACCATGGAGGAAGAGCTGAGTGAATTTGAGAAACAGGTGCTTGACCTGTATATCACAGGCATGAGCTACAGCCAGATTGCAAAAGTACTGGGAAGGGATGAAAAGGCAACGGACAACGCGCTGCAGAGGCTGAAATCGAAAATCAGAAAGATACTATAAAAATTTTATAATTATAATAGATTCCTTTTATTGACATGAAAAGAATCCAGGGCATATAATCAACAAGGAAATTTTTCTGCGGAACTTATAACGGCAGGTAAGGTTACTGCAAGGACGTTTGCGATACTTATAACAGCAGGTGTCTGTCTGACGGTAAGTGCATTGCAGGGACGCTTGCGGGATTCTAATAAAAGGAGCAGCCATGATATCAAATTTCAGTGTGAAAAAACCATATACAGTACTGGTGGGGGTGGTTCTGGCGATTATTCTGGGCGTGGTATCTTTTACCAGGATGACAGCGGACTTACTGCCCAATATCAGCCTTCCGTATGTAATTGTGATGACAACATATCCGGGGGCGGGGCCTGAGACGGTGGAGGCGGCGGTGACACAGCCCGTTGAGGCGTCCATGGCTACGGTGAGTAACATCGAAAGCATCAGCTCCGTTTCTAATGAAAATTATTCTATGGTTATTCTTGAATTTGCCCAGACTGCGGATATGAATGCGGTATCTCTGGAGATTCGGGAGAATCTGGATCAGATCAAAAGCTACTGGGACGATTCCGTGGGAAACCCTATTATTATGAAACTGAATCCTGACATGCTGCCTGTCATGATTGCCGCGGTGGGCGTGGACGGCATGGATTATGCGCAGATCAGTACATATGTACAGGATACCATTCTGCCGGAATTGGAGAGCATCGAAGGTGTTGCCAGCGTCAGCGCTACCGGGCTGCTGGAAGAGAGTGTGAATGTGGTTATCCGGCAGGAAAAGGTGGATGCGGTCAATGAGAAGGTCTTTTCAGCCATCGATGACAAGATGAAGGATGCGGAAGAAGAGCTGGAAGAAGGACGGCAGGCCATCGAGGACGGCAAAAAAGAATTAGCCGACGGCAGGAAGGAGCTGGCGGACGGTAAAAAAGAGATTACGAACGGCAAGGCGGATCTGGAAACCGGTAAAAAAGAGCTTGAAGATAAAAAAGCGGACACGGGAGAGCAGCTGGCAAACGCCAAAAAGGATCTGCTCACGGCAAAGGCGGATTTAGAATCGGTGAAGCTGAATCTGAATACCAATCTGACTACGGCGAGAAAGCTGAATGAAGGAATTGCACAGATTACCGCGCTGACGGATATTCTGGTCACAGCGCCGGAGAAATATACCCGCCTGTGTGTGGCCGTGGCTTCCGGCAGTGCGGACGGAAACGCGGAGGCCGTAGAGCAGGCCAGGCAGGAGATACGGGAGCTGCAGACGGCATATTTTGGAAGTGAGATCATTGCTCAGATGAGGGGCGTTGACGGCCAGCTGGATGAACTGCTTGCCAGTCTGGAAGGCATGGATTGGAGTGACAGTGAGAATTTTGTATCCGTGGCAGCTTTGCTTACCTTATTGTCCCAGGGCGGTTCTAATGAGATCATAGCCCAGAGGGAGAATCTGGAAAACGCATTGAATTCTCTGACTAACGGGCTGGGATTGGAAGCATATACCAATATGGTAGTGCAGACCATAGAGGAATTGGATGAGCAGTTATCCCAGGTGGATGCAGGGCTGGTGGAGGTGGAAAAAGGCCAGCTGGAGGCAGCGCTGGGATTTGCAGAGGCGAATTCACAGATTGCATTGGGTGAATACCAGATGAAGCTGGCGGAATCACAGCTGGACAGTGCATTGGAACAGATTGAAAAAGGGGAAGAAGAGTTAAAGAATGCGGAGGAACAGTTAGAGGACGGCTTGAAGCAGCTGGAAGAAGCAAAGGAATCTGCTTACGAGCAGGCGGATATGACGGGAATCCTCACGGTGGATACGGTGAAGGGACTGTTGACTGCCCAGAATTTCTCCATGCCCGCAGGGTATGTAACCGAGGAAGGCATCAGCTACATGGTGAGGGTGGGGGATAAGCCTTCCACTGTGGAGGAACTGCAGACACTGCCATTGATGGATCTGCATATGGACAATGTGCCTGTGATTACCCTTCAGGATGTGGCGGACGTATTCTATACGGATAATTCCGCGTCCATTTATACCAATGTGGACGGCAGCGCCGGTGTCATGCTGACCATTCAGAAGCAGACGGGTTATTCTACCGGTGAAGTGTCGGATCTGCTTGGGGCGCGTTTTCAGGAGCTGATGGGCGAGGACAGTACACTGTCTCTGATCACGCTGATGGATCAGGGAATTTATATTGATCTGGTGATGGATTCCATTATCAGCAACATATTGTTCGGCGCTGTGCTGGCAATTGCAATATTGTTGATATTTTTAAAGGATATCAGGCCCACGCTGGTGGTTGCCCTTTCTATTCCGGTCAGTCTGGTGACGGCCATTGTGTGCATGTATTTCAGCGGCGTGACACTGAATATTATTTCTCTGTCAGGACTGGCTCTGGGGATAGGAATGCTGGTTGACAATTCCATTGTGGTAATAGAGAATATTTACCGGCTGCGGAGCGAGGGATATTCCGTCAAAGAGGCTGCCATGGCAGGGGCGGGGGAGGTGGCAGGTGCAATACTGGCCTCAACCCTTACCACGGTATGCGTATTCCTTCCCATTGTGTTTACGGAAGGGATTACGCGGCAGCTTTTTGTGGATATGGGTCTGACCATTGCCTATTCGCTGCTTGCCAGCCTGATAATTGCATTGACGGTGGTTCCGGCCATGGCCTCTAAGATGCTGGTTAAGACGAAGGAACAGAAAGAGGGAAAGATTTTCGGTGTCATTATCAAGGGATATGAAAAACTGCTCTTAGGTGCATTGAAGGTAAAACTGCTGGTGGTACTGCTGGTGCTGGTACTTTTGGCGGGAAGCGTCGCACTGGCGTTTACCAATGGTACGGCATTTATGTCGGATATGGATTCCACGCAGCTGACGGTTAGCATTACCTTGGGAGAGGATGCCACACTGGAAGAAACCGCTGCGTTGACGAACCAGGTGGTGGAAGAGATATTGTCCATAGAGGATGTGCAGAATGTGGGCGCCATGACCAGCAGCTCCGGAATGGGCAGCATGCTGGGAGGCGGCGGAGGCAGCAGCACGAATTCCACTACGGTCTATGTGGTGACCAAAGAAGATAAAACCATGAGCAATGAGCAGATTGCCCGGATCATTACGGAGAAGACCGCAGGGATGGAGGCAGAGATCAGCATAGATACCTCCAGTATGGATATGAGCGCCATGGGCGGCAGCGGTATTTCCATTCAGGTGAGGGGCAGGGATTTGGACACTTTGCGGCGCGTTGCAGAGGAAGTGGCAGCTATAGTAGAGAGTGTGGAAGGAACTGCAGATGTCAGCGACGGGCTGGAAGAGGCGGATGATGAGCTGCGTATCCTGATTCACCGTGATGATGCGGTACATTACGGACTTACGGTGGCACAGGTCTTCACACAGATCTATGCAAAGCTGGCCAGCGCAAATGTAGCTACCACCCTGACGGCTGCGGAGCAGGATTTCAGTGTCTATGTGATGAACGGAAATGATATTGCTTTGACCAGGGAGCTGGTGAAGGATCTGGAAATAGACGGTACCGATGAAGAGGGGGAACAGGTTAAGGTACCACTGGCGGAGATTGCGTCTTTTGAGGAAACGGAGGCATTGTCTTCCATCAACCGTGTGGATCAGACGAGGTATGTGTCGGTGTCCGCCGGTATTGCGGAAGGGTACAATGTGGGATTAGTGTCCGCCGATGTGGAGGCAAAGCTGTCGGGTTATGAACTTCCCTCAGGCTGCCGTCTGGTATTTTCCGGGGAAAACGAAATGATAGTGGATGCCATGGAGCAGATTATGCTGATGCTGATTCTGGCGGTATTGTTCATGTATTTGATTATGGTGGCGCAGTTTCAGTCGCTGCTCTCGCCTTTTATCATTATGTTTACCATACCTCTTGCGTTTACGGGAGGCTTTATGGGATTGTATATCAGCGGCAGCGAGGTCAGCGTGATTGCCCTGATTGGTTTTGTCATGCTGGCAGGCATTATTGTCAACAACGGTATTGTGCTGATTGACTATATGAACCAGCTTCGGGAAAGCGGCATGGAGAAGCGGCAGGCGATTCTGACCGCAGGACGTACCAGGCTCCGGCCGGTGCTTATGACCGCCCTTACCACCATTCTGGCATTGTCAACCATGGTGTTCAGCAGTGATATGGGTTCTGAGATGGCAAAGCCCATGGCGGTGGTGACCATTGGCGGTCTTACTTATGGTACGCTTCTGACCTTGGTGGTGATTCCCTGCATCTACGATTTCTTCAGCAGGGAGAAGAAGGAGAAAGGAAAACACCCGGCATAACGCAGCCGTCCCGGCTGCCTTTATCGGGTGTGTCGTAATATATCCCTCCGCTGATGCCTCCCATGTCCGAAGAGGCGGCATTTTGTCATCTGTAACCACAAAAAGCGAGTGTGCTGCAATCCACATTCATCGTGAAAAGCAGCATGCTCGCCAAAATGTATGGATCGCTTTTATTTACTGTTTTAAAACACGTATATAATAATCCATCCCATCAGCCTCCCGTACTTTACCGGACGCACCTGGGACTATCCATTCCACGCAAAAAGCGCTTCTTCTGCCTCGTTGCCATATACCTGTTCCACATCACAGATGTATAAATTTTCATAATAAGCATTTCCTTTCTTTAATTTATTGGATCGATTTCCCAAGCTCATAGGCTTTTTGCAGTTCAGGTTTCCCCTTAATATCGCCCACGCTTCCATTCCCTCCGGCAAGCACATGCCCAAGATTTTTCCATTTTAAATGTTCCGTCAGATGGTCATAGTAAAGAACAACATCTTCAAAGTCATGCCCTTCCGCTGCCATCAGAAGTGCGCAGGCCCTCCCGTGTCCTCTGAGCAGGTTCCCATCACCCTCCTCCAATGCGAACAGGCGGTCAACAGCCATCCGGAGCTGCCCGCTCATATTCCAGTAATACAGGGGCGTGGCAAGCACGACCACATCGCATTCTTTCACTGCCGGGTATATTTTGCCCATGTCATCATTTTGGATACATGGGCATTCCCTGCTGCTGTGTCCGCCGAAACATCCCTTGCAGCCATGGATATCCATGCTGTCCAGAAAAAATTCCACAACCGTATTTCCCGCTTCTTCCGCGCCCCTGGTAAATTCCGCCGCCAGGGCTGCTGTATTTCCTGCCCTCCTGGGACTTCCATTCAAAATGACAACCTTCTTTCCCATATCTTCCTCCTAAATCGCATCAGCCAGAGCCGCCGCCCTTTTGCCGCCGTCCGTTTTGTCAATATCACCCACATTCAGCACACCGGGGATCAGAACCTCGCCTACCATCTTCCATTTGTTCAGGGCACACATACGCTCCATCGGGATACGCACTCCATCCATGACCGACATATCTTCCTCCTCACAGCAGG
>CAJUAP010000083.1 GCA_910584435.1 uncultured Acetatifactor sp.
CAAAAACCATGTGTGTGTTGTTGGCGCTCTGCGCCCCTGCTCTTAACGCTGTGTTTGTCATAATGTTTTCCTCCATAATATACAATTATTTAATCTATTTTCCCCAAACAAAAAGACATCCTTTTATTGGGATGCCTTTTCTTGCAAACTCATATGCTGTTATAAAAAAGTACCATTCAGTATTGTTCGGTACTATTCAAAACAAAAATTGTTGTCAATTTGTTGTCAACAAACTCTAAAAGTGATAAAATATCCAGTAAGTATGCGGCTTTCCAGCTCCACACTTCTTTGTCATGCACAAGAAGGCTCCTCATTTGGACGGAAGCTATGCGGCTTTCGGAAAGGTTATTGAAGGCATGGATGTAGTGAACAAAATTGCGGAAGTCTCCACCGAGAGCCAGTCCGACCGCCCCTACGAAAATCAGGTGATGGAAAGCGTTACCGTTGATACTTTCGGCGTAGAATATCCGGAACCGGAGCGGTGCTGATACTGGAATGCACACAGAAATGCAGCTATACATCCACTATCATTATTAGCAGCAGGAATTTGAAATCAATCCGTCCAATTTGTAAAAACGGCAAGGGGAGATGGCAGATCTCCCTTTTTTGTACAATAATTTTGTACCATAATACATACAGCCTTTATAAGTTTTCAACGGCAAAACATTAAAACACAAGGGCACCCTGGCAGTCAGCAGCAGGTCACAAAACAAGAAGGGTGCATGGGCGTTCATCAGCTATCTTCTGGATAAGGAGATACAGCTGGAATGCCTGGACATATACAGTTATTGGTACATGGTGGAAGGCAGCAGCTTTCCTGTCAGCAGAGAAGCTTTTAATGAACTGGGCGTTTTCCTGGAACGCATGACTGCCGCTGACCACCACTATGATGATGAGGTAAAACAGGATATTATTGATCCAAAGCGCCATGAGGAAGTCCAAGCCGTACTGGAAGACGCCAGGTTTGCACCGATTAGAACCACCCCCATCCTGGACATTATTCTTGATGAGGCCGGCTGGTACTTTGACAATGCCAAGAGTTTGGAAGAAGTGTGCGCTATTATCCAGAACAGAGTGAAACTATACCTCCAGGAGAGAACGTAAGCCAAGGGCTTTTAAGAAAATTAATATATCCCAAAACGTTCTGCCGTAAGCAGAAGTATCTCGCTCTCAGCTTCAATCCTCTGCATTTCCTGCTGCATCCGCATCTCCTGAAGCTGCGCTTCCCGCTGTTTTTCCCGTAATACCTCATCCAGCCGCAGAACATCCCTCTCAATGATTTTTACAACATTCTTGTGTTTGAAAGTGATTTCCATTACCCTGGTACCGTCAGGCTTATCCTTCATTGCTGCCTTCTTCCAGCGCTGGCGGTTTGCCTTCTCAATCTCCTGCCTGTGTTCCATCAGCTTTTTCACCAGTGCCCTCTGACGCTCCTGACGCCGGAATGCTTCTTCCGCAAGCCGTTTCTGCAGCCGCTTCCTTTTCAATCTCTTTTCCAGTCTGCGCCTGTTTTCTTCCCGCCGTTCCCTTGCCCGATCGCTGGCGCTTCTGGACGGAACGCTCCAAGTCTCGGAACGGCATTCTTCTTTAGTCGCACCGTAATAAATGCTGGTACAAATTCTGTCCGTACTTCCGAAGCAGAAGCCGGGCCGGGCCAGCGCCGACCGCAGATCCTCCAATACCCACGCCTCGTAATCGGGATCATTTTTCATTGCGGCATACCCTTCTTCCGAAATGCACACGAATATGTTCTCCTGCCAGCGGCTTGGATGTACGGGCATCTGCCGGATTTGCTGTGCAATATACTGTTTGTATTCCTCCATGCTCATCTGCCTGGCAGGAATATCTCCCTGCATTGCAGCATACTCGGTCCTTTGGTTCAGCACCGCCTGCTGGAAAGCGCCCAAACCGGCTGCCGTACCGGCGGTTCTGCTGTCTGCAAATGTCTGCCCCCGGTTCTCCGTTTGATTTGTATAACTTGATATCAGTGGATTCATCCGCACTCCTTTCCCCATGCAGCAAATTGATACAGGTCTGTAAATTCCAAACGATTCATTTCGCAATATTTCACTGTTCTTATCTATTTTATCGGATGAAACACTTGTCAAATTAAGCATTTTTGTTCTTTTTAAGTTCTTCCAGGGAATCAAAATCACTTATCCATTCTGCCGGCTGCACGCAAGTACCGCCCTCGCCGGAACGGCAAATATTACCAGTTACTGTCCACTCCGACCGTGGCTGTTACCTATTGCCGCAACGATGCCCGACACTTGTCCAAAGCTTCTCTTGCTTTTGCTTTTGAAATTGTTTATACTACGTATAGAAGAGCAAGATACAGGCTCCAAAATATTTTGGCATTCACAAAATACGGCATCCACACTGCAGAAAGGCATCTCATGACACATATGAATCAGCTCTCCCTATTTGATATGGAAAATGAATCAGCTCCTGCTCTTGGCATGGCACCCCTGGCAGAGCGGATGCGGCCGCAGGAGCTCAACGACTATGTCGGCCAGCAGCATTTGTTGGGAAAAGGCATGATTTTACGCCAGATGCTGGAAAAAGACATGATTCCGTCCATGATCTTCTGGGGGCCTCCCGGCGTAGGGAAGACCACCCTGGCCAAAATCATTGCAAACCGCACCAGATCTGCTTTCGTGAATTTCAGCGCTGTCACCAGCGGCATTAAGGAGATTAAAGAAATCATGAAACAGGCGGAAGAAAATCGCACCTTCGGTACGCGCACCCTCTGCTTTGTAGATGAAATCCACAGATTTAACAAGGCACAGCAGGACGCCTTCCTCCCCTATGTGGAAAAAGGCAGTATTACCCTCATAGGAGCCACAACGGAAAATCCCTCCTTTGAAATCAATGCTGCTCTCTTATCCCGCTGCAAGGTTTTCGTCCTGAAAGAGCTGACGCAGACGGATCTGGTACAGATGCTCACCCGCACTTTACAGGACAAACGGGGCTTCGGGAACAGCACAATATATGTGGCGGAGGAATTACTGCACACCATTGCCGCCTTTGCAAACGGTGATGCCCGTACCGCACTGAATACGCTGGAGATGGCCGTCCTGAATGGAGAGATTTCCCCTGACGGTTCCATCACCATACATCAAAGCACCCTGGAACAATGCCTGGGTAAGAAGACTTTACTATATGACAAAAAGGGCGAAGAACATTATAATCTGATCTCCGCTTTACATAAATCCATGCGCAACTCTGATCCTGACGCAGCCGTGTACTGGCTGGCAAGGATGCTGGAAGCCGGGGAAGACCCCCTTTTCATCGCCCGAAGACTGATACGTTTTGCCAGCGAGGATATCGGTCTTGCAGACAGCAATGCCCTGCAGCTTGCCGTTGCCGCCTATCAGGCATGTCATTTCAACGGGATGCCTGAATGTAACATTAATCTGGCGCAGACTGTCATTTACCTGTCCCTGGCACCCCGTTCCAACGCCGTATACAGCGCCTATGAAACAGCCAAAAAAGATGCTCTGGCACAGCTTGCCCAGCCGGTACCCCTGCAGCTCCGCAACGCTCCTACGAAACTAATGGAAGAATTGCATTATGGAGAAGGATATACCTATGCCCATGACACAGAAGAGAAAATTGCCCGCATGACCTGTCTGCCGGAAAGCCTTAGGGACAAGCGGTATTATCTGCCCACGGAAGAAGGCGCGGAAGCTGCCCTGAAAGCAAGACTGGCCCACAGCAGAGCCTTTCGGCTGGAAGAGACATCCGACTGCGAAAACGCCCCCTCCCACTAAACTTTCCTTTTTCACAGCAATGCCTCCCGGCGGATTTCTGCCTCTCTATTCCAGAAATCCGTTCAGGCAGATGCCCCCATCCTCCCCCCTGGTAATGCCGCCATGGATTGCCCGGCAGATATCCATATCCGCGAACCGGGAAATATCCGCTTCCTCCCCCAATACGTTGACACTTTTCTCCCCGTCAAAGTAATAATTGGAATCATGGTAAATATCCCCCATATCCTGGTTTCCCCTGGCTTCCAGTTTGTCCGGCAGATTTCCCTCTGTTCTGACGGACAGTACATTTCTGACATAAAATGCCGTCTCCTTAGCATCCGTTGTATAAAGCCCTATATTATAGGAATCATTATTGTACGAAATAACATTTTTCACTTGTGCATCCGGACTGCTGTTCGCATCCACACCCTTCTCCCCATTGGCAAAAGCAATGCTGTCCTCAAGCCTGTGTCCGCAGGCAATGCTGGAACCGCCTAATTTGAAGCCGTTTCCGAGTCCCACATGTATTTCCTGTCCCTCATCATTCAGCACATAGCCATTCCGGAAGGCCAGACAGTTCCGAATCAGCACACTTCCCGTAGCTCCCTTCTCAACCTTTGCAAAAAGGTCAAATCCGTCGTCCGCATTGTATGCCGAAATACATCCGTCAAACACATTCCCTTCCCCCACCGTAATTTTGGCGGCAAAGCCATCCGCATCCGTATACCCCGGATCGGCATTCAGATAGGAAGTACAATTGATGATTTGATTGCCGCAGGGCCATTCTTCCCGACTGTCACATCCCTGATAACATGCTATCTGAAGCCCCGTACTTCCATTCCGGTAGACATAAATCCGTTCCAGCCTGTTATGACTTCCTGCCAGGTGAACCCCTCTGACACCGGCCCTGGAATTGGTCACATCAAATCCACGGCAATACCAATAATCCGCTGCAATTGCCAGCCCTTCACCTTTTCCACAAAAATCAAGCACCGGTCTGCTGCCCTCCTCCGCCGTCAGACAGATCGGATTCTGTGCCGTACCATTCATGCCTCTGTCTATTATAACTGCATCATCAAAAAAATATCTCTCCCCCATAAGAATCAGCTTCTGTCCGGGTACGGCACCTTTCAACGCCGTATTCAGATCCATGGGTTCTTCCCTGGTACCTGCAGCATGTGGTTTTCCACAGGGGCTGATATAAATCTCCTTTGCCTCGTGAACGGAATATGACACGGAAAAAGGTATTCTAATCGTCTCATAGCTTCTCAGCTGCTCATACGGTCCGGGACAATACCCCGGCCTGGGCGTAAAAGAGACCAGGAAGGAATTCTGTCCTT
The DNA here is from genome assembly GCA_910584435.1 of uncultured Acetatifactor sp. Taxonomy (GTDB): domain Bacteria; phylum Bacillota; class Clostridia; order Lachnospirales; family Lachnospiraceae; genus Acetatifactor. The sequence goes on from CAJUAP010000083.1 coordinate 5,093, forward strand.
TCCGCAGTTTCAGCGGAATATAAATTCTTTTCCCTGCTTTCATCGTTTCCTCAGCCGCAAATCCTCCTGCAGCTTCCCTGTTTCCCTCCGCTGCCGTAATTGCGTCTGCAGACTCCGCTCTTCCGGCCGGATTCTCATGATTCTCCCTGACAATTTGCAGCAGCCCGTCCGCATTTGCATAAACCATCAGTACATAATCCTCCCTGTTGGCAGCCTTTGCAGATTGTATCTCACAAAATGGCGTAACCATGGCAACAGGACGCGGCGCTGCCGGTTCGTCTTCTTCCGAGCTTCTGGTTTCCAATATAACATTTCTTACACGGATTTTCGCATTTCTGGATGCAAAGAACCCCACATATACAAAATGCTCATCCAGTTTTGTAAGCGCATCCCCTGTATCGTCATGATAATATTTCCACTCGGCCTTTTCCCCTGCCTCATTTGTGTACCCCAGCACATAGCCGTCATTCATCCGCCTGAGTGACAGATGAAACTGCGTCAGCTGTGCTATATCATTCATCCTCTCCGGCGCATTGGTATGCGCACCCACAATATTATATACGCCTGGTTTCAGCCCCTGCCTGGGCGCATTTAGCTCCAAGGTTCTCATGGTGCTGTGGAAATTCTGCACCTGCGTCCCTTCTTCATTGGTCTGCGGAGTAATCCCCTTCTTCTCCTGTGCGCCGATTCCCAGCCGCATTGAATACCTTCCCCCTGTATCCGATGAGCCGTCTTCTGCCGAATCATATTGATATTCCACCCTTGTCACACTTGTCATATAGGAATTGTTCCAGAAAGCAGCCTCATCACCATGAGAGCCTATGGCATCCGCAGCCATCAGCCCAAACCCATCCTGTCCATTGGAAAATGTCCACTGCTCCACTTCAATATCTGCAGTCAGCGTAAAATTTTCCTCTTCTGCACACAGCTTCGTATAATAAAATGCAAGCCCGTCCGTTGAGGCAGGAACCAGCTTCCCCTTTCCATGCAGACTCCATAACGTCAGATTTCCTGTCTCTACACTTCCTTCATAACCATTATGCCCTAAATCCACACTTGTACCATAGGCCACAAAAGACCAATTCCTTTTTTCCATCCCGCGCCTCCTGTTCTATCCTTTCTTATCCGCCGCCCCACCTGCTTACTTATCCCATATCCTCCGCAGCCTATCCGCCACCTCACCTGCTTACTTATCCCATGTCCTCCGCAGCCTATCCGCCGCCCCACCTGTTTACTTATCCGCTGTCTTCATCTCGTCCTTATCATTACCTTGTCCGCTCTTATTTTTCCTTCTTAATACATTTTAGCGTACAAAAACATGTATTACAATGAAAAACATCATAATTGTCGAAAAATTTGCAAAATTGTTATGAAAAAATTCTTGACATTGTGGTATACTTGTGATGTTATAATTTGTTTGTTTCTGATTTTATAAGGAGAAAATGTCCTATGTTGATCTACATATGTGAAGAGTCAGAAAACGATGCGCTGCAGCTGAAGCATCTTCTATCTACCTTTTCCCAGGAAAAAGGGGTGAAAGTTGAGGTAATCCCTTTCTCCTCCGGCCGGGAACTGTCTGCAGATTACAGACAGGCATTACGCCAGCCGGACCTTTTATTCCTTGATATTCACATTGGAAGTGAAAATGGAATTACTACGGCAAAAAATCTCCAGGCAATCGGCTATAAGGGAGGCATTATCTTCACTACCTCCTCTATAGACCTCACCGCTGACATTGATGATATGGAATTTCCATATTACCTGCAGAAACCATTTGACTATCCCCATTTCATGAACATAATGAATCATTGCTGTCCCATCCTTCCAAAATCGCAGCAGTTCTTTTCATTTGTCCAGAAAAAGAAGGAGATTTCCATACCCTTTGCGGATATATTGTTTTTTGAAACAGGGCAGCCCCACACTGTCATTCTTCACACAAGCTCTGAAAATATGGTCTTTCGAGGTGCCTTATCCGTAATTACAGATTATTTTCACAATGTTGATAATTTTCTGCCCGTGGGACGGAGTTTTTTGATTAATCTGAATCATGTAACCGGACGCCTTAGAAATGACTTAATCATGTCCGACGGTTCCATTGTGCAGATTCCTCTGCGGAAACAAGAGAATGTACTGCAGGTAGTAAAACATTGGAAGAAGGACGAAGCAGCAGAACATGAGCAAAGACCCTCTTCGTAATCTCTTATCACAATACATGGAGCGCCGGTTGGAGCACACTGCAGTGCTGCCTTTCACACAAAATGCGGAAAACACCACTGCACATCGTTTCCCTGTGCTGAAAATATAACCGGAAAACGATTTTCTCCCGCCATATGTTCATCACATACATGGCAGAGACAGTCTGCGTCCATTGTCTGTCTGCAGTAAACTCATATTGCACCGTATACTCCTTTAAATGCGCGATATGTCTTTGCCATTCCCTCTGCAAAATCCGTATAGCGAATCCCCAATTCCCTTTTACTCTTTTCATTAGAGCACAGCTCTGATTCTTCCTCTGCCACCGGAAACGGAAGCGGAATTCCCTGGCTTTGCGCTTCTTCCACGGTCATTGGTATTTCATTTACTTCTATATCCGCTGCATTTCTTAATTCCTGATAGAATAGTTCATAGGTAACGACCTTATCCTGGCACAGATTATAAGCCCGGCCGTAAACCTTTTCGTTCAGAAGACACCTTATCACAGCTTCTGCGGCATCTTTTACATATAGAAACTGAAATGAGCCGGAAGCATTTGTAATATGGGGGAGCACATGGTTCTGAACCATCATCTGAATATACAGCGCTTCCCTGGGCGCGTAATTATATGGCCCATACAAAACAGCCGGCCGCAAAACAGTGTATGATATGCCCCTTCTGCCGCATTCCTCCTTCACCTCCTGTTCCAGAGCAACCTTCCCGGCAATATAACTCCCTGCTTCCCCGGGAAATAACCTGGTTTCCAAAGGAGCAGTTTCATCCTTTCCATCCTCCGCCCTTTGTTCTTCCCCTGGAACATGGCTGCCCGTATTCATGCTGTTCTCTGTCCCCTCCGATTTGTCTGTGCTATTCCCCGGATGAATTCCACGCTCATAGACATCCACCGTACTGATAAAAATATACTGTCCCACATTCCCCGGCATATTACGAAGCACCCTGGCAATATCACCTTTCTCATAGGCGCAGAAATCAATGATAACATCATAATCCTCCTTACAGGACTGCCACACCCCTTCCTCTCTCCTGTCTCCCGTAATCTGCTTTACCCCAAGTGCCTCCATGGAATATGTTCCCCTGTTTACCACCGTGACATCATGTTCCTTGGATGCCAGCATTACAAAAACCCTGCCGAAAAAGTAACTTCCCCCAATGACCAATAGTTTCATTCTTAATTCCCCCTCCTGCCCATATACAGTTATGTAGGTGTATCCACATCATCCCACGCAGCCCCTCCGAAATTGATCATCCAGTTCAGGGTTTTGTGTCTCTCCTGCACTACACCATGCTCCAATCCCCCAGGACCGCTCATGCGGTGGATTCTTGCATCTACCGCTGCCCAGTCCATGCGGTATATCAAATCCGCCTTATCCAATATCTCCGCGGAAGAACGCATCGTCGTTTTAGCACAGATATCTTCAATGGAATGAAATTCCTTCATGTTTCTGACCATCAGGGACACATCACAGATTTCCACCGGATCATTCCATTCCGCCAGTCCCAGCACCCACTCCATCACATACAGATTCTCATACTGCCATGAATACTGTATCTTCGTCATTTCGTCCGGATTGTCATTTCGTATATAAGCAAGTTCATCCGGGCTTAGTATTTCTTCCAGATTCTCAATTCCATAGCTGTCCTTCACCTGATCAATGAATTCCCTGGCTTCCTCCACACGCAAATTGTCCTCCGGATTCAGCATACTCTCTGAGTACAATGCTACTGTCATCAATCCCAGTGCCCTGCGCACCACCTCTTCTTTGCCTCGAATCACTGCCGTATCCTCATCCTCATTCAGCGGCAATTCGCACACATAAATCCCCTTATCGAAAAGGTACTGCATATTCTTCCTTCTCCGCGCCTTCTGTTTCTCCGTACATTCTGCCAGGAATTTCGGATTTTCCTCCAATACAAAAGGGAAATATGCATCCAAATCACTGCTCCCGTCCCCGGCCAGAATCACCACAGGCTCTTTATCCACAACCCCAAGCGCCACGGTGCCCTGTTCCACTATCAGCACACCTTCCATTGCTTCTGCCACATCCCACATAATATCCTGTACCATCTCCACATCCCCCTCCAAATCCGCCAGGGAATCCTTCGCCTCCACTTCAATGTAAATGTATGCCCTTGTCTGCTGGATATGGTGGCACAGATTAATCTTAATATCCTCATTACAATCCTCTATCTTGGAAAAGAAACCGCATACCGCGCTTTTCTGGCTTTCTATGAACTTCTTCTCATCTTTCCCCATGGACGGGAGCAATATGGATATGGATACATCGCAGTTTTCATTGCCTATCACCACGGAATTACCGCTCTCCGCTGCCTCCAGCCCAAAACAATCCGTGACCGCCAATCTGTTTTTATCCAGATCCCCCTCCCGGCTGAATAAAACCATTATCTCCTTTTGGGGCTTTTTCTTTACTGCTTCTTTTTTAGAATTTTTTCTTAAGCTCATTTTGATTCTCCTATTTTATACTGTACGCCGGTTAAATTTGCAGTACAACCCGACTGCAGACCGCCAGCCAGGTACTTTTCCAGAGGCATCACTGTAAATCCTGGCGGTCTGCAGTATAAGTCGCTGCGCGACGGCACTAAAGGGCGGGGTTCTTTCGGCGCACACTTGAGAGAGGCAAATTTCATTCGTAAATAATCTCATGAAATTTCCTCTCGTGCGCCTTCACACCCCCACCTGTCCAATTTGTTCCGCATCTGCCCTTCCTGTACCATCCATACCATCCAGTTCCTTACAGTACGCATCCGTTCCGTTGCGGGCATCAAATTTCTCCGCCACTTCCCTGGCCCGGTGATAATAGAACTGATATAACTCTTCTATCTCATACCTTCCGCTCTCCCGATACAGCGGAAATGAAGGGTCAAAGTTTATTTTAACAGACGATCCCTTTCTTGCCTTTCCAAGCTCCCGGAAGAAAATGCAGATATGCTGATTGTTACCGTAGATATCCGCCGGGCAGCGTTCTTCCAGCCAGCCCTTCCAGCATTTCTTATAAATCTTCAACGCTTTCCCCATATCTACATACGCATAGCCTTCCAGGAAGTCCTCCCAACACTCGAATTCCCGCTCCCCGTTCCTGTTCCGCTCTATCAGACGGCAGTACTCAGCAATTTTCTCACAGTCCTTCTTACGCAGATAGTAATGTAAATAATTCCTCTTCATCCGAAGCCATGCCTTGTTTTTCTCTCTGGCACCGCAGGTCAGTATTCTATTCTCAATCTCTCTGGAGAGCAGTTCTGCTTTCATAAGATCATCACGCTTCAAGTAATAATCAATTTCCAGATTCCTCTCACAGGCCTTGCAGTTACAGTTCTCGTCACGAGGAAGCTGTGAAAACATTGCAAAGGCTTCTTCTCCCCTGGGGTCCTCCATACTGTCATAAAAAGAATACAAATACTCATAATACGGGCGCAGATTATAGCCATAAGCAATACACCGCTGCTTATAATCCTCAAAAAACCTCATACAGTCTTCCATGGATATCTGGTAAAATAGCTCACAATCCTCCAGCAGCCACTTATACACCCATAGCACATGATCATAACTGTTCCGAAACATGCTGTTATACCGGGTTGCAGGTGCATCCGGATGCTGATCTACCAGAGCGAGCAGTTCAGGAAACATGACCACCATATCCAGGTCATCCCCGTAAAATACCGATTCTTCGCAAAACTGTGTGCGGAAATAAATCTGATACGGAACATCCTTATGGGCATCAGCTGCTTCTATGGCGGCACGTATTCCTGCCAGCTGCGCCTTTCCATGTTCCATTTCCCTATACTGTGACCGTAAATTTACCGGGTCATACATAGCGCCTCCTCCAGCTCCTTCCGATAGCCGTCCGCTCCATTCCGGGCATCGAACTTTGCCGCCAGCTCTTCCGCCCTTTGGAAGTAGAACTCATACAGCTTCCTGATGCTATACACACCGCTCTCCTGATACAGAGGAAACGTATCATCCAAGGACAGCCTGACCACCGCATCAGCCTTCTGACACACCTTATCTGCAGAAGAATCTTCCGCAGACAAATCCGCCCCGTTGTCCTGCCCCTCTTCTTCCCTGCTCCTGCCAAGTTCCCGCAGAAACAGACACACATTCATGCAGCAGTGGAATTCATCTGAAGGGTCACGCCAGTTCAGCCATTCCTTCCAATGTTCCTTATAGATTTTCAATGCCTTCCCAAGATCCGAATACGCATAACAGGCAAGGAAATCATCCCACCGCTCGTATTCCGCCTCTCCCTGCAGGTTCCGTTCCATTGTCCTGCAGTATACAAGCGCCTTGTCAAATTCTCTCCGCCTCATATAATAATGCATAAAATGCTTCTTCATGCGAAGCCACGCACCCATATTGTCACCACAGGTCAGAGTAAAGTCTTCAATATCCTTAGAAAGCGCCACCGCCTTCTGCAGATTTCCCTGTTTCAGATAAAATTCAATCTCTACATTCCGCTCACAGGCCGCACAATCACTGTTGGAATCCCTGGGCAGCTTCTCATATTCATGGAAAGCCTTCTGCGCCTTCTCCTCATCAATGTGCTTATAAAATTCATACATTGTAAGATACCAGGGTTTCAGATTAAACCCATAACTCAGAAACCGCTCCCTGGCATCCTGGAAAAATTTCATACAATCCTCCATGGGTATCTGGTAAAAGGATTCGCAATGGGACAATACCCATTTATAAATCCACAGCACATGCTCCATGCTTTCCACATACACAAAACCTTCAAAAATCGTAGCAGGCGTATCAGGATACTTATCCGCCAAAGCCAAAAGCTCCGGAAATACCACCATCAAGTCCATAGCATCCCCATAGAAACAGGACTCATAGCAGATTTCCGCCCGGAAAAACATTTGATACGATACATCCCCCTGCCTGTCCGCCTCTGCTGCCGCCGCACGGATTGCAGCCATCTTGGCCTTCCCATGCTCCATTTTGTCATAGGTATTTTTCATCTCCACCGGTTTATACATCAGAAAGCCCCCTCTCCATCAAAGTCATAATATTGCGGTTCAACATCCCCATCTCGTTATTGTGCAGGGTAAATCCGCCGATCTGCAGCGCCTGCACATATAAAATCTCCACGAACACCTTCATATCCTGCTCCCTTTCGCATTCTGCCAGTTTCCGCACCAGAGGATTGCGATAGTTAAAGTACAGAGTCGCCGCTCTCTCATTGGACAAATCCGAAGCAAAAGCATCCAGCATGTTGAAAAACAGAGAGGCTGACCGGGCCCTGGAATCAGCTATCTGGCGTTTCAATAAAGTGTTTTCATCCATCAGGTAAAAGGCCGGCAGATGATGGGGCGAAAAATATTTTAACTCTGCCTTACAGTCATATGGCTTTAGAATCCGATTGGCTGCCTTCACGAATTCAAATCCTTCATCCTGGTCCTCCGGCGACAAATCCTTCATCAAATCTTCCACTGCCCAATCCTCCACTGCACTGACTTCAATCTGGTACATTGCCCCCAGACGCTTGAGCAGATCCAGCGAATGTACATAGGACACATTAATCAGCTGCTTATCCTGGGCAAAGAACAGCTGGGAAAGCTGCTTATATTTCTCTTCCGTAGGCGCATATATCAAAGGCTCCCCGCTGGTGCGGAGCTCATAGCCCGACTTGCTGCCCCTGGTAGTTTCAAATTGAAAATAATCCGCCAATGTGCCGAAGAGCTTCGATGATGCCAGGGCAAGGGACATTAAGGTAAGATGATGAATCCTGAAAAACTGCCGGAATCTGTCCGGTTCATTTTCCGCCAGATCTGCAATATAATCCGTCAAACAGTCTTCAATCACTTCCTTTGCGGCCTCCAGCACTTCGTCCACATAGAATCCCTCTCTGGAAGCGGTGGGACGCAGATCCGCGGCATTGACAATACATTTGGTGAATACCGCCCAATCCGGTATCAGATTGTCTCCCTTTTCCGTCAGCAGCATGTTTTTCAGATAGATTCTATGATTCACTCTGGCCGATGGCAGTACCGGATAATTTCTGATATATGCCACACCGGACACATTTCCCTTCTCGGAGCGGAACGGAACACAGTCGAAAAACTGCTCATCGAACATCACTTTTCCGAACAGCAGGAGTTCCTGCTGGTTGGTATTCCGCCCCTCCCATGGCAGATACGTAGGATTTATCTGCTTCTCCTTGCCATATTGGCGGATGATAATGGGAAACGGCAGCAGCAGCCCGTAATATGTGATTAATCTCTCTATCACTTCTCTGGTAAAATACTCTTCCATTCCGGGCTTTGCCAGAAGCATCACACTGGTTCCGCAGGAAGCTGCCAACGCTTCATACCAGGCAGCGCCATTATCCTCCTGCCCCCGCCCTTTCACCTGAAAACTCCTTCCAAACTCCCCCCCTGCGAAATCATTCCTGTCCGCTTTCCGTATGGTGTAAGTACCGTCCGGCTTTCCGCACCACTCCAGCACCGGTGCATCCGCTCCCCTGCAGGAACGGGTCAGCATTACAATCTCATCGGATACCATAAAACAGGACAACAGCCCAATGCCAAAGCGCCCGATATAATCCGTCTCTATCCTGCCGTTTTCCAGATTCCGCTTGGAAGATTCACCTATAATAGCCAGAAACCGGTGAATTTCTTCTTCCGTAAGCCCCTGCCCATTGTCAGAGAACACAAGGCTTCTGCCCTCGTCTATATCCAGTGTGATACACCCTGTGTCTTCGCCGTCTGCCGCTTTGTGATAAGTCTCCTCCCCCTCTTCCAACTTCTTCCTTCCGGTAATGGCATCCACCCCATTCTGCAGCAATTCCCTGATATACACATCAGGGCTGCTGTAGAGATGATCTGACAATATCTCGATCATGCCCCCAAGATTTACTTTAAAACGATAATCCTCCATCTGTCCGCTCCTTTTATTTTGGTTCTGTTCCGGCAATTCGCAGTCCTTCCTGCCGGAAGCATTTTATCTTTCCAAAAAGGAAATTATCTTTATTATACTGCAAAACAGATTCTCTGTACAGAAAAAAGACAAATTCCACTATAATCTGCCCGGGAACCTCCTTTGTTCCAGTCAGCAGCGTGTCTAAAAGATAACCCACATACTCCCGTTTCTGCATGGCTTCCACGAACAGCGGGTTCCAGCCGTCCGCCCGGCAGCCGAAACAGTGGAACCGCTTATCCACCTTCAAGCCGGGATTCTTGTCTTTATGGAAGGGGCGGACAGCCATGCCGTTTGCAGATATAATCGGGGATTTATAAGCAGAGCCGCCAAAAACACTGCCTCTCTCCCTCTCCGAAATCCGCCGGCAAAAGGAAATCCGGGTGGAGCAGCAGACTGCCAATTTACAAAGCTTGGACATTTCAAAATTTTTAGTCAGTATCCATGTGTTACTGCTGCAGCTTTATGGTATCCACAATGGACA
>CAJUAP010000084.1 GCA_910584435.1 uncultured Acetatifactor sp.
CATCCTTCGGGCGCACAAGCAGATAGTCCAGCATCTTATAGTTGGTCATCAAAATATCCGGCGGAGAAGCCAGGAGCGTATCATGATCCGTAATCACCTTGTCCGGCATCATCATCTTGGCGGCGCTTTTCTCCCTTCCCCCCACATACATACCTACCCGGATCTTTGCGGACTTAAGCTCCGAACTGCCGTCCACCAGTTCAGCCATACGTTTTGCCTGGTCGGCGGCAAGGGCATTCATGGGATAGATGATCAGCGCCTTGATCCCGTTCTCTCCGCGGTGCCTGTAACAATATTCCAAAATCGGATACAGGAAACACTCCGTTTTACCGGAACCTGTGCCTGTAGCCACAAGCGTGGAACGCCCGTCCTCACCGGTCAGCCTGTCAAAGGCTCTCTGCTGATGAACATGCGGCGTGTAAGCAGAATGGATGGACTGAAAAGGCCAGGGTTGTCCATCAGCCGCACGAAACGGAAGCCTTACCGCCACATATGGCTCATGAAAGACCTTCCCGGGTTCAGAAAGCATTCGCTTGAGCGAATCCCTGAAAACCAGATTCGTGATCGGAAATGTGGTATCAATATAATCTTTCAGGCCGTTTTGTATCTGCCTCGCCAATACGGATGGAATCATGCCTGCCTCCTTTGTATTTCTGCAATCGGGGAAACACTGTTTCCCCGATTGGGTCATGAGATTAAACCGTATAAAGCCGCCGCATCCATTTATACTACATAACGCCAGAATTTACCGTACTGCACAGGTTAAACGTGGCTGGCGTTATGTAGTCGGGTTGCTCGGAAATTTTTACTTTCAAGCAGTATAAGGTAATATACGGAAAGTTCCTGTAACAGATGCCTGCCATATTCAGCCCTGTCTGCACCTTAAACGCTTTTCAAAATTCGCCCAAACTTCTTCGTAATCTTTCTCTCTGTCACAGCGGTCAAATGGAGCGACATATTCGATGGTACGCTCTACCGGGCCGCCGGGCATGATGTCATCGGTGATGGTGCGGGTGAATATGCCTCTCGGGGCATCCTTTATATCCTCCCATTCCTTACGCGAAAAGCCTACATTAGTCAAACTGCGATTATTTGTAAAAGCAATTCTACCGTTTCTGTCATACCATGTTCCGGCCTCATGACTCCGTAACGTTGAAAACTGAACTCGATACATAAACTTAAGTTGCACAAGAGATAATCGTAGCATCTTCGCAATAATGACATCTAATTCCAGCAAAGCCTGCCTTCTATCATAGTCACTTTTTAAAAATGAATCTGATGACCACATGCTATTGGTTTCAAAGAACTTATTTGTCAAACGGCTGTCACTCTTTAGCCATTGATCCTCGTTAAAGGAAGGCTCATATGTTTCCGTCCATAAACCTGAATAGTAAATATTTACACAATTCAGCATAAGAACCCTGTGCTTTATCATTCCATAACACTTCTTCTCCGTGATAAACGGAATCATATTTGCTATATTCGGTTGAAAATTATTCTTGCCAAAAAGTTTGACAAAAAAGTCTATGGGCAGAGATAAAAACAAACCAGCTGATATAAGCAAATCCTCATATTCCTGAAAAGCGAACCCGATGATTCCATTGGTATGACCTATCTTCGGCGGAATAATCGCACTCATTAATGTCCTTGCCCCTTCGCAGTCAATCATTTTACGACATGCAATTCTATAGTGTTCTGTGTACTTATCCCCCCAACCTGTTTCTGGCAGTTTAGACATATAATCCGAAACAGTTCCGGCCATTTCATAATTTGATCGAGGCATATAGTCTTCACTTATATCAGTCAAATCTATACTATCCGCATCATTATTTCCCTTACAGTTTTCCCTCGGTGTATTAAACAACGGATTCGCTATTCCGATATGATTACCGGAATAAATACAATCAAATAAATTTTCGGAATAATGCGTATTTCTTTTTATTATACCATTCTTCTGTGCATTTGTTTCATCCCACATCATAGATCCATACACTTTATCCCCCAGCATTCCTATCGTATTACTTTGGGCATTGAGAACCTTCAATATATCCATATACTGGCTTAGCTGCATAACCAAAAGACGCGCACACTCCCACCTTTTAGAGTCATCCACCACTTTTGCCAGAATCTTTAATTCAGACTCGCCTATAGAGATGATTCTGCTCCTGTTGCCTCTGAGTTCTCTCTCTCCATCATCATTTCTCATAGCCAGCAAATCGTCGGGATATGCATCCTCATAAGACTCATCTATCGTATTTGGTGTATAAAGGTTAAATATATTCTCAAACTGGTCCGTAACAGCATTTGAGAATACATTTAATCCAAATTCCCGACTTGGATGTACCCCTGCAAAAAGCCTTAATGCATTCGAGAATCTGAAATGCTTTCTCAGTCTTGGGTATAACTTTTCCCTTATAGGCTTGGCATTTGAATCGTTAAACACTGTCTCCGGGTGAATAAATGCAAACACGCCATCCTCACAGGCATTATTGATAGCAAGCGGCAAAAAGCATTCATACAGATTTGACTGTAATCCCTGTAAGCAATAGTAATTCTGTCTGGCATTCATAAACGCCTGCATGCCGGAAATACTCTCATATTCATTCAGATAACCATATCTGTAGTTTTCGTTTTCCAGTTGTCTGCTCCGCTCCGCAGCCGTTTCTTTTGCACTGAATTTCTTTATCACAAATTCCGGCTGATACTCTGACAATATATCCTGTTCGTTCCAAGTCATCTTCAACCACGGCGGATTCCCAATCACCAGATCAAACCCACCCCTCTCATAGAACAAATCCGCAAATTCAAGCTCCCAGTGCATAAACCTCTGCCGCTTTGCGATTGTTTCCGCAATCTGCAGCCTTGGGCACATCTCTCTGATCTGTTCGAGATTCACAGCACCCAGGCCGTTGACCTGCGACTGAATCTCATTTGCAGCCTCACTGCCCTGCGTACCAAATCCGGCAAACTGCCCCTGCGTATCGTACTGAATTTCCATCTGTCCAAGCATGGTATTTTTCTTCACCGCCGCAGAGATGCCGCCCTCCAGAATCAGGGACAATTCCATAAAGAACTCCTGCCTTGAGGGAAACAAATCCGCTTTCTCAATGGGCCAGAACCAGAGCGCGCACCAATAGTCCATAGCCGCCTTGAGACGTGCATATGGACTGGCATTCTCCCCTCCTTCGGATTTATAAATATTCCTGTAAATCGCGTCCTTCTCGCGGATGGTCAGATGTTCCCTGTAATCTCCCTCATCATGTCCGTACACGCTGAAAGCATCCTCTGTGCGAAGTTCCACTTTCTGCCGGGCATGGATTGTCCTCATCCACAGATCATCGATAATATCAGACAACTTATTCAAAACCTCAATATCATCATCGGTGTACTTGACACAGAATTCCTTCACCCGCTGTTTGATGAGCTTACTGTTATCCGGTTCCAGCTCCCTGATGACCTTATCCGTATAATTGGCCATGCCGGGATCTCCCAGCAGAAAATGATAAATATAAGAGCCGCCGGAGCGCTTACGCTTATAGACCTTGCGCGTCTTGTGCCGGTCAGTCACCCATTCCTCCGGCACCTTTTCCGGCTCTTCGCAGTGCCAGGTGCCCTTCTTTAATTTCAGCGCATGGTAAACCTGACGCCTTGCACCGATCAGAGAGTTACCGCAGGCAAGCTGCGTACCAAACCATGGCACATGAGCCCCCTTGTATATGGTATTCAGCCACAGGGATACCTCCGCCAGCTCCACTGCAATGGGATTCAAGTCAACGCCATAGACATTCCTGTCGGCAATAAACATCTTTACCCGCTGCAGTTCAGCCGCCCTCCTGTCAAAAGCAATCCGCTCTCCAAGCTCCTCCTGCTTTTTATCCAGATAGGCCTCCGCAAGCTGCGATATGGCCTCATTCAGGAAAGCCGCGGAACCCATTGCAGGCTCACAGACCGTCATATTCAGAATTTCATCCGCCTTCCTGTCTTTCAAAAGTTCTTTCAGGGCATACTTTACCAGACACTTTGTCAAAACCTCCGGCGTATAGTAGGAAGCGGATTTTTCGCGTTCCCTTCCCGCCAGGCGGTAGATAAAAGTGCCTTTCTCATACATTCGAAGTTTTCCCTTACGTCCGTAATCCTCATCACGGACGCGTTCCTCCTCCGTATACTTATCCAGTTCACGCTCCGGTATAAAATATCCTACATCCAGTTCGTTAAACTTATCCCCTGCTCGCTTTACTTCATATAAATCCTCCTGTGCAATGAATCCCCGATAGCTGAGAAGCGCCTCATATACCGCCCCCATCTGGTTAATTCCAAGAGCGGAATAGGAAATCCTTCCCCTTCGCTCACGGCTGTTCGACGGTCTGGAAATACTCATCAGATCAACTATCTTCAACATTGTCACATTTCGGAGCTTCGCCTTATTAATGAGCTTTGTATACTGGGGATCAAAGATATGCGCCTTCAGCGGCTCAATCGTAAACATATGGTGAGGCGATGTAATTTTCAGCGCTTCTCTGTAATCTTCCGGCTCTTTAGGATAGCCGCTGTAGATCATATCAAAGAGGGCGGAAATCGTCTCATCAATATAATAACCGTCCGCAGCCTCGGCAGAAACCTCCCGCACATTTTCACAGACGTCCCGCACACCTTCCAGTGAGTAACCCTTCTGGTACACATCCGATTTCATAGGGGCAAAACCCAATTCCTCCCTTGCCTCAATAAAGAGCATAAAGAGAATCCGGTACATATAACGCAGACATTCGACAGTCAGTTCCCCCGCATCTACCGGATGCTCCGCAAAATCAACCTGCCACCTTGTCCGCATATCATAAAGGACTTCATTTCCCAGCAGCTCGATACATTCCCGCAACGCATATTTCAGGGAATCCGACACGCTGGAGCTGTGCCTATAGGAATTTTCCTCCAGAGTATCCAACAGGCTGTTTCCCTCTACAGGACACAAACTCTTCCTGTGAAGCAAAACCGTAAGGGCCTGGAAGGTTGTCTCTTCATGGCGGCTGAAAATTTCCTCCAGGTCAAACTGCAAATACTTCTTCTGATCCCACTTATTCCTGTCCATCAATGCAATCTGGTGAATCCCGATCAGAAGGACCCACCTGGGTGCTTCCGCACCGGCGAAAAACAGCTTTGCAAGCACATCGTCATTATGCTCGGAAAGTGTCACGCCATACTCTTCCGTTTCGGCGTCCATCCTGCCGAACACTCTGCCCATCAGAATATCATCATTTCTTTCCTCTGCCACGGAAAGCAGCACCCATAGAAGAGGCGCACCATTGGGCTTCTTTACCTCATGAAAAACCGGAACCGTAATTTCCTCATTTAACTCTATCGTTACACGGTCCGGCCCCCCATATCCCAGAGCAGCGATATATTCCGCCGCCTGACTCTCGATCAGTTCACGGCTTCCTTCTTCATTCCTCATCTGCAGGTATTTCTCACGGACACGGTAATAGGACCTGGCCGTATCACGAAATGCCGCCCAGGGCGCAGCTGTCCCCGTATCTCTGGCCGCCTGCCTCCACTTTGAAATCGTATCCGCCGCATTCTCTTCAAAGATAGTCGTAAAGTAATGGCTGGTGTAAAATTCGTTCTGATTCAGAATGCCATGCAAATCCATCGCCATGTCAGTTCACCCCCGCTACGACTGCAATGATCTGGATATAAATGGAGTCCTTCCTGATCTCTATGGAATCTCTCTCCCAGGCATAGAAAGCAGCAAACATTTCGTCGATCTCTCTTTCCCTCTCAGATCTCCTGCGCTGCTGCCCAAGAAGCTCAAAGATGGAAAGCTGCGCATCCTTATGCTTTTCCTTCAATGCATCCAGCCGTTCCAGCTCGCTGTATATGTAGGGATCGGTCCGCTCCCTGTACTCCTGATACCTGCCTTCCATAATCTCATTCGTTTTGTCCACAACATCCGGAAGAAGGCTTTCTCCAAACGCCACGGTTTCCGCAGTTGCCGCCTTATGATTTGGCAGCTTGTCTGCCGCCAAATGTGTTTTCCCAATAACCTCCGTCAAGGTCAATACACCCTTAAACGCTCCGTCGACATAGGACAGAGCAAACCACTCATCCACAACAGGGGTTGAATTCCTGTTTGGAATCTGCCCTTCCACAATAAACAGCATTTCCCCGGATTTGATGCCATCTGTCAAAGTAATAAGGGGAACCTCGCCCCTGCGGTAAAGAACCCCCGCCTTATCATTGATCCACGAAAAGAGCGGATGCAGCTTCCACAAAAAACCGGAAGCGGGCCACGCTTCCTCCGAAAGGGCATTGGCCATACATCTTTGCATTTCTTTTTTGCAAAACTCAACATCCGGCGAAAGCCGCATAATACCGTCCGCCGGCATCGCTTCCTCCGGAAGAACTTTTTCCAGTTTCCTTTTCAATTCATCCGTCAGCTTGATATTAAGCCCCTTGACAGACTGCATGTCCTTAACCTCAATGCCCTCGGTATCGGGAAATTCAGCCAATGCGTTTCTGATATATTCCACATCGTCATACAGTGTTTCTTCCTCACCGTATTCAATCTTCGCCGCGGATGTGGCTGACTGCATCAGCATCTCAAAAGGATCGAACTCATCCTCCATGGCATCAAGCTGCGCCTCAAAATCCTCCGCGCTGACATTCCCCTCAATCGCTCTGGCCGTCTCCAACTCTTCCTCTTCCTGATTGAACTTGCCAAACAGAACCGCAGGATCACCGATGTTCTTATAAGCCTGCTCTTCCTTCCGCACCAGAATTTCCATAATATGGGCATCGCCATGGATCTTCTCATTGTCAGAGCCAATCAGCATATAACGAATGTCCGGTGTTTCCTTCTGACCATACCTGTCGATCCGGCCATTTCTCTGCTGGAACACCATCAGGGACCATGGAATATCAAAGTGAATCAGCCTGTGAGAAAGGTAATGCAGATTAATACCTTCGGAAGCCACATCTGATGCCACAAGGACGCGGACCGGAGACTCCGGTCTTCCAAATTCATCCACAATACGCTGAAGTTCCTTATCGTTCATTCCGCCATACATGGGCTGAATGGCATTCCGGGGAATTCCCAGGTCTTTCTGAAGATTCTCTGCCAGAAACCGCATGGTTTCTATACGCTCTGTAAAAATAACGATGCGGTCATTGTTTTCTTTGGGGTTCCAGCCATAATCAAAGTCCTTTAATATTTTAAGCAATGCTGTATAGCGGGAGAAATCCCGAGGCTCTATCTGCATAAGCGCGTCCCGTAGTTTTGTCAATGCTGCCATATCCGCAATACGGTTTTCCCCAACCCTGTGTCTGAGTTTTTTCAGCCTTTCGTCAATACTTCTGATACAGGCTGCCGGACTGGAAAAGAGCGCTTTTTCCAGACTGGTCTTGAAGAGCTGACCGCTGCCTTTGTTCTTCCCCTCATCCATCTGAAGAGACATTTCCGCAAAAATATCAAAGGCATCCTCTTCCCTTGAAGATGCCTTGCATTCCTCAACACTGATCTTCCTTTCCATAAACGAACCAGCCACCTGATCCTGCACGTCCTTTTTAAAACGGCGGATGCATAAACCGTCAATATCCTCCGGACCGTAATCCTTATCATTTGCGATTGCCGTAGGATCAAGCATATTCATAAGTGACGCAAAACTCTCCGATTTCCCGTCATGGGGCGTAGCCGAAAGCATGATCAGGGTATCCGATTTGTTTGCAAGGAGTTTCGCCAGCTTTTCTCTTTGGGAATGCTTGCTTCTTCTGGCAACATTGTGCGCTTCATCAATGACGATAATATCCCACCAGGCGTTCTCCAGATGAGTGCGATAATCCAGATCATTCTTTAACGTGTCTACGGAAATAATGGTCTTGTCATAGTAATAGAACGGGTTGTAATTTGCAGGTATCCTCGCCCGGACTCTCTGTATCCTGCCCGAATCCAGCCTGACGAGCGGTATGGTAAATCGGTTCCACATTTCCTTCTGAAACTGTGTCATCATGCTCTTTACAGTGACTACCAGAATACGCTTTCCCTTTCCTCTGGCGATCAGCTCGCTCATAAGAATTCCTGCTTCCAACGTTTTGCCGAGCCCAACCGTATCGGCAATCAGAATGCGCTGTCTGGTACGGTTCAGGGCCATCTGCGCTGGCTCCAGCTGATAAGGCATCAGATCCATAGCCGCCTGATCTCCGATATGTATCTTTGTGTCTGTCGGTATCTTCTGCCTTAAATGGCTCTCCATATAGAGCTTGGATTTTTTGAAGAACGCAGAATCATCCGGTATTAGTTTCACCTTTGCCGGATTGACAATCTCAATCTTTTTTTCAATATCTGTCATAAACCTGGACTCATAATCCTTTACCAGACTGGATATTCCCACCACCTGAAGGGTCTGATTTCCCAGACTGTTCGTCTCAACCCTCTTTACCATCCATTCTTCGCCCCGGACAATGATCCTCATGCCAGGTGCAAATTCTGCTTTTATCATGTAATGTTTCCTTCTCTTCTGTCTTTTCTATATATTCATCCCAAAGGTCATTTCTTCGTATAGCCCTCATTATGTTCTCTTTTATGGATTGTACCGCAAAACAGCTTGTATATTGTTTCTGGCTGTTGCCGATACCCCGTAAACAGATCGGGCCTTCACCTTCTGCATGACCTGTACCGATGTATGAGAACCGCAATGGTGGACTCACCTTTCTTTCTGCTATCAGATAACTGCAAACTACCGTTTTCCCAAACGCAGTAGCCGCACTGAGAACGTCATTCTCAAAGGAAAGCAGGCGCTGAGCCGCCAAATCCTTTATCTTTTAAACTCTTACAAATAGTTCCTCTGGTTCAACTCCCTTTTTCTCATTTCTCAATGCTGAAATCTCCGAAGCACAGAACGAAATACATTTACCAATATATTCGAGAATAATATCCCATTTGTATATATCCAAATCGTCCTTGCTACAATAACCTGAATCAAACCACTGTTCAAAACTTTTACTTAAGACAAAAAGATTTTCCATAGATATTTCCCTTAAGGGAAGTTCAACCATATCAAACTCTATTCTTTGTAAATGAAACTCCTTTATTAAAAGATAGTTTAGCCGTTCATAATCCCGATATCCTCTTTGAGTAGCCGTTTTCTTTTCTTCCTTCTGATAACAGCGAACATATTTATCTGCCACATCATGAAGCCATATTGCATCCTGTATCAAATGGCAATAATATCCCCAAAAGAAATCATCCGCTAAAAGATTCTTCTCATATTTCTGGGCAAAGTGTTTCCAGTGAATTCCTTTTTTGCTTCCATCTGCTGTTTTACACCCAAAATGGGCAATATCATAAGTTCCATCAATATGAGAAGATGCATCAGGTCCTATAGCAGCACCTAGCAAAAATCTATTTTGGTCTGTAATCTCTAATTTTTTTAATAGCACACTGGAAATAGTATAGTGAATAATCGCTGAAGCCAAATTGTTTCCCCCACATCATTGACTTGACAAATTTCCCGACTTATATTTGATTATAGAATATTTGCCTATCATACGCAACGAATATTTATAAGCTGAATATCAGCAGGTACACCTCTCTGAAACAGGAAAAATCAAATAACTTTCTTTCCTCAGGCTTCCCTCCATATCCACAACCGTATCATTCAATGCTTCCATATAATCCAATACCTGTTTCAGTGCCACAAGCATCCTCCAGACATAGCATATCCCTTTTCAACACTTTATTCAACACATAATGCACACTTTATTCAACAGCCATATGTTGAATAAAGTGTGCATTATGTTGATCAACCTGAAAGTTTTAAATTGGCAGACTACTTTCAACACACAGCGCCCCAAAGCCCTCTTATGTCAAGTTATTGTCACGAACTTTTTAAAGTTTTTTCATGGCAAAAGTCTCGCAAACCGCATAACTTCGTTGGTGTTATGTTAATTCAGTGTCATGTTAAATGGAGTTTGATGTTAACTTAATGTCAAGTTGGTTTGGGCTAAAATGGACATTCCTGCTCCACTTTTTTATCCGCTTCCGGCGGCCAAAAGTCCTCTCTGCTCAAATGAGGAATTGTTTTGGCATCCAATCCATAATATGCTGACATTTGGCACAACTGCTCTCGTATTATGCCAAATTCTTTAACAATATCTTTTGCGTTCTTTTGACACAAACATTCTACTATCTGCCGAAACTGCCGTTGAAAATGCTGGTTCAGCTTAACCGAATTTTCTAATAGCCACACTATAAATGGATGATCTGCTGTTATTCCTCTTCTTTGATATGAATTAACATGACAAATATATTTTCGACTTTGGTCATTAGCCGCTTTACAAAACATCATAGGCGGAAAAATATCATACTCCCCTTTGTCCACATTCTCTTTCTCAAAGAACGTAATAGTTTGTCCATTTTCATAATTAATTTCCATAAAATAGTGTTCTTGTAAAAAAGCCATATTATATTTATCTATGACTTGGCGTACTTCACAAACAAATATAGAACCTAATGCGTTATTATATTCCTCTGCCTTGTCTGTCCTTCCCTGTACAAATTTTATTATCTCTTCGTTATGATCCATCTGATTTTCACTTATCCATTGGCCAACTGAAGAATCCCGTACTTCTCGCCACTCCCACAAAGCCACACTGTTCCAATCTATGAATGAAGAGAAGTTTGTTTCTATTTTATTTAACATATTATATTTATTTAACATTGCGCTAATCGACACTAATAACTTCAAGGGAAGCCCTACAACTTTAGAACGACTGATTTCAACTGTAGGCTTCCATTTTTTACTCAATAAAAATACTGCGTTTCCTCCATGTTTGGCCGAGTGTCCCCCTAAATCTTTATTTGCCCAAACACCCTCATATATATATGTTACCTTTGCAATATATGGATTTCCAAATATAGAACTAATGCTTGGACATCCGCAATTATTAACGCGAAATGACATATTTCTTACATTCCGATGATTCAGATAAGTTATCCAGACTGTTCTTATATCTATATTTCCCGCAAAGGGCAGCCATATATCACCTAATTTTTTTTCGGTTGGACAAGAGTAATACCTATCAAAAACTTTTGCCAAACTTCCTGTTTGAAAATAACCATACTCCAATTCCAATTCATCCCAATCTAATGAAATCAAATAACTGTTTCTGTTACCTTTTATAAAAAATATCCCTTGTGTATTTTTACTCTCAAACCTTACCTTCGGCATTATCTCAGAACAGTCAACCAAAGCATTCACTTCATAAACCTGATCTTTATCCTTCCATTGCGGCAAATGCTCAAAACGAACATCATACTTCACTAATACGCCTGATAAGTCACTTACAATTTGATCTTCCTGCTTATCTAAAGATATAATTGTCACTGCTATTTTAGGATAATTGCCGCAAATTTCTGGAAAGCACTCATCAAATTCCCTCTTTAGCTCCGCACTCAATTCATAAACCCTCTCCCCTGCCAGTTCATGAACAGTCCCCATAGCCTCCGTATAAGTCCGCCCAACCCGTTCATTGTTATAATATACCGGCATCCTGGCTGCACAAAGGTATTTTTCCACTGTTTCACGCAGATTTAAAGTTCCTAACTTCCCCGGATTCAACCGGACCACAATTGATGTGCCCGCTTTTGTCCTGTATCCCTGCCGCTCCATCCCCACATTCCCGGCATTGGCAAACGCTTCCGGCATCGGCAACGAACCCACCGGATGCCGCTCCGCCTGGCTTTTCAGAGTATAGTATCCTGTCAATCCGGCCACCTCAAGCCGCAATCCATAATCTACCGGCCTTGTCCTGCTGGTTTCTTCCTCCCCCTTATTCTTCTCAGGATCAAAATATAAAGTAGAAACTTCCACATAATCCCCACACAGAAAACAAGATAAAAAGCCAATCCCAAAGCGGCTGATCCCCTGATATTCTTTTGAGCCTCCATGCGCGTACAGATCCCCCTTCAATTCCTGGGACATGTAATAGGAATTCCCCACCTTTAGAAAATACCTCTGCAGCATTCCAAGTGTCATGCCTGTTCCATAATCATCTATGCGGAACCAGAAATTTCCCTCCCTGTCCATCCATTCCCAAAAGTCAATCCTCGCTTCCTCCGGCACAAAGCCTCTTTCCATCTCACCCCGGAGCAATGTAGCGTCAATGGCGTTTTGAAGCAGTTCCCTCACAAAAACATCCCTGTTATCATACAGGTTCTCCCCCATCAGCAGATGCAAGACCCGTTCCTGATCCATTGTAAGGCAAAAATCACCGCTCATATACCCGTCTGATTCGATCTCCTTACGCAGAATGGCCCGTGGGAACGGGAACTGCCTTTGCCAATCCCTATTGCACAACTTTTGCAGCCTTGCGCAGTTTTCCAATTCTTCGTCCACCCAGTCCAGAAATTTCCTGACGCTATGCTCAATGGTTGGGTTTTTGCAGCGTGCCTTATAGGGCAGTTCATTTACGGAAGGCTCTGCCGGGAAACGGAATCCTGCGGATGCCTGATGTTTCTGCCATTCCCCACGGCTCTTATCGTTATTTTCCGCATGATGAAACAGAACTCTGGGGGCACGAGTATCATCAAAATCCAGCAAATCCGCCAGACGAAGCAGCAGCGCGCAGAACAAGGGATCAACATCGCTTGCCGCCTGATATTCCAGCTCCGGATTATTGCGGAGGTCTTTAGGTTCCTCTCCATGTGCCCGGCATACCGCTTCTATGCACTGCGTGGAAACTATCAAGTTTGGACGCTCTTCAAATAATTCCTTCCACGCTTTATTTTCAAGCACCTCAAAGATTCGGAAAGGGTGCTGAACACGCAGATACCATTGCTGGATATCCTCTGGGCAGTCTTTCATATTGCATCCTATCCATTCTGGATCGCACGTCCTTAAAAAGTCCTTATACGCCCTTTCATTTTCCAGCCAAATCCCCTCTTCTTCCTCTGTATATACCATTCCCAGGTCATGTATGGAAGCCGCCAATATCAATAATTCCATTTCGCCTTCTGTGAGCTTCTCCACGCAGTCCCCAAGCAGTCCCCCCATGGCATCCAGTACATTCAGCACATGAGTTTCATCATGCAGGGTATAGTTTTTAAATTTCTGCCGCACATCCCTTAAATACACAACAGCCGTATTATAAACATTTTCCACCCAGACAATTCTTTCTCTGTCCTTCGATATTTTTTCACAATACGACTTCCACAACAGAGTATCTTCCAGCTTTTTCGATTGTTCCATATCAAGTCCTACCCCTTTTATCCTCGCCATTGTATTTTCAACCTCTTATCGCCTCTGAATGGTTTCTCGGTCTTTATCATACAATATTTTACTTTTCATTCCTGTGCTTATTACAACATTTCACTATGTTATCATTGATTTTACGCATACGATATTCAAAGTTGACACAATGACCTTTAATGCAAATATTTTACCATATTTTGAGAGTGGGATAAATAGTTCCTTGAAAAAGATATGAAAATATCTACTTATCTACTTATTTCAAATAACAGAAAAATAACCTAAAGACACTTCCTCAGAATAAAAACGTATAAATAAAGAGATACTGGTTGCCCAACCTCTCTTCAAGAGGTCTGCAAATAATACTTCTGCCCATATTTCAAATACGTTTCTCAAGATATAGCAATAACTACAACACAGAATGTTAAATTGGGGGGAAATTGGGCCCATTGGCATAATTTCTCCAACAAGTATGTCCTTCCATACCTTTTGCCAACATACAAGGGAAGACCAGCGGACTGAAGGGGAATGAAACAGTCCGCCTTTCCCTAAGACAGCAAGCATCCCGTCCTATTCCATTCGGCATGCCTCTGTCCATTCATATTATACTATGCTTTTCTGTATAAAGCAATCGCTTTTCTACAAATAATTTATGCTTTTTATCTCAAAGGATAGAATAATAAGAACAGGAGGTTTGATATGCCAAATGATCATGTTGCCTTTGAGAATAAGGATTACTATATTGAAGTTGGGCTGAATATAGCGTTTTATCGCAAGCGTGTGGGAATGACACAGGATAACTTGGCTGAAAAAGTGGGCTTAAGCCGCTCACATCTCAGCGCCATTGAAGCGCCTAATATTATCCGGCCTTTTTCTATGGAAGCTCTTTTCAATATCGCACGCGCCCTGAATGTTGAAC
>CAJUAP010000085.1 GCA_910584435.1 uncultured Acetatifactor sp.
GCCATGTTATCCGGATGCAGGGTACGTCCTGTACCGCCGCCGGATGCAACGGAGAAGTACTTCTTGCCTGCTTCGGTTCTCTCCTTCTTATATGTACCTGCTACAGGATGCTGGAATCTGGTAGGATTGGTGGAGTTACCGGTAATGGATACATCCACATTTTCCTTCCACATGATTGCCACGCCTTCCGGCACACTGTTGGAGCCATAGCAGTTTACCTTGGAACGAAGACCCTCAGAATAAGCAATTCTCTCGATTTCCTTCACTTCGTTGGTATAAGGATCATACTCGGTTTCCACAAAAGTAAATCCGTTGATACGGGAAATAATCTTTGCAGCATCCTTGCCAAGACCGTTCAGAATAACACGCAGCGGCTTCTGACGCACCTTATTCGCCTTCTCTGCAATACCGATAGCACCCTCTGCAGCCGCGAAGGACTCATGTCCTGCCAGGAAGCAGAAGCAGTCCGTATCCTCTTCCAGAAGCATTTTGCCCAGATTGCCATGTCCAAGACCAACCTTACGGGTATCTGCTACAGAACCGGGAATACAGAACGCCTGCAGTCCCTCTCCGATTGCAGCTGCCGCTTCGGATGCCTTACGGCAATTCTTCTTAATTGCAATAGCAGCGCCCACCGTGTACGCCCAGCATGCATTTTCAAAACAAATGGGCTGAATCTTCTTAACCTGATCATATACATCAAGGCCGGCATCCTTGGTAATCTTCTCCGCTTCTTCGATAGAGGAGATACCGCAGCTGTTCAATACAGCCGTAATTTTATCAATACGTCTTTCATATGATTCAAATAAAGCCATTTTCTTCGTCCTCCTTTATCAATTATTCTTTCCTGGGATCAATGATCTTCACGGCATCATCCACACGTCCATACTGTCCCTTGGACTTCTCGTAAGCGGTTGTAGGATCATCACCCTTCTTGATGAAATCAGTCATCTTGCCAAGATTTACAAACTGATAACCGATAATCTGATCATCCTTGTCCAATGCAATACCGGTAACATAGCCCTCTGCCATCTCCAGATACCTGGGCCCTTTTTTCAATGTGCCGTACATGGTACCAACCTGGCTTCTCAGTCCCTTGCCCAGATCCTCAAGCCCTGCGCCGATGGGCAGACCGTCCTCAGAGAATGCGCTCTGGGAACGTCCATATACAATCTGCAGGAACAGCTCTCTCATAGCGGTATTAATGGCATCACATACAAGATCGGTATTCAATGCTTCCATCACTGTCAATCCGGGAAGAATCTCTGCAGCCATAGCTGCGGAATGGGTCATGCCGGAACAGCCGATGGTCTCCACCAATGCTTCCTGAATGATACCTTCTTTTACATTCAGGGTCAGCTTACATGCACCCTGCTGGGGCGCACACCAGCCTACGCCATGTGTCAAACCGGAAATATCTTCTACTTTCTTTGCCTGTACCCATTTCGCTTCTTCCGGAATAGGCGCACAACCATGATGTACACCCTGCGCGACTGTACACATTTCTTCAACTTCCTTTGAGTAAATCATTTAAAATCTCCTTTCAATTATAATTTCAGACATTGCTCTCCCATTAAGGAAATGATATCTAATCATCCATCCTTCCTATTTTCTCATATTTTAAGAGAAAAAGCTAGAGGAAAACCACATTTTTTGTATTATTTTGTAACAGTTCAGCCATGCGGAAATGATTGTACAATTATTTGTTCCCCTTTCTATTGTCAAGTCATATGAATGGCACGGCTGAACTGTTCATACAGGATTGGATTCTTTACAATATTCCTTAAAATCTTCCTCCAAACTCATAACCCAATCATGGAGTGCCTTCCTTTCTTCCCTGGCAATTCCCCAAATCCATTCATCATAGTCCTGTTCCGGCTTCCAGTCTATGGAAGCATTCATAGTGAATCCGTTCCTGTTCAAAATAGTCTCATCCAAAAGCGGCTGAGACCATTCCGCCGCCAGACTGTTGTATCTGCTGACCCGTTCTTTCATACACAACAATATGGTCTCGACCGCACCGCTTACGACAAGCGATAATTCCGTATCATTTTGAAGCCTGCTCCTTTGAGAACGAATCTGCTGATACCATTCCTTCAGAACAAACAATTGCGAGAGAAAATGTACATTTTTATCGAAAATCTTCTGAAATCTTGTCTTTGAAAAGGTGATATTTGATGAAGACCAAAGCTTATCGATTCTGTTGCCTGTTTCCGAATGCATGGTGGAATCGGCAACAGAATGTCTGATCACCTGGCCTGCCGGTGTCATTGCGCCAAATCCGATGGATACCGGGCCGACCATACCGGATAAGCCTCCCAGAAAGATACGCTTCTGGTCAAGAAACACACCATCTGTAACATTTCCTGCCAATGATGGTGTGGCCTTATCCCCGTTTTTCCCCCATGGTGTGAAATTAAAATGGATAAATCCGCTTCCCACTTCTGTATGCTCACGCCGTGAACGTCCTCCTGAAATTAACACATCACAAAAATTGATCAAAGAGCCCAGGGTAACACTATACATCAATATAGATTGCTTCAGACCGACACAATGCGCCGTAGAGGCATATTCCTCCAGAAGCGTTCCCGCCCTGAAATGAGAATTTGCCCCTGCCTTTGCTTTTGGAAGCAAAGTTGCATCCGCCAGAAAACCACTGCAGATCTCCGCGTCAGCACCAATGATGGAATTACATACAGCAGCCGGGCCTTCTGTGCCAATCTGCGCGGCTGAACCTATCATTGTCCGGGTTCCTGTCAGACGGCATCCCGGAAAAAGTACACTCCCTTTATAAATCCTGTCAAGATTAACTTCAGGTGATATATAAACTTGTCCGGGATCTAATATGATTACACCCTTTTCCTCTAATTTCCGGATTCTTGTCTTCATATCTTCCTGCATCACTTCTTTCCGCATCACTTCATCCTTTCTGTGTACTCCTGCAACTGAGACTGTAACAGTTCAGACAGCCCCTGCCGCAAAGTCAAAACTGCGCTCCAAAGCCAGTGTGCCGCCTTGCAATTATTGCGTGCGCCATAACGCATGCTATTACGTTTTGTGTGCATTCCCACAACAGTTCAGCGACCTGTCCGAACTGTTGCCTGATACTATCTGTCCAGATAACTGCAGACTTTGCCTGTTGACAAACGCAGTACATAAAAGCCCTGCTGGAATTCGAATCAGCATGTCTCTATCGTGTCTGCCATCCCGGCCAGTGTATTACACAATTACCATAACAATATCATTATCAATAAAACACTTCTGCCTCCCTGAAGCAATTCCTGAGTATATTCTGATTGGACAGCTGCTTTACCATATTGGTGCGGCGTGCCACAAAATCATCCAATTTCCCCATGTATTCATCCGCAGTAATATTACCGTCTGCCACCAGAGTCAGCCCTTTCTCCCAGCTGGCAGTCAATGCCGGATTCAAAAGCGGCCGAATCGACAGATTCACTACATCATAAACCATCTCGCCCATCAGAGTAGGTGTCAATACCTGTGTCTTCTTATTCAGAGCCAGATACTCGATATTTACCAGCTTTTTAAGTATTTCTGCTCTTGTAGCGCTGGTGCCGATACCGCTGCCCTTAATCTGTGCCCGCAGCTCATCATCTTCAATAAACTGTCCTGCATTTTCCATGGTAAGAATAATGCTTCCGGAATTATAGCGTTTGGGCGGCGAAGTCTCCCCCTCCTTTACGGCATAAGAATCCACGATAAGCTTATCTCCCTTTTTCAGAGTCTTCAGCAGCTCCATAAACTCACTGTCGCATTTTATTTCCGTTTCATCCTCACCTGCATTGGCATTGCTGCCATTCTCTCCCTTTTTGCCTTCATCTGCGCCAGTACCGCTGCCACCCGCTCCTATTTTACCCTCTCCTGCACCGGTACCGCCGCTCTCTACCTTTTTACCCTCTCCTGCACCGGCCTTTCCGCCCTTCTCCCCCCTTTTGCCTTCTCCTGTACCGGCATCGGTATTCTCCATGGACGCACCGCTTTTTGCAGCTGTTCCCTCCTTCACCTTCTGCACAAACGCCACCTTCAGATACCCTTCTTCTGCAAGCACTTTAAAACTGGCAAAGAATCGTTCTGCCTTTACCCTGATGCACAGAGCTATTTTCTGATATACGGCAGGAGGATAAAAAATACTCAGAAACCTGCGCACAATCAATTCATATATTTTTGCCGAAAGTACGGGCAATCCCCCCAGATTATTCAACCCTTGTCCCGTAGGTATAATGGCATAATGATCCGTAATCTGTTTATCGTTCACATACCTGGTCTTCGCAATCCCTTTATAACTTCCCTTATTCAATATTTCTGCAGCAAATGCACCGGCAGGCCCGTAACCGCGAAGCCCGCCGATGTTCTTATGTATTTCCTTGGCCACAGCCGTTGACAGTACCCTGGCATCCGTTCTGGGATAAGTCACCATCTTCTTTTCGTATAGTTCCTGTACAATACGCAATGTCTCATCAGGGCTGATCTTAAAAAGTTTGGAGCAGTCATTCTGGAGTTCCGCCAGGTTATAGAGCAAAGGTGGATTCTTATTCTCTTTCTTCCGTGAAATGCTTTCCACCGTGGGAACACCTGCCGGTTCCTGTTCTAAATGTGCAATCAGCCCCTTTGCATCCGCTTCTTCCTTAAATCCATTTTCCTTATACAGCTTTGGAGAAGCATACCAGACGGAGCCTTCCACCGCACGCCATTCGCCGGAAAATGCTTTATCATGCAGTCTGAAATTCCCCAGCACTCTGTAAAAAGGAGTTTTTACAAATGAACGTATTTCTCTTTCCCTGTTTACGATAATTCCCAGCACACAGGTCATAACTCTTCCTACGGAAATCACCGCCCGGTCACGCTTCAGGTAATCCTGCACCGCCCGGCCATATTTCAAAGTAAGAACACGTGAAAAATTTATCCCCATAAGATAGTCTTCTTTTGCACGCAGATAGGCTGCATCACTTAAATTATCGTATTCTTTGAGATCTTTCGCCTCACGGATGCCTCTTAAGATTTCTTCTTCGGTCTGGGAATCAATCCAGACACGCAGACGCGTTTTGCCCTTGATGCCTGACATCTGTTCCACCAGCCTGTATATGTACTCCCCTTCCCGCCCTGAGTCCGTACACACATAAATCGTTGTCACATCAGTGCGTTTCATCAGAGAGCTTACTATATTATATTGCTTCCTGGCGCTTTCGATAACCTCATATTTAAAATTTTCCGGCAGAAACGGTATTGTATCAAAACTCCAGCGCTTATACTTTTCATCATATACTTCAGGATAGCTCATGGTTACCAGATGTCCCACACACCAGGTTATAATGGTATCATCCGCTTCCAGAAATCCGTCTCTGGAAGCCATATTTATTTTCAGAGCATTTGCAAATTCCCTTGCAACACTTGGCTTCTCAGCAATAAATAATTTCTTGCCCACATTGACTCCAATTCTATTTTATGTAATCATTTACTATTCACAACCAATGTCCTTAACTTAAGGAAACTCCCTTGTTTTGCCGATTTTAGAAAGCCTGCCATTTTCCCGACTCTCAGACAAAAACTGCACCCACCTTCAACATGGTCTCCATTTGTATCGGCGACAAAGGCTTGCTAAACAGATACCCCTGTATTACATCACATCCAATTTCTTTCAGATAACGATACTGCTCTTCATCTTCAACGCCTTCGGCAATTGACTCAAATTTCAAAGCCTTTACCATATGAATGATGGATTCTGTTATCACTCTGGTGGTCGTGTCTGTCATAACCGTATCAATAAAAGCCTTATCTATCTTCAGCGTATCTATCGGAAGCCTTGTCAAATATGCCAGCGAAGAAAATCCTGTTCCAAAATCGTCCAGGGAGATCCTGATTCCATGCTCTTTTAAAATTTTAATCTTCTCATATACCGCTTCAAAATCTTCTATCAATACGCTTTCTGTGATTTCCAGTTCTATTTCATTTGAGGCAACCCCATACTTATTCAAATTTTCCACAACGGACTCTACGAAATCTTCTTTTTTATACTGCAGCGCTGAAATATTAATGGACATGACAAACGGAAAACCAAACTGTTGTCTCCATATGGCATACTGTTTTATACTTTGTTCCACCACCCATCTGCCAATAGGAATAATCGCACCATTCTTTTCAGCAGCAGGAATAAAAACGGACGGCTGGATAAAATGTGAATTCTCATCCTGCCACCTGATCAATGCCTCCACACCTCGAAGCTTCTTACTGTCAGAATAATACTGAGGCTGATAATAAAGGATAAAATTCTGGTTGGCAATGGCCTTTTTCAGCTTATCCTCCAACTCGATGGCTCCCATGAAATCTTCCATAATGGTTCTGTCAAAATAATGGATGACGTCCTTCCCCATGGATTTCCCTTTAAATACTGCTATTTCTGCACAGTTAATCAATTCCAAAGCAGATGTGGCCGCTGTCGGGTATTCCGCCACACCTATACTCACCGTAATAGATAATTTCTTACCGCTGCTTAGTATAAACGGCTCCTTCAGCCTCTTTTGAATTTCTCTGTATATCACATCCACACATGCTTTCTTACTGGGCGCATGGATTGCTATGCAGTATACATCACTGTGCAAATGACAAGCTATAATATTATCTCTGCACAATCCCTTTAAAAAGCATCCGAACTGCTGTACCAGTTCGTCTCCAATCATAATACCCTGTCCGTCATTAATATTCTTGAAATCATCTATATCGATAATCATGATACTGATAACATGATGATATTCCGATGCACTTTTGACATATTCACTTAAAAGACGCACAAAATAATTGCGGTTATATAATCCTGTCATACTGTCATAATAAGCCATATACGCAAGTTCTTCATTTTGTGAACGGTATTTTGTAATATTACTGATATAGATTACCTTATCCGTAGGCTGACCGCCTTCTCCATAATATATCCTCACACAAAAACTCGCCCATGTGCGCTTATCCTTCATAAGACATTCTACAACTGCAGTATCCTTCCCCTGTGATTCCA
The DNA here is from genome assembly GCA_910584435.1 of uncultured Acetatifactor sp. GTDB lineage: Bacteria > Bacillota > Clostridia > Lachnospirales > Lachnospiraceae > Acetatifactor. The sequence goes on from CAJUAP010000085.1 coordinate 7,028, forward strand.
GAAACAGAATGTTCCGGAGTTTTGACACATATGATTCATCCACTGCTTCCAGAAGTTTGAAAATATCATTCATTTCCCTGACTTCAAACTCAAAAAAGTCTTCCCACTGCCCCAGTGTGCAGGTTCGTCTATTCTCGAAGGAGCAATACAGAAATGCGCCAACTGCAGATTTGCTGACCAGCTGGTACATTCTTTCCTTCTCCTCCAGTTCCTCGTTTATGGTTCTTAACTGCTCCAGCTGACAATTTAATTCATTCATATCGTCTCTCAACTTGTTTCCGCCCCTCTTAAATGCTTCCATAAACCGCTTCTGAATCCACCTTTGCCTGCACCTGGCAGCCGCAGTTCAGACAGGCGCCAGAACCGTGACTCCAGGCATTCTTTACTTCCAGCCGGTATTCTTCCCTGCAGCAGTCTGCCGCATAATACCACGCCCAACTCATATACAGTCAAAAACTCCTGTCATTTCTGTAATACATATGCCTCAGAAAACTCCAAAATAAATCATGCCATACACATACCCTGTAAAACTCCCCTGTGAAAGCTCCCCATAATTACTGCCATATTACACTTCAGTTCTTACTTGTAATATATCCCTGTGCCTTCAGCAATTCTGCACAGAGGATTGCACCGCCTGCCGCACCCCTGACAGTATTGTGAGATAAACCTACAAACTTATAATCATATATGGTATCTTCTCTTAAACGTCCTACACTGATGCCCATGCCTTTCTCATAGTCCACGTCCAAAGCGACCTGCGGCCTGTTATCATCTTCCAGATATTGAATAAACTGCCTGGGCGCGCTGGGAAGCTGTAATCTCTGGGGCTCACCGCGAAACTCCCTCAGCTTTTGAATTAACTGCTCTTTGGAAGGCTTCTTATTAAATTTCACGAATACTGCTGCCGTATGCCCGTTCAGCACAGGCACCCTGATACACTGACAGGTGATGACAGGACTCTTGGCCGGAACAATCACACCATCCTGGATTTTCCCCCAGATACGCAGAGGCTCCTTCTCACTCTTCTCTTCCTCACCGCCGATATAGGGAATAATGTTCCCCGCCATTTCCGGCCAATCCTTAAACGTCTTGCCGGCACCGGAAATTGCCTGATATGTGGCAGCCACTACCTCAACCGGCTCGAACTCCTTCCATGCGGTAAGCACAGGCGCATAGCTTTGAATGGAACAATTGGGCTTTACTGCCACAAATCCCCTGGCAGTCCCCAGACGCTTCCTCTGAAATGCAATCACTTCCATATGTTCAGGGTTAATCTCCGGTACTACCATAGGGACATCCGGCGTCCACCGATGGGCACTGTTATTAGAGACTACCGGCGTCTCCGTCTTCGCATAATCCTCTTCAATCTTCTTAATCTCTTCTTTTGTCATATCCACTGCGCTGAATACGAAGTCAACCTGGGAAGCAACCTTTTCCACTTCATTCACGTTCATAACAGCCAGCTTCCTGACAGCCTCCGGCATGGGCGTATCCATCTTCCATCTGTCTCCCACCGCCTCTTCATATGTCCTGCCTGCGGAACGCGGGCTTGCTGCAATCGTGGTGACTTCAAACCATGGATGATTTTCCAGGAGAGCAATGAATCTCTGCCCAACCATACCTGTTCCGCCCAAAATACCAACCTTTAATTTTTCGCTCATCTTTTTTCCTCCCGGGAATTCTTTCTCTATTTTCGTAATATGCATCATATACAACATTATAAACACTGCCGAACTAACTTTCCAGGCAGATTCTGTACTGCTTTATTGCCTCCCTCATGGCTTCCGGTCCCGGCGCCCCTGTGGTCAGCCGCTTTGCCACACAGGTTTCCAGAGATACTGCCATATAAATATCCTCGTCAAATTTATCACTGATTTCCTTTAATTCTTTCAGAGATAATTTATCAATGGAAGTCTCCCTCTCGATACAGTACAATACCAGCCTTCCCACAATTGCGTGCGCATCCCGGAAGGGTACTCCTTTCCCTGCCAGATAGTCCGCTGCATCCGTTGCATTGGTAAATCCCTTCATGGCACTTGCGGCCATCCGCTCTTTCCTGAACTTCATGGTACGCAGCATTCCCGTAAACAATACCAGACAATCCTTCACCGTATCCATGGCGTCAAACGCAACTTCCTTATCTTCCTGCATATCCTTATTATAAGCAAGCGGAATTCCTTTCATGGTGGTCAGCAGCGACATCAGCGCCCCATAGACCCGTCCCGTTTTGCCCCTTACCAGCTCCGCAATATCAGGATTCTTCTTCTGAGGCATGATACTGCTTCCGGTAGAATAGGCGTCATCAATCTCCACAAACTGATATTCATTGGAATTCCAAATAATAATTTCTTCACTAAACCGGCTTAAATGCATCATAACAGTGGATAAAGCTGCCAGAAATTCTATCAGATAATCCCTGTCCGACACGGAATCCATGCTGTTTTGAGTGACTCCTGCAAACCCCAGCAGAGAAGCAGTATACTCCCTGTCCAAAGGATATGTAGTGCCCGCCAATGCCCCTGCCCCCAGCGGACAGTAATTCATCCGCCTGTAAATATCCTCCATACGCTGCCGATCCCTTCGGAACATCTCAAAATAAGCACCGTAATGATGCGCTAATGTAACAGGCTGCGCTTTCTGAAGATGGGTAAAGCCAGGCATATAAGTCTCTACATTCTCTTCCATCACCGCCAGAATCACCCCGAGCAGTTCCTTCAGCAGAGCGTCCGTATTCTGCACCTGCTGCCTTGTGTAGAGACGCATGTCCAGAGCCACCTGATCATTGCGGCTTCTTCCGGTGTGCAGTTTCTTCCCTGCCTCACCGATACGCTCTATCAAATGTGTTTCCACGAAGCTATGGATATCTTCACAAGTATCATCAATTTCCAATTTACCATGATTCACATCTTCAAGGATGCCCTGAAGCCCCTGAACAATACTTTCCTTTTCTTCTTCTGTGAGTATCCTCTGCTTTGCAAGCATAGTCACATGGGCAATGCTGCCCTCAATATCCTGATGAAATAGACGCTTATCAAAGTTTATGGACGCATTGAACCGATACGCCAGCCTGTCCGTTTCCCCTGTAAAACGTCCGCCCCATAATTGTGCCATCATTACCTCCCTGTCCGTTCTAAGTGACATCTAACATTGCATTCATCCGTGAAGCTATCTTACCACAAAAAAAGTGGTAATGCAAGGAAATACACCATAAAAGCATTGATGGAACTTCTTCCTGTACCTCTTCATACATTATTATAAAAAAGAATAGGATAGAACGGCATATATGCATAATATCTTGGAGCTCAAAAATATTGGCTATTCCTATCACAGTCTGCATGGTGAGACAAAAGCACTGAAGGATATCTCCTTCGGGGTCCGGAACGGTGAATTTATTGCCATTGTAGGTCCCAGCGGCTGCGGAAAATCTACCCTGCTCTCCATCATCGCAGGTCTTCTGACGCCCGAAGAAGGAACTATCGTTGTGAACAACCCCGACGGCTCCCTGCACTACCCTAAAATAGGCTATATGCTTCAAAGGGATCATCTGTTTGAATGGCGTACCGTCTACCGCAATGTCACTCTGGGTTTGGAGTTAAATCATAAAATGACGAAAGAACATCTGGATGTGGTAGAACGCCTTCTGACAGATTACGGACTTGACAAATTCCGCGATAAACGTCCCAGCGAATTATCCGGCGGAATGAAGCAGCGGGCCGCATTGATACGTACCCTTGCTCTGGAACCACAGCTGCTCCTGTTGGATGAACCCTTCAGTGCCCTGGACTATCAGACAAGACTTTTCGTATCCGCAGACATCTGCCGTCTGATACGTGCTGCCGGGAAAACCATGATCATCATAACCCACGACCTGTCGGAAGCTATCAGTCTTGCTGACAGGATCATTGTCCTGACCGGCCGGCCGGCATCAGTGAAGAATGAAGTGTTGGTCAATCTGACACTTGCGGACGATTCACCGTTAGCCGCCAGAAACGCTCCCGAATTTCAACAGTATTTCAATATGCTATGGGAGGATATGACACATGAAAACTGAATCCGGAAAAGAATTGACAAAACAGGAAGAATTTGTGAAAATGCACAGAAGACACCACCATGAAATTGCCTCCTGGCGTACGCTTATCTTCGTCCTCTTTCTGGTTCTGTGGGAAGTAAGCGCGAGGTTAAAATGGATTGACAGCTTTTTCTTCTCAAGCCCCAGCCGCGTGGTACACTGTTTTGCAGAACAGATAAAGTACAACTCCATGTTGTCCCACATAGGTGTGACATTGTTTGAGACACTTTTCAGTTTCTTATTAGTACTACTGTTCAGCTTATTGGTCTCCACCCTTTTATGGTATTCCTCAAAGCTGTCGGAAATTACAGAACCTTATCTGGTGGTATTAAACAGCCTGCCGAAATCAGCTCTGGCGCCTCTGTTTATCGTATGGCTCGGCACCGGTACTAAAACCATTATCGTGGCAGGTATGTCCGTTGCCATCTTTGGTTCCATCATCAGCTTTTATACCGGATTCCAGCAGGTGGATGCGGAGAAAATTACTTTGGTCTATACCCTGGGCGGCAGCAGACGCGATGCCTTTTTCAAGGTGGTACTCCCCGGTTCCGTCCCCATCCTGCTGAGTACTGCAAAAGTAAATATCGGCCTGGCACTGGTGGGGGTTATCATTGGAGAATTTCTGGCAGCAAAAAGGGGACTCGGCTATCTGATCATATATGGTTCCCAGGTATTCCAGCTTGATATGGTAATTACCAGCATTATTATACTCTGTGTTATCGCCCTGTGCTTCTATAAATCCATCCAGGTTATTGAACATCAAATCAAGAAAAAGTTTAAAATATAAATATCTTATCAGGCGTCACGATACGCCAAAGGCCAAAAGCGTTCGCTTTCCGGCCTTACATAATCCCGGGTTCCATACTTCTGTACATCCTTCCTGCCGTCAGCCTTCCTGCGACACATTAATCTTCCGCATCATAATCCACAGACCAATTCCCCATGTTCCTCATACAAAAGCATTTGAATCCATTCCTTCTGTTTTAAGAAATAAAAATACCGTCTGTCTTAACTGTTATGAAAATTCTGTGCTGAAAAAGCATGAAAATACTGATTATCATCTGAAAACACCTGAATCAGAAAAGCTTCCGAGGGGATTCGAACCCCTGACCTATTGATTACGAATCAATCGCTCTACCGACTGAGCCACGGAAGCCTGTCACAGACAGGTAAACGCAGAACCATTTACCCGACCAAATATTATTATACACATTTCAGGATTTTTTTCAAGACATTTTTTGATGATTTTATAAAAAGCTGAAACTCCCACTCCCAAATTCAGAAATTGTCCGCTGTTATTATGCTCACAGCTTTTTCCAATGTGTTCCTTCACCCTTCTTCATATTCTCAGGAATCAGAACCTCCTTGGTCGATCCAACCGGATATTCTGCTTTGGCCGTTACATATGGCATAGGACGGCAGAACTGCATCAGCCCCAGCCCAGGTATTCGGCAGTTTGTCAATCTCATCCTCTGCCTGGGCAAGCTCCACATTCAAAGCGGTCGGCTTGGGATTGACCGTCATTGCCCTGATGTCATATGTAACCTCCATTTCGATGTCGGCGGAAAGGGACAGATCGAAACACTGCCCTTTCATTTTCCAAGGCGCCGTCCGGGGCCTGAAGGTACAGCTTATTGATTCCGGGGTTTGCTGCCGGAGGCCCAGCGGTAAAATACAATGTGTATTCCCCGGAAAAATAGTTTCTCCTGCCGCTACGGTCTTGAAATCAACGGGGATTATTCCACATCCGTTTTATCATCCGGGTCATCCGTATCTCCCAACAGTTCAACCACTTCCGCCTCGGTCATATAGGAAACATCTGTGATTTTGTTGTCTGCATCACGGACAATTTTGATATTGACGGTTCCTTTTGGGTTCATATTCAGTGTACAAAAGGATTTATTGGACCTGATGTCTAAAAAGATATTGACAAGCCGGCCCTGGTAATAATAGTCTTTTCCATTCATTGTGACTCCCACCGCCAGGTATTCCGCCATCTGCGCTTCGGCCCATTCTTTCTCCTGCTCGTCTTCCAGCTCGTCAAATTCCCCGCTCCGGTTCAGCTTATCAAAGAGCATGGATTGAAATGCCCAGTTTCCATCTTCCAAAGCCCTGTCCAGCCAAAGCTCCAACTCCGTTTCATCCATGCAGTCCGCCAAGGTGGAGAAAAAAGCTATTTCTTCATCAGCATATGCTTTTTCGGCAAAGTCGGCAAACAAAGCGGAATCTGTATCAAGCCCGCGCATAGCGACAGAAAAGAAAGCGAAGTCGCCATCTGCATAGATTTTTTCTATCCATTTCTTTTGAGCATTTTCATCCAGCCGGGGAAAAGTGATTTCAAACAGCGGCAGGCTGTCAGCCTCATAGTACCGCTCCGCCCAGGCCGCATAGTCATTGCTGCCTGGGCCTGTGTTCCCTTGTGCGGGGGTTTTATCCACGGCGGGGGATATATCCTCCAGCACCGCCCCACTCGTGCCTGTGTTCCCTTGTACGGGAGTTTTATCCACGGCCGCCTGGGAATTGCCCGTTGTACGATCAACTGCCGCGGCCGCAGGGTAAACGCCGACGAAAGCCGCCCCGAACATCACACACAGCGTCATCACACCCGTCAAAAAGCGTATCACCGTTGACTTTTTCTTAAAATTCATAATTGCGTTTATCCTCTCTTTCAATAGCTGTTTATTTTCGTTTAACGTGACGGCTCCGAGATTTTCCTTGTATTTCCCAACTGCCGCCATAGCGTCAAGCAGGGTTTTTCCATAGTCCTGTGCGCTGCCGCTCCCCATTTTAACAAGGACGGCTTCATCACAGGAAAATTCACAAGCCTTGCTAATTTCCCGGCTCATAAGATGAACCAGCGGATTAAACCAATGCAGACAGACGGT
>CAJUAP010000086.1 GCA_910584435.1 uncultured Acetatifactor sp.
TGATATTGTGGAGGAAATGTACCGGACACAGGATGAATATGGCGGATGGGGGCATTTTCAATCAAAGGATTATTCCGTGAAAGCAAAAATCCCTACATCCAGCGTGGGAATTGAACGCTGCCTTTATATCGGGTTGACAGTGGAGGATAGGGATATTTTGTTTATGGCAGAGGAATACCTGAAAGAACTGCTGCTGGGCACAAGCCATGAAAAGCTTTGGGAGAAAAACGAACGTGCGCTTCCTTGGCAGAGGGCGAGTGTATGTAATCTGCTGGAAGCGGTTGCACCGTATTCTCCTTTATGTGATGAAACCTGGCATCAGTGGCTGTTCATAGCAGGCAGAGCCTACGAGGATGGGGAATATTCCTATGAGAAGGACAAAGCTGCGCAGCATGAAGTGTTTCTAACCAGAGAAAGCAGACTTGTCCCCATGCAGAGTGAATTGTTGTTGAAGAGACGGGAGGAACTATCCATTTCTCTTGAGGATGCCATGCTGCGGCATCTGGGGGGCTCTGCTTCTGAAAATGGTCACTTTTGGGATAAAACGCCGCACAGACTTCCTGAAAAATTTGTATATAATAAGACCAGAAGATGGTTTAAGACATTTAACTATATCAATCAATTCAGAGGTTCTGCTTGTTATCTGCAGAATGCGGTGGAATGGATTATGGAAAATGTACGTGAAGACGGAGTGTGGGACTGGGGAACACAGGTCAAAGATCCCTGGGGATATTTCGGCTATTTTTCCTGTAATAAAAACTATAAATACAATCGGGTGGTTGACTGCACAATAGAAATACTGGATTTTCTAAAACATTATATTGAGAATAACAGGTTTACAGAACAGAGATAACAGATTTACAGAATAGAGATAATAAATTTACAGAAAATGCAGTATAGGATGATAAATGGCAAACACAAGGAGGAAGGCAATTATGGTTATCAGAAAGGCAAGAAGTACGGATGCAGATGATTTGAAAGTGTTGTATTTTGAATATTTGACACATTTTCCGCCCAAAGAAGAACAGGATATGAATTTATGGCGGCATCTTCTTGATAAGTTCGAGAAAGATGATAATATGTATTTATTGGTGACAGAGGAAGATGGAAAGGTAGTTTCTTCCATACAAATGGCGATAATAGAAAGCTTAACACATAATGTCAGTCCGTTTGCGGTTATCGAAAATGTTGTGACACATATAGATTACAGAAGTAAAGGTTATGCATCCGCATTGCTGGGAAAGGCGTCAGAGATAGCCAGGGAGCATGGATGTTATAAAATTTCTCTTGAAACAGGATCGAACAAAGAAAGTACTCTAAATTTTTATAGAAAAAACGGATTTGAGATTGACAAAAAGCATTCCTGCCTGAAGAGACTTTAGCATATATACAATGTATTGGTAGAATGTCATAGAAGAGGAATGATTCTTATGGCAGCAACCGCCCGTCCCGAAAGAGCTGTTTTAACATATCAAAATCAAATTGGGTTTGAGGCGGTTACCACATTAAACGGTGCAAGAATTATTCTGCCGGATCGTATCATTGAAAATGGTATAACGCCTTCCAGTGCAGAAGCTATTCTGAAAAAGGTAGTTATGATACCAGACATAATGTTATCATTGGAAACGGAACAGGGTATTTTTTCAAATATTCCAATACCTGAATGGAATGCAATCGTCTTTCATGAATTTCCTGCTTTACCGACAGAAAGTATCATATATAAAATACTACTAAGCAGCCAAAAAAGTAATATACAATTTGAAGTGGAAAAGGCTTTAACCACAGATACTTATATGACAGTGGCGGAAGGTAAATTAGTACAGATAATGAGTACCGCATCCACCAAATGGAATGGCGTTAAAGTGATGCTGGAAACTTTAGGTATCAAGCAGAATGAGGCAGTATATTTCGGAGATGATAATGATGATATAGAACCGATAAAAAATTGCGGTGTGGGTGTTGCTGTTTCTAATGCGATTAGTGAGGTTCTTGATGTGGCAGACTTTATAACAGAGAGTAATGATATGGATGGCGTAGCCAGATATATCGAAAAAAATATCTTGTAATGTTCTTATCCAGATTTTTTGGTCAAATATAAGAAAAAGGCTAAAGTAAAAAATGGCAGCAGTTCAGCCATGCCATTCATAAGCCGCCGGAATATATATTTCCACCAATAATGCCAGGTCTTTGCCGGCGACTTATTTCATGTCGGGCGTCCGCATGGCTGAACTGCTGCAAAAAATGCAGTTCCCATGAGCTTACGCCCTTGAATTTAAGGACAATTCACAGTATAATGATGAAGTAAGGTAATATGACTGTTGACAGAAATAGAAAAAATAGAAGGAGGTCGGAAGTAACTATGATTACCTGGAACAACTTGGATACCATCCCGGCATATCAGGACTTGCAGAAGGCAGCGCCCGTCAATCTGGCGGAGGCAATGGCAGGGGAGAAAGGGGCAGAGCGCGTCAAAAAATACAGTGTGCCCATGGCAGCAGGACTTTCCTATCACTATGCTGCAAAGCAGGTGGATGATGAGGTGCTGAAAGCGCTTGCAAAACTGGCGGAGGAAACACAGCTTTCGGAGAAATTTGAAGCCCTTTACAACGGCGAAGTGATAAATACCGGGGAGAAGCGCAGGGTGCTTCACCATATGACCAGGGGCCAGTTAGGGGAAGCCGTTGAGGCTGACGGTGCAGATAAGCGCAGTTTCTATGTGGAACAGCAGAAGAAGATTGCAGAGCTGGCGGACAAAGTGCATAAGGGTGAGATTACCAATGCGGCAGGGGAGAAGTTCACCACTGTGGTACAGATCGGCATCGGCGGCAGTGACCTTGGACCTCGTGCCATGTACCTGGCTTTGGAAAATTGGGCGAAGGCAAACAATACCTTCAAAATGGAAGCCAGATTTATCAGCAATGTAGATCCTGACGATGCGGCGGCGGTATTGAATACCATTGATGTAGCTCATTCCCTCTTTGTACTGGTATCCAAATCGGGAACCACCTTAGAGACGCTGACCAATGAATCCTTTGTAAAAGACGCGCTGAAGAATGCGGGCCTGGATGCTTCCAGACACATGATTGCCGTCACCAGCGAGACGTCGCCTCTGGCAAAGAGCGATGATTACCTGGCGGCGTTCTTCATGGATGATTATATCGGCGGCCGTTTTTCTTCCACCTCAGGCGTTGGCGGAGCGGTGCTGTCCCTGGCCTTTGGCCCTGAAGTATTTGCACAATTCCTGGAAGGTGCGGCAGAGGAAGACAAGCTGGCAAAGAATAAGGATATGTTGGCAAATCCCGCTATGCTGGACGCTTTGATCGGAGTGTATGAGAGGAATGTGCTGGGGTATCAGAATACGGCGGTATTGCCCTATTCCCAGGCGTTGAGCCGTTTCCCCGCCCATCTGCAGCAGCTTGATATGGAATCCAACGGTAAGTCGGTGAACCGCTTCGGCGAACCTGTCAATTATTCCACGGGCCCCGTGATTTTTGGGGAGCCTGGCACCAATGGGCAGCATTCATTCTATCAATTGCTGCATCAGGGAACGGATATTGTGCCCCTGCAGTTTGTCGGGTTTAAGAATAACCAGATGGGCATGGATGTTGTGATTCAGGACAGCACAAGCCAGCAGAAGCTCTGCGCAAATGTAGCGGCGCAGATTATCGCGTTTGCATGCGGCAAGAAAGATGAGAACCGGAATAAAAATTTTGAAGGCGGACGCCCGTCCAGTATTATTATCGGCGAACAGCTGACCCCCCAGGCATTGGGTGCCCTGCTGTCTCATTTTGAAAATAAGGTGATGTTCCAGGGCTTTGTATGGAATATTAACAGCTTTGACCAGGAAGGCGTACAGCTGGGGAAAGTTCTGGCAAAGAAGGTACTTGCCCATGACACGGATGGGGCTCTGAAAGAATACAGTGATCTGCTGGGAATTTAAACTGCACGCCGGTTAAATTTGCAGCACAACCCGACTGCAGACCGCCAGCCAGGTACTTTCCCAGAGGCGTTACTGTAAATCCTGGCGGTCTGCAGTATAAACGGATAGTCACTATAACTTGCCAGGTAACCCGACTCACGAGCGAAAAGCGCCAAGGTCATCACGGCAGATTTCATCACTCGTGAGTATAGATAAAAAAGGAATCTGTCGTCCTGAGAGGTATCGCTTCACAGGGCGGCAGATTTTTTATGGTTTTTAAAGTCTATTCAAGTTCCCACTTGTGGGAACTTGTTCCGGTCTCTCCGCTCCGGTGTTCATATTTCCTCTTGACATTTTTTGCCGGACAATAAAATACGGCGCACAGAAATAAAAAAGAAAAGGAACCAGAAAAAGAAAAATAGAAAACAAATGTTTGCATAATTTGATTTTTGTGTTATACTCATAGGGCAGAAAGTTTATATCGTAAGTGCATGGCCATTCATGTGCATTGTGAAAAAACATTATGGTGTGAGGAGTTTTGGAATATGGCGAAGACAAATAATATGGGAGGAGAGCATTCCGCAGACAATTACGATGCCTCCAGTATTACCGTACTGGAAGGGCTGGAAGCGGTACGCAAGCGTCCGGGGATGTATATCGGGAGTGTCTCTACAAAGGGATTAAACCATTTAATCTATGAAATTGTAGATAATGCTGTGGACGAACATCTGGCGGGAGTCTGCGATACCATAAAGGTAATTCTGGAGGCTGACGGCTCCGCTACGGTCATTGACAATGGCAGAGGGATTCCGGTGGGAATGCATGAGAAGGGTATCAGCGCGGAACGGCTGGTATTCACAACGCTTCACGCAGGAGGCAAATTTGACAATTCCGCTTACAAGACCAGCGGCGGTCTTCATGGCGTGGGTTCTTCTGTGGTGAATGCCCTTTCTACCAGAATGACTGTTACGGTCAAAACAGGCGGCTTTATCTATGAAGATAAATATGAGAGAGGAATTCCGGTCATACCCCTGGAAAACGGTCTGCTTCCTGTGAAGGGTAAGACAAAAGAGACAGGAACCACAATTAATTTCCTGCCTGACGATACCATTTTTGATAAGACCCGTTTCAAAGAGGATGATGTAAAAAGCCGTCTTCATGAGACTGCCTATCTGAATCCTGAATTGACGATTAGTTTCGAGGACAGACGTAGGGAAGAGCCGGAGATTATCACATATCATGAACCGGAGGGTATCACAGGATTTATCAAGGATATGAATAAAGCCCAGGAAACCGTCCATGACGTGATTTATTTCAGCGGAGAGAGCGAGGGTATCTCCGTGGAAGCGGCATTTCAATATATCAATGAATTTCATGAGAATGTGCTTGGCTTCTGCAATAATATTTATAATTCCGAAGGCGGCACTCATCTGACCGGCTTTAAGACCATGTTCACCAATGTGATCAATACTTATGCCAGGGAGCTTGGCATACTGAAGGAAAAGGATGCCAATTTTACGGGAGCTGATGTAAGGAACGGCATGACGGCTGTGGTTTCCATCAAGCATCCCGATCCGCGTTTTGAAGGGCAGACTAAGACGAAGCTTGACAATCAGGATGCAGCGAAAGTTGTCTCCAAGGTGACAGGGGAAGAAATCAGCCGTTTCTTTGACAGGAATCTGGAAACCTTGAAGAATATCATTTCCTGTGCGGAAAAGGCAGCCAAAATCCGTAAATCCGAAGAAAGAGCCAAGACAAATATGCTGACAAAGCAGAAGTTTTCCTTTGACTCCAATGGAAAACTGGCGAACTGCGAGTCAAAAGACCCTTCTAAATGCGAGATATTCATTGTGGAGGGAGATTCGGCAGGGGGCAGTGCCAAGACCGCAAGAAACAGGATGTTCCAGGCAATCCTTCCCATACGGGGTAAGATTCTGAATGTGGAGAAGGCCAGTATAGACAAAGTGCTTGCAAATGCAGAGATCAAGACCATGATCAATGCTTTTGGCTGTGGGTTTTCCGAAGGGTATGGGAATGATTTTGATATTCATAAGCTGCGCTATGATAAAATCATTATTATGACTGATGCGGATGTGGACGGTTCCCATATTTCCATCCTGCTTCTGACCCTGTTCTACAGATTTATGCCGGAGCTGATTTTTGAAGGACATGTGTATATTGCCATGCCGCCCCTGTACAAAGCCATGCCTTCCAAAGGGCAGGAGCAATACCTTTATGATGACAAAGCGTTGGAAAAATACCGTAAAACCCACAAAGGCCCTTTTACGTTACAGAGATATAAGGGGCTGGGGGAAATGGATGCGGAGCAATTATGGGAGACAACGCTGAACCCGGAGACCAGAATGATGAAGCTGGTGGAGATTGAAGACGCCAGAATGGCCTCTGAAGTGACAGAACTGCTGATGGGAACGGAAGTGCCTCCAAGGAAGACTTTCATCTATGACCATGCTGTAGATGCGGATCTGGATATTTGATGTAACAGTTCAGCGACCTGTCTGAACTGTTACTATTTGATAAAATGGTCAAAATGCAGTGTTTCCATTTCCTTTTACAAAACATGAAAACTGTGATATACTGTAACCGTTCCGTGTTCTGTCTGCAAGCAGGCAGATTATGATAGATGAATAAGAATGAAAGGTGCCAGGTCAATGGATGACAGCAGAATTATCAAAACAGAATATTCCGAAGAGATGCAGAAATCTTTTATAGATTATGCCATGAGTGTTATCATTGCCAGAGCGCTTCCCGATGTCAGGGACGGATTAAAGCCTGTCCAGAGGCGTACATTATACGATATGTACGAATTGGGGATTCGCTATGACAGACCCTATCGTAAGTGTGCCCGTATCGTAGGGGATACCATGGGTAAATATCATCCTCATGGGGACAGTTCTATTTATGATGCGCTTGTGGTTATGAGCCAGGACTTCAAAAAGGGGCTGCCTCTGGTGGACGGCCATGGGAATTTTGGCAATATTGAGGGCGATGGAGCTGCTGCCATGCGTTATACGGAGGCCAGGCTTCAAAAGGTGACTCAGGAAGCCTTTCTGGGAGATTTGGATAAGGACGTGGTGGATTTTGTCCCTAATTTTGATGAGACGGAAAAAGAACCCTCCGTACTTCCTGTGAAAATTCCTAATTTTCTGGTAAATGGTTCCGAAGGTATTGCGGTGGGCATGACAACAAGTACACCTCCTCATAATCTTGGGGAAGTGATAGATGCCATGAAGGCATATATGCGGGATGAAAATATTACAACCGCCGGACTGATGCGTTATTTGAAAGGGCCTGATTTCCCCACCGGCGGCATTGTCACCAACAAAGACGAGCTTCTGCACATCTATGAGACAGGCACAGGTAAAATTAAACTCCGCGGCAAGGTGGAGTTTGAGCAGTTAAAGGGCGGAAAGACCAATGTTGTCATTACGGAAATCCCTTATACCATGATTGGCATGAATATATCAAAATTTCTCTCGGATGTGGCAGGATTGGTGGAGACGAAGAAGACACAGGATGTGGTGGATATTTCCAACCAGTCGTCCAAAGAGGGTATCCGCATAGTGATAGAGCTGCGCAAGGATGCGGATGCCGAGAATTTTGTGAACCTGCTGTATAAAAAGACAAGGCTGGAAGATACCTTTGGAGTCAACATGCTTGCCATCTGTGAAGGCCGTCCGGAGGTCATGGGATTGAAAGCGATTCTGAAGGCAAGTGTGGAGTTTCAGTTCCAGATTACCACCAGAAAATATACCAATCTCCTGGCAAAAGAAATGGAGCGCAAGGAAGTTCAGGAGGGGTTGATTAAGGCATGTAATGTGATTGATCTGATTATAGAAATTCTCCGGGGGTCAAAGGACAGGGCAATGGCAAAGGCATGTCTGGTGGAGGGCAAGACTACAGGCATTAAATTCAAGTCGAAAGAATCCAAGGTCATGGCAGCCCAGCTGGCTTTTACGGAGAAGCAGGCCAATGCCATTTTGGAAATGCGTTTATATAAACTGATTGGTCTGGAAATTGAAGCTTTGATTCGTGAGCATGAAGAAACCATGGCAAATATTTACCGCTATGAAGATATTCTTGAGCGCAGGGAGTCCATGGCACAGGTTATCATCAATGATCTGGACAGTTATAAGAAAGCATATGCCCGCAAGAGACGCACTGCCATTGAAAATGCACAGGAAGCCGTATATAAAGAAAAAGAAGTGGAGGAAATGGAAATAGTCTTCCTTATGGATCGGTTCGGATATGTTAAGACCATTGATATGGCTGCATATGAGCGCAATAGGGAGGCTGCTGACAGTGAAAATAAATATATTTTTACATGCATGAATACGGGAAAAGTATGTATATTTACTTCCACGGGACAGTTACATACCATCAAGGTAATGGATATTCCTTTTGGGAAATTCCGTGACAAGGGAATTCCCATCGATAATATCAGCAATTACAATTCCGAGAAGGAGGATATTGTATATATTACGAATCAGACGGAATTGAATTTGAGGCAGATTATCTTCGTAACGGCGCAGTCCATGTGTAAGCTGGTGAATGGCGGTGAATTTGATGTGTCAAAACGCACTGTGGCGGCTACGAAGCTGAATGAAGGGGATTGGGTGGTAAGTATCATGCCCCTTTTAGAACAGAGCAGTATTGTCCTCCAGACCAAATCCGGCTATTTCCTGAAATTTCCCATAGGGGAAATCCCGGAGAAGAAAAAAGCAGCGGTGGGAGTGCGGGGCATGAAGCTTGGAGAAAAAGATACCGTGGAAAATGTGTATTATACGCAAAACGCCGTAGAAACATCCATAGAATATAAGGGGAAGACGATTCTGCTCAATCATTTGAAGAGCGGAAGCAGGGACGGCAAGGGAACGAAGAAATGAGGTGAATTTATGAGAGTCATTGCAGGTACAGCCAGAAGCCTCCCATTGAAGACACCGGAAGGATTGGATACCAGACCTACCACTGACAGAATCAAAGAGACTTTGTTTAATATTCTGCAGCCAGATCTTCCAGGCAGTGTATTTATGGATTTGTTCAGCGGCAGCGGTGCCATTGGGATTGAAGCCTTAAGCCGCGGCGCCAGGAAGGCATACTTTGTGGAGAATTCTGCCAGGGCCATTTCCTGCATTCAGCAGAATCTCGCCTTTACGAAGCTGCAGGATCGTGGAATTGTATTGAAACAGGATGTATGCAGCGCTTTGGCAGGAATCGGCGACAGGCAGCAGGAAGAAGCGGCGGATATTATCTTTATGGATCCTCCCTATGGGAAGGGACACGAGAAAATGGTTCTTGCCGCGCTCTTGGAGATGCCATATGTGACGGATAAGACAATTATCATCGTGGAGGCTCCGCTGAAGGCCGATTTCTCCTGGCTGGAGGAGTGTGGATTTTGTCTGACCAGAGAAAAATGTTATAAGACAAATAAGCATGTTTTTATAAAAAGGAATGATAAAGAGGGGGGAACGATGTGAAACGTGCAGTTTATCCCGGTAGTTTTGACCCGGTTACTTATGGACATTTAGATGTAATCAAGCGTGCTTCTGAAATTTTTGATGTGCTGATTATCAGCGTTTTAAATAATAAAACAAAGACGCCATTGTTTTCTGTGGAAGAACGTGTTAAGATATTGAAGGAGGCTACAAAAGATATTCCCAATGTGCAGGTGGACAGCTTCAGCGGTCTGCTCATTCATTACGCGGCCGAAAATAATATCCATGTGGCAGTGCGGGGGCTGCGGGCCATTACGGATTTCGAGTATGAGCTGCAGATTGCGCAGACGAACAGAAAACTTTCGGAAGGAAGGCTGGACACAATGTTTCTTACCACAAGCCTGGAATATGCGTATTTAAGTTCCTCCAGTGTGAAAGAAATTGCCAGTTTTGGGGGCGATATCAGTCAATGCGTTCCGGGTTTTGTCGCAAAACTGATTTATGAGAAATATCAGGTTCAAGTGTAAACGGAATGAAGATTTTCTAAGGCCGCAAAGAGGGGTGTTTACACACCCTCTTAGTACCCGGCCAGTTCATTGTTTGTGCCGCTGAGAAGAGGTAAAGCCCACCTCTTTGGGCGGGCATGTCTGGAAGTGTGTAAAGAATGAAGAGATGGCAAATGGAAAAGCGGGAATGGGATGTAACTAAAATAATGTATGGAACAGGAGCAATCATATGAGCAGCAGGATAGAACAATTAATAGATGAATTAGAAGAATATATAGAGAGCTGTAAACCAACGCTCAGATCCAGTTCAAAAATCATTGTCAATAAGGATGAAATTGATGATCTGCTCCGTGAACTGAGAATGAAAACACCGGATGAGATTAAACGATATCAGAAAATTATCAGTAACCGGGATGACATATTAAATGATGCTCAGGCAAAGGCAAAAGCGCTGATCGATGAGGCTACCGTCCATAAAAATGAATTGATCAGTGAGCATGAGATTATGCAGAAAGCATATGAACAGGCCAATTCCATTATTGCCGTAGCTGCAAAGCAGGCACAGGAAATCCTGGATAAAGCCACAATAGAGGCAAATGAACTGCGCATGCAGGCTTCAAAATATACGGCGGATAAGCTCACAGAGCTGAATTCCATTGTCGTCTCCGCAATTCAAACCACTGCTGCAGATTATGAGAAAACCATGGGAGCGCTCGTACAATACCGTGATTTGATTCAATCAAATATGAGAGCTTTTCAGCCTTTGGAGGATATGGATTCGCTTCCTTTAGATGAACATGATGAATAAGCAGCCTGAATGGCATTGGCTGAAATACAATATACATACAACTGGGCTAAATTCTGCCGCAGTTGTATGTCGTTTTTTATGGTATCGTTCTAATTATTGATGATTGTAACAGTTCAGACAGGTCACGGAACTGTTACGGATGATTAATTATGCTCAAATGGAAAGGGGATTGTATGGGCAGATTTGTGCAAATTGTGACAGTGGTGGTTTTGATCCTGTTTTTACTTCCCGGCAGACAGGTGAACGCTGCGCCAAGAGTGCAGAATATCAGATCTGAGGAAAAAGTGGTAATAGTGATTGACCCAGGACATGGGGGAGAGAATCTGGGAACCACAGAGAATAACCATACGGAAAAATTTATGACCATGACCACGGCACTTGCCATGTATGAAGAGCTCTTATTATATGACAATGTGGAAGTGCACCTGACGCATACGGATGACCAGGATGTATCTCTGAAGAAAAGGGCGGAATTTGCCGCGTCAGTGGATGCGGATTTCCTGTTCAGCATTCATTATAATGCCTCGGAAAATCACGAAATGTTCGGAGCAGAAGTATGGGTATCGGCATTTCCTCCCTATAATGGATATGGATATCAGTTCGGCTGTGAAATTCTGACAGATATCAGGGAAACGGGATTATTGCTTCGGGGAGTGAAGACGCGTTTTAACAGCAAAGGAGAAGATTATTACGGTATCATTCGGGAATCAGTGGATCTGGGAGTTCCGGCGGTTATTATTGAACACTGCCATGTAGATGAAGAGCGGGATGCCGTTTATTGTGATAGTGATGAAAAGCTGAAATTATTCGGAAAAATGGATGCGACAGCAGTAGCAAGATATTTCGGGTTGAAGAGCAGTATTCTGGATGTGGATTATTCCCAATATCCATTGTCTGAGGCAAGCGGCAAGACTGCGGTGAAACAGACCTTGAACGATACTTCCGCACCGGATATATGTCGGATAGAGCTTTTATCCGTGGAAGAATCTATGGAAGATAAAAGCGGCAGCGTGACATTGCATATTACTGCGGCAGATGCCGATTCCGCTCTTGTGTATTATAGCTACAGTCTGGACGGCGGCAAGACCTTCAGTGCCAGAGAGCCATGGCCTGGCAGTGATGCTCTGACAGGGGAGTATCAGGGAAGCTTTACACTGCCTCTTCCGGTTCTGCCGGACAGAAAAACGGAAGTGATTGTTCGGGCCTATAATCAGTATGATCTCTACACGGAGAGTAATGTATGTGTTGCTGCGGAAGAGCCAGGTCTTGCGGATGCGGATGTATCTGAGGATTTATCTATGGGAAATTTGGACACAGAACCCTCTGTTTCAGGCAGTAACAATTCCGTAGAAGAAAATATTCCTGCCGGCGGCGCTTCTAAGGATGCAGAAGGAAACGGCATGGACTATGTGGAAGTATTGGCTCTGTGTCTTGGCCTGGCAAGTTTTCTGCTGATTGTTCTGACCATAGTACAGGGTATTACATATCACAACCGCAGAAAACGAAGGCTCCATAAGTCAGAGTTTTCAGATTAGCTCATATCAGTTCATCGAAGGAATGAAGCAGGCAGGATCAGGAACCAGCACAGATAGAAAACAGCATTTAATAACGTTAAAATACATTTATGCAGAATATAGCTTCCAATAGACAAATCGGAATTCCCGATACAGCTATAGGTTTGGGCGATACAGGACAGGCCGCCGAAGGAGAGGGCAAGTAAACTGAACAGCGGCCGGGAATCCTGCAGCATACCCAACCCCCCTGTGATTTCCAACAGAGGTGCCGTCAGCGTGAAGGACTGGCCTGACAGTATATGCGGTATCAGGTTCAACAGATTAAAGAGGATCATGTAGCCTCCGAGAATCAGCATACTTTGAACCGAAGAGTTAATGGAATCATTCATTTCATCCAGAAGCTTTTCGCCCAGGGAAAGCTCAGGTCTGTGATATTCACAGGACACGAGGGAGGGTGCGGCTGCATATGTACCGGACTGAGAAGATAAATCCCTGAAAACGGTATAACGTAATACAAGACCATATAAAAGCGGAATGCCGTACATCCCGAACAGATACGGCAGTACAAGTTCTCTCTTCAGCAGAGGAAGGGCAAAACTGCAGAAATAGACAGGGCCGATATTATTACAGAACGCAAGAAGGAATTCCGCTTCCCTTTTGGTGATCATCTGCCGCAGATATAAATCATCCACAACTCTTGCTCCCATGGGAAAACCACAGAGGAAACCCATGAGCATGGCATAGCATACGTTTTTATGTATTTTGTACAGGGGGCCGATGACAGGATAGGCGATCATGGCTACCTTTTCGGTGAGCTTCATGCGTATCATAATTCCGGATATGATCATAAAGGGAAGAAGCGTAGGAATCATTTTCTGAAACCAAAGCTCCAGTCCCAATGCGGCATAGGCCAGGCTGATTTGCGCATGGGTCAGGATACAGATACACAATAATAAGAAAAAAAGAGTCAACAACAGCATGGGCATCACTCCATATTCAGTAACAGTTCAGCCATGCCATTTCATATGACTTTATTGCCGGCAGCTTATTCATGTCGGGCGTCCGCTCTATGGAAACGATTGTGCAATTTGTCTTATGTGAGCAAGCTCCCACAGACAAATTGTACAAT
>CAJUAP010000087.1 GCA_910584435.1 uncultured Acetatifactor sp.
GCCTCCGAGATGCGCCAGGCACCCCGGATGGCTCTTTTTTTATCTATGCCCATGACTGCAAAGCCAATGATATTAATTGCAATCAAGTATATCAATAAGAATTTCATACCACACACCTCACAGAAGGGCAGAGTTGATTTTCGCCAAGGCCAGCGATAACAGTTGTCAGGCATAGTCTTTTTATGCCTTAGAATTGCTGCGGTTCGCCTTGTTCGGCCATCTTCATAGCTCTGACTTTGCAGGACAGACCGAACAAATTGATAAATCCTTCCGCATCGTGATGATCATATAAATCCCCTGTGGTAAAGGAAGCAATGCTTTCATTATATAAGGTATAAGGGGATGTGGTTCCCGCCTTGATGATATTGCCCTTGTAAAGCTTGAATTTCACTTCGCCCGTTACATATTTCTGTGTCTCTTCGATAAATGCCTGTTCTGCCTGGCGCAGGGGTGTAAACCATTTTCCCTCATATACAAGGCTTGCAAAACGGCTGCCCATTTCCTTTTTCATTGCGTAGGTATCCCTGTCAAGAATCAGTTCCTCCAGCTGCTGGTGTGCTTCCATTAATATAGTGCCGCCGGGAGTCTCATATACGCCTCTGGATTTCATGCCAACCACACGGTTCTCTACAATGTCAATGATGCCGATACCATGTTTGCCGCCCAGCTCGTTCAGGGTATGGATGATTTCGGAAACCTTCATTTTCTTCCCGTTTACGGAGGTGGGAACGCCCTTTTCAAACGTCATGGTCACATATTCGCCTTCTTCGGGGGCCTTCTCCGGTGTGGTTCCCAGAACCAGAAGATGTTCAAAATTAGGTTCATTGGCAGGATCTTCCAGTTCCAGTCCCTCGTGGCTGATATGCCAGATATTGCGGTCACGGCTGTAAGAAGAGTCGGCGGAAAAAGGAAGATGAATGCCATGGGCCTTGCAGTATTCAATTTCGGATTCTCGGGAATCCATGGTCCACTTATCGTTTCTCCATGCAGCAATAATTTTGATATCCGGAGCCAGCGCCTTAATACCCAGTTCAAAACGAATCTGGTCGTTTCCCTTGCCGGTAGCGCCGTGGCAGATGGCGGTAGCGCCTTCCTTCCTGGCAATCTCCACCAGCTTCTTCGCAATCAGGGGCCTTGCCATGGAAGTTCCCAGCAGGTATTTATTCTCGTAGATGGCATTTGCCTGGACGCAGGGAACAATGTACTCGTCGCAGAATTCATCAATTACATTCTCGATATAGAGCTTGGATGCGCCGCAGGATTTGGCACGCTCTTCCAAGCCGTCCAGTTCCTCTGCCTGTCCGCAGTCCACGCAGACACATATTACTTCATAATCAAAATTCTCCTGTAACCAGGGGATGATGGCGGTGGTGTCCAAACCGCCGGAATACGCCAGAACTACTTTTTCTTTCATATTTATTACCTATGCCTTTCCGTAACCTGCGGACAATGGGCCGCAGATACAATATTGATAAAACAAATAGATTTGTTTCTTAGTCTTCAAACACTATACAACATTCTGCAGGGAAATGCAAGGGAAAATGAATAAAATATTTCATTTTTATGTATAAAAATACAAACAATGTATATATGTTCATGGAGTAAAACATAGAATGTATAAATATGCAGAGAACTGATTATATCATTCCGCTTCCCATTTCTTCCAGCATGGTGCTCCAGAAACCTTCCTCGTCTTCAAGGGCGGTGGGATCGCTTTCCATAATCTGCTGCCGGAGAACTTCTTCTGTTTCCGCACATTCCTGCAGACCTGCATCATCAAACACACTGGGAGAAGACATGGTTTTCAGGGATGCCATACATAGTTTCATAATATCCATGAATTGAGGGAAACTGGCGGCGCAGTAATCCATAAGCTCGTTGTTCTCTAAATCCGCAATATAAACCGGTCCTTCGGCCAATACCATCAAAAACGTTCCGCCGCTGTAAGGCCAGCGGTCTTCCGCCACGGCTGCAAAAGGACGTGTCTCCGTACTGCCGGTCCAAAGCGCATCCGGGGCCAGAAATGTGAATTCTCCCAGCATAGTACCTGGCACAGGCAGATACTCTTTGATCATTTGCAGAGTTTTTTCTATTGTACTCATATTTTGTCCTCCTATATTAAGTGCCGCATCTGCCCTTCCAGTACTATGAACGGCAGAACAATGCTCGTCTAAAGAGCATCGCCGAGCATTGTTCTGGGTACTGTCCGGGCAGATGCTGTAAGTATTTTCTATATTAAGTGCCGCATCTGCCCTTCCGGTACTATGAACGGTAGAACAATGCTCGTCTAAAGAGCATCGCCGAGCATTGTTCTGGGTACTGTCCGGGCAGATGCTGTAAGTATTTTCTATATTAAGTGCCGCATCTGCCCTTCCAGTACTGTGAACGGCAGACGCTGTAAATTTTTCATTCTGGAATTGAGATCCATGTACAGAAGTATTATATCAATAAAATGGAATGATGTATAGTATTTTTAAACTGTCTCATTGCATATTGTTTTCTTTTGGATTATGCTTGTGTACAGGAGGTGCAGATTATGGCGAATGAAGATAAAAAGGATTTTAATGCAATGCTCAATGACAGTAAGGATATGCCGAAGTTCCAGACAATTACAGATGAGAAAAGCATAGAAAAATACGGTGGGGACAGAATGTATTTTGCGCCGCCGGTTGATTATGATAAAATAATGCGGCTTGTACCATTTGGAAAACTGCTTACGGTTGGGGAAATCAGGGATTATTTTGCAAAAAAGAACGGCGCTGATTTTACAGAGCCGATTACGGCAGGAATATTTATCTCGATTGCCGCATGGGCAAGTTATCAGAGGAACGAGGACAAAACACCCTATTGGAGAACGCTGAAGGCAAATGGAGAACTGAACGCCAAATATCCCGGCGGCATTGCAGCACACAAAGAGATGCTGGAAAAAGAAGGACATACCATTGTTCAGAAAGGCAGGAAAAATATCAGATATTATGTGAAAGATTATGAGAAGGCATTGTTTAGCATTGATGCCGGCACTCGCTAAAATTTGCCCTGCCGCCCGATGCATGAGCGGAAGGCGCTATGAGACGGCGGCAGATTTTTCTCTCGTGAATATAGAATAGTAGTATAGAACAGTAATGTAAGAGCACCGCGTGCAGTCAAACGTTGTAAAAACCGCCTCCACAGGACAGTATGGATTCATCGGCAGTTTTCCGAAGATGTTCTTCCGCAAGTACTTTTTTATGGGTACTGTTTATGGGCATCTTGTTCCGCAGCTTCTATTTCTGAAAGAGGCAGTCCGGTCAATTTTGAAATTTCATCCACAGAGGCTCCATTTTGGAGCATCCTGTGCAGCAAACGATAACGTTCTTTCACAGCACCTTCCTTTCTGCCTTCTTCCCAGGCTTCTCTGCGAAACATTTTCATATACTTTTTTTCATTATATTCCGTCAACAGCATTTTCTTTACCTCCGCCCGAAAGGGCAATAAAATGTCACTTAAAATATCATGTTCCATACAGTATACCATGGCATTTTCAACAGCCTGATCCGTTGCAAAGCCATCCCGGCAGTTCCTTTTGATGCAGTCCACAAAACGGGAATATTCTTCCAGACGGCTGCAGTCTGACATTAACTGACGGTTATGTCCGTAATTGATATTCATCACGCGGACCGAAAGTTCAATGCAGGAAGCAGTTTTCTCTCCTCGCTCATTCACAAAAGCATCCGTCAGCCGAAGGCATTGTTCGTCCTCAGCATTATCATCCCCATTGTAAAACACTACGCACTGTGGCGCAGGAAGGTGCACCAGCGCTGAACCGTAAATATTTGCTCCCATCCTCACCATCAGCCCTTCATATTCCGCAGCGATATAAAGCAGAAAACGCAGCGGCAGATTGGGGCATAACGTACTCTGGTGCTCATACAGATTCAATGTGCCAATCAATAGAAATGCTATATCATTTTTCATCGACATATAGACGGCATTATCCAAAGTAACTACCCGTAGTATCTGTTCATCTTCATACTCCGTGTGATTCAGTGCATTATACAGATCCAGCAGCGCCCTCCTGTCATGTTCGAAAATATAGCAGAACAGCCGATCCTTTACCCTGCGGTTACTGAAAAAATACCGCGGCTGCAGCCGGAAAAGACGGCGTTTTTGTGGAATATACTGCATTTTGTTTCTCATGTAATATCCTCTCTTTCTGAAAATAGATGGGCAGAGAACATACATGATTATCCTATTGTTCCTGCCAGCGTGTGAAAAAAATCCGGCAGAAACTGCCTGAATGTGCGAAATGCACTTTTCACAGATAAGTAGTTGATAGATAAATGTATCATAAATCATATCCTCTTTTTTGTCAAGCTGAAAATCGTTATCCAAGGTGCTTGTGTAACAGTTCAGACAGCCCCTGCCGCGAAGGCTTGTTACTGTGAATGGAGTGAACAATAACGTTTATTCTTGACATCAAACCGTATTAGCATTATAATACAGTTATGGGAACTGTGTTACATAAATAATACGGTCGGAGCGTGAGAGATGATATCATTTGAAGACTTTATTTTGGAGGATAGCGGCCCGATTTATATGCAGATTATCAGGCATGTAAAACAGGGCATAGCGGCAGGGAGCATCGGCAGCCAGGAGGAAGTGCCTTCCAGACGGGCATTATCCGCACTGCTGGGGGTAAATCCCAACACCATACAGAAGGCGTATCATATGCTGGAGGAAGAAGGGGTGATTACGTCCCGTTCCGGAGCCAAAAGTTATACTTGTGTGGATGAGCAGACGGTGGACAGGATACGAAGGGAGCTGCTTGACAGCGATACAAAATTGTGGGTGAAGGCCATGAAACAATTGGGGGTGTCAAAAGAAGAGGCATATGCGCTGGCGGAAAAGGTGTGGGAAGCGTAAAGGAAATGGCCTGGACGGATTGTGGAAGAACGCAGGTTCAGAGAAATGATGAATATGCTTTTGTCGGGTAAAATATGGATCAGGAGGGCAGCCGGAGATGGAAGAAGGCAGGGGAGGAAATTACAGCAGGGACAACAGCGGCAGGAACGGTAACAGGAATCAAATAGGAAGCGGAGGAAAGATACATGCGTTCAGTTCATCCTGCCTGTCTATGTGGGCATTGCTGGCAAGAAGCAGTTTCTACAAGATACTGTCGGCAGCGGCTCTTATGGCAACGGCGGAAGTTTTCTTATTTTTAGTGAAAAGACGGGACGTCTATGCTGTGTATGGTATGTCGGCGCTGCATGTGGGAGAAATATTTTACGGAAATAAAATCAAGCTGTTATTTTTATCTGCATTGTTCCTTGTGATAATGATTTTGCTTTGGACGGAAGACCGTCTGGAAAGTCAGAGCTATGGTACCATTATGCGGCTTCGGATAACCAGGCAGCAGTTTTTCGGACTGAAAACAATTTATAATGTATTCTGCCTGCTCATGGTATTCGTAGTGCAGATTGCTCTGGTATTCTGGATGTTATGGCAATGTAAGACGGATGTGGGTTTGGCGGGGACAGCACCTCAGGTATATTTCTTTGCCTTTTACAGTAACCGCTTTCTGCACTGCCTTCTGCCCATGGCGGAATTTGGTAAATGGGTGCGTAATACACTAATTTTAACGGCATGGGGAATGCAGGCGGCGGGAGTGAAAGGAAAAGGCCGTTATGTCCTGACCTCTAGTTTGGTTATTGTGACAATCTATTGGTTTGATAGCGAAATGGGGGTGAATATGCTGGATATTGCAGGCTGTATTATCAGTGTTCTTGTCATAGGGAAAGAAATACTATGTGTCTGCTGGCGGGATATGGGTATCGTGCAGAACAGGGATTGAACTTGAGGGGTTGGGCCGGAACAGGAGTAATATGGATATTGGAAATAAGAAAAGGCTGAAAATGAAAAGGCAGTTTGAAGCAGGTTATCCGCCCGGATATGAATGCAGGCAGGAATGGCTGGCGGCAGGAGTTTTATTCGGGATGGGTGCAGTGTTTAGTTTTCATTTTTTTGAAGAGCTGTATGATGCATATTATAAATTGATATGGATTGACATGGAATCGGAACGGAGGATCGTGGAAGGTGCTGTGGCAGAGCCTTTTATGAAGCTTATGGAGGGGCGTGCGGCAATGTTTGTTCCCTATTTTATGTTCCTGGGGATTATGGCGGTCTATCACTATTTCTACTATTATCAGGGGGCCAAAAGTATTTATCTGATGCGGCGGCTGCCGGAACGGGGCGCTTTGACGAGAAGCTGCATAGAGGGTTCTCTTCTGTGTATGGGAGCCGGAGCGGCGGCCATAATCATATTGTATCTTTTGTATTATGGCGTATACCTGCTGGTTGTCCCGGTGGAATGCCTGCCGAGGTGGGGATGAGACTGCGGAGGGAGTGTTATGTGTGAAACAGCTGTTTTGTGGTATTTATTGAAAACAGGTATACTGCAGACCACCAGGATTTGTGGTGATGCCCCTGGGGAAATACCTGGCTGGCGGTCTGCAGCCGGGGGGCATTGCAAATTGAATCGGTGTGCAGTATAACTTATGACGGGGTTTTATGACATTGGTATGGAGGAATATTATGCTGGAAATCAAATCTTTGCGGAAAATTTATTATGGTAAAACGGGCGGTGTGGAGGCATTGAAGCATGTGGATTTGAAGATGGAGCCGGGGGAAATTATAGGGCTGTTCGGGGAAAACGGCGCAGGGAAGACGACGCTTTTGAAAAGCATTCTTGGTTTCCTGGACTATCAGGGAGAAATTCTGCTGGACGGAGAGAAAATAGACAGAAGCAATATAGCCCGACTGTCCTATGCAACTTGTGAGCATTCGTTTTTCCCGAACCTGACACCGGAGGAGCACAGAGATTTTTATAAAATGCATTTTCACACCTTTCGGGGGAAGAGGTTTGCAGCGTTGATGGACTTTTTCGAGCTGCCCGGAAAAAAGGCGGTAAAACATTATTCCGTGGGACAGAAAAATCAATTTGAAGTGATATTGGCTTTGTGCCAGGGAGCGGAGTATATCCTGATGGACGAGCCTTTTGCAGGGAATGATGTATTTAACAGGGAAGATTTCTATAAGGTGCTGCTGGGGATTCTGGAACCGGAGGAAACCATATTTTTGTCCACACATTTGATAGAGGAAGTGGAACATTTTATAGGGCGTGCGGTATTGCTCCGGCAGGGCAGGATTGCGGGGGATATTACCACATTGGAACTGGAAGAACAGGGAAGGACACTGATGGATTATGTCAGGGAAGTGTGGCACTATCGCCCGGACAGGGTAAATAAGGCATTCTTCTCATATACTGCAGAACGCCGGGATTTATAGTGACGTCTCTGGGAAAGTACCTGGCTGGCGGTCTGCAGCCGGGTTGTACTGCAAATTTAACCGGCGTGCAGTATAGATTGTCCGGAAGCTGGGTGTATGCCGTTATGGCAGGGAGGTAGGTGTATAATGAGAAAAGCTTTGGTGGTTTCAGTGATTGTGCTGCTGGCGGCGTGTATCGGTCTGCCCTGTGCATGCCGGAAAATAGACAGTGAAAAGGAAAGCATTATTATCGTGGAGGAACCGCTCTGTGGTGATCCGGCTGCGGCATCCGGCATTACGCTGCAGATGGCAACCTGTCTGGATGATTATAGGCATTTTTACATAAGCAGGGACGGATGGAATGTGCGGTGGGACACGGTATATGACATTGGCGTTGGGAAGGAGGCTGAGAGTGTATTTGCATTTTCATTCCGCAAAACCGGCCAGGTTGAGGTGCAAGGGGAAAACTATATAGAATGCATGCTGAAAAGGAGTTTCGGCACAGCTTACGGGGATGATTCCAGTGAAGCCATTCCGCTGGATCATATTGCAAATTATCCCCTGCCTGAGGTGTATGATGTCGCAGGGCGGACGGCGGCAGGGGAGGAAAGGATTGAAATTATTTCCCTCAGTGACTACTATGAATATTATCCTGTGGAAGAATTTAAAATATGCAGTGGGCAGGGCAAAAATATTACAAATACACCTTATGGAAGCGGAGAATTGTTTTTGACGGATTTTTTTCATATCCCGCCAGGGGGAGATACGGCGGAAGTGGCAGTGAAGAAGAATGAAGAGAATGATGTAACACGTTTCCACATTTATACGAGGCAGGTCGGCGGCGTCCTTTCGGCATCGGCCATCGGGGAGAGAGGGGGATATTATGTGTATTGCTGTACCGATGAGGACGGAAATTATGAGGACAGGGGACAGAACAAGGGGATTTTTTACATTCCCTGTCAATGGGAAAACGGCGGAAGGAACGTTTCTGTGGATTGGAGGCATATCAGGAAAGTATGCGATCAGCCGGAAGGTCTGGTCCCTTTGAAAATGATGCTGGATGAGGTCCGGGGGCGGCTGTTTCTGGTTCTGCACGATGAGAAGGAATTTTGGCTTGCCGTTTATACACTGGAGGGGGAGGTCCCGGTATTGGTGCAGCAGATTCCGGTAATGGCAGGCTGTGAAAGGGAAGACGGCATGGCGGATAGTCCTTATTTCCGGCAGATGACGGTGGAAGAGGGAGGTATCCTGCTGACTTGGAGGGATAATTCTTTTGCTTTTATAGCGGAAGAGAATGGGCGGTATAGGCTGTGGTATGGCGGTAAATTCCCGGCGGATGGGAGGGATGAGATGATTCTCTCCCAGGCACCGGCTGGGGGAGATGGGCTTTTGCAGTTTCAGGAGAGCAGAGCTGCTTATGCTGCAAACAGGCAATATCCTGATATCCGGCAGAATATCCAGGGAGAAAATGAAAGCTTTACGGTGGGGAATGCATGCTTTTTTGACGGGGAGCGTCTGGTACTGGCGGCTATGACCACATGGGAACATCCGGATGTGCTGCTGTCAGTTTATCATGAAGACGGGCTGGCATATTGCGGACTATATAAAGTGTGGGAAGCAGACCGGGCATACACATGGTTTGCACAGGTTTATACAGTACCCCAGAGGTATGGGGAAAAGGAGTGCATCAGAATACAGGGGCGCCCTTGAGTGAAATTTTTTATACCATGGAAAATCTGTTCATACCATGGTATAATGTTCATATGCGCTGAAGCGCGTGTAATTATGGTATCATGTTGACACAGAAATGCATTGTGTCAACTGCTGATTCCATGTGCGCTGAAGTTATGGTATAAAGTTGACACAGGCACATGGCGGATTTCTGCCAAGGAAAAACAGCGATAAACCGGCTCTTGTTGTGGAATTGAAATGGGATCATTCTGCAGAGAGCGCAATTCGTCAGATGAAGCAGAGGAAATATGTGGAGGCATTGAAGGATTATAAGGGAAGTTACTGCTTGTGGGGATTAATTATAACAAAAAAGACAAATCACATAATTGTATTATAGTGCAGTTTGATATGACAAAATGACAGGATATAGGGAATTTACCGCAGGGCACTGGTTAAACGTATATGGCTGGCGTTATGCAGTCAGGTTACTCGGAAATGTTAGCTGTTAAGCAGTATACATTATCATGGTACAGTTTGATTCTTTTGGCAGGCAGAATTTGTATAAGTTTGTCCATGCATAAAATATACAGATTAAATGTATAAATATGAATAGAAAAAATAATTTTGTATAAAAATAAAAAAATAGTGGACTTTTATGCAAAAAGTGGTATGATATCAGGAGAGTGTAGTTGGGATAATGTCAGTGGGCATGGTGTTGCGGAACTGGAAAACAGTAACGGCAGGCCCGCTGCCGGATGGATTTCCAGACGCAGGAATTAAGCGTATGGAAATTCATCCCGGGATAATGGCAGTGGGTATGGTGTTACGAAACTGGAATGGAGGAAAAACATGATAAGAGCAGGGATTATCGGAGCCACGGGTTATGCGGGAGGGGAACTGGTCAGACTTCTTGCAGGTCACAAAGAGGCGGAGATTGTCTGGTATGGTTCCCACAGTTACATAGACAAGAAGTATTATGAAGTATACCGGAATATGTTTCGGATTGTGGAGGACGTGTGCAGGGATGACAATCTGTCAGAACTTGCGGAACAGGCGGATGTGATTTTCACTGCAACGCCCCAGGGATTTCTGGCAGGAGTATTGACGGAAGAAATATTGAATAAGGTAAAAATCATAGATCTCTCTGCAGATTACCGTATTAAGGATGTGGCAGTGTATGAACAATGGTACGGCATAGAGCATAAATCGCCCCAGTTTATCCAGGAGGCGGTTTACGGGCTGTGTGAGCTGAACAGGAGTCAGATTACCGGCAGCACAAGGCTGATAGCGAATCCCGGATGTTATACCACCTGTTCTATTTTGACGGCATATCCCTTGGTCAAGGAAGGGATGATTGATGCGGGGACATTGATTGTGGATGCAAAGTCAGGAACCTCCGGTGCGGGAAGAGGGGCAAAGGTGCCGAATCTGTTCTGCGAGGTGAATGAAAATATGAAAGCTTACGGTGTGGCAAGCCACCGTCATACACCGGAAATCGAAGAACAGCTTGGATATGCGGGAAACTGCAGGGTTACGATTAATTTTACCCCTCATCTGGTGCCCATGAACAGGGGGATTCTGGTGACAGAGTATGCCGATTTGAAGAGGAAAGCCGATGGGACGCTTCCTTCCTGGGATGAAGTTAAGGCAGTGTATGATCGCTATTACGGGGATGAGAAATTTGTCCGCGTATTGGAA
Source organism: uncultured Acetatifactor sp. (assembly GCA_910584435.1). Taxonomy (GTDB): domain Bacteria; phylum Bacillota; class Clostridia; order Lachnospirales; family Lachnospiraceae; genus Acetatifactor. The sequence goes on from CAJUAP010000087.1 coordinate 10,672, forward strand.
AAGGGGTGCTGTCCTGAGACAAAATGGGTGGAAGGCAGTAATTATGTGGATATTGGTTTTGTAGTGGACGAAAGGACAGGCCGGGTCATTATGATGGGAGCGCTGGATAACCTGGTGAAGGGCGCTGCAGGCCAGGCAGTGCAGAATATGAATCTGTTGTTTGGTCTGAAAGAAAGCGAAGGGTTAGAGCTGGTTCCATGTTTCCCGTAGAAACCGGGAAAATTAAGTGAAAATCCGGCAAAGCGTGAAGTCAGGGAAGCGGTGCACAAAAATTCTGATATCCTGCAGAAAAGGGAGATTGTAATACGGAAGAGAGAATCCAGGAGTGTGTTATTGAGGAATATGACTGCTCTTTCGGGTAAGATGATGTATGCTGAGGCATATGGCTGTCAGTGACAGAGAGCAATGCATGTGATGAGGAAAGACGGGACAAGAGGATGAAGAAAGCATTTACAATCAGGACAATGACAATTGAGGATTATGAGGGATTATATGCCCTGTGGATGACCATACGCGGATTTGGTATCCGCAGTATCGATGATTCCAGAGAAGGCGTGGAGCGCTTTCTGCGGAGGAATCCTGAGGGCAGCGTGGTGGCGGCAGCAGAAGACGGCGCCATTGTGGGAGGTATTCTCTGCGGCCATGACGGCAGAAGAGGGTGTCTCTATCATGTGTGTGTCAGGGAGGATTACCGCAGGAACGGTATCGGCAAGGCTATGGTAGTGCATTGCATGAATGCTTTGAAGGCAGAAGGAATCAACAAGGTCAGCCTGATTGCGTTTACAAAAAATGATGTGGGCAATGCTTTCTGGAATCAGGTGGGCTGGACGAGGCGGGAGGATTTGAACTATTATGACTTTACGCTGAATGAGGCAAATATCACCGAATTTAATAAATAAAAAGAGTGGATGTCAGGGTAGTGAAGGCCGATTACGGAACTGGAGCAGTAAACGGCCTGAAGTACCCAGATGGATTTACGGAAGCGTTGCTGTGCTTACGGAAATCCATCCAGGATGTCAGGGTAGTGAAGGCCGATTACGGAACTGGAATAGGAGATAAATATGATAAAACAGATAGAAGGCGGTGTGACCGCGGCAAAGGGATTTATGGCAGCAGGTGTGGAAGCGGGAGTGAAATACAAGAACCGTAAGGATATGGCAATGGTGTACAGCACCATGCCCTGTGTGGCGGCAGGTACTTTTACCAGCAATGTGGTAAAAGCGGCGCCGGTACTGTGGGATAAGAAAATAGTGGAAGAGTCTCCTTATGTACAGGCGGTGGTGGTCAATTCCGGCATTGCCAATGCCTGCACCGGCAAGCAGGGCATGGATTGCTGTGCGGCAGAGAGCAGGTGTGCGGGGGAACTGCTGGGGATACCGGAAGAAGCCGTACTGGTGGCATCCACGGGCGTCATTGGAATGCAGATGCCTGTGGACAGACTTCAGGAAGGTATCCGGAAACTGGTGCAGGAGAAGTCGGACAGCCTGGCAGCAGGTCTGGAGGCAGCACAGGCAATCATGACTACGGATACATTACCAAAACAGATTGCAGTGGAAGTGACAATCGGCGGCAGGACAGTGACCTTAGGCGGTATGTGCAAGGGTTCCGGCATGATTCATCCCAATATGTGCACCATGCTGGGATTTCTGACCACGGATGTGTGCATTTCAAAGGAGATGCTTCAGAAGGCGCTGCGTGCGGATGTGGTGGATTCTTTCAATATGATATCCGTGGACGGCGACACCAGCACCAATGACACCCTTCTGGTATTGGCGAACGGTTTGGCCGGGAATGAGAAGATTACTGCGGAAGGTGAGGATTACGATACATTCTGTGAAGCGCTGCATTTTGTCACAACTTATCTGGCGAGAAAAATGGCGGGGGATGGAGAGGGCGCGACTGCTCTGATTGAGGCGAAGGTCATAGGGGCCGCATGTAAGGAAGATGCCAGGATTCTGGCCAAATCCGTTATCTGTTCTTCACTGACCAAAGCTGCCGTGTTCGGCCATGATGCGAATTTCGGCAGGATTCTCTGTGCCCTTGGGTATTCCGGCGTACAGTTTGACCCGGATCAGGTGGATCTCTATTTCCAGGGCAAAAACGGTAAAATGCATATTTTCGGCGATGGTACAGCTTGCGATTACAGTGAAGAGGAAGCCACCCGGATTCTCTCGGAGCCGGAAGTTACCATTCTTGCAGATATGCATATGGGGGATGGGGAAGCTGTCGCCTGGGGATGCGATTTAAGCTATGATTATGTGAAGATTAATGCGGATTATAGAAGTTAGTGTGAAGGAAATGAAGAATGAAATGTGAAAGGAAGTTGCTGTGAACGGAGTGAACAGTAACGAAAGGAACGGATTACCATGGAAAAAGATATGGAAAAGGTATTGCAGAAGGCGGAGGTGCTGATAGAAGCGCTTCCCTACATTCAGCGTTTTAACCGCAAAATTATTGTGGTGAAATACGGCGGCAGCGCCATGAGCAATGAGGAACTGCAGAAGAATGT
>CAJUAP010000088.1 GCA_910584435.1 uncultured Acetatifactor sp.
CAGGGTTCCGGTCAGGGCCAGAGAATGCAGGGTTCCGGTCAGGGCCAGAGAATGCAGGGCTATGGCCAGGGTCAGAGATTGCAGGAATCCGGCCAGGATCAGAGAATGCAGGGCTACGGCCAGAGCCAGAGAATGCAGGAATCCAATCAGGATCAGAGGATGCAGCGCTCAGGCCAGAGAGTATCTGGTGATATGCAATTTGACAGAAGGGTGCAGGAGCAGCGGCAGAATACTCAGGGGCAGAGATCCATGGGAGCGCCTCAGGGAGCCAGACCTGTGCCGTCAGGGCAGGAGGACGCTCGAAGAGCACAGAGGAGAAATGACGATCAGGGATGGCAGTCCAGGAACTTTATGGCAGATGAAGAGGAAGAGTTTGATTTGGAATTTTTGAATTATGACGAGGAACAATAATATAATGTAATATGCGGAATGAAAACAGGGAGTATTCCTTCCATTAATAAGGAGTACTCTCTGTTTTGGCATATGGATTTCTAAAAAACATCTAAACTTTTCTTCTCTTTGGTTGACAGTGCAGGGTGGTTGGTCTATGATTTATACTGACGCTGCTGAAATTTGCCATGCTGCCCGACTCACGAGCGGCAGACGTTATGGGTTAGCGGCAGGCATTATCGCTCGTGAGTATCAATGAGGTGGGAAAGGAGATAATTCGTGGTGATTGAAATTGATTTTAATAGTGATGAAGCATTGTATCTTCAACTGCGTAACCAAATCATACTGGGAATAGCTACTTCTCAGTTCCATGAGGGTGATTCCCTTCCCAGTGTGCGTCAGCTGGCAGATTCTATTGGTATTAACATGCATACGGTCAATAAGGCTTATACCGTATTGAAGCAGGAAGGGTATGTAAAGGTTGATAGAAGAAGAGGTGCGGTGGTAGCAATTGATGTGGACAGGATGAGGACATTGACAGAATTGAAGAAAGAACTTCAGGTTATTCTGGCAAAGAGCAGCTGTAAAAATATTTCCAAAGAAGAAATACATGAATTAATAGAGGAAATTTACGAAGATTATCATTAAGCAAATGGAATTGCAGTTGAGAGTCTGGGAAGATTATCATTAAGCAAACGGAATTGCAGTTGAGAGTCTGGGAAGATTATCATTAAGCAAATGGAATTGCAGTTGAGAGTTTATGAAGACGAACATTGACTACACGGCATTATAGCTGTGAATTTACGAAGACAGCATTTTCGTTGAGAATAAAGGAGAAAAATAAGAAGGAAGTCGGGAAGGGAGGTAACAGCATGCAGTCACGGTTTACGGATAAGGCACAGGAGGCATTGAGTCATGCATCCAAATATGCCAGCCATTTGAAACAGGGATATGTGGGAACAGAGCATATATTGGCAGGACTGCTGAGAGAATCTGAGGGTGTAGCTCATAAGGTTCTGACAGATAACGGGGTGGAGTTGACACAGGTTCTGGAGATGATTCAGGAGCTGATTGCATTTGAGAGCGGCGTAGGATTGAAGGAAAGAGAAGGATATTCACCCAGGGCACTGAAAATTCTGGAGGAGGCACACAGACAGGCAGCCAGGTTCGGTCAGAAGGAGACAGGAACGGAACATCTGTTAATGGCGTTGATTAAGGAAGGAGAGAATGTAGCGGTTCGCCTGCTAAATACTCTTGGAATCAATATACAGAAGATATATGTTGACACTTTGGTTTCCATTGGACAGGACGGTAATCTCTATAAGGAGGACTTGGGAAAGAAAGCATCTCTGAAAGGGAAGGGCAGCGCATTGAACCAGTACAGCAGGGACTTGACTGCTATGGCCAGGGAAGGCGGATTAGATCCTGTCATTGGCAGGGAAGATGAGATTCGGAGATTGATTCAGATTCTCAGCCGCCGTACTAAGAATAATCCATGTCTGATCGGTGAGCCGGGCGTGGGTAAGACAGCAGTGGTGGAAGGTCTTGCACAGCGCATTGTAGAGGGAAAAGTGCCCTTTACCGTCAAAGATAAAAGGGTGTTGACATTAGATTTGTCAGGTATGGTGGCAGGAAGTAAATACCGTGGTGAATTTGAAGAGAGAATTAAGCGGGTGATCCGGGAAGTGATAGATGACGGCAATGTGATTCTATTCCTGGATGAGCTGCACACATTGATAGGTGCAGGAGGTGCAGAGGGCGCTATCGATGCCTCCAATATTTTGAAGCCGTCCCTGGCAAGGGGAGAGCTGCAGCTGATTGGAGCTACAACCATAGCAGAATACCGCAAATATATCGAGCGGGATGCTGCGCTGGAACGTCGTTTTCAGCCGGTAAACGTGGAAGAACCCACAGAGGAAGAAGCCATACGAATCCTGGACGGAATTAAGAAAAAGTACGAAGAACATCATCAGGTGACGATTACGCCGGAAGCTGTGGCAGCGGCGGTGAGGCTTTCCAGCCGTTATATCAATGACAGGAATCTGCCGGATAAGGCAATTGACTTAATAGATGAGGCAGCGGCAAGTGCCAGGCTCCGGGCTGTGGATATACCGGATAAACAAAAAGAGCTGCTGGAGCAGATTAAGAAAATGGATCTGCAGATTGAACGTTCCATCCGGATGGAGGCATTTTCGCAGGCAGTGGAAATCAAGCATACTCAGGACAAGCTGATGAAGAAATATCAGCGTATGAAAAAACGTGCGGAGAGTCAGGAGATTAATAAGAAATTTTCTATTGGAGAGAACGAAATAGAAGAAGTAGTGGCCATGTGGACCAAGATTCCGGTGCAGAAACTGGCGCAGAAGGAAAGTGAACGTCTGCTTAAGCTGGAAGGAATTCTTCATAAGCGGGTCATCGGCCAGGAAGAGGCTGTGACGGCAGTGGCAAAGGCAATGCGCAGGGGCAGGGTAGGACTGAAAGACCCCAGGAGGCCGATTGGCTCTTTTCTGTTCTTAGGGCCCACCGGTGTGGGCAAAACGGAACTTTCCAAGGCGTTGGCAGAAGCCATGTTCGGCTCGGAGGATGCCATCATACGTGTGGATATGTCGGAGTATATGGAGGGGCATTCCGTATCTAAAATGATCGGTTCACCGCCCGGATATGTGGGTTTTGAAGAGGGTGGACAGCTCAGTGAAAAAGTGCGCCGGAATCCTTATTCCGTGGTGCTGTTTGATGAGATTGAGAAGGCGCATCCGGATGTGTTCAATGTATTGCTTCAGGTGTTGGATGACGGACATATTACGGATTCCAAGGGCCGAAAGGTCAGCTTTAAGAATACGATCCTGATTATGACATCCAATGCAGGCGCGCAGAGAATTGTGGACCCCAAAAACCTGGGGTTTGCCACGGCTGGCGATGGGAAGAGAGACTATGAGAAAATGAAGTCCGGCGTTATGGAAGAGGTAAAACGCAGCTTTAAGCCGGAATTTATTAATCGTATTGATGATATTATTGTATTCCACCAGCTGGATAAAGAGAATATGAAAGCAATTGTAAACCTGCTGGCTTCCGGTTTGTATAAACGCTGTGAAGAGCAGATGGACATTAAGCTGACCTTGACAGGGGCATTGAAGGAGCATTTGGTAGAGAAATATTCCGATGTGAAGATGGGAGCAAGGCCATTGAAACGTGCAATTCAGTCTGTGGTGGAGGACTCTCTGGCGGAGGAGATTCTGTCGAAAAGGGTACAGCCGGGAAATGTGGTGACGGCAGGATTTAAGAACGGCAAGGTCACATTTACAGTAAAAGGTGATGGGACACAGGAATGATAAACAGTTCAGCCAATAGGAAAACCACAGCCAGAAAGTTGAAAAAAATGTGGAAAATGGATGCATTTTATATTATACTATAAGTGATAAGAGAACGAAGTTATTTCTCTGCAGCATGATATCTGACAGAGGCAAAACCGTGAGCAGGATGTGGGGCAGGGCGCTGTCAGGGCAGAGGCGGAACTGGAAACAGCCGAAGCCGTGACAGCGCCGGAGAGGATTATGGACGAATGTGTAACGGCCATAAACCTCTCCACGGAAAGGGCGCTGTCAGGGCAGAGGCGGAACTGGAAACAGCCGAAGCCGTGACAGCGCCGGAGAGGATTATGGACGAATGTGTAACGGCCATAAACCTCTCCACGGAAAGGGCGCTGTCAGGGCAGAGGCGGAACTGGAATGGAGGATAAAAAAATGGCAGTGGTGGAGGAATTGCTCCGCAGTGAGACTGATGGTGCGATTAGTTTTGGAAATCACAAATTGACCAAAAAGGCAAAGGTGGAAGATTTCCCTCATGAGGGGGATTTGCTAAAAGTAAAGACCTACAATGAGATCACAAAATTAGAGAAAAACGGCATGTTTCTCTATGAATCTGTACCGGGCACCAGTGTTCTGGAATTCGTGGAGACGGAACAGGGTGTGGAGTTCATTGTGGAAGGCGATGAAGATGCACAGATTACCATAGGGCTTATGGAAGATAAAGTATATGAGGTATTTGTTGACGGCTGCAGCACCGGAACCATGAAGACCGGCCTTGGAGGCAAATTGTCCTTGAGTGTGGAACTGGGCGCTGCTGACGAGGTACCTGTGAAAATAGTCCAGATATGATAACATAGTTTTTTAGAATATTAAATATGGATAAGAGTACATTGCGCGGGGAGAGTAAGGGACTTCCCGCGTAATTTGTAACAGTTCAGACGGGCAGCGGTCCAAACGGATGTCCATTGCCTGTGGGTTCCTGACACTGCCAAAGCAGGAGGCGGAATTAGGAATTGGAACCGGAAATGAAGGGGAAGTTTGGAAGTAAACTTCCGAATTTTGAATCGATGCCCGCCAGGGGGCATGGGGGTGTGTAAATATGGCAAAGAGTAAGACTTCCACGGTGTTTTTCTGTCAGAGCTGTGGATATGAATCTGCAAAGTGGATGGGACAATGTCCGGGCTGTAAGAGCTGGAATACATTTGTGGAAGAAACAATCAGCAAATCCGCATATAAAAATGCCGGAAGCGGCGGTATTTCCGCAAGTGCTTCCGGAAGACAGGCGAAGCCGGTTCCGGCAGTGCTGTCGGAGGTTACGGTCCGGGAAGAAGATAAGCTCACCACAGGCATAGGGGAGCTTGACAGAGTGCTGGGCGGAGGTATTGTACAGGGGTCTCTGACATTGGTGGGCGGTGATCCGGGCATCGGAAAGTCCACGCTGCTTCTGCAGGTGTGCCGGAATCTGTCTGGGAGCGGTCATAAGGTATTATATATATCAGGGGAGGAATCTCCGGCCCAAATCAAGATGCGTGCGGATAGAATTGGAGAATTTTCTTCTCAAATGTATCTGCTCTGCGAGACAAGCCTGGATGAGATTGCAGAGGTAATCCGCAGCCAGAAGCCGGAGGCGGTGGTGATAGACTCCATTCAGACCATGTATAATGAAAATGTCTCCGCCGCGCCGGGCAGTGTGTCCCAGGTAAGGGAGTCCACAGGCATTTTACTGCAGCTGGCCAAAGGGCTGGGCGTGTCCATTCTCATTGTGGGCCATGTGACAAAGGAAGGGACGGTTGCAGGCCCCCGTGTGCTGGAGCATATGGTGGATACGGTGCTTTATTTTGAAGGTGACAGACATGCTTCCTACCGTATTCTGCGGGGGGTAAAGAATCGTTTCGGCTCCACCAATGAGATTGGGGTGTTTGAAATGCAGGAGCAGGGTCTGCAGGAAGTGATAAATGCTTCGGAATATATGCTGGACGGACGGCCGGAAAATGCCAGCGGCTCCGTGGTTGCATGCACCATGGAGGGAACGAGGCCGCTTCTGGTGGAAATTCAGGCGCTGGTCTGCCATAGCAATTTTGGAATTCCGCGCAGACAGACCATAGGGACGGATTTCAACAGGGTGAATCTTCTTATGGCAGTGCTGGAGAAACGTTCCGGTGTGCAGCTGGCTTCCTGTGATGCCTATGTGAACATTACCGGAGGTTTAAAGCTGTCTGAACCTGCCATAGATTTAGGAATTGTGATTGCAGTATTGTCCAGCTTCAAAAATTGTGCGTTAAGTCCCAAGCTGGTTGCCTTTGGGGAAGTCGGCTTATGCGGTGAAGTCAGAGCTGTCAGTATGGCAAGACAGCGTGTGGCAGAAGCGGAGAAGCTGGGCTTTGACACCTGCATCCTTCCCTATGTGTGTGCGCAGGAATGCAGAAAGAACAGCCAAAGCGGTAAGATAAAAATCATAGGTGTGCGCACAGTGCAGGATGTGATGGGAAGTTTGTTTTAGGAGGTTTATCCGGCACCTTTTGCTGTTAAACTGTTTGAGGACAGTGATAAGACTGTGGCAGAACCGGATATCACCGTTATCTGTGATCTGAACAAGCTGAACCTCTATATGAATGCCGGTGTGAAAGAATACTGGATTGTAAATCCAATGGACCGGTCTGTGTATGTTTATTTTCTGGAGGAAGATAAATTTAAAACCGCTGCTTACACGCTCAATGACAGCATCAAGGTCAATATTTATGATGATCTTTGGATTCATTTGAAAGAACTTGGCCTGTAACAAACTTCTGTAGAGTCTCTGGGGATGCCTCAGAGACTTTCTTTATGGAAAAAAATTACATAGACAATCTCTGTCATTTTCCCATTGTATAATAATACCATAATCGAAAGGCTCTGCCGGATATTAACTGATGTCATAAGGCATGAGCTGTCAGAAACATTGCAGAGGAGGTGGTGGAAACGGCGGCAGCAGGAGAAACCGGCATCACAAAAAATCCCAGCGGCTGACAGAGAGCGGATCGGAGATGGGATCAACGGATTGTGCAGAGAAAAAGAATCTATATTTTGTCAATGATTTCAGCCAGGGCTTTGATGATGGTTGTCATCCTGGCATAATGCAGGCTTCCCTTTTTCTTTGTCTCATTTAAAATTCCATTCAGTATCATATCGTTTTCCGGCAGGCTGTCCAGGAGCAGGTAATCGGCACTGACATTCAGAATATCGCAGAGAGCGACCAGTGTTTCCAGTGACATTTTTCTGCTGCCCCGTTCGATGTGGCCGATGAAGGATGTGGATAAATTACATTTTTCTGCCAGCTGTTCCTGGGACAGGCCCAGGGCAATTCGTGCGGAACGGATGCGGTTTCCAATGGAGATATAATCTATATTCATTTGTTACTCCTTATGATTCAAGTTTTATTATTTGTTTTTTGTATAAATTGTCCATGTACCATAAGAATTATTTATTGACTATAGGAATTTATAGTGATATGATAAGAAATAATTACATGGGGCAAGCTGCTTTGGTGTGCAGTTTTGACTTCGTGGGAGGGGCTGGGTTACGTACATACAACTTTTGAAAGGAATAGGGGATATGCTGGCATTATTTGAAAAGTATCTTCTTCAGGGTATGGTTTCTGAGGCATTGATGACAGGGCAGAATCTATTTCATAAGCACAGCGGTGATAAAGAAATTTTTGAAAAGTATTTCGATTTACTTTTGGCATTGGCAGGGGACAGGGACAGAGCCGTGGAGGAAAGAAGAGGTTACCTGCGGCAGGCGGTGGCGGTTCTTGCTTTCTTCTCTGAAAATGCAGAATTTGATGAAAATATTGTTTCATATATAACGGGCAGAAGAGATCAGCTGGATTGTACTGCGGAATGCATCAATTCTGATGAAGTTGAACTGCACAGGGCTGTGATAAAAAGGAAAATAGAAGAAAACGACCATAATATTGCTGGTGTATGTGAGCTGATTCGGAAATTGGAATCTGCTTCCAACACAGCAGAATTTGACAAAGCAATAAAGCAGATCGGACAGGCGGATGCCATGTTTGAAAAGGACTATTTTACGGAAAGGCAGCAGGACAAATATGATGTTCTGACAAAAAAATGTTCGGAAATTGTGGATAAAAAGACAAGGGCATTTGAGCGGAAGCGAAATGCTGAATATAATGTGAAAGCCATTGAGGCATACGAAAAAATATTTACATTGTTCAAGGAAAATAAAATCCCTGAAAATCATTTGGACATAGTAAAGGGACTGTTTGCCTTTGATGCGTCCAGGCTGCAGAATGAGACATTGGTGTACTATAACTATATCTATTCCTATATCTTGGGCAAATTAGATGATAAAGGGAAATTTGCTTTGACCAAGTATGCCATTATGAGCGAAAAAAAGTGTGATTGAGCGGAGGGGGATAGGGGGACAAGTGAGGTTGTGCGTCTTCACAACCTCACCCTTTAGTGCCGCCTGGCAGCGACTTAAAATAGGAGAATAAAATGCTTTCAGAAATCAAAAGTAGTAAAAGCCTTATGTATTATGAGCCTTATCATCCGTCTGCCTATGTCCTGCCGGAAGAAAACAGTATGCGGAATTTATCCATGGCAGTATTTCCTATGGCACAGACGGCGGTAAAAGCCGGTATTGTCACGGTTACATTTCAGGATGAGTGTAACGGTTACATCAATACCCTTGCCGCAGAGCGCATGCAGTTAAAAAATAAGGTGTCCAGGGAGCTTGAGAGTAATCCGCATTACCGGGGCGCGAGAAACGATGGGGTGAAGCTGGCATGGAAATATGAAGAGGCCGATGTGGCAATGGGGGGAAAGGGCTCTGCAAATTGGAATCGTTCTGAGCGCCAGGAAATTAGAAAAACCGGAAAAGTGCATCAGAAGGTTGTTGACGGGAAAAAAGACGGACCTGAGGGACATCATCAGAAAAACGTTGCAGATCATCCGGAAGAACAGGCGAATCCTGACAATATCAAGTTCTATAAAGATAAGGATGCGCATTTGAATAAGGGACATAATGGGGACTTCAGAAATGAAACAGACGGTGAAATGATTGACAAAGAAAAAATGCTCAGAAGAACCAATGCAAAGCGTGTTGCGGCAAATGAACTCCAGGCAGCCGGCCTGGCAGCCGTGGTTGGATTCGGCATTGGGTTTACATTAAGTTTTGTTACGGAGCTTGCAAAGGCGGGCATATCTTCAGAGAAGGTTTCCGATGCGATATTTTCTTCAGGACAATATGGTCTGGAGATGGGAGCCGTATCCCTGGGAACATATGGTATTGGAAGAGGGGCATCCTATGCAATGCAGAGGGCAGGGGTGGATCTTATGACAAAAACAGGAGCGCTTGTCAACCTGACCGCGGTCGGGGTATTGTCCATAGCAGTCATTTCTGCCTATCAGTGCGCGAAACTTCATATGCATGGCGATTTAAATGAAGAAACCCTTTCGGGAATAGGGCGGCAAGGCGCTTTTTCTCTGGCATTGCTGACAGCATCCATTGCTGCCCAGGGAATTTGGGGCGGTCCTGCGGGGCTTATTGTTTCCACAAGCTTTGGACTTCTGTTTATGGCAAAGGATGCTGCGGCTTTGGTGCAGGAGAGGAAGACAGAAGAAAAAATCCGAGTTTACACAATAGAACAGTTCAAAATAATTCATGGTATGTGAAAGGAGAAAAGGTATGTTTACTTATGTATTGACTTTTATGGGCGGAGCGGCAGTGGGCGTAATTATGGATAAAATCATGCTTAAGGTAAAGTCGGATAAAAGCCTGGAGAGATCAAAGGTACTGGAGGACTGTTTTGGCGAGCCCATGTGCACAAATATTTTTACCATTTCCGAGGCAAAAGAATGGATTATGGGACGTAAAGAACAGCTTGAAAACGGTGCAAAGGCCGTGATTATGAAAGCAAACGACAGCACCCTGAAACGCCTGGGAAAGGAACTTCACATCGGTTCCGGTGTGGAAAATATGATGATCGTTGCCATTGTGGATACAAAGCAGAGCAAAATGCTTGATTCGGTGCTGATTAAATATGAGGCACTTGATGCAGGTCTTGAAAATGCCCTTGCTAAAGGGAACGGCGTTCTTGTAGTGGAGAGGTGAAGAGATGCTGGGATGGATATTGGCGGGATTACTCGGAGCGGCAGCCGTTTCTGTTATTGTAATTACCATAAGCGGAATTATTGAGAGGAAGCGTATTCAGGATGAATTGAAAAGGCAGCAGGATGAGATAGGAAAGGTGCTGGTGGAAGAAATAAATAAATGTGACAGAGTGGTCAGACTGAAGGATCTGGATAGTGAATCCGTATATGAAATCAATGGTGACAGTATCTCGGATGATATTTATGAAGGGCAATATATTACAATTTAACGGGTTAAAGGGACTTCTGTTGATGAGAGGAACTTGAAAATGAAGGGGGAGGGAGGGGGAACGGGGCTTCGTAATGAGCAGGGAGAGCGTAATGAACAAGGAGGGGGTGAAATCAGCAGGTAAATCGGGCGGCAAGCGTAAGGAATAAGATGGAAAAAGAAGAAAAAAGATGGAAATTAAATAGGGAGGGATTGAGTTGGGAACGGAACATGAATCCGGAGGCAGTATACATGGGAAAAGCGTTGTGAATAAAGCAGCATCTTTCCTTGATTTGATTGCCGAAGGGATAGCGGAAGTGAAATATGCTCAGAACTTTAAAGAGCAGGTAACATTTAAGGAATGTGTTGCATTCTGTAAGGAAAGCAAAGGGCAGTACCCTGATGTGGAAGGGTTTATATTGTCGGTGCAGAAGAATTTTGATCCGCGCAATGAAAATGATGCGTTGATTATTGTGCAAAGCCTGCTGAATGGACAAGGCAGGCCGGTTTCGGCAGATGGGGAAACTGCGGTCAGCCGCGTGCTGCATACCAGAACCATTGACGCAGATTTGGCAAGATTTCTTGACGGCGCTGATAAAAAAATATGTATGATAAACAAGATATGCAGATAAGCAAGATATGCAGATAAACAAGATATGCAGATAAGCAAGATATGCAGATAAGCAAGATATGCAGATAAACAAGATATGCAGATAAGCAAGATATATAAATAAGCAAGATATACAAATAAACAAGATATACAAATAAGCAGGATATACAAATAAATAAGATGTACCAATAGAAAGGAAGGGTGGGCAAATGATAGGACTTATCGCTGCAATTGTGGGTATGGTGGCCGCAGGATGTCTGTTAGCTTATGCGGTGGTTGTGACAATAAAGTGGCTGAAGAATAAGATAAAGGAGAAACTGGCTGAAAAAAATGTTTCCAAAGTAGCATATGCAGATATTGAAAAGCTGATAGATGAATGTGAAAACAAGATGTCCATAGATGAGTTTAACAATCTGACAGAAAAAGGCTATACCCATATTATGGCAACTGTGGATGAAAATGGACAGATTACAGGCCAGGTTGATGTCATTAAGAATGAAAACGATACCATTGATGAGGAAGTGGAGCAGCTTTTAGGCAGGAAAGGGATGGTGGTAATCACAGAATGAATATTTATGTATGTCTGCCGGAGGCATTTGTACGAAATCATCAGCAATCCGCAGTTTTAGGATGCAGGAAGGAATTGACAGAGTGTCTGCGCAGTTATTACGGCAGGAATATCAGTGTCGAACTGTGCGGGGCCGGGGCGGATGCCAGGGCAGCGGTGTATGTCATGGGAAAGCCCTCCTATGAAGGGCTGGAAACGGAAATCAGAAAAAGCATTGTGGATTGTGTGTCCAGGCATTTCAGCGGCCTGAGTGCGTCAAATCTGGATATTAAGTTAAATTACGCAGCATTCAATCCAAATTTTAAGCCCAAGGTCCTGGATATGGACAGAGCTCCCATGAAAGAAGTGCAGACACAATCCCGGGCATCTGAAAACAATAACAGCAAGAGTGAGGAATATGATTATGAGAAACTTTCGCTGAACTATACGGCGGAAGAACCAAGGTATTCTTTTGAACAGGTCATACTTCCCGAAAAGACTCGGATTCAGATTGAAGAAGCCATCGGGATTATGGAGGTGGAAGAGAAGGTATTTGATGAATGGGGACTGCGTTCGATCATACCTTATGCCGCTTCTGCACTGAGCTTCTACGGCCCTCCCGGTACGGGAAAATCAATGGCTGCCGAGGCGGTTGCTCATAAAATGGGCAGGAAAATATTGAGTGCTGCATATGCGGATATTGAAAGTAAGTTCCACGGGGAAGGCCCTAAGATGGTTAAGGCGATATTTAAGGCCGCCGAGCGTGAAAATGCGGTACTTTTTCTGGATGAATCGGATTCGCTGCTGTCTAAAAGACTTACAAATGTTTCTGACGGTTCGGCACAGGCAATTAACTCTATGAGAAGCCAGCTGTTAATCAGCCTGGAACATTTTAAAGGCATTGTGATTTTTGCTACAAATCTTGTGGTGAATTATGATAAGGCGTTTCTTTCCCGTCTGATTAATATTGAATTTACAATGCCGGATAAGGATGCAAGGCTGGAAATATGGGAGAGGCATTTGAGAGGCAGCGGGATTCGTTTGCCGCTTGCTCTGGATATTGATATGAAGGAGCTTGCCGGTAAATATGAATTCTGCGGCCGTGAAATTAAAAATGCGGTGAAGAATGCAGCCATTGCCGTAGCTTTACAAAAGCGCAGTCTGGTAACGCAGATGGATCTGATAAAGGCATGTGAGACCACGAAGGAAGAATCACAGAAGGCAGTCGGCGCAAAGGACTATACAAAAGCGGACGGGGCGGCATTAAGCGCCAGGCAGAATGATGCGTTAAGGACAGCCATGCAGAATAAAATTGACAAGATGCAGTCAGTATGACCTCCAAGTTACTGTTCACTCGTCGTTGCCGCGAGGTATTTTCATGTGTATATTGCATGGAAATCAGAGACAGCTGTGCGCGAAATCGCCGTTTTGCGATTTCTGTGCCTAAAGCCTTCGCAGAAGGCTTGTTACTGAGAACGGAGTGAACAGTAACA
>CAJUAP010000089.1 GCA_910584435.1 uncultured Acetatifactor sp.
TTGCTTGCTTGCTTGCTTGCTTGCTTGCTTGCTTGCTTGCTTGCTTGCTTGCTTTTGATGGAAGATGTTTTTCTCTTTCTTTGTTATGAGTTCATTATAAAACAAGTTCTTGCATTTGTCAATATATTTTTTGAATTTTTTCAAATTATTTTTCTGTTATTATATAATTCAGGTTATATCATAAAATATTCTGGGCAATATTGGTTTTTACGGGAATATACTGAAATCATCTTTATTTAAAATATCCCGAACCCGGCAGCCTTCCGATATCCCCAGCACTGCCACAGGCAGACTCTGCCCTGCTTCCTTCAGCATCCTGCCATGACTGAAATATTCATGCATCTCCCGGGAGAGCATGGAGAACCCTGCCGTGTGCTCCAACAGCAGCCGTTCTTTCCTCTCATGCTCCATAATCACAGCATCGCCGGCCCCTTGTCCAATATTCTGTAACACCACAATCCCCTTTAATCCCGTAATCGGTCTCTGCCCATACAATTTCGTCTGCTTCCCCATACGGAAGCACAATATTCCCCTATAACCTTCCATATTTTCCGTAAGCAGAATGGTATCGCTGTGAGACAGCCCACTGCATTTTAACATTTCCTCACCGCCTAACACGGCATAAGTATCCCCTCGCACAGAAATCACCGTACCATGCAGCAGAAGCTTTCCTTCAATCATTGCTAAAATTGACATTGGAACATCCATAATAGTTTCTTCTACTTGAGAAACCTCAGCCGCATATGCTCTGATCAATGTACCATTCTTGTGTATTTGGTATATCATATTTCCGGAAGGCGCCGCCAAATAGAAGTCTCCCTCTCTTACAATTTCTGTCGGTGTCGGCACATCGGCATTTTTTACATCTAATGTCTTAACCAGCAATTGTACTGCAGAATCCTTAGCAAGTCTTCCCACATAGGGTTCCAAAGTCTTCAACTTGCAATCCGCAACCAGCACTTTATCATAATAGTAATAAATTGTTCCATGCATTTCCTATGTAATCCACCAATCTGACATCCGTCACGCACTCTATAAACAGCCTGACATGAACCATTTATAGAAGTCCTGCCCACAACAACAGTAAACAAAGCAAATCATCCGGCAACAAGTACGCCGGAAGGTTATGGATAATGCTATCATTTTCCTCTCATTTGTACCATAACAAAACTGGCACAATTTACTTTTTCAGATAACAGCTGTTAATGTGCCAGTTCTGTTATGGTTTTTCTATCATTTACCTTTTACAATCATACTATACGATAAAGGAGAATTTACAAATGAATCAAGAGAGAAAAAGCTTATCCAATGTTGCCTCATCATGCACTGTTTATTGTTGTGCAGAGCATATCCAGACTACAGTTCTTCCATTATACTCAGATGTTCCGCATAATGTCAGAGCGCCCTATCCATACTGAATTCAGTGTTTCTGCCAAACTGTTCATTAATACCAAATATCCATATCTCCATTGCTGCGGCTGGTCAAATTTCTCGTCCTATTGCACATGCATGTCATTCGGATACAGCTTCTGCAGGTGTTGAATAAAAAATTCTGACTGTTCTTGCCCGTAAAATAATAAATTGAGTGCAACCGAAGCCTTTATATAAGGGAGGCTTTCTTTTGATGTATATTTTCCAGTATTCCACAGCTGTTCCATATCCCATCCGCAATCATATAAGAGCAATGTAAGCATTAGTCCTCTTCCCGACTTTAACCCCAGGGAAATACCTTGCCCGGCTATAGCAATTGCCTGTTCATACTCCTTCTTGTTCCCCAGTAAATTCCCGATATTTCTAATGGTTAATTCATATCCTGCCATATAATGTATGAGTTGAAACGGTTTATTCTCGTATTGCTTCTTTATTTCATACAACAAGCGCAATACTTCCTCCATTTTCCCGTTTTCCTCACAGGAATAGGACATAGCATTGACTATGCTCATCTCCTGTCGGCTGAAACGCCACTCACCATGACCCCTTTTTTCAGAATACGGCACAGTGAGATGCAGTGCAGCATTCTGCCTGTCAAAATGTTCCTGCATTGTTATCTTATCTTGTACATACAAGGCCAATGCCTTTATATTTTCTATGTATTGCTCCACAAATTTATTAGTTCTTTTCGCCCTGTGTTCCAACTCAGCAATCAACGGCTCCGCATCTTTTCCATTGGAGAGACTGAGCAGCATGGAAATGCGGTTGGCCAATTCAAAAAACTCCGGTTCTTCTATGGGATTAATCACCTCATAACACCCTTCTTTCATTCCGAGCCGCTCCATAATTTTATGCAGTATCTGTACCTTCGGAGATACCTTTCCACATTCTATCCTTGATATGGTAACAGCATCGCAGATTCCCTCGGCCAGCTTTTCCTGGCTGATTCCCATGGCTTTTCTTCTGGCGCGAACCAAATCCCCGCATAACTCCATTTCAGTAACCCCAAAATGAATATTCCAAACCCACTCTTCCTCATCCACTTGGTAAACAGTATAAAGCCATTTCAAAGCATCACAAATTTCCTGATATACAATGCCCTCATCTTCTGAGGTATCTCCATATAAGAGAATCACCTCTAAAAACTTGCGCATATAAAAAAGCCTTCCCCGGACTTTCAGCACGGCTACTGCCCTGCCCGCCAAATCTGCGGCTGCTTTCAGTTCCCGCTTTTTCAGATAATACAGCACCAGACGATATGCAATCTGAGAATACAGCTTCACTCTGTCTTCCTCATCCATTCTGGCCTCAAGATAATCCAAAAGCTGCCGGTAGCCTTCAACAGCCTCTTCCCACTCCCCCATATCCTCCTGTATACGGCAATACATCATCCGAATAATACATTCCATCAAAGAAAGAGGGAACTCTGCCATATTTTTCATGTCAATGTTCCCCATCGTTACCTGCCATACCTGCTGTAATTTATCTAACATTTCCCGGGTATGCGACCCATTCTTCCACTCCAGCACTACCTCACACAGCCCGGAAAACTGTTGATGCAATTTGCACTTTTTCGCTGTCAGCATCCGATATCTCTGCAGCAGAAGGGATGTGCGCTCACTGTCTGCCTCATCTACTGCCTGTATCAGTTTTTCCTGCAGAAGCAGCCAATCCTGTTCTTCCGGGTTCATAATATATATAAACTTGTCCACAGATACTCCCACTCTCTGCAACAAGGCATCTGACATAATCTTCTCACATCTTCTCTCGCCGCTCTCCAAGCGATGCAGAAAAGTGCGTGAACATATGCCTCTGCACAAAGCTTCCGCCGAAATACCTGTACGTGTCCGCTCGCACCATATCAATCTGCCCACCGAATTATATAACATAATTCCTCCAATACCAACACAGCTCATTCCGGTGCAAAACAATTCAACCCTTTCACTGAAAAAATTATATCATCCCTCTTCATTTTCTTCAAGTTTTCAGTCAATATTCCCCCATTTTATTCCAAAATAGGTTATTGTCCGCCTCCCGGTGCCAGTGCGTAAACAACTGCCCGTTCAGGAACACTAATTTCTCCCTTCGGGACAGCAGATTTACCGGCACACAGCCAGGGCATTACGTTCCTAAAAAACGATTGGCGCGAACTATTCAGCTCAGGCCAATCGTCTTCCCATTTTTCTTCTTATTATTTTATGATTTTATAATGCTCTGCATACTGCTCCGGCATTATAAACTATCTGCATTCCCGCTAATCCAGTCTGCCATTAGAAAACCTGCCAATGGGCCGGCTGCCATTCCCTGCCGCATCTGACTCTTCTATGGAATCTTCTGCGGAATCTTCCGCTTTCTTCCCCGCCTGAGACTTCTCCTCCGTCCTCCGGCTTTCCTCTCCGGCTTCCATGACTTCTGTTCCAGATGCCTGTGATAATACTGACCCCTGCGCATCTTCCAAGGCTTCATCCGCAGACAATTCCTGCTTTTGTATACTTGCCGCTTCAGACATATCCGGTGCCGCTTCCTTCTCCCCGGCTTCCGTTCCTGCCTCTTCAGACATATCCGGTGCCGCTTCCTTCTCCCCGGCTTCCGTTCCCGGCCCCTCAGGCACCTGAGATGTACCTGCTTCCTCTATCACAACTTCTTTGCCTTCAACAGCTGCCGGCTCGGAACCGTCTTTTCCTCCGTCCGTTCCCTCCTTTTCCGGCAGCCCTTTTTCCTTGCGGAATATTTCCATGAATTCCTTGCCGGTAATGGTTTCCTTCTCTATCAGGAACTCGGCCAGGCGGTCCATGACCTCACGGTTCTCCCTCAGCATTTCCAGTGCCTTCTCATAACTTTCCTTCAGAATGGCAACTACCTCCGCATCAATCTCAGCAGCCGTAGTATCACTGCAGTTCAGCGCCGATCTTCCCTCCAGATACTGACTCTCAATGGTTGCCAGCCCCACCAGACCGAACTTCTTACTCATACCGTATCTGGTAACCATATTACGGGCTATATCCGTGGCTTTCTCTATATCATTTGCCGCGCCGGTGGTCACAGTATCAAACACTACCTCCTCCGCAGCACGTCCACCTACCAGGCCCACCAGCATATCCCTCAGTTCGGCTTCCGTGTTCAGATATTTCTCTTCCTCCGGCACATGCATCACATACCCCAATGCCCCCATGGTCCTGGGCACAATGGTTATCTTCTGCACCGGCTCGGAATTCTTCTGCAGAGCGCTGATTAACGCATGCCCCACCTCAT
Source organism: uncultured Acetatifactor sp. (assembly GCA_910584435.1). GTDB lineage: Bacteria > Bacillota > Clostridia > Lachnospirales > Lachnospiraceae > Acetatifactor. The sequence goes on from CAJUAP010000089.1 coordinate 4,684, forward strand.
GATAGGACACAATCTTACGCTCCTCCTTGCTCATTATGCGATCCTTTTTCTCTTTGCCTACCAGTACCACTTCAACCGAATCAAACAGATCCTTCTGGCAGACATATTCCCGGCCTTCCTTCACCGCATTGATTGCCGCTTCATTTATCATATTCGCCAGATCCGATCCCACGGCACCGCTGGTAGCCAGCGCTATGGCATCCAAATCCACGGTCTCATCCATTTTCACATCCTTGGAGTGCACCTTCAGAATTTCCACACGTCCCTTTAAATCCGGCTTATCCACAATAATCCTTCTGTCAAAACGACCCGGACGCAGAAGCGCCTTATCCAGAATCTCCGGACGGTTCGTAGCGCCCAGAATCAGAATTCCCTTGGAGCTGTCAAAACCATCCATCTCCGAAAGCAGCTGGTTCAAGGTCTGCTCCCGCTCTTCGTTGCCGCCGCCGTACTTGGAATCACGGCTCCGCCCAATGGCATCAATCTCATCAATAAAGATAATACACGGTGCATTCTTGGTGGCTTCCTTGAACAAATCACGCACACGGCTGGCGCCCACGCCCACATACAGTTCTATAAAATCCGACCCCGTCAATGAGAAGAACGGCACATGGGCTTCTCCTGCCACCGCCTTGGCCAGCAGTGTCTTACCTGTTCCGGGAGGCCCCACCAGCAGCGCACCTTTGGGCAGCCTGGCGCCGATTTTGGAATACTTTCCCGGATTATGCAGGAAATCCACTACCTCTACCAGGGATTCTTTCGCCTCGTCCTCCCCTGCCACATCCTTAAAGGTTACTCCGGTTTCCTTCTGCACATATACCTTCGCATTGCTCTTGCCCACACCCATGGGACCGCCGCTTCCGCCCATTTTCTTAAACACCACACCCAGCAATATCCACATCAGCGCTACGGGCAGAATTACATACAGCAGAATATCCAGAATCCGTCCCGAATTGTCACTGAGGACACGGGTTCCGTCCACACCATGCTCTTCCAGCCTGGCCGTCAGGGTATTCAGATCCTCCATAATGACTGTGGAATAGGTCACCTTAAAATTGCCGTAAAAAGGATACCCCGTCATCCCCGTACCGCCCGCTGCAGAATTGCTTTCTTTCAAAGTGAACAGCACCTGACCGGTACTCTGCACCTCTACAGCCTCTACCTGCTCCGTGTTCAGATATTCCAGGAATTTCATATAACTGACTTCCTGGGTATTGCCATTGGAGCCCATCAGCAAATTCCAAAGCATAAAAACAAGCAGTACCGTACTCAATACCGCCAGCACCATCATCATGATATTAGGTCTTCTGGGCGGCCCGCCGTTCCCTCCATTGTTCCCCGGCACATTGCCCCGGTTTCCGTTATTGTTATACCCCCCGCCGTTATCGAATTGGTTCATTTGATTGTCCATAGTAACTCCGTTTCTGTTTTATTTCCGGGCTTATGGTATTCCCAGTCCAGCCCATCCCTATAACGCATCCCGCCGCCACCTTGCGATGACAAGAAATCTATTCTATTATAGGCATTAATGATTGATTAATCAATAGGATAATTGTGAAAAAATAGTGTCATCTCTTAAAGATTTCTAAATCAAATACTTTTCACCCCTTCTTATTTATGATACAATGTGTGTGGACTTTGGTCAAATGTCAAATCAGACTCCCACAGAAAAGAGGTTACCCATGAAAATCGGTTTTGATAATGAAAAATACCTGAAAATGCAGTCGGAACACATCAAAGAACGTATTGTCCAATTCGGGGACAAACTCTACCTTGAATTCGGCGGAAAACTTTTTGATGATTACCATGCGTCCCGTGTCCTGCCCGGATTCGCACCTGACGCCAAGCTGCAGATGCTGATGCAGCTGTCTGATTACACCGAAATCATCATTGTCATAAGTGCCACTGACATTGAGAAGAACAAGATCCGGGGTGACTTGGGAATCACTTATGATGTGGAAGTACTGCGTCTGCGGGATGAATTTCTCAACAAAGGTCTGTATGTGGGAAGCGTGGTTATCACACATTATTCCGGCCAGCTCAGTGCAGAACAGTTCAAGGCAAAGCTTGAGAAGAAGAACATAAAAGTCTACCTCCATTACACCATCGAAGGATACCCGGCAAACGTTTCCCTCATTGTCAGTGAAAACGGATATGGTAAAAATGACTATATAGAAACCACACGCCCCCTGGTAGTCGTGACAGCGCCGGGACCGGGCAGCGGCAAAATGGCAACCTGTCTCTCCCAGCTCTACCACGACAACCAGCGCGGCATCAAAGCAGGATATGCGAAATTTGAAACCTTTCCCATTTGGAATATCCCCCTGAAGCACCCGATTAACCTGGCCTATGAAGCCGCAACCGCGGATTTAAATGATATCAATATGATTGATCCCTTTCATCTGGAAGCATATGGCGAAACAACGGTAAATTACAATCGTGATATCGAGATTTTCCCTGTGCTGAACGCCATATTTGAAGGCATTTACGGCAATAACCCTTATAAATCCCCTACGGATATGGGTGTCAACATGGCCGGAAACTGCATTATAGACGATGAGGCATGCTGCGAAGCTTCCAAAATGGAGATTATCCGCCGCTATTACAGCTCATTGAATAAGGCCGTAAGGGATAATACCTCCGAAACGGAAGTATATAAAATCGAACTCCTGATGAAACAGGCTAAGATTACAACCGACTACAGGAAAATAACCTCCGCCGCAAAGGAACGCGCCGAGCAATTAGGTGTTCCCACCGCAGCCGTTGAACTGCCCGACGGACACATTATCACTTCCAAAACCTCCGACTTTCTCGGCGCATCCGCAGCGCTGCTGTTAAACGCCCTGAAATATCTGGCTGGAATAGAGCACGACACTAAGCTAATCAAACCGGAAGCCATTGAACCCATACAGGATCTGAAGGTCCGCTACCTGGGAGGCAGAAATCCCCGCCTCCACACGGATGAAGTATTGATAGCGCTGTCTCTGGCCGCCTGCAGCGACGACAATGCCAGACGTTCCCTGGAACAGCTTCCGAAGCTCAAGGGCTGTCAGGTACACACCTCCGTTATGCTATCCGAAGTAGATATTAAAATATACAAGAAGCTGGGCATGGACCTGACCAGCGAACCAATCCAGACGGTAAGAAAACAGTATTAAGACAATCGAAAACCCCCGGCAGCTTCATCCGCCGGGGGCTTCTTCTCTCTTGGGGCATCCTGGAAATTCTTCTCACGCTTTGCCCACAACACATTTACGTATCAAATCTACGGGAATCATGGTCACTGCCAGCAGCACCACGGCAATCCAGCCCATAATGCCGAACGGCACACAGCTGAACATATTGCCGATCCAGGCAAAGACGGGCAGGGGAATCAGCGCCGCATTTACAATCGCCGCCTGCACCAGAATAATGGTGAAGAACACCTTCAGGAATCCGGTATTCTCATCCAGTCCCTTGAAAATCCCGAAGCCGTCATCCCTTACATTAAATCCGTTAAACAGTGCACTCACAATAAACAGCACGAAATATCCGGTCAAATGCTGTGCCTCATTGTCAAACAAATTTACAAAGAAAGGCACCTTCAAATATACAAAACTTACAAAGGTAAGCCATGCGCCCATGGTAATAATCTGCGCCATCATCTTCTTGCTGACAATGCTCTCGTCCCTTCTCCTGGGCTTTTCCTTCATATACTTCTCCAAGGCCGGTTCGTTGCCCAGCATAATTGCTCCAAGTCCGTCCATAACCAGGTTCACGAACAGCAGATGTGTTACCTTCAGAGGCTCATCCACACCGAAGAACGGCGCAATCGCACTCACAACCACTGCCGCCACATTAATCACCAGCTGGAACTTACAGAACTTCAGGATGTTATGGTAAATGGTTCTGCCGTACCAGATGGCATCCTTGATGGATTTGAAATTATCATCCAAGACCACAATCTTACCGGCTTCCTTGGCCGCCTCCGTACCGCTTCCCATGGCAAATCCCACATCCGCTCTCTTCAATGCCGGAGAATCGTTCACGCCGTCTCCCGTCATACCCACCACCAGATTCATCTCCTGGCACAGCTTCACCATACGGGACTTGTCCGTGGGCAGCGCTCTTGCAATAACTCTGATATCCTTTATGATGGCCTTTACCTCATCATCGCTCATACTGTTCAGCTCTGCAGAGGTCAATGCCTTATCCGATTCACTCCGAATCAATCCTGCATCTTCCGCAATGGCCACTGCCGTTTCCAGCCTGTCTCCGGTGATCATGACTACCTGAATGCCAGCCTCCTGCACCTCGCGGATGGCATCTTTTGCTTCGGGCCTTACATCATCACGGATGGCAACCAGACCGATTAACACCACATCCTCATTGATCTTACTTTCCACAAGATCCTTGGCGGAATAACCAAATGCCAGCACTCTCATTGCCCTGGATGCCAGTTCATTGATTTTCTCATTCAATTCATCGAAATCCAGATTCACAAGATTTCCGTTCGCATCCAATGCTTTCGTTGCAACCGCAAGCAGCCTCTCCGGCGCACCCTTATAGAACGTCTTGCCCATGCTCTTAATGTGCACCTGGCTGAATTTATTTGCCGAGTTAAAGCCCTGGGATTTATCGGCTTCACATTCCTTATTATTTGCCAGCAGGTTAAAGGTATCCTCGCCGATAAATTTCATCAACGCCTGATCCGTGGCATTTCCGCCGATCACCTTGTGAGACGCGTCAAACATGGAGGCGGTATTCTTACCGATCGCCACATCCACCAGGCTCTTGATCTTTCCATGGCCTTTCAGTTCATTCAAGGGAATGGTCTCGCCCTGGGCAGTGAAAAACTCCACGACCTCCAGCATACCTTTTGTAATAGTACCGGTCTTATCGCTGAACAGAATATTCAGGGAACCTGCCGTCTCAATACCTTCCGCCTTCCGCACCAATACATTGTGATCCAGCATTTTACTGGTATTCTGCATCAGCACTAGGGAAATCATCAACGGCAGACCTTCCGGAACCGCACACACAATAATTACAATGGCAAGGGATACCGCCCTGACCACATCCTGAAGTATCTGTGACCAGCCCGATGCCAGATATGCGGATAGTCCGCCTGCGTTGGTCACAAAGAAAATGACATAAAGGACGGCAATTACTACTGCGCCGATATAGCCGAAGGTGGAAATCTGGTTTGCCAGCTTGGCAAGCTTCACTTTCAGAGGCGAATCCGGCTCATCCTCCTGCATCTCCTCCGCCATTTTACCCATCATGGTCTTCAGGCCCACCTTGCGCACATCCAGGATGCCTTCTCCGTCAAACACAACGGCGCCTCTGAACAGGGAATATTGATCCACAAAGGTATCGCCTGTAATCTCGTCCGGCAGCTCTACATGGCCCTGCGCCGCATTTTTCTTACACTCTTCCGCCTCACCGTTCAAAGCGGAATTGTCCACTCTCAGGTCGCCGTCCACCAGAATACCGTCCGCCGGAATCTTATCGCCGGACTGAAGCAGTACATTGTCACCCACAACCACATCATCCACTTCAATCACGGTAACCAGACCGTTACGATATACTTTACAGGTATCTTTTTTGGTACTGTCTTTTAATTGACGATATTTTGTATCACTGGCCACACTTGTCTTGGCAGAAACGAACGCCACAATGAGCACAGCCACAATCGTACCCACAGGCTCATATATTTCCGCATATCCCAGGAAAAACATTGCAATCATTATTGCTGCAATGACCAACAGGATTTTAATCATCGGGTCGCCAAAGGTCTCCTTAAAAGCTTCCCAAAAAGTTGTAGGTTCAGACTCAGGTATGGCATTGGAACCGTATTTCTCTCTGGAACTCTGCACTTCCTGATCTGAAAGTCCTTGAAATTTCATCTTTTTACCTCCCTGTCCGCCTTGGCGAACATCCTATGAATATTTGAAAGCGCTGTTCTTTCAAATTTGTACCTCGAATTATCCTGATGCTACATATATCTTCTGATCAACTCTCCGATGCCGGGATCATTGGTTCCCTGGCCAATGGCATTGAACTTCCACTCTCCGTTATGCCGGTAAATTTCACCGAATATCATTGCTGTCATTCCCGAATAATTATCAGTGAGGCTATATTTGCACATTTCCGTATTATTATTGGCATTCACCAGACGGATAAACGCATTTTCAATCATTCCAAAATGCTGATTTCTCTGTACTGCCTGATATATAGTAACTACCATCACAATTTTGTCATATTCAGCCGGAATCCGTGCCAAATCCACCACGATCTGTTCATCATCGCCTTCGCCTGCCCCGGTCAGGTTATCTCCCATATGCTCTATGGTTCCGGTGGGGTGGCGGAGATTGCCATAATAAACCACATCCTCCTTGTACACCAATTTCCCGTTAATCAGTGCAATCGCCGATGCATCGCAGTCTATGGGCTGAGGTTTCGCCGAGAAGAATCCTGTCTTTCTCTTCACCTCATCCCAGCCCAGACCTACAATGACTTTAGACAATCCTGCATTATCCTTTGACAGACTAACCTTCTGTCCTTTCTGTAAACTAACTGACATTTTAACTCCCATCTGCCCTTCTGGGCAATTTATTCTACATATGTTGTGGTTGTTCCAATCCGGAATCCATTTCCGGACACAGCATGTCCATTTCAGAACGCCGCATGCATGCGTCTGCGGACATCTCCGTGTCCTTCCGATTCTACTTGCGTCCCGGCTTCCAGTTCATTCCCCAGCCAAAGGCCCGGTCCAACTCCTCATGGCCCCTGAAGAAACGCACAACCTTCTCCACACTGAAAGTCTCATTATCCCGATTTTCAAACAACACCAAACCGCACATGATATCCTTGGAATTGAACTCGTCCATGCGCACAACGATATCCTCTGCGCCGGGATATTTAATGGTGACAACTGCATCCGCCTGCTTCCAGTTAGCAATGCCCTCATAAATAAAAGTATACACAAGAATTCTTCTGATCTCGGCAATCTGGTTGCCGTTAATTCTCAGATTCTCCCCCGCTGCTGCGGCACCCGTTCTGTCATCGCCGTCCAAAGCAATAAACGGCGGATATTGAAGAGAGCCGAAAGCATTGCCAAGTGCCTGTACCGCTCCCTTTCTGCCATCAGTCATCTCATACAGACATCCCAGATCCAGATCAATTCCACTGTTTCCCAACAGGCCGGACAGAAACCCTTTCTTCCCGGTATTCCAATTCAAATTTACCAGAATCTCTCCCAAACCGCCTGAGGATTTCTTGGTAAGATTCACTTTCTGTCCTTTTTGCAAACTAATTGCCATAATATTATCTCCTATTCCAGTTCTCGCTTGCACTCGCGGGAGCTTGTTCCGGTCTCTCCACTCCGGCACCCTAACCAGGGAAGGAAATTTCATCTGCAAAGGGCGCAGCTGAAATTTCCTTCCGGGC
>CAJUAP010000090.1 GCA_910584435.1 uncultured Acetatifactor sp.
TGTTTTTAATATTCCAGTACCGTCTCTACACTTCAGCCCTCTTGTAAGGGGAGAAATTTTCAGCTGCAAAGAGCGCATCTGAAAATTCTCCCGGGGCTTCCGTTTCGAGACTGTTTTTAATATTCCAGTACCGTCTCTACACTTCAGCCCCCTTGTAAGGGGAGAAATTTTCAGCTGCAAAGGGCGCATCTGAAAATTCTCCCGGGGCTTCCGTTCCGAGACTGTTTTTAATATTCCAGTACCGTCTCTACACTTCAGCCCCCTTGTAAGAGGAGAATTTTTCAGCTGCAAAGGGCGCATCTGAAAATTCTCCCGGGGGCTTCCTTTCCAAGACTGTTTTTTATATTCAGAAATTTTCCCTGTCAGTAAACCTCGTGCCAGCACTTACTGATACCAGTAATCCCTGCGCCTTCATTACTCCCAGGTTATCACCACATCCTGCCCAGGACTGACGGCAACATGTTTTTTCTCCTGTCCATATACAAGCGTGGTCTCCATGGGCCTGTCAGACCGTACCCTGCAGGAAACCAGCCTTCCTCCCTCCCAATCCAGATCAATTCTGCCGCCGCCCCACAGTGCAATTCCTGCCACACGCCCTTTCGTCCACTGTGCGGGAAGCGCAGGCAGAAGCAAAACCCTGTCCTCATCGCTCTGAACCAGCATTTCGGCAATTGCCGCCGCTGCCCCCAGGTTGCCGTCTATCTGGAACGTATGCCCATTTCCTCTGGGATGGGTATCCATCAGATTCGGAAATGTTGACTGGCTCCAAAGCTTCTGCAGATTCCGGTATGCCTTTTCACCGTCTCCCAAACGGCTGTACAGATTCACAATCCATGCGCAGCTCCATCCCGTGTGTCCGCCCCCGTGGGCCAGGCGCCGCTCTAATGTCCTGGAAGCCGCCTCTGCCAGCTCCGGTGTCTTATCCACCGTAATCTGATGGGAAGGATGCAGCGCATACAGCTGGGAAATATGCCGATGTCCCGGCTGGGCCTCATCATAATCCTCCATCCATTCCATGATCTGGCCATATTTTCCAACCTTAGTCCCCGGCAGCCTCTGCAGGATTTCACAGGTTTTCCCCGTCACTTCGTCCTGAATCCCCAGCACATGGGAAGCCTTCAGATACCCCTCCATCAAATCCCTCAGAATCTGATTGTCCATGGAAGACCCGGCGCAGACACATCCCCTGACACCGCTCGGAAGAATGTAGGTATTCTCCGGCGATACGGACGGACAGGTTGCCAGTTTACCGTCCACTTCTATCAGATAATCATGGAAGAACAGCACAGCATCCTTCAGCAGGGGATACATGCGCTTAAGAAATGCCTCATCCTGGGTATACGCATAATGAAGCCATATATGTGTACAGAGCCACGCACCGCCCATCACCCAATAGGTTGCAGGGATATAGATATCCTGCGGCGCACAGTCCCCCCACAAATCCGTGTTGTGATGCGCCACAAAACCGCGGCAGCCATACATGCGTTCTGCCGTTTCCCTTCCCTTCTCCCACATTCGCAGCAAGTGGTCAAACAACGGAAGATGACATTCTGATAAGCCGCATATTTCTGCAGGCCAGTAATTCATTTCCGTATTGATATTGATGGTAAATTTGGAATCCCAGGGCGGCTGCATTTCTTCGTTCCAGATTCCCTGCAGATTCGCAGGCAGACTTCCCGGACGGCTGGAAGAAATCAGTAAATACCTGCCGTACTGGAAATAAAGCGCCGCAAAATCACTGTGGAATCCCTTTTCTCTTCCCTCTTCCATTCTCCTGTCTATAGGAAGTTCTTCCGCAGCCAGAGCAGCTTTCCCATCTCCTTCTCCCAGCTCCAGCGCCACCCTGTCAAACAACGCCCTGTAATCCTTTTCATGTTCTTCTCTTACACGGGCATAGCCGTCACCACACGCCTTATCCAGCTTTTCCTGCAATACCCTTTTCCAATCCTCCTCATAATAAGAAGTCTCACAGCCAATATAGAGCGTCAGCTCCTTTGCCCCCCTCACCAGCAGATGCTCCCCCAATACCCGGACTTCTCCTTCCTCCGTCTGGGCCCGCACTGCTGCCAGGAATGAGACGCCCCCTGCTCCCAGCACTGCATCCATATAGATTGTCCGCTCGTCCAGTTTACCTGTGTGATCATAGAATTTTGCCCGCCGCAGCAGAATGTCCAGGGAAATTGCCTCCCCTTCCGCCTCCATGTGAAGGGCAATGACCCCATGAGGATAGGATGCCAGATATTCCTTGTACATTTTCCTCTCCGGCACCGTATAACACTCCGTCACTATGCCCTTTTCCAGAGCCAGCTCCCGCCGATATCCTGAAATTTCCGTACCTGTTTCATGAAATGTCATCTCCACATTTCCCAATGGCTGATAAGGACGCTCACTTCTGGGCGTTCCGGAAAAAGTGTATCTGAGCAGATTCTCGGCTTCCGGAATCTTTCCTGACAGAATCAATCCCCGGACCTCTCCCAAATGTGATTTTGCATCCGGATTAATACGGTCAATATGTCCACCATACCAAATGCTGTCCTGGTTCAGCTGAAGTATCTCGCTCTTCCCTCCCCCGGATACCATGGCCCCCAGACGCCCGTTGCCAATGGGCAGTGCCTGGCTCCATTCTTCCGCCGGTTTGTCAAACCATAACATTCCCATACTCTTTTCTCCTTATGCTTCTATTCTAATGATTCCCCTTTAGAAACCGTGTTCCTGATATATTAAAGTTAATTAAGACAATTCGTAATACATTAAATATTGCGCCCATACACTTCCATCTGGCTCAAAGCAGGAAACGGCGAAGGGTCGTCCGCCTTAATCAAACGGCCAAGCTTCACCCATGCAGTCTCTTTCTCCGGGAAAGCGAGCACATGCGCCTTTGTGGATTTTTCTAACGGGAAATCCAACGCACTTCCGTCAGAGAACATTAACGTAACCTGCACCCACCAATTGTCATGCGGAAAATCCGACCTTGTATACAGCACCACTTTATCCGTTCTGATCATCCTGCCGAAATCCACCTTCAAAACCGCATCATCCTGCTGATTAATGCCCCAGGACTGATAAGGCCATGAGCCATGGGACAGATTGGCCCTTACGCCGTCTATGGCATTCCTGGCCGCAAACGCTGCCTCTCCCCTTGTCTCCACGTTGGCCGATGCATGGGGAAAACACGGCACCTCCATGCGCTGGTCCGCCGGATTCAGCGCCAGATTGCGGTAATACCCTATTTCTTCCGCACTTGCCAGCTCCGCATACAGATAATGCCTGTCCCCATAAAAAGCTTTCGGGGAATAACTTACACGCTGTTCTCCAAAAGGAATCTCGTAGAAAACTTCCCCTGTCAGATACACAAAAGCGGCCCCCAGTCCGTCATCTGCCTGCCAGTTCAGATAAACAGGATACTCCGATGATGCCAAATGAATCCTGTCGCCCTCCTGAAAGTGATGCTTACACACCAAATCCACAAAATCTTCTCCGCTGCAGGAAGCGATAATATTCCCTTCCCTGTCAACTGCCTGTAATGTCAATTCTGCCACATATACCACCCTGCCTTCCCATAACCTGCCAATATTATACCAATGATTGCACTATGATACATTGCATGTTATTGCATTGCCTCGTATCTAAAGGCATTATAACAAATACCTCTGTACAAATCAATGAACACAGCATAATTTCTGCAAGCCAGAAGTTTAACAGTTGTAACAGTCAAATATTTTTATCCGATTCCACAGGCGCTTTTTACATCCGATATAATGATACAGGCTTGCTTTTTCCTCCCGTTATAGTATACTGAAATACATGAAACTTGTGTGATGCTATGCTTTACTTCGTTCCTGTGCAAGCCAGACATCTCATATTTTCGTCCATCATAAGCCGCTGCGCCATACAGCCTGCCGCATGGTTCAGCCGATGAAAAACGGAATGAACGGCAGCCGGAAAGGAAACAATTTATGATATATCGAGTAGCCGTCTGCGACGACGAACAGGAGCAGATGGAATATATAAATTCTGTACTTTCCAGGTGGAGTCATTTATCCGGGCACACCTGTGAAGTACACACATTTTCTTCAGCGGAGGCTTTCCTTTTCTCCTACGAAACAGATAAAGCCTACGATATCCTGCTGCTGGACGTGAAAATGAAAGAAATGTCCGGCCTTGCACTTGCGCGGCATATCCGGCAGAAGGGAAGCCGGGCCGAAATCATATTTCTTACTTCTTATTTTGAATTTGCCGGTGAAGGATATGAGGTGGATGCGTTACATTATCTGGTCAAACCGGTTTCGGAAGGCAAACTTCTGGAAGTTTTAGAGAAGGCGGCAGCAAAACTGGCATACGAACCGCCTTATGTGGTTATTACCTGTGAAGGAACCACAATGAAATTATATACGAAGGACATTTTATACGTGGAATCTTATCTGCACTATATATCCATCCATACAAAGGAGCAGACGTATACCATCAAAGAGAGCATATCTGCCTTTGCCGGCAGGCTGGGCGATGATTTTTTCCGCATCCACCGTTCCTACCTTATCTCATTGAAACACATTATCCGCATCTCCCGTACAGGAGTCACTCTGGATGAGGGCATGCAGCTGCCCCTGGCGCGTGGGAAATATGACGCTGTCAACAGAGCATTTATCGAGCACAACTGAGCGATTGTGAACAAAATACAAACAGCCGCAGGCGGAGGGGTTAAAATGAGGAAGAGAACGTACCTTAAGTTGGTGGAATATCAAACGGAGCAATCCAGGCAGCACCTGAGAGAAGTTCAGAGCATTTACCGTGAAATGCGGGGATACAAGCATGACTTCCATCATCATCTGCAGACGCTGAAGGGACAGCTGGGGGCCGGGGAGACAGAACGTGCGCTGGCTTATATCGACCAGCTGGATCAGCAGCTCATGACTGTAGACAATCTGGTGAAGACGGGAAATATTTCCCTGGATGCTATTTTATCCGCGAAAACCGCACAGGCAAAAGCTGCGGATATTACAGTTGCAGTGACGGCATTTGTACCGGACAATCTACTGATTACCGACCTGGAACTCAGCATTGTAGTGGGCAATCTGTTTGACAATGCCATTGAAGCCTGCATGCTGGCACAGGGAGAGCGATTCATCCGCATCTATATGAAGATGAAAGGCAAGATGCTTTATTTCTCTATGTTGAATTCCTCAGGCAAAAAGGAACAGAAAAAAGGAACCCTCTTTGCCTCCCATAAGAAGGGGCTGCATGGCTTCGGACTGCGGCGGGCAGAAGCAATCCTCAAAGAACATGGAGGATGGTGCAAGTATAACAGTGAAGACGGCGCGTTTACTTCGGAATTCCTGGTGCCTGCCCTGGCTTGAAATACTTATCTATCTGCAATTCGGCAACAGTTCAGCCATGCGGAAACGATTGCACAATCATTTCCGCATGGCTGAACTGTTACGCAATTCGTGTACTGGCAGAGACAGTTTATGCACGAGTTGCTTTTTTTATGAATAAATAGGGTAACATAGACAGGAAGGGAGTGATTCACATGGCACGGAAAAAAGAAATAAAGAAAAACCGGAAAAAACAGACTAAGAAAAAACCATATCGGTCTGCTCTTTCCAATGCAGTCTGGAGCTTCCAGGGGATATGCAGGGAAGCGCCCATGGCTTTTATGCTGATGATATTTGAAGTGCCGGTAAAAACCGCCCTGACGTATGCAAGTATATCTCTGCCCGCGCTGACCGTTGCAGAAGTCATAGGAAACGAAACCTTTTCCCATGCAATGCTCCATATAGGAATGGTTATTCTGTTTATGTTCACGGCAAAGGCCCTGTTATTGTTTTCCGGCAGCCTGTCAAGGCACGGCCTTTGGACCGTATACCGCTACCAGAAGAGCTTTGCGCTGGACAGGAAATCCATGGAATGTTTTTATCAAATATATGAGAAGAAGCAAATCCATGACTTATATGACCGGGCGTCCGCAGCAACACAGATGTGGAACGGCTGCCAGCCCATCACCGACATGCCCCGGCACAGTCTGAAACTGGCAGAAAACATCTTAAGCTACTGCCTGTTCGGTTCCATCATCTCCGTAGTCAGCCCATGGCTGGTGCCGATTCTGACCCTTGCTCCGGCAGTCAACTGGCTCTGCGCCAGGGCGTACCGCAAATGGGAATATGACAACCGGAAAAAATGGTCGGATTTGGACCGGAAACTGCAGTATGTCAGCAATAAGCCTTCGGATTTTGCAGCGGCCAAGGATATCCGCATCTACGGAATGGCAAAGTGGTTTGGGGAGACTTTTGCCATGCTCTCCCGGCAGCGGGAAGCCTGGGATGAGAAAATAGCCTGGCGGACATTCCTCTCCCAAATCGCTGATTTAGCGGTTATCCTTATCCGTGACGGAGCGGCATATGCAATGCTGATTCATATGACCCTGACCGGAGAAATCACCGTGGATAAATTTGTCCTGTATTTCTCGGCTATTTCCATGTTTGCCACTTTTGTCGGAAATATTATGAAGGAGTGGAACAATATCCATGCCGCAAGCCTGAAGCTCTGCGATTATCGTGAATACATTGACCTGCCGGAATTAAAAGGAACCGGTGAAGCTTCTATAGACAGCATGCTGTCCGGCATGCCGGAAATCCGTTTTGAACATGTTTCCTTCCGGTATGAAGGTTCCTCAAAGGACACACTGCATAATATCAGTTTTACGATAAAAGCAGGAGAAAAAATTGCTCTGGTAGGCCGCAACGGCGCCGGCAAGACAACCCTGGTAAAGCTTCTATGCGGCCTTTACCAGCCCACAGATGGAGATATCAAGATAAACGGAATATCCGTAGACAAATTTTCCCGCAAGGATTATTACCGCTTGTTTTCACCCGTATTCCAGGAAATCAAAACCACATTTTTTTCTCTTGCGGAAAATGTATCAGGGCAGCCCTGTCAAAAAACGGACAAATTCCGCGCGGAACAGTGTATGAGACTGGCCGGCCTGGGCGATAAGATAGACACCCTGCCCCAGGGAGCGGATACGAAACTGGATAAGCAGGTGCATAAGGATGGCATCGAACTGTCAGGAGGCGAACTGCAGAAGCTGATGCTTGCCAGAGCGCTTTATAAGGATGCTCCTGTGCTGGTACTGGATGAACCCACAGCAGCCCTTGACCCCATTGCCGAGAACAATATTTATCAACAGTATCACAATTTTACAAAGGCCAAAACTTCCCTTTTCATTTCCCACAGATTGGCCTCCACCCAATTCTGCGACAGAATCCTATACTTGAAGGATGGCGCAGTCACTGAAGAAGGAACCCATGATGAACTGATTGCCCTGGACGGCGAATACAGTGAGCTGTACGAAAAACAGAGCTGCTGGTACAGGGAAGATTATGGGTACTGAAGTGCAGGAACGGAACTGGAAACAGCATCTGCCCAGACAGTACCCAGAGAAATTTGGGGCTGTGCTCTTTGCAGACAGAAATTTCTCTCCCATGTATTGGTACTGGACGGGCAGATGCGGAACTGGAATAAATAAAACAGTTCCGAAACGAAAGTGCCCGGAAGGAATTTCCAGCTGCGCTCTTTGCAGATGAAAATTCCTTCCATGATATGGGCACTGAAGTGCAGGAACGGAACTGGAATAAAGGATTAACAAGATGAAATTATCAGAGCATTATGAAATCTCGAAGAAATCTATCCGGCTTCTCTTTTCTTTGAGCCGGGAATATACCGTATGTCTTATATTACGCGCCGTCATCACTGCCGCGCTTCCTTATGTGCCCATTGCCTTTTCCGCACAGCTTGTCGATGCGCTGTATGAAAGGAAACCAGTGGAGCTGCTGGCTTTCTATGTCCTTCTTACGGTAGGAATCGTGTTCCTGCTGAAACTTCTGGATACTTACCTGTCGGCCCGGATGAGCGTTTCCCAAGATGCCATGTATAGAAACGAGGAATGGCGCTATTCCGAAAAAGCCATGCAGATGGCATATGAGTCCATTGAAGACCGGGATGTGGAAATTCTCTGCGCAAGAACCAGAAAAGAATCCCAGAGCGGATATAATCTATGGAATTTATATAACGGCCTGGAAAATACCATCCGCAACGCTATAAAAATCATCTTGTCGGTATCTCTGGCCCTGTCTTTATTCTTCCTCGATTCTGTCTCCGTCCTGATGCGGCTGGTTCTCGCAGGCGGAATACTGCTTACAATCCTGTGCAGAATCATTACTGTAGGAAAAGCAGAGGCCATCAATAACAAATTTTTTGAAGTATACGTGGATTTAAATGTTATGGGCGGAAAATATTACGATTATCTGGAAGATTACAACAGCGGTAAAGATATCCGCATCTATGACATGGCCGATGGCTTAATAGACTTTATTAAAAATACCCTTTTTACAGTAGGCGAAAGCGAAAAACGCAAAGATATCAAAATAGCCTGTATCAAACTGGTGGATACCGCCGTATACCATCTGCTGCAGTTCGGCATCTATATGATGCTTCTGGCAGCTGTATCCGCAGGAAGGATATCCGTGGGGCTGATTGCCAGATATGTATCCTCCGTCCTGCTGCTTTTGTCGGCTGTCTCCGGCCTGGTTTCCGATATACAGAAGACCTTTGTAAACCACAAATACCTTAAACGCTATTTCTCCTATTTTGATATCTCCAACCATATGTACCAGGGATCGCTGACCGTGGAAAAACGGGATGACAATGAATATGATATAGAATTCCGCAATGTTTCCTTTCGGTATCCCCGTACAGAAGCCTACGCCCTGCGCCATGTGAACCTGAAATTCAAAGCAGGAGAAAAACTGGCCATCGTAGGGAAGAACGGAAGCGGCAAGACCACATTTATCAAATTGATGTGCCGCCTGTACGATCCCACAGAAGGGGAGATCTTACTTAACGGCATCAATATCAAAAAATATGACTATGGTGAATATATGTCCATATTCTCGGTGGTCTTCCAGGATTTCCGTCTCTTTTCTTTCAGCCTGGGACAGAATGTTGCGGCGGATTCAGAATATGATGCGCAATGTGTAAGACGCTGTCTGATACAGGCCGGCCTGGAAGAACGTCTTGGCTCCATGCCTGCCGGAACGGAGACCTTTCTCTACAGAAATTTTGACAAGGACGGAATAGAGATATCCGGAGGCGAAGCTCAGAAAATTGCGCTTGCAAGGGCGCTTTATAAGAATGCACCTTTTATCATCCTGGACGAACCCACCAGCGCCCTGGACCCGGCTGCGGAATATGAAGTATACAGCAGCTTCAACCATATTGCCGGGGATAAGACCGCCATCTATATCAGCCATCGGCTTGCGTCCTGCCGTTTCTGCGACAAAATAGCTGTATTTGACGGCGGGCAGATTGTGCAGACCGGCAGTCATCATGAACTGATTTCCCAGGAGGCCGGAAAGTATTATGAACTCTGGCATGCACAGGCGCAGTATTATACATGAAATCCAATGCCGATGCGTTTTTTCCTGCGGAACCTTCCGGATAACAGTCCGGGCAGAACACGGAACCGTTACCCTGCATCCTCACTGTCATACCTGGGCAGCTCCACCGTAAATGCCGTCACCTCATTTCCGCTGTCTGCAGTTATGGTGCCTCCGTGAAGCATGGCAATTTCTCTGGCAATGGCAAGTCCCAGTCCGGCACCGCCGGTATTGGTGCTTCTGGCATCATCCAGCCGGAAAAATTTCTCAAATATGGAATCTAATTTCTGGCGCGGTATGGTCCGACCCCTGTTAGAGAAGACAATCCTGACTATATCGCCGTTCACACTGCACCGCACAAGAATTTCCGTATCCGGATAGCTGTATGCAACGGCATTTTTCAGGATATTATGGAACACCCTTGCCAGCTTCTCTCCATCCCCATAAACAGTGATGCCTTCCCCAGTCATAGCATAATCCCCCTGCGGTATTTCGTTCTTCTGTACTATGGCATCACTGTCCTCCTTTCCTTCGGGCGGCAGCTCCAATCGTATGGTATTCCCATGGGAATGTAACAGGGGATAAAATTCATCCGTCATCTGCACCAGCAGAAAAGCCAGATCCACTTCCTCCTTTTCCAGCACAATCTGCTGCAGATTATACCGGGTAATCTCGAAAAACTCATTGATCAGTTTTTCCAGCTGTAATGCCTTCTCCAATGTAATATGCACATATTTTTCCCTCTGTTCCGCAGGCAGATCAGGCGCTTCTTCCAGCAGACTCAAGTATCCTACCACGGATGTAAGCGGCGTTTTCAAATCATGGGCCAGATAGGTAATCAAATCATTTTTCCTGCCCGCTTCCTCCTTCAGTATTTGTTCCTGCCGCTGCATGGATGCCTTAATCTCCGCCATCTGTACCGATATCTCCGCATACTCACTGGGAAATACCTCCGATGCATCTCTGTCATGCCGCATATAATCACCTATCATCTGTCCTGCCTTCCGGAGCGCCTTCCTCTCCTGTCCGGCCGCATATAAAATGGATACCAGCCTGACAGCCAGAAGCCACACCAGCACAACTGTAATAAATCCCTTCAGCAGCAGCTCTTTTACCTTCCACCAGCGCACACTTTTGTCATAATAACCAGTAACGTTGTCCCCTGTCTCCACCCACCGCCATAAAATATAGTTATCCTCAAACCAGTCCACTACAAAGCCGTTCATCACCTGATCAAACAGCAGATAAACCATCCGGCACAGCCAGAATCCTCCTATGAGTATCAACACTGTTATTGCCAGACGCGCAATCCTTGTTCTAGCCTTCAAGCTTGTATCCACACCCCCATACTGTCTTGATATATTTGGGATGTTCAAAGGAATCTCCCATTTTTTCCCGCAAATGGCGCACATGTACCGTTATGGTATTATTATTCTTGGTATAATACTCTTCCTCCCAGATCAGATGAAACAGTTCTTCCGCGCTGACCACCTCTCCCCTGCGCCGGCAAAGAATACGAAGAATCGCGAATTCCGTAGGCGTCAGATTCAATGGCTTCTCATTCAGAAGACATTCATGTGTCTTGTCATTCAGAACCAGTCCTGAGACCTCAAGCACATCCCCCTGCTCCCCTCCGGTGTTATACCTTTTATACCGCCGCAGCTGTGCCTTCACCCTTGCCAACATTTCCAGCGGCAGAAAAGGCTTGGTTATATAATCATCCGCCCCCAACGCCAGACCGGTAATTTTATCCGTCTCTTCCCCCTTTGCCGTCAGCATAATAATGGGATAATTATGCTTCTCTCTGATTCTGCGGCAGATTTCCAATCCGTTTACCCCCGGCAGCATAATATCCAGAATTGCCAGATCCGGCTGACCGGAAAGCGCTGTCCGCATTGCCTCTGTTCCGTCATAACATTTCAGAACCTCGAAGCCCTCATTCTCCAGGTACAATGCCACAAGATCCGCAATTTCCTTCTCATCTTCCGCAATTAATATCTTTTCCGTCATATATCTGCCTTTCGTGTTTCACATAAATTACATTAATTTCTTACTTTTATTTTCTCATAAACGCAAACTAATGAAATTAACTTTTTATTAAGATTTGTCGGGAGAGCATATATGCCTCACACAGTCTGCGAAGCTCAACGAGCGTCATACCGGGCACAATAACTGTTGAAGCATATTCAATGGCGGCTCGGTTCAGATTTTGCATTTTGTGAATAGTCATTTATTTTTCTTCCTCCAAGCCAACGTGTTTTGCCAAAATCGACAGCACTTCTTCTCGTGTGTCGGTATCAAAATCAGAGCGGATATATGAGAAGAATCCAGTATGCTCCCAGTCGATCTCTATAACTTATCGAGCATACATCCGGTGCAAGGAAATTCAGAACATTCCCAACAGCCGTTC
>CAJUAP010000091.1 GCA_910584435.1 uncultured Acetatifactor sp.
CAGAGGACTGAAAATCCTCGTGTCGCTGGTTCGATTCCGGCTCTGGGCATTTTGTTTATCTAAAATAATAAGGGCGTGTAGCTCAGGTGGTAGAGCACTTGACTTTTAATCAAGTTGTCCGGGGTTCGAATCCCCGCACGCTCAGGTTGTGAGTCCCCACAAACCCTATGTTTTCGAGGTTTGTGGGGTTTTTTATATCAGAAAGTAATTGTAATAAGAAGATGTCCGATTAACCCTGCTAAATACCTTGCGTCGAAACGTAAGCTTTCGAGTTAATGGGACATCCCCTTATAAATAAAATATTAAAACAGCAGTCCCATGGTCTTCTGACCTTCCTGTTCTGCTTTCTTCTTCTGCAGCATCATTGATATACTCTGCATTGTCTGCTGATGTGTCAGCTCCTGGATTGCCTTGGCAATATCCGTATCTCCCATCCGGCTCTGAGCCGCAGTCAGATTGGTTGACGCATATCCATTATAGTTAATCGCATGGTCGAGAGAATTCGACTGTGCACCAAAAGTGCTGCGGTTGCTGGTAACTTTCGTTAAAGCATCGTCGATGGACTGTAAGTCAAAATCCTTCGTAACATCGAAGTCTTCGATACCAAGCGCCTGTAAAGTGGAGTTCGCTGCATGATTAACGGTAACGGAACCGCCCCCTGCATCCGACACAAGCTGAACGCCCTTACTCATACTGCCGTCTAGCATATTCATTCCGTTATAGCGGGTCTGTGTGGCAATATATTCAATGCCCTGCTTCAGCTGTTCGACTTCTTTCTGGATATCTGCCCGGTTTGTTCCATTCAAAGTAGCATTGGAAGCACGAAGTCCCAGTTCACGCATACGCTGCAGATGACTGGTGATGCTGCCTAAGGCTGAATCAGAGGTATTCAGCATATTCGTACCGTCACCGAGATTCTTCGTACCTGTATTATAGCCGGTAACCTGGGCTTTTTCATTCTCGACGATCGCCAGTTCAGCTGCACCGTCCGCTGCAGACATCAGCCTGTTAGCACTGGAAATATGTCCGTATAAATAAGGTGTTGTGCTGCTGATTGAGGAAATTCTGCTCATCTATATTCCTCCTTTCTGTAAAAAGCATTCCTACATATATTATATCGTACAAAAAATAGAAAAGATTACCAATATTTATTAGAAATTTTTCTATATCTTATCAATCTATCTATGAATGCCTGCCCTATATTAATATTTTCAATTTGTTATGCGTCTGTCTGAAGTGATAAAATATAATGATATTCATTAGGAGATAAGGTGAAGATATGAAGACACTTCTGATTGCAGATGATAATAAGCAAATCATCGATGTACTGGAAAGATATGCGGGAAAAGAGAACTATCAGGTTCATACTGCTTACAACGGAAAAGAGGCTCTCGAACAATTTCATAAACGCACCTACGATATGGTTCTGCTGGACGTTATGATGCCTGGGATAGATGGATTTCAAGTGTGCAGGGAGATCAGGAAAACATCAATGGTGCCGATTATTATGATTACCGCCAAAGGAGAAGATTATGAGCGGATTATGGGGCTGGACATAGGGGCAGACGACTATGTTCTTAAGCCTTTCTCACCTTCTGAAGTAATGGCGAGAATACGGGCGGTCTTAAGGCGTGTGGATATGGATTTGACGGATACGGCAGAAAAAGAAAGGATTGTCAGAGGGAGTCTGTGTATCCTTCAGAATGAGTTTCAAGTATATGTCAGCGAGGAAAAGGTGGAACTTACAAAAAAGGAAACGGAGATTCTGTTGCTGCTGTCAGCAAATGAAGGACTGGTATTTTCAAGGACACAGATTCTGGACTCCGTATGGGGATACGATTATTTTGGAGACAGCCGGGTTGTGGATACCCATATTAAGCGTCTGCGGGCAAAACTTGAACCTTACAGCCATCCAGACTGGGATATAGTAACCGTACGGGGAATCGGGTATAAATTTGAGGTAATAAAATGAATAAGATCACGAAAAAACTGTTTTTCTATTTTATGACCGTTGCCTCTGTTCTTACGGTAATTGTATTTGCAGGATTCTATGGGATTTTTCGTCACTATAGCTATCAGCATCATGAAATGGAGCTTCACAGGAGAGCGGAGACGATTAAGCTGCGTCTGGAATCATTTATGAATAGCTGCGTGGCCACACAGGAACTGGGGGCATATGTGAAGGTTCTGGACGATATTTCTATGGCAGATGCGTATTTTGTTACCCATGACGGAAAGTCTTACACCTGTTCATGTCCCTGTAATAATACGATTGTCATTGAAAAGGAGCCGGACGGGGAAGTGAAAGAGTTTGCAAACGCCATCTTCCGGTCAGGAGAGTATACTCTGAAAAAAAGCAGGGATGAGAAAGGCAGAGCCGTCCTTTATGCAGGGATACCGGTGAAAGAAGAGGGTGTGACCACAGCGGTTGTTGCAATTGTTGACAGTTTTGATATTGACCAGGGAAGTTTCTGGTTATCAATTGGTGTTCTGGCCGTCTGCCTGTGTCTTGCATTCATTATTTCCGCTTTTCTTGCTTCCTTCTTGACAAAACGATTTATGGCGCCGATTCATAAAATTGCCTCTACGGTAAATGAACTTGCAAGCGGAAATTATGGGGTAAAGACGGAAATTAATGACAACAGTGAAATCGGGATTCTGGCCCAGGAGACAGATCTGCTGGCTGAGAAGCTTGCGTATGCCAGCAAAGAAGAAGAACGAATGGAACAGATGCAGAAAGACTATATTGCAAATATATCCCATGAACTTCGCACGCCGGTTACGGTACTTAGAAGCTCAATAGAAGCTTTGTATGAGGGAATGGTGCCGGAAGACCAGATTTCCTTGTACCACGGACAGATGATGACAGAGACCATTTCCCTCCAGAGGCTGGTAGATGATATGCTGGAATTGTCGAGACTGGAGAATGACGGATTTCTGATTGAGAAGGAAGAAATGGATCTGCTGATGGTATTAGAAGATGCGGTAAGAAGTATCCGTATGATTGCAGAAGAACGTCAGATTAAGGTACACTGTGAAAAGCCGGGAGAGGAGTGGAACTGTACAGGAGACTATGGAAGACTTCGGCAGATGTTCCTGATCGTTCTGGACAATGCGCTGAAATATTCGGAAAACGGAAGGAATATCTGGATAGAGGCAAAAGAAAGAGGGGAAGATTATTATATTTCTATCCGTGACGAAGGGTGTGGAATTCCATATGAAAAACAGAAATATGTGTTTAACAGATTTTATCGTTCTTCAGGAAAAGAAGCAGATGGGACAGGACTTGGACTTGCTATTATGAAAAATATTGCAAAGCATCATGGAATTGAGATCCGGCTGTACAGTGAAGAGGGAAAGGGGACTAAATTTTCTTTTATAATTCCAGTAAATCATGGAAAATGACACACGAATGACACATTGCCGCTATATGATTTTTTCATAAGATTTTTATGAGAAAAGGAGACAGGGGAATGAAGAATCCGAATGAAAAAGCAGGAGCAGTCATAGCTGTCCTGGAGGCCGCCATCGCATTGTTTATGATTCTGGCGGTAAAAGTAATCGCACCGGTTTGCCCGGGTATGCTGGAACTGGCATCGGGAAAGCAGGTGCATATGAAATGTTATTATGCGGGTGTTGCATTTGTTTTTTTTGCTGTACTTCTGTTTATAAGCGCAGTGCTGTGTCTTCTGACAAAGCAGAGGATGTCATGCGGCATCATGACGATTGCGGCAGCAGTCTTGATTTTTGTAACCTTTCATGATTCAATGGGAATTGGCATCTGTGCAAATCCGGACATGGCGTGCCAGATGACTGCACCTTTTGTAAAGGTCAGTGCAACGGCTGAACTGGTATTAGGCGTTGTTTCCGTAGTTCTGGCAGTAAAGAAAGGTGCAGAAGAGTAATGGCTGGGGATAAAAAATTAAAAATACCTTGTATGGCAATACAGAATCTGAAGGCGAAAAAATTCAGAACAGTATTCATGATGTTTTTTGTGCTGCTTATGTCTGCAACCTTTTTTTTCAGTACTATTTTAATGGAAAATATGAAATTGGGGATTGTGAATACGACGGACCGGATGGGGGCGGACTTTATTCTGGTACCGAAAGAGGGAACGGAACATATCAGAGAATCATTATTTTCGGGGACGCCATGTTCTATTATGTTTGACCGTTCCTGGGAGCAGGCTGTGAAAGAGGTAGAGGGAGTTGAGCGTGTGTCATCCCAGCTCTATGTTGCAACCTTGTCAGAATCCTGCTGTGACGCTGCAGTCCAGCTGATTGCCTTTGATATGGACACGGATTTTGTTGTGAAACCATGGCTTGAGAAAGCCGGGGAACTGGATCTGAAAATAGGGGAGATTGTAATTGGAAACAATGTGATTGCTGATGTGGGGGATACCTTGAAATTCTATGAAGTGAATTTTAAGGTTGCAGGGAAGTTAGAAAAAGCAGGAATGGGTTACGATGATTCTGTTTTTATGACCTATGAAACCGCAAATATGCTGATGGATTCTCCGGTTGCGAAGGACAGATTTCCTTCTGAGGAACTGGAAGGATTTGCGTCTATGCTGATGATAGATATCTCAGATGATATAGACAGCAAGAAGGCAAAAATGTTGGGGATAGATATTCAGAAGGCAGGAAATTCCGGAGAGGCTATGTATGCCTGTTCAGCGGATGATCTGATGAGCGGGATTGCTTCACAGGTAAAGAAACTGTCTGGATATGGGAATATTCTGACCTTTATCTTAACGATATCCACCGCTCTTTCCTTGATCAGCATCTTTATTATTACGATGAATGAAAGAAAATATGAGTTTGGTGTGTTATATACGCTTGGGGCTGCAAAAAGGCAGATTACGGCAATTATCTTGTGGGAGGCTCTGGTTATCAGTGCTGCCGGAGGGATACTTGGAGTCTTGATTTCATACTACCTGGTGTCATCTTTTAAGAATGTCATCAGTGTGAAATTAGGCATTCCGTATCTGGATATCAGTCTCGGGCAGACGGCTCCTGTTGCCGGTGTCTGTATGATGATTGCCGTCATAACCGGAATCATTGCGGCAATGTGTTCTGTATACCAGATAAGCAGAAATGAAATATACGGTTTAATCAGGGAGTGTGAGTAAATGGTACGGGTTGAGAATCTGACAAAAAATTTTGTAAGAAATCATAAGAATTTTGACGCAGTAAAGGATGTGTCGCTGAAGGCTGCAAAAGGGGAATTCGTGGCTTTGATCGGTCATTCGGGAAGCGGAAAAACCACGTTGTTCAATATGATAGCAGGGCTTATCCGCCCTGCATCCGGAAAAGTTTTTATTGGGGATACGGAATTTACTTCGATGCCGGAGGCTAAACAGGCAGCTTTCAGAAATGAGAATATCGGATATGTGGTGCAGAGCCAGAGTCTTCTGAATAATTTTACGATTATGGATAATATCTGTATGCCTGCGTATCTGTCCCGAAGTGTGACGGAATTTAAGGACCGGGCCGTGAAACTTTTAAAGGAAACCGGACTGGAAGAGCTGGCGCATGAATATCCGAAAAATCTTTCGGGAGGGGAGATTCGAAGAGTTTCCATCGTACGTGCCATGCTGAACCGTCCTAAGGTGCTTCTGGCTGACGAGCCTACAAGCAATCTGGATTCGGAGAATGCCCATAAGGTAATGTCAATGATAAAAGGAATCAGTGAATCCGGCACGACAGTCCTGCTTAGTACCCATGAGCTGGAATATCTGGATTATGCGGATACGATTATAAAAATAGAAAAAGGAAAAACAATCGCTTCTTGACAGAATGTAAAAATTGGTATATATTGGATATCAGATAAAAGGGAGTAACTTGCGCAGTCCGGAGTGCCGGGGCGTTTACGATGTCGTCAGTACGATGATTGACCATCCATCCGTATCGTAATGAAATGGTGAGACTTTTATTGCATAGTTTTATATGCAATAGGGGTCTCTTTTTTGTCTGCGTAATAGTTTTCCGGAAGGAAAGTGCCTGCATTGACTAAAATATGGGTATCCTAATATTATGCGGCCGTGATGTGAAATGATAAGAAAGAGAGGAAATGTTTATGCTGACAAGTGAACAGGCAAGAATGAATCAGGAAAGGTTTGGTTTTAATGAGCTGGCGGAGGGAAAGAAGAAGAGCACGTTTCGAATCTTTCTGGAACAGTTTAAGGATTTTCTGGTGGTGATTCTGATGATTGCGGCAGTGGTGTCGGGATTTCTGGGGGATGTGGAGAGCGCCATCGTGATCCTTGTGGTGATTACCATGAATGCGGTTCTGGGAACGGTGCAGACGGTGAAGGCGGAACAATCATTAAAAGGATTAAAACAGCTGTCTGCGCCTGCAGCCAAGGTGGTAAGAGATGGAAGTCTGAAGCAGATTCCGTCCAGGGAGGTTACGGTTGGCGATGAGGTGGTGATTGAGGCGGGCGACTGTATCCCGGCCGATGGGAAACTGCTCAGTTGTGTGAGCCTGGAGGTGGATGAGAGTGCGCTGACCGGTGAGAGTCTTGCGGTGGAAAAGTCTCTGGAGAATCCGCCAAAGGGGGCGGCTCTTGGGGATCAGACAAACCGGGTGTTCTCTGGAAGTTTTGTTACTTACGGCAGAGGAAGCTATGAAGTGACAGAGATCGGTATGGGGACGGAGGTGGGAAAAATTGCAGGATTGCTGAATACGGCTTCCGAAAAGCGGACGCCTCTGCAGGTGAGTCTGGATGAATTCGGAAAGAAATTGTCAATGATTATTCTGGTGTTCTGCGGGATTCTGTTTGTAATGAGTATCCTGAGGGGCGGTTCTTTTGTGGATGCATTTCTATTTGCCGTTGCCCTTGCGGTTGCAGCGATTCCGGAAGCCTTAAGCTCTATCGTTACCATTGTACTGTCATTTGGTACGCAGAAAATGGCGAAGGAGCATGCGATTATAAGAAAACTGCAGGCTGTGGAAGGACTTGGCAGTGTGTCCGTGATCTGCTCGGATAAGACGGGTACGCTGACCCAGAACAAGATGACGGTGGAAGACTATTATGTGGATGGCAGAAGGATTCCTGCGAAGGACATTGATCTGGGACAGAGCGGCCAGGAACTGTTGCTGCGGTGCAGTATTCTCTGTAATGATTCGTCCAGTGAGGATGGCCAGGAGATCGGAGATCCTACGGAAACAGCCTTGATGAATCTTGGAAAGCGTCTTGGCGTAAGCGCAGTGGATGTAAGAGAGAGATATCCCAGAGTATCAGAACTTCCTTTTGACAGTGACAGAAAGCGGATGTCCACGGAGCATCGGATGGACGGGCAGACGGTAATGGTGGTGAAGGGAGCGGCAGATGTGCTGCTTAAGAGAATGGCGTTTGTCCGGGACGGTGATCTGGTAAGAACATTTACCGGGGAAGACCAGGCAAAGATTGAGAGACAGAATCTGGAATTCTCCGAAAACGGTCTGCGTGTGCTGGCATTTGCCTATAAAGAAATGGAGGAGGAGAGGGAACTGTCTCTGGAAGATGAGGAAGGGCTGACATTTCTAGGGCTGATTGCGATGATGGATCCGCCGAGGGAGGAATCCGGGGAGGCGGTCAGCAGATGTATACAGGCAGGGATTAAGCCGGTAATGATTACAGGGGATCATAAGATTACGGCTGCGGCAATTGCAAAAAGAATCGGGATTCTTAAGGATGATTCAGAAGCCTGTGAGGGTGCGGTGATTGAAAATATGCCGGATGAGGAACTTCGGGAGTTTGTGGAGGGAATCTCTGTGTATGCCAGGGTTTCTCCAGAGCATAAGATCCGGATTGTACGTGCGTGGCAGGAGAGGGGCAATATCGTGGCAATGACCGGGGACGGTGTCAATGACGCCCCGGCGCTGAAGCAGGCGGACATTGGGGTTGCCATGGGGATTACAGGGAGTGAAGTGTCCAAAGACGCAGCTTCCATGGTGTTGACGGATGATAATTTTGCCACCATCATTAAGGCAGTGGAAAATGGAAGAAATATTTATCAGAATATTAAGAATTCCATTCAGTTTCTGCTTTCCGGTAATTTTGCAGCCATCCTGGTGGTGCTGTTCGCCTCTGTGGCCGGACTTCCGGTGCCTTTTGAGCCGGTTCATCTTCTGTTTATCAATCTTCTGACAGACAGCCTTCCGGCGATCGCACTGGGGCTGGAACCTCATAGATCAGAAGTGATGAAGCAGAGGCCAAGGGCGGTGAAGGAATCCATTCTGACGAAGGATTATCTGTTTACCATAGGAACGGAGGGGCTGTGTATCGGAATCATGACAGGCATCGGGTTTCTTGCAGGGTATCGAAGCGGCGGTGCGGCGCTTGCAAGTACAATGGCTTTTGGGACGTTGTGTGTCAGCCGTCTTGTACATGGCTTTAACTGCAAATCAGCAGGACCGGTTGTATTTTCATCTGCGATATGTAATAATATCTATTTAGTTGGGGCTTTTTTCATCGGAGGGCTTCTGATAACGGGTGTACTTGTGATTGCCGGACTGCAGGGAATCTTTCAGGTGGTTACGCTGGATCCTGGGCAGTTACTGGCGGTGTATGGTCTGGCATTTCTCAATCTGCCGGTGATACAGGCGCTGAAGTGGATAAAGGTACGAAAGAATCCGGGGACTGCCGTATAAGGCAGGCGTTGCATATGGTTACGCAGTAGTTGGGTTATGCCAGTGGAGAGGTTACACTGCAAGGCAGCGCAGATGTGGGGAAGATGACAGGATAAGGAGGATTTTATGGAATTAAGTAATGAGACGGTAAGGAAGATTAGAGGCTTGATTGTATTTACGGCGCTGACTACTGCGTGTCTGTGGAAATATGATGTGGTGGTCAGGGCGCTGGCTTTTGTGTTTCATATTATACTGCCTTTTGTTCTTGGAGGTGCGATTGCATTCGTGCTGAATGTTCCTATGAATTTTGTGCAGCGCAATCTTTTTCATGAGAATAAGATAAAAGGGAAAAAATTACAGAAGATAGCACGCCCGGTCAGTATGCTGATTGTTATCTTTGGCGTGTTAGGGATTGTGGCGGTTGTGATGTTTGTGCTGATTCCACAACTGGGAACTACATTTGCAAATCTGGGGACAAGTATCCAGGAATTTATCCCCAGGGTACAGGAATGGGCGGAAGACATCTTCCATAACAACCAGGAGATTATGGAGTGGGTGAATGACCTGGAATTTGACTGGAACAAAATTATGGAGACGGGAATTGATTTCTTTAAAAACGGGGCCGGGAGTGTGCTGGATTCGACGATTACGGCGGCAAAGAGTATTGTAAGCGGTATTACGACGTTTTTTATTGCGTTCGTTTTTGCAATCTATATCTTATTACAGAAGGAGAAATTAGGACTGCAGGCGAAGAAAGTGCTGTTCGCATTCGTCAGAAGAGGGCGCGGGGAGGCGACTCTTGAGGTGTTGTCGCTGACTTATAATACATTTTCCAGTTTTCTGACCGGGCAGTGTGTGGAGGCTGTGATATTGGGAAGTATGTTCGTGGTGACGATGGCTGTGCTGAGGCTTCCGTATGCGCTGCTTATTGGAATTGTGATTGCTTTTACGGCGCTGATTCCGATTTTTGGGGCTTTTGTAGGATGTGCAGTCGGGGTGTTTATGATTTTTATTGAGGATCCGGTCAAGGCGATGATCTTTGTGGTATTGTTCCTGGTACTGCAGCAGGTTGAGGGGAATCTGATTTATCCTCATGTGGTGGGAAATTCGGTGGGACTTCCTTCTATCTGGGTGCTGGCAGCAGTCAGCGTCGGCGGCAGTCTGATGGGAGTGGTCGGGATGCTGATCTTTATTCCGATTGTGTCGGTGGCGTATGCATTGTTCAGAGAGGTTGTGTACTTAAAATTGAAGCAGAGGGAGATGACGCCGGAGGAGGTAGAGAAGATATAAGACGGGCGGCAAGTTATTTTTCTATATGCTATTTTCCATACCACAATCATGCCAAATGAGGGGTGTAAAAAAGGTGTAAACAACCAAAAAAGAGGAATGAGTGTTTCTCCACCCATTCCTCTTAAAAAGTCTTATTTTACGCCATATCGGATTAGCCAAAGTATCTCTTAAGCAGACCCTCGAAAGCTTTTCCATGTCTAGCCTCATCTCTTGCCATCTCGTGTACTGTATCGTGGATTGCATCCAGATTAGCAGCTTTCGCTCTCTTAGCAACGGCAGACATGGCAAGGCTTCCGAGGGTCTGTTAAAGAGATGTGGTATTCACAATTTATAGATTTTTGAGTAAGTATTGTTATCGACTGCTCACACCTTATTCACACCTAATTTTTATAAGTTCATTTTTTGTGGGATATAATGTTTTTGTAAATTCACTTCCTTTCGGTTTTAATATGAATATATAGAAAAAGAGATACCGAAGTACCTCTTAATCATCAAGCTATGCAACCTTTGTATAATTGATTACTGAAATCTCCTGCATGAGCTGTTTGGCTGTATTTACTAATTTCTCTAAATGGCGTGCGGTTTCATCTGAATAATACTTTGCGCCGCATTGCTCACATTCTTCACAGGGGACATTTTTCACAATAATCACACATCCTTTATAATTTACTACATGGGTCGTGGTAGATTCGATTAAATCGTTACATTTACAATACATACACATCTATTTCTTCCTCCTTGTCTTTAAATCTTCCATAAACTTTATAGTGTTTGGATAATATGCTGTTATGATATGAAGAACTTCACCATCATAACCAACAACGGTGTGCAATACTTTATGATGAATAGCATATCCAAATATCAAACAACTTGGATGTGGAAAATCATCAGGATAATCTTCTATGATTTCACCAGACATAATACAGTTACCGACATCATCTATGCTAATATCTCTTTCCTACATACGTTCAAGGCAATGAGTAGACCATTTTATTTTTGCTGTACGGTATAGGTTCTGGACAATTTCTATATTCATGTTGCGTCTCCTTTTATTGGGAATTGTCGAAAGTTCCTTTTTGCGCATTACGGTTTTTTGCCGCTAATCGGAATGCTTTTTCCATTGCAGGCGTAAGTTCGGGAGAATCTTCATCAAATATAATCTCTCTCTTTGCCGCTTCTTCTATTTGTCGGATTTGTTCCTCTGTTGGTTTTTTGTTTCTATCCAAGGTAACTATTTTAATCTGTTTCATAATATTCTAATACATATCGTTCAACCTCTGGTGTCACCAGATATTGTAATTCTTTGCCTTTTAAACCAAATTTACTAACAAGCGTATTGAGTTTGCTTTTTTTGACTTGTACTTTGATTCTAAGAAAATTATAATCTATATTAAG
>CAJUAP010000092.1 GCA_910584435.1 uncultured Acetatifactor sp.
TTTCCCAGCGGGCACACAGCAGATCCTTCAGGCAGGTTCCCATGGCCTGTCCCCCATTCTCCCGGCTCATGTTATCTCCCGAATCTTTTTCCTGGGAAACAAGTCCCGCCAGGCTCTGTCTTTGCCTCTCCTGCAAGTTTTTACAGAAATCCGGATAAAAACGCAGCTCCAGACAGTCTTTGCGGATACTTGCCAGACTCACCTCCGGCCTCTCCACAAGCATGTCTGCCAGAAGCTCTGTCAGTGCCGGATTTTCAGAGAAAGAAAAATCACACCCTTCCTGTATCTGATCCAGATAAAAGACCCAGTTTCCATCTCCCGTATCACTGGTTCCCTCCAGAATCATCCGGTCTGCCAGCTGTCCTTTTACAATTATATTTGATAAAAAATTATCCAAAAGTTACAATTATATTTGATAATTCTAGTTCTATTACAATCAATGGCATCACCTCCAATCCTTTTTGGACACGAAAAAGGATGCATCTGCTTTTCACGGCTTTTGCATCCTTTCTTTGTGTGTAAACCACTCTTTATTCAGTTGCTCTATGTAACAATGCTTACAGCATCATTCATCATCAGGAATGGGATCCCAGATTCCTTCTGCTTCTGCACGGTTTCTGATATAATCCCTCATATCTTCAATGGATTGCCTTAACTCATCTCTTGTGAAATGTGCATTACTATGGTTCTCTGGATGATGGATCTGGTGTCTGACATATTCTGTCAGATCAAGATTCCAGGTCTTTGTATTACCATTTTTCACATACAGGTATGGTCTTTGTGGCCTTCCATTTTTGTAATCATTAAGCCATTGCTGGAATTCCAAAAAGCCATATAACTCATTGTGGTATTCTTCAGTAACTTCTCCATAAGCTGCGTAATTCACTTCATTTAATGACGGATACTGCAAAACCGCAGGTTCCACAGAAAGTATTCGTTTCCCATTTTCGTCTTCATAAATCAGCCGGAGATTTTCAAAGTCAAGCTCCTTTACAATGACTGGGCTGTGTGTCGTAAGTAAAATCTGCGTATTAGCTGCCTGGGCCAATTCTTTCAGAGCCTTTATCAGCACTCTCTGGTTGTTGGAATGCTGGGAAGTTTCCGGTTCTTCAATCGCATAGATGATGCCTGTATTGTCGCCTTCCTCAGCCCTTCGCTCGGCCTCCGCCCTGAAAAAATTCAGCAGAACAAGCCGCTTGACACCGCTTCCTCGTTTATTGATTGGGATGTCCTCATCACCTGAAATAGACACAGCTTTAAACACATCTACCCATTTTAGCTTGTCAGCTGTAGGAATAACCGGATTTAAGCTGTTTGCAACAGCAGGATCCATTTCCCGCAGCTTTTCCAAGGTTCTGCTTGAAACTTCTTTTAGCTTAGTTTCTACAACCTCAGCTACTGAAGCTAAAGTTTGCTGCAATTCTTCATCATTGATGATCTGCTTAACCGCCTCTTTTAACGGATCCTGGACTTCGCTGTCGCCATCACTGTTCTTACGATCTGACTGAAACAGGGAATACACAGGCATATAAGAAGACAGCTTATCCCAGATTTTTTTTGCATCTTCTTTTGAAACGTCAATCTCAATATCCTGCAAATTGAGGTCATCAGCATAATGCTCCCAAATAGCTCTTCTCATTGTTGCATTGACGCTCTGGTTTTCACATTCTATGCCTTTGCCTGTGATAATACGTTTAAGGTCTGCGTTCTTTTTGAGAAGTAAGTCTTTGCAATCAGCATTTGTTGGATGTTTTGCTCGGATAAATACAGAAGCCTTTCCGCCACTTTTGTACTTCTTCACCACTTCCAGATATCCATCAGAGTTCAACATATATTCACTGCCAAGTGTAGTCTGCACTGCTGAATCTATAATAATCGACTCCGGCAGTTCTGAAAAACATGCAGAAATGACAGTTTCGTTGTCGCCATTCCTTGATGCCTGGATGTTAAGATCAGTCTTATCAATCTTAATCACCCCGCTCCCATCATTAAAGAAAATATCTAACGCTTCAAGAATTGTAGATTTACCTATGTCATTTCTTCCAACTAATACAGTAAGATCATCAAAACAAATTACCGTTTCTTCTTTGTAGCTTCTAAAATTCTTTATCTTTATGGATTCTATTTTCATATTATGATTTCCTCCTATTTTACAAATCAATAACAAGAACTACATTTAGTCTTATGCTTCTTAATGCTTTTTTACCTTAAAATTTCCCCCATTTTGTTCTTCCATCAACTTCATCAATCTTCCCCATCATCTCCTTAATCTCGTCTTCTGTAGCTGTTGTTATCACATTTCTTTCAGGAAATTTTTCCGGGATGTTCATTCCCCCTTCATAGTTCAAGGCATATTTCAAAAGTTGGAAGGCTTTTTTTGAATAAGCAAATCCGGCATCCACCTCATACATCAATCCTAATCCTCTGAAATCATCTACATAATCACCATTGCCTCCAATTGTCCCTTCTTTAACATTTTCTTGCAGGAATAGAAGATCTTCTTCCGTCAGCATTCTGATGCACTGCCCAAGTTTAAAAAATAATCTTTTATCAATTTCATGCTTAGCAAAAGCCCTGGAAATATTTGCTAAGTACACAGCTTTCTGGATAGTCCCACAGTCATCAATCAGTTTTACAATCCTCTTTGAGTATTCATGAAGCCTATTAGGATCACCCGCATAATCGGCTTCATCATTCGGGCTTACCTCTGCCAATGAGATTGCCATCTTTTTCAGATTATCCTCTACAAATTCTTTCTTTTTATAGTCATATTCATTCAGATTTAAAATGTAGGCCTCAAAACATTCAAAAAAGATTCCATCTCTTATCGTTGACGGAAGATTCTTTATGTCTTTAATAAGGTCTAAAGCTGCTACTGGATCCAGGCTAAAGACATCAAGGAGATTGTGGTAAAAATCCTTAGCTGCCGTCTTCGCAGTTTCAGAAGATACTGTGTTTTTCATTGTGGATAACATATCCAAAAAATCACCTCTTTCTATGATTGCAAAGATCCGTTCCCTGTTCATTACTCATAAACAACTTATCATTCAGTTCTGCAATCAATGTTTCAATCAATTTTCTGTTTCTTTCATAAGAACCTCTCCTGATCTGGACTTTCCGCTTTACATCACCATAAGTAAACTCCTTTCCTCCGGCCTTTTTCTTTTCGTATGCGATCTCAGTGTATCTCCGCCGGATCCATTCTTCCTGCGTTTCGCAGACTTCATCAAAAAACTCCTGCATTTCCGGCAGATAGCGCAACCTGCCATAGATATCGTCCCTGTTTATCCCGGCTACCCTTGCCAGCCAACTGATATTCATGCGCTTACGTTTATCCCCGGATGACTGGATTTCTGCATATGCCGCCTTTAATTCCACAAGGGCGGCTTCTCCCCATTCATTCCACTTGGGTTTATCAAATTCGTGGATCAGTCTGGCATGAATCCATTCCGGTTCTTTGCAGATCAGCCATTCATAAGCTCCTGGGATACGTTCCTTCAAATCCTTGCAGGACATCACAGGCATCTTTTGTAGTTCCTCCTGGACACGCCGACGATAGTAAGCAGTTTTGTCCTCATTATTATCGGCGTCACGGGAATAATAGCTCGCTTTACGCCTTTTCTTTACATCAATCCCGCTCTTTTTTGCATACTGGCCAATCGTACTGGCACCAACACCCAACAAGTCAGCAACTGCGTTCAGTGACAGCTCAGGATCGGAAAGGCATTCTTTCAGACGCTGCTCAAATAAAAAACCTCTGTCTGAAATACATGGTTTTTTAAGATACTCTTCAAAACTTTGTTCCGGGTCTGACCGGCGGTAGCGCATCCCACAATAAGGGCATTCAAACCATGCCCACACTTCATCCCATTTCTTGCAGATTTCCACCCGCCTTGCCCCATCTTTCCGGTAATGGCTACACAGCTTATTCGCGCAGGGCCAAGGCCCATTCCCATATGGCAGTTCTTTCTTTACTTCTATATTAAGGAAACTTTCCACTGAACCGGCGAAAAATCTCATCAATAGGATGTGGTGGATTGGGCGGAGGTTGAATCCAATACTCTCCTGCAGGTATCTCAGCCAGTATAAGGGATCCCCATCATATGGGAGCAGTTCCGTAATAAATTCCTCATCATATCTTTTTACAAAATCATGTCGTAGGGCTTCCTTATTGATGGCTGTCCCATGAAAGTCTGTATAACCCTGTTCTCTCATGAGCTCCCTGTATTTACTGCTGATTGGCTGATGCCCACCGAACCGCCTCCCGTTTCCCAGCAACCACTCTGTCTCCTTCGCGATGGAAAGATATTCTTCCTTATATAATAGGCCCTGGCCTTCTGTTTCGTTATCCATATTACGGAGGACATAAGAGGCGGGATATATCCGCACCCGCATTTCTTCAAAAGGGGCACTGCTGTTTTGAATGCGGCAGCCATGTTTCGGACAAACCCTTACGCCTGGCAGCTGCGGTAGCCTGTGCCAGTAAGCCTCCCCATATTTCCCCATGTCCTCCATGGCACATTCAGGGCAGTAGCGGAGATACTGCCCCGCAAAAACATATTTGCTTTTGCTTATCATCCTATGTACCAGGCTGGCTATGCCTCCTTCCGGAATGCCATCCCGGATCACATTCTCCATCTGTTGATACACATCTTTGATATGTGAGATGGAGTGGTAAGGGTAGGCCGTATGTTCGCAAATTAGCTTCTTTCCGGTAATGCCACTGTCCGGGCTGACCCAGTATCCCAGCCGTTCCAGTTTTCTTGGGAAATAAACAGTAGATGGGAGCAGTGACCTGTCACATCCGAAAAATATCTCTGTCGCCGTCTTCGGGGAGATTATTCCGCTCCGGACATAGTAACGGCTGAAAATACTGTAAAAACATTCGTCTGGATATGGTGTTGGGAAAAAACTTAGCCTGCGCATCCTTACCACTCCGTTTCATCTACAAGCCCTTTCTTTTTCATATCTTCATAACCGTCACTTTTCCGCAGGTCATCCTCATGTGCCTCTGTTTCCGGTTCATCCGGCGTTTCTGAAATATACAGGCGGTATGCTTCCTTAAAAGCCTCGCCGACACTAACCGGATTTTTATGGGACGCGATCACTTTCCCGGCAAGACGCTTAGCCATGGGCGGTTCCACATCCACCTCCAGCAGTTTTACTACCGTCTGCTCAAGCACGGTAAGTTTCTTTTCTGTTGATTTTTCACTGATTTCCGGCTTTACAGCCTGGTATGCGGACAGGTAATCCTCAATGCTCACCGGCGTGATATCCTCATACCGCAGTATCTTTTTCCTGTCGCCGCCCCGCAGGGCATCCAGCATCGGCTTTACGAGGCTGAGCTTTTTCTCTGCCACCTTATGTATGTCTGCGGCACTGAAACTTTCCTTCCCGCCTGTGATCGCTTCGATCTGCACGATAGCGTACAGCTTCACGGCGATATCAATGATTCCCTGGCTTTCATCATAAAGCGTATTGACCATCTCATCTGTATAAGGGACGCTCTTCCCTGTCCACTGGTAACGCCACATGGATTTTACAAATACCTGCCATGCTGCGTCATTTTTCATTCTGTCCCAGATTAAATCTCCCTGGCCGCTTCCCCTCCTTGCCTGCCGGAACTCCCCCTGGAGAATCGACATTGCTTTCGTTGTCCCTATCATGACAACTGGCAATCCTATGGTATTCACCAGCGTGACAAAGAAATTCAGCATTTTATCAGAACCGCCGCCTTTTGCTTCACTTAAATGCTGTATCTCGTCAATCACGAGGATACCTATCTGGAACTGCCTTACAAGCTGTGTCATAATGATCAGCAGCATATCCAGGGAATACCTGCCTTTTGCATACTGTTGGAAATAATCCGTCCCGGCAGCCAGATCCAACGCATAGAAAAACTGGTAGCACAGCTGCTTAAGTGACCCGTCATGCGGGCAGTCCAGCTTCAGCCATACCAGCTGCGTGGATGCAAATGGCATTTCCCGGTATCTTGTGTGGATGATCCGTTGCGGGTATAGGGAAAGGATTTTTTCTACTGCCGTGCTTTTCCCGACCCCGGACACGCCAATGATGGTGAATCCGGATGCTGCCGACTTCGTGCCACGCAGCATATGGTAGCCGCACTTATCCTTCATGGCTGCGAACCCATCGGCAAATCCTGAAGCATATTCTGGCGTTAATGGGTTCCTGTACAGGTAGCCCTGGCGGATGCTCCTGGATATGCGCTGTTCAATATCAATGTGCTGCTCCAAAGGCTGGAAATACCGGAACAGCCTGTAAATGCAGTGCATCCGGTACTGTATGTCCAATTCCCGCTCCCCATTATTATAAGCTGCTTTTTCCGAGAGCATCTGGACTACCTGATCACTGGGCCATATATATGGAAGCGCTTCAATCAGGGGATTTCCCTGATACTCCGGAATCAGCTGTTCCCGGTAGTCTGCTTTGGTTGTATAAGGCGTCATCTTTGATTTCTTCCTCCACCTGTTGCTGTATCAGCCGCATGATAGGCGATATTTCCGGTTCTTTGGATGACTGTACCACTTTTTCATCCTGCTCAGTTTCCTGCCCTGTAAATGCTTCTTTTTTACGGATTTCTTCCTTCTCGTTTTTCCGGTTGGCACGGATATTCCTGAGCCGCTCCGCTTTTGATGCGGCATTGTCAGCGCTGGATTTTTGCTCTGCCGAATCTACAATAGATTCAATCTGTTTCCCAAGGTTGATTTTTGCCTCAAGTTCTTTTGCTTTGAGTTCCTTATTTCGGAGTTTCTCTTTCTCCTGCTCATACCAGACTTCGCCAAGCTGTTTCCCTGCATATTTCGTTTCCCATTCTACAAGCTCACACCGGATTACCTCCGTACCCGTTGGGTTTTCAACAAGGATTGCGCCCATATCACGGGGATCATAATGAATTTTCACCCGGTACGTCCCCTTTGCCCTTGCTTTCTCAAACCATAAGCCTTTGAGTGCTTCTTCACAGAAATAATACATGCCTTTAAAACGGATGCCCCGTTCTGTCACGGATGCCCTGTCCATCGGCATAAGCGCCAACCGCAGCGTATCTTTGGGAACAGTCTTAAGACATCCGGAGCAGTAGCGGATCCCGAAATTCCAAAGTTCCAGAGGTACCGCATCAACGCCCATCTGCATCATCTGCTCATTTTTTTCAAAGTAGTCCATGCTGTGGCTGTTATTATAATAGAGTACGCAGCGGATGATGATCTCCGTAAACTGCCGGATATCAAGCTTTGCATCCAGACGGTAATCATGGCCTCCACGCTCGCTCATATCCGGCAGGACTTTCCCTGGAAGAAAGGGCAGGGCATTTGTGTTGATTGTCCGGAAGTGCTGCTCGATAATCCCCTTCAGATCAGCCCTGTAAGGCGGGGCGTTCTCGATGCGTACCCCAAGCATCTGGACAAGGTTGTCCGCAAGCCTGCTTTCCATCTCGCCCCTGTCCCCAAGGATTGCCGTGGGGATATGGCGGCATGGCCATTCATCCTCTGTGATCTCCACCCCATAGGATGCGCAGTAAGCTACTTTATCGCTGGCGGCATTTTCAATCGCCATCATTGCGCCTGCCCATGACGGCCCTTCCAACCCGACATACATCCCGGTGACCATCCGGCTGTAGCTGTCCACAACGAAATACATAACCGGGCGGCCTATGATATCGCCCCGGTCAAATTGCGAGACCAGGTAGATATCGCCTACCGTTGCATCAATCTGGTACTTTGCCCCTGGCCCCATCAGTTGATAGTCCGACCTCCCGGTGATTGCACGTCCAGTCAGTTCAAATTTTGCATCCCC
This sequence comes from uncultured Acetatifactor sp., assembly GCA_910584435.1. Classification (GTDB taxonomy): domain Bacteria; phylum Bacillota; class Clostridia; order Lachnospirales; family Lachnospiraceae; genus Acetatifactor. The sequence goes on from CAJUAP010000092.1 coordinate 7,813, forward strand.
ATCCCTTTTCTGTTTTACAGTTTTAATGTCAAACGACTTCTGGAACCAGTAACGGAACTGTCTGATAGACGGTATCTGGTCTGGCGGCAGAAGCGCCAACTGCCCAGCGCCATTCATAATGGCATAATTATCTGCCAGCATTTTTTCATATGTCGATACCAGTGTCGCTTTCTTCTGTGTAAGGTAGTATTTTTTGACTGCTTTGGAGAAGTTTTTGATATCATCACTATTTAACACTTTTCCAAAGCCGCCTTCATGCCTTGCGGGTCTTCCCTGTTTTTTCTGGCATCCATTTATGCCTGCCCTTTTCCCGCTTTTTCTTCGATCTATAAGAAATGCATTTGGCGTCTTTCCATTTTTCCAGTATCTTACAAGGTAACGGTACAGATTGTTATACGGTGTCCCCAGCTTTTTAGCTGGTTCCTGTAGTAATTCCTTCCGGCGCTTTCTGTCATAAATATCAGGTTCATACGTAAGCGCACTTTGCAATGCCTCCCATAGTTCATCCCGCCTCTTTTTTGACGATTCCGAAATACCTATATCGCTTGTTTCTGAGGATGTCTCTTCCTTCTTTTCAACCCGGCCACTGGAGAGCCCTTCTTCCAACAGATTATACTCAAACTTCTCCGGCATCTTATTATCATCCATACTGATCCAATACCCATAAATTAAATCAGGGGAAATCCACAAAATTCTATACTGTTTTTCCTGTTCAATCTCTGCAACAACCTCATTCAAAAAGATGACGCATCCCATATGCCTTCCCATCCTTTGTTTCTGCCAAATTGATTTCCTTATCTAAATCCAAGATAATCTGTTTCTCATAGACAAGCATTTTAAAGACAGCAATCCCGCTCCCTGCCCCCAGCCCGAAATCATTCTCTACATATTGTAAGATCACCATGATTGGGTAACTTCCTTTATCGTAAAGTTCCAGGAAAGCTTCTTTACACTGGCAGAGCTGTTTATCGTCTGGTATCAGGCAGCACACGTCTTGTCCTGAACATAGCCACTGGATATTGCGGACTTTTGTCCTTGGGATTTCATTTTCTGTTACAAGTTTCCAGTCAATGCCCTGGTGTTGCCAATAACGCCTCTCTATCTCAAGTTTCTCCCGCACCCGTGCTTTTTTTAACTCCCTGGTTGGCTTGATCGCTCTGGCAGCAAGCCCATTTCTGGTTGTAATGAGGAAATCACTTGTCATTATATAAGGGAATCCACTTACTTTATCGTAGGGATACCTGATACCTGCTGTTTCCGCAATGGAAATTGCCGTTGTTAGATCCTCTAAAGGATATTGCTCTCTGATATCTTGGGTCTTTTCTGACCAATCAAGCAAATAAAAATACTCTAACTCAAGGTTCGACATAAGGTGGTGTACCCGGCCGGTTTTACGGCCTTTTACACGCGACACAATTCCCTGCGATGGAAAGTCCTGTATCTGGATCCATGGCTTATAATCATCCAATAATCCCTGTCCCCTTCCTTCAGCAAGGTATTTACGGTACTGGTTTTCATTCCATACACGCTTATGTTTTGCCATAGGCGCACCACCTTTTATCAAATATAATTGTAATTTTCACTCTATAATATCATATATTTTGTCACTATTCCTCCGTAATTCAATTTTATCATATTTAATTGTAATTTATCAATCTTTTTTGTCATTTTATCAGTTATAATTGTCACTCGACACCTGTGCCTTCATCCGCTTCCGGATCTCCTTCTGCCACTCCCGCAGGAAGGGCCTGATCTCTTCCATGTCAGGCTCCTCATCACACATCCCCCTGTGCTGGCGGATGGTCCCCCCGGGTTCCACTTCCAGTGTGCAAAATGCCTTTCCCGGTTCTTCCATACGGCGGAGGAAGCAGATGTAAGTCTCATGCTGCAGGATCCGGTCAAAATAACGCTCCGTATTCCCCACGCAGTGGTGGAGCGCCATCCCTTCCATCGTGATCTCATAAAAGCTCCCGGGCACCATGATCCGGAAATGCTCCCCCTCGTATTCATACACCGGCTTTATCTCCTCCAGGACAGTACCTGAGCCCGGATAACGTTCTTCCATCTTCTCAGCAGCTTCACGGGCTTTTTCCTGGTCCTGCCGGAGCCGCTGTGCCTCCACCAGCTCATCATGCCGGCGCTTTAATTCCCTGGGGCGGTATACCATGGGGTCAGACAGGTCTTTCCCCAGCTTTTCGGCCATGGACAGGTAGTCCTCGTAAGTATTGAACACGGAGGATGCATTCCTTTTCCCGGCAAATGACTCCTTCTGCTGCCGTTCGATATAATGCATCAGCTGCTCCGGGGACAGATGTTCTGCCGCCCGGCTCTGCC
>CAJUAP010000093.1 GCA_910584435.1 uncultured Acetatifactor sp.
TTCGCCCCCACAAAGAGGTGGGCTTCGCCCCCACAAAGAGGTGGGCTTCGCCCCCACAAAGAGGTGGGCTTCGCCCCCTCTTGGGCATGATGGAAAGTGTAATATGCTTCACGAAAGAGAAGGTAATGTGTATGCCTTGGTGTCCGAAGTGTAAGAGTGAGTATAGAGAAGGGGTTACAATTTGTGCTGAATGCGGCAGTGTGCTTGTGAATGACGAACAATTTGACGAATTGGTGAAAATAGAGGCAGCGTCAGCATTGTCAGAAGACAGATTTCAGGAAGAAAACAGATGTTCGAAAAAGAACAGATATCTGGAAGAGAGTTTTCAGGAAGAAAACAGAATCTCGGAAGCAGATGCGGAGGACAGGATTACTGATAACAGAGAAAGCACTATGCACTCCCTGTATTGGGATAGTTCGGAGCGTGCCAGCGAAAACCGTTCTTCCGCCTGGATATTGCTGGTAATGGGTGGATTGGGACTTTTGGGTGCAGGTCTTGGAATGACCGGTTTACTGCCTGTAGAATTTTCTAATCCCTATTTGATTTATGGTGTTATGACGGCTGTGTTTCTTCTTTTTATTGTAGCCGGTATCGTATCAATGAAAAATGCCATTATATTTGAGCGTAAAGCAAAATCAGAAAATTCTCTCAAAGATATTCTGTTGGAATGGTGCAGGGAAAGTCTGCACAGAGAAGAAGTGGATCAGCAAATAGGTGCGGAAGAAATTGCTTCAGATGAAATATTATATCTTAAGCGTTTTGAATGCCTTAAAATAAAGCTAAACCATCAATTTCTGAATCTTGATCAGGGATTTTTGGACAAATTAATTGAAGATTGTGTATATGATATGGTTTTTGAAGGAGAAGAACCGGCAGGCTGTACAGAAAACAAGGAGCAGAAAACGTGAAAATTACCATTGTCTGTGTGGGTAAGATAAAGGAAAATTTTTACCGGGATGCCGTTTCGGAGTATAGCAAACGTCTCGGAAGGTATTGCAGGCTGGAAATTGTGGAAACGGCAGATGAGAAAACGCCGGAGGGAGCTTCGGCACTTTTGGAAGAACAGATTAAGGAAAAAGAGGCAAAGCGCATACTGGATAAGATTCGTGATGATGACTTTGTCTGCATTTTAGAGATAACCGGAAAACGTTTTTCTTCTGAAGGCTTTGCCCAATGGATGGAACAACTCACCGTAAAAGGCATTAGTGAGATTGTCTTCGTGATAGGCGGTTCTCTTGGGCTGCATGGTTCTGTCAGACAACGTGCCAATATGGCGGTGAGCTTTTCGGATATGACATTTCCGCATCAGCTGATGCGTGTGATTTTGTGTGAGCAGATTTACAGGGCATTCCGCATTATTCATGGAGCGCCGTACCATAAGTAAAGGCGAGATTATGAAAAAGGCTAGTACAGCGAACAATAAATAACTCATAGTTTTATGACTACGCTATTTTCTGATTGTTCGTCAATAGAGCAATATAAATACTATGAGTTGTTTTGTGAATGATGTACTAGGAAGTACAGGAAAGCTAAGATTTGGAGGCGTGAGTATATGACATTGTTAATGCGTGACAGAGAAAATCGGAAAATCGGAGAAAAAGGTTGACAGCAGACAGAATTTCTGTGCGAGAATCTTGAAAAGGAGAATACAAACCTCTGTCGAATCTACAGCAGTCGTCAAATAAGAGCATTGATAACAGCCGAGATAGTTGGTTCGAGATTTAATGTACCGGTGAAAGTGATTTCAGGATTAGAAGAAATGAATTTTGGTTTATTTGAAGGACATACCTGGGAGGAAATAGGATCTCGATTTTAAGACATCATATATGGAAATAAGCATTGAAAATGCAAAGATAATAAAGCTTGAATTGAAAGATTTGCAGGAAATACAGGCATTCCTGAACTATGCAGCAGTGAAGAGGCATTAATGGTAAAGCATTGTAAAGACGGGGATGGAAAAAGAAGACAGTACGGGCAGGCTTAACCTGAAGTTGAATTCGGTATTTAAAATACAACTTTACAAGTATGGTAAAGGCATCCATATTTCCCTATAATGAAGAAAAAAACGAATTGTTATTTTTTCTGTCAAAAGGCAGATTTATATAACATGGAAGGAGTCTGAAATGTTAGATAATGTAAAGGCAGGAAAGCAAATTGCGTTGTTCAGAAAAAACAGGGGATTAACGCAGGAGGATGTCTCCAGACAATTGAATATCAGTCCCCAGGCTGTAAGTAAATGGGAAAACGGGCATTCGATGCCGGAGCTGTCCCTTCTTGTGGAGTTGTCGGAACTGTTAGGATGTACTATAGACCAGCTTCTTATTCCGGCACCGATGTCTGCCGCAAATGCCAGGTTTGAGCATATACTGCTTCCATATGCGCCCATAGCGGATTTTACAGGCACAAGCTGGCCCCGCAGTATGTCAAAACCGGCAATCCTGTCAGCAGTCAAACTATTTATGGGACTTGAGAAGCGCAGGGATGCAATGAATTATCAGATAAATGATGACTCAGAATACATTCTCCAGGGGGCATTTTCCGGCATCAGCTTTGGCTATTCCTGGGGATTTGAAAATAATTGGGATGAATGTCTTGGGGTATATGGATTAGCTTGTGGGATTCATGCCAGCGCAGACTATTCTCAGGAAGAGTTCATCCACATGGCGGCTGACCATATCAGGACCGGATATCCCATAATTGTTATACCCAGAGAATATACAGACACGATACTGGCAACAGGATATTCCGATTCCGGAAGAATTCTGAAGGGAATTTCCTTTTTAGACGGGGATGATGAGAAGAATTCTATCATGTCTTTTGGACAGCTGAAAAATTTTTCGGAATGGTATGTGAAGGATTCTGATCTGCTTCTTATTAAACCTGGACCTGAAACGGCTTCTGTCGTTGACAAGTGCAGAGAAGCCCTGCAAAAAGGGTATGCGCTTCTAAGCAATAAAGTGCATTCGTTTGAACAGCCCCTTGTGGGATATGGACTGGTTATCTATGATAATTGGTGCGAAGAGCTTCGTAAAGAAACAAATCAGGAACTGACAGACATTGCTTGTATGTTTCCGCATATTTTTATACACTATGAAGGCAAACTCCGAATAAAGCAGTTTCTTGAATGCTGTATGCATCTGATACAGGATATTGATAACGGTGCCATACGGGCCGTAATTTCAAAATACGAAGAAATCCTGTCTATCTGTGAAAAGTGCATGCATGAGATGCTCCCCAGGACACCTGAAAATGCGGCAGAAGCCCGAATAAAGCGGCAGGCATATATTGGCATACTGCAAAGGTGCAGGGGACTGGAAGAAGAAGCTTTGTGGATTTGGGCAAAGCATATGAAAACCGATACCAATGTAATAAAATGAAACCGGCAGTATATTGGAAATCAGCACAATGAGGGCTGGTTATGAAGTATACAGGATTGGGAAAGAGAGTAAATAAGGCGGAGGATAGTTCTCCGCTTTTTAGTGTGAGAAGAAAATCTAATCGCTTGCGGCAGAGGCCGCTTCGCGAAGATTTTCTGCGGCGCAAGAACAGCGTCTGTTCACACTGAAGAATGCCAAGAGCAGGTATTCTTCTCATTGATCGTTTGTTCCTCGGCATGTTAAAAAGTGAGGAAATATAGCAGTTGACAAGCAGGAATAGTGACTTATATAATAATTATAATATTAAAAACAATGGTTGAATATACAGAGCTTAATAAATCATATTTCGGCCATGTAAGCAGGAGGAAGCATTGAAATGAAAAGCATTCGTACCAAAATTACTGTATGTCTGATTTTGACTGTTTTACTTGGACTGTTTGCGTCAGGATATGCAAGCATCATGTTAAACTACAACAATACCATGGCTACTGTAGAGAACATGATGAGCCAGACGGCAGTCCTGGCGGCAGGACGTGCACAGCAGGAGCTGGCGGCATATAAGAATGTTGTCATGGAGGTGGGGTGCATTCCGCAATTGTCGGATCCGGAAGTACCGGTGGAAGAAAAACAGGCTATTATCGATGAGCGCGTTTCCATGCATGGTTTCCGGAGGGGGAATATTGTCGGTGTGGATGGCATCAGTATTTTTGATGGAAATGATTATTCAGACCGTGAATATGTCCGTCAGGCCATGGACGGAAAGGTATTTGTATCGGAACCTTTGGTCAGCAAGATTACAGGCGAATTGTCCATTATGGTAGCGGCGCCTTTATATTCCGAGGGAAACTCCGGGCAGTCCATTGTGGGTGTTGTATATTTTGTTCCGCATGAAACTTTTTTGAATGATATAGTATCGGCTATTCAGATTGGAGAAAACAGCAGAGCCTATATGATTAACAAGTCCGGCGGTACGATTGCTGACATCACGCTTGATACAATTACGGTTCAGAACATAGAAGCAGAGGCACAGAATGACTCATCGCTGCAGGAGCTGGCGGCAATTCATGCTGAAATGCGTCAGGGGAAAAACGGATTTGGAAGTTATATAGACGGAGAAGATAAAATGTTTGCGGCGTATGCTCCTGTGCCGGATACGGATGGCTGGAGTATTGCAGTGACCGCACCGCAGATCAATTATCTGGCGTCTACGCGTGACGCAATGGTTATCAATATTGCGGTGATTGTGGGATCTATATTGATTTCTGTTATTGTTGCGCTGCTTCTGGCCAACAATATCGGTAAGCCTATGAAGGCTTGTGTGAAGCGTATGAAGCTGCTTGTGGAGGGTGATTTGGAGACGCCGATGCCGAAGATTGCCAACAGGGATGAGACAGGTGTGCTTGTCAGATCCACCGAGACACTTGTTGAAGGACTGCGGATTGTCATCAATGATATCAGTTATCTGCTTAATGAGATGGCACATCAGAATCTTGATGTTCATACAAAACACGAAGAAGTATATGTCGGCAGTTTTCAAAATATTTTACATTCCATGCGGAATATGAGGATTGAGTTGAACGGTGCTATGCGTCAGGTCAATCATTCCGCAGAAGAGGTGGCAAATGCCAGCAGCCATCTTTCCGCAAGTGCACAAATGCTTAGTCAGGGGACTACGGAACAGGCCAGTTCAGTACAGGAATTGGCAGCAAAGATCAGTATGATTTCCGAAGAGGTTAAGAATACGGCAAGCGGGGCATTGAACGTCAGGAGCCAGACACATCAGACCGGTGAAAAAGTTTTCCTGTGTAATCAAAAGATGCAAAATCTGGTAGAGGCCATGAAAAAGATTCAGGCCCGTTCCGAAGAAATTGAAAAAATTCTTAAGACAATAGATGATATTGCATTCCAGACCAATATACTTTCACTGAATGCGGCAGTAGAGGCTGCCAGGGCCGGCAGCGCAGGAGCTGGATTTGCTGTTGTTGCGGAAGAGGTTCGCAGTCTGGCCGGCAAATCTGCAGAGGCAGCTAAAAATACATCGAACCTGATAGCTAACTCCACAGAAGCAGTACATATGGGTACGGAGATTGCCCAAAATACGGCAGATGTGCTGCTTGGAGTGGTAGACAGTATTCAGTCGGTGGCTGATGCAATTGATCATATTGCAATCATATCAAATGAGCAGTCAAAGTCGGTTGAACAGGTTTCAGAGGGAATTAATCAGATTTCGGTTGTTGTGCAGAGCAACAGCGCTACTGCGGAAGAGGGCGCGGCGGCCAGCGAACAGCTTTCTGCTGAGGCTGCATGTCTGAAAGGCTTGGTCGATCAGTTTACATTAGCTTCAGGTTAAATAGCACTAAGGGCGGAACATTTTAAAGGTGTTCTGCCTGAATTTGTTTAAAATATTTCGCATTTAGGTATGTTATGGAGAGCCATATCATAAGTGAGGGAAAAAGGATTCCGGCTGAACAAAGCGATGATGGAACAAGGCTGATGCCGCGCGGATGGGAGCAGAAATGAAAAGAAGGGGAGTTGAAAACAAGAAAACAGGCGCAAAGGTTGTGCTGGCTGGTTTCGTTTTACTCAGTTTTTTTGTGTGCAGGCAGGTTCCCGTTCTGCAAAATGGCGCAGGAGATTACCTGAAAAAAAGGGATGGGCGAGAAGCAGCGCAAAATGAAAGACAAATTCAGCTGGCAGATATTGCAGCACAGTGTATGGTGTGGGAGAGTCGGTATGGGACGGAAAACGCACTGCCTGTGGAACTTTTTGCAGACCTGCAGCGCTATGTGGCAGAGGGAAAATGTGCGGCTGTATTGCCTGGCTACCGGCAGGACGAGCTTATCTGTACGGTAGAAGAGCTGGCAAAATCCTGTCCCGATTATAAAACACTTGTGGGAAAATACTTCGCGGACCAGTACGGAGAGAACTTTTTGCAGACAGATAAGATTTACCGTTTGGAGAAGGCAGATGGTGAGGGCTGTTTTCTTTTGTTTTATCTTCATTATACAGGGACAGACGATTCAGGCTGTTTAAGTACTATGACGCTGAAAAAGGATGGGGAAGAGTGGCAGCTTACAGGTAATGCAGGCAGAGTAAGCGGTGTCTTGGACTATGAGATATTTGCAAGGGAGGAAGAGGGAGAAAAGGTATTTTATTTTCTGCAAATCAATGATTCTCTGACATGGCTGACATTGTCCAGGCTTTCAGAAAACTTTTACGTACCCTTGGGTGGTTGGGACATTGGGTTGATTGAAACAGAGGTGAAGCCGGAGATTCTCTTTCAGGCGACAGAAAGTGCGCTTGGGGTGCAGATAAAAGAGTATATAGAAGAAAATGCATGTTTTTTAGCGTGGATGCAGCAGAACCACAAGCAGATATGGGGCGATGAGGGAAAAGAGGAACATTATGTCATGAGGGAAGCAGACGGAAGAGAGCAGATATGGGTCATTGATTTTGAAGAAGCGAATCGGAAGGAAACAGTGACCTTTCAGATGACAGAGGCGGAAGACGGTTCGCTTTTTCTGGAGGCCCTTGCCGGAGGTGGAAATGGAAATGCTCTGCTTTCCTGTAAGCTTATCTTTATACAAGAGGCAGGAGTAAGAAAGATTACGCCCACTTACTGGGAAGCTTTTGACTGCAATGGACTGACAGTAAGAACAACAGAGAATCTGGCGTGGAATGAGATGTGGGAGAGTGTCTTGCAGGAGCAGCAGCAGAGAAGCATTGCCTCATGGCAGGGAGAAAAAGAGTTTCCGAATGCGGTTTTTAACCTGATGCGGGAAGAGGCATGGACAGGATTATACAGAGAACCAAACATGCTTTTGGATAAGTATGGGGTGGACTTGACAGAGAATACGGAACGCTTTATGCATATGATCCTGCAGACGGGAAAGGAGAGTATATATGGATATGATAGGGAGACGGATGAATGTAAATGGGCATACCGCTGGCTTGGGGAGGATGAAAGTGAAAATTTTCTTTCCTGCATCAATTACTGCTATGCAAAGGACAGTATCCAATGGTGGAAGGTGACGGAAGGAAGACTGGAAGAATATGCTTATGTTACGGAATATGAAAATCCATCACAAATAATCAGCTGTGAAGGGCAGGTTTATTGTATCACGGAAGCTGTTCCCAATTATAGGGGCGGAGAGGTATATACGTCTATTGTGGAAATTGGCAATGGGGAGAATTGGCGGACGTCATGCTTCTTCATTTCCACCGGCATAGATCCTGCTGCAGAACGGAATATTGCCTGTATTGCGCTGTATGAGGCAGAAGGGCTTTCTTCAGGGATAAAGGATTATGTGCAGGGAAGATATGAAGAAATAGTAAGAGCATGCGAGAACCGGAAGCTGATTTTATCCGAAACGGAGGAAGGACAGGGGCTTACGGCAGAGGCCCGCAGGATGCTTAACAGTCTTTCCGATGGCAGCAGAGGCTTGTATGCAAATCATCATTATTTTACCGCAGATGTTGACAATGATGGAATAGCGGAATATGGAGCTGCCGAAGACGGGAGTGGACTGGATGTTATATTTTATGAAATGGAGAATGGGACGTTTCATACCATCCCACTGGATGAGATGCTTCCTAAACGGGACGATGCTGTCGGCTTGCTTGCAGAAGCTTCGGTTCTGCGGCAGCTATGGTGCGAAAAGCTGGGGGATACGACCTATCTTTTTACTGTGGATGAGGTGGCGTATTCGCCGGATTTACTCCTGCGCATCAGAGTGTTAAGGGAAAACTATGCGGAAGATAAGGCGGTTTACCTGCTTAAGGTAAGTATGGCGGAAGATTACATGGAGCGGAAGCTGGAGATTACGCCCTCATCAGAGGGTGTTGGATGAGATGCGGCAAAATAGCAGTAATATTTTTAAAAAGAAAAAGTACTACGGATGACAACCGGCAGTTGCAGGAGGTCTGGTCTGTGAAACGATCTGTCGCTTCCAATATGTCTATGCAGTGTTATATCATAGTTATATAACAAGAAAGAGGTGTGATTATGATTGACAAATCAGTATTTGATTTTTGTAATATGCCCTTTCTGGATAACAGTACTGACGTCATTTCAGACGGCGGCGGTATAGGCAACTGTGAAGGTGTCAGGGCAGAAGCGCTGAAAGAGGTATACAGGGGTTTGAAACCGGGCGGTAAGCTTGTCACCTCAACAGGATTTGTAAACAAGGAAACTTTAGCGTCTCTTCCGGCAGAAGTACAGAGGATTCTGATGAAAAAAACGCCCTGATGTGTTTGAGGACCTGTACGAAGATACAATACTGGCCGGATTTAACAAGATAGACAGTGTTATCAGCGGCTGCTGGTATACTGACGAGGATGATAGTTCAATTGTACAGTTAGCACGTTCCCTTGGAGTAAATTTAAAATTTACCAGCTATACAAGATACTGTACAAAGAAATAAAACCACCCAGTGCTATGTTATGGATAAGTTATGTTATGGATGTGATTACCTTTTTAAGGAGCGGTGCAAGAGATGATTACACATGAGGATTTAAACAGGCATGCGAACGCTCTGCTTGCATTCTGTCAGTACCCTGCCGTCCAATACAAAGTAAAATTTTCTATTCTGGATGTTCCATATGAGGATAAAGAGCTGTCTCTT
>CAJUAP010000094.1 GCA_910584435.1 uncultured Acetatifactor sp.
GTTCCGGCTTCTTATCTGGTCTACCGGATTTTGCACTATTATATCCATGCCAAAGGAAGCCGGGCGGTTATGGAAGACTTTGATTTATTTTCCTGGGCGGGGATTGCCCCGGAGGAGATTCCGGTTTATGAAAAAATGGAGCGGTCCTTCCAGCGTTACATCAACGGCAGTCATGTGCCTCTTCACGAAATATTCGGAGAGTTTGCGGCTGGGAAGCTCAGGCTGAATGAAATGCTTGAGCGGGAGCGCTATCACGTGAGCAACGAGACTTTGCAGGTGTTTTACGATCGGGGCGATGGGTTCTCGGCGGCGCTCTTCGCGGTTACGGCCTTCTTCCCTCTCTCCACGGCGGCGTTCCTCACGGTTACGGCCTTCTTCCCTCTCTCCACGGCGGCGCTCCCCACGGTTACGGCGGCCTTCTTCTCTGTCGCCCCAGCGGCGGATGCTGCGTCCATCTTCACGGTCTTCACGTCTGCGTCCGCCCCTGTCAGAGCCTGACCTGCCCCGTTTATCGCCAAAGCGGCCCCTCCGCGTATCCTCCGTATCTGCCTCTATCTCAGGTCCTTTATCGCCAATCTGATATTTCAGCATGGCAGCGGCAAGCGCTAAGGCATCACATTCTTCCGCCTCCATTTTCTTCTGGAGATATTTCTTCATTAATTCCATATCTTCATGCTCATGCAGCTCCCAAGCCTGTTCCAGGTACTTCGCCGCTTTCGCCTTCAGCACCTTTGACGGTCCCGGCAGTTTCTTCTCTTCAATAGAAATATGGCAGATGCGCTCTATCTCCCTGACACGATATAACTCCCTGGCACTGGCAAACGTAAAGGATTGCCCCGTCTTACCCGCCCGTCCTGTCCTTCCTATCCGGTGCACATAATATTCAATATCCTGGGGCAGGTCATAGTTGATCACCGCCTCCACATTATCCACGTCAATCCCCCTTGCCGCTACATCTGTAGCAATCAGAATGTTGGTACTGTTATTCCTGAATCGATTCATTGCCACATCTCTCTGATGCTGCGACATATCTCCATGCAGCGCCTCAGCCCGGAAGCCTGCTTTCTTCAACACCTCAGCCAGCTCGTCCACCTTGAGCTTCGTATTACAGAAGATAAGACACAGTCTGGGCTGATAATATTCCAGCAGCCGGATACAGGCAGCATCCTTGTCCTGAGGCTTTACCTTATAATATTTCTGGGAAACCAGCGGAATCGTCAGTTCTTTCGCCGCCACTCTCACCAATCTGGCATCCTTCTGGAACCGGCTGGTAATATCCAGAATCGGCTTGGGCATGGTAGCAGAAAACAATGCCGTCTGATGCTCATTGGGAATCTGTCCTAAGATTAGTTCCATATCTTCTCTGAATCCCATATTCAGCATCTCATCCGCTTCATCCAGCACTACCATATTAACATCATCTAATTTAATCGTCTTACGGCGCATATGATCCATCACACGCCCCGGTGTACCCACGATAATCTGCACACCACGCAGTCCTTTAATCTGCTTTCCGATTTCCTGTCCCCCATATACGGGAAGCACCTTGATTCCATGCATATATTTGGCTATTTTGCGAATCTCGTCCGCTGCCTGCATTGCCAATTCCCTGGTAGGACAGAGGATGATGGTCTGCAGCTTTTTGGAGCTGGGATCTATCTTCTGTAATGCAGGAATACCAAATGCAGCCGTTTTTCCTGTTCCGGTCTGCGCCTGCCCGATAATATCTTCCCCTTTTAACAAATAAGGAATCGCCTGTTCCTGAATGGGCGTAAGCTTCTCAAATCCCATCTCCTTAACCGCCCTTACAATACGCTCGTCAAAATAATCTTCCAATAATGCCAAAACGTCCTTCTCCTGTTCATCCCCTGTTTCCAATTCCATTTCTTTGTTCTCTTCCATTATTCCCTCCCTGTCCGGTTCCATTCACCTAAAGCTGCTTTTGTGTAGTTATGGCTATTCCAATCCTGTCAAAGGATTTTTTCCATTCCAATCTTCTGAGGTATCAATCCGCACTTTTCATAAAACTCTTTTGCTCCGGAATTACATGCCCATACATTCAATGTCACATTGTAACAGCCCTCTCCCCTGGCAAACGCCAGCACATATTCGTAAAGCTGTCTGCCTATATGCTGTCCTCTGGCAGCTTCCTCCACACACAGGTCATCAATATACAGTGTCTTAATATCCGTCAATATATTATCCTCTAAATGCTGCTGAAACATACAAAATGCATAGCCCAGTACATTGCTTCCCTCGTCCGCTGCCACGAACACAGGCTTTTTATCGTCATGTATTATTTCCAAAAGCTCATCATTTGTGTACTTCTCCACACCGCTTTTAAACAAATCCGGCCGGCCCTCATGATGAATCATTAACACCTGACGGAGCAGCCTGTGAATTCCTGCTAAATCCTTTTCCTCACCGCGCCTGATATCCATACTTTCTCCTCCCCAAAAACAAAAATCCTGAAAACCCTTCATCTGCAAGGCTTTCAGGACTTTCCACATAGCGAGAGGGGGATTTGAACCCTCGACACTGCGGGTATGAACCGCATGCTCTAGCCAACTGAGCTATCTCGCCATCTATGCCAACTTTTGTTGGAGTGGAACCTATAGGGCTCGAACCTATGACCCTCTGCTTGTAAGGCAGATGCTCTCCCAGCTGAGCTAAGATTCCATTCAGTGGTTACTCATGCAACCGACTTGATTAGTGTACAACAAAAATACCTGCTTGTCAACTGATTTTTATAAATTTTTCCAACTTCATCCGTGGGCAGTCATTAATAATATCCATACGGCACATTATTAATATCTGGATAAATTCTATAAAACTGTATAGGATAATATGGACTATATAATCTTCAGGAGGATATAGGCATGGGCGAAAAGAACTTAAAAGACAGATTGGACACGGCGGCACGGATACGGAAAATCCGCGAGACGGCCGGACTTACGCAGGAAGCATTTGCCGAAATTCTGGGAATTTCTCTATCAGGATACAAGAAAATTGAAAATGCCGAAAATCAAATTTCTCTCAGCGGTCTGAGAAAGCTGAACCGGATGTTACAGGTATCAACCGATTACATATTATTGGGAGAACACGAACAACCCAATATTGTGTGGGATCAGATTATGAATTGTTCAGATTCGGACAAAATGTTCCTGATGATAAAACTTCTATTTTATTTCACAAAAACAAAAGACAGCATATTTTACCACAAAAAAGAACAGGGAAATATTGATAAGGCAGTACATCTCATTATGGAAGAGCTCAATAAAATATAGGAAAAATGATATCGTCATGATTCTGCAGACGAAATAGAGCGGGGGGTTACAAATGATTGACATTTATGTAGAAGCAGGGAAAAGGATACACGCGGCAAGACTTTCACATGGCTATACAAGAAAATACCTGGCGGAACAGGCATCCATTTCCCCGAAATTTTTGTACGAAATCGAAAATGGCAAAAAAGGATTTTCAGCCCAGGTTTTGTGTAACCTCTGCAGCGCCCTGGATGTGGACTGCGATTACATTATGATGGGACGGGAAAGAACAAACGGCGCCATCCGTCTGGAAGAGGCATAAAACACTTCCCATTTTCCTCTTATTATGCTAAAATATCAAAATAGGAATCAGGCATCCGCATAACTTTGAGAGGGAAATGTCCATGAAACATCTATTGATTGTAGAAGACGACGCAGAAAATAATCAAATCATCCGGGAGTATCTGGAAGGACATGGTTTTCAATGTACCCAGGCATTTTCGGGCAGTGAGGCAAAACTGCTTTTCTCAATGGAACAATTTGATTTAGTCCTGCTGGATTTAATGCTGCCGGGAATTTCAGGAGAAGAACTGGTTGCACAATTCTCACAGAAATCACCGGTAATTGTACTTTCTGCCAAAAGCGGACTGGAAAACAAGGTAACCGTACTTTCCGCCGGTGCGGAAGATTACATCTGCAAACCCTTTGATCTGCAGGAGCTTCTGGTGCGGATACAGGTTCAGCTCCGCCGTCAGGCCAAAAATTCTCCTGGGATCCAGGCGGATGATACTATATACCAATACCGTGAATGGACATTAAATCCGGCCACGCTGGAAATGTCCGCCGGTAAATTCCCAATTGAATTGACGAAACACGAATTTCTCATCTTAGAACTTCTCATCCGCAACCCCAAGCGGATATTTTCCAAGCAGATGATCTATGAATATGCCTGGGGCGAAGAATACCTGGCAGAGGATAAGACAATCAACGTGCATATCAGCAATATCCGCACTAAATTAAAGGAAAGCGGGACGGATGCCTACATTCAGACAGTATGGGGAATGGGATTCAAGCTCTCATAAATATAATTTATCAAAATAACTTGCACACGATTTGAAATCATTATATAATGAGACAGAAATTGCTGTTGATTATAAAACGGAAAAGAAAACGAGGTACTGTCATGACAAACACAGACACAAATAAAGCCCTTATGATGCACAAAACATGGAATGGTAAGTTAGAGATTCTATCCAAGGCACCTGTAAAATCCAGAGAAGATCTGGCAGTTGCCTATACCCCCGGTGTAGCCGAACCCTGTAAAGTAATTGCACAGGATAAAGAAGCTGCCTATACGTATACAATGAAGGCAAACACTGTGGCTGTTGTATCTGACGGAAGCGCAGTGTTAGGTTTGGGCAACATCGGTCCCCATGCAGCCATGCCTGTCATGGAAGGAAAAGCCGTTCTGTTCAAAGAATTCGGCGGCATTAATGCCGTTCCTATCTGTCTGGATACACAGGACACCGAGGAAATCATCAAAGCCGTCACCTGGCTGGCTCCCGCCTTCGGCGGTATCAACTTAGAGGACATCAGTGCACCAAGATGCTTTGAAATCGAAGAACGCCTGAAAGCCGCCCTGGATATTCCCGTTTTCCATGACGACCAGCATGGCACCGCCATTGTAGTACTGGCCGGTATCATCAACGGGCTGAAAGTAACGGGCAGGAAAAAGGAAGATTGCAGAGTTGTTATAAACGGGGCAGGAAGCGCCGGTGTAGCCATCACAAAATTACTCCTGACTTATGGTTTTCCTCATATTATTCTGTGTGACAGCACAGGAATTATCTCCAAAACCAGAGAGGGATTGAATTGGATGAAACAGGAAATGGCGAAAGTCACCAATCAAAACAATGAATCCGGCACTCTGGCAGATGCATTAAAAGGCGCTGATATCTTCATAGGTGTATCCGCACCCAATATTGTAACCCCTGAAATGGCGGCATCCATGAACCCTGACTCTATCCTGTTTCCTCTGGCCAATCCGGTACCTGAGATCATGCCCGATATTGCCAAAGCTGCAGGTGCCAGAATCATAGGGACAGGAAGAAGCGATTTCCCCAATCAGATTAACAACGTCCTCGCTTTCCCCGGCATTTTCAAAGGCGCCCTGGAAGGCCGCGCAAGCCGGATTACGGAAGAAATGAAGCTTGCCGCTGCAGAAGCCATAGCAGACCTTGTTCCCGAATCCGAATTGAATGAGGAGCATATTATGCCGGAAGTCTTCAATCCCAAGGTTGTAGAATCGGTAGCCAACGCTGTCAAGTCCCATATACGATGAACAACAAATGAAATCTCATAGCCCCACCATAGATTCTATCACTATCTACTGCATTTTGACATTAGGAACTGCAGGCTACAGCAGTAAATCAGGAAAATGAATAAAGGAAATGAATAAAGAAAGAGACATCCGCCCCTGGCAGATTGCGCAGACCACGGCCGTTCATTTATCCGGTCCGTATGGCTGCCCAAGGGCGGATGCATAATAATTTGACCGTTAAATAGGAGGCATCATGCTGCAGGATCCCCTGACTCTCTATAAATTAATTGTGCTTTATATGCTGAATCGTGTCACTTTTTCCATGACCGCCGCACAGGTCAGCGATTATATTCTGGATCGGGAATACACGAATTATCTCACCCTCCAGCAGGTGATTCATGAATTGCTGGAAGCAAGGCTGATTTCTTCTAAAACCGCACACAACCGCACCCTTCTGTCCATTACTTCGGAAGGCCGTCAAACTCTGCACTTTTTTCAGAATCGTATCAGTGATGCCATTAAACAGGATATTGACACTTATTTTCACGAAAATGAATATGAACTTTTGAATGAAGTTTCTGTATTAGGGAATTACTATAAATCCACCTCCGGAGAATTTGAAGCACATCTGGCAGCTCAGGAGCGGGGCGTCACACTGGTGGACATTACATTGTCCGTACCTGTGGAAACAACCGCTGCCGCCATCTGTGATAACTGGCAGAAGAAGAATCAGGAAATATATCAATACCTTGTGGAACAATTATTCTGAAGAAATTTTATTCTTCTTTTTTATTTTCTGCATATGTTCCCTGATTTTCATCTCATATCCATTCCCGGTAGGATGATAGAATTCCTGTCCGTTCAGTTCATACGGCAGATATTGCTGCTGCACATAATGATTCGGATAGTCATGTGCATATAAATACCCTGTTCCTCTTCCCAGCTTTGCGGCTCCCTTATAATGAGCATCCTGCAGATGAGCCGGAATGGGCAGATTCCCGGTCTGCTTCACCGCCTCCATTGCCCGGAAAACAGCTTCACAGCTTGCATTGCTCTTAGGCGCACAGGCCACATAAGTAACCGCCTGCGCCAGAATAATCTGTGCCTCAGGCATACCGACCCTCTCCACTGCCAGAGAAGCATTCGTTGCCACTGCCAAAGCATCAGGGTCTGCATTTCCCACATCCTCCGCCGCACATATCATAATCCGTCTGGCAATAAAAGTCACACTCTCCCCTGCATAGAGCATTCTTGCCAGGTAATAAACCGCCGCGTCCGGGTCCGATCCCCTCATACTTTTGATAAATGCAGATATGGTATCGTAATGGCTGTCACCGGATTTATCATATCGTACCGCCCTCTTCTGAATACATTCCTGTGCTACATCCAGTGTAATATGAATCCTGCCATCCTCACTCCGTTCGGTGGTCATAATGCCTAATTCTACAGCGTTCAATGCCTGTCTGGCATCCCCTCCCGAAATATCCGCCAGAAAGTCCAGCGCCTCCTCGCTGATTACCGCATCATAAGCACCCATTCCCCTGTCAGCGTCATAGACTGCTTTCCGCAAAAGATTCTTGACTGCTTCCCTGGAAATGGGTTTCAATTCAAATATAATGGAACGGGAAAGCAATGCGCCATTGACCTCAAAATAAGGATTCTCCGTGGTAGCCCCGATTAAGATAATCGTCCCATCCTCCACAAAAGGAAGAAGATAATCCTGCTGCCCCTTATTAAAACGGTGAATTTCATCGATAAAGAGAATAGTGCGCCTGCCGTACATGCCCTGATTCTCCTTGGCTTTTGCCACCACCTCCTCCATATCCTTTTTCCCTGCTACCGTAGCGTTTAACTGTGTAAATTCCGCACTGGTGGTATTGGCAATCACCCTTGCAAGTGTAGTCTTCCCCGTACCCGGCGGCCCATAGAAAATAACCGACCTGATTTTATCCGCCTGAATTGCGCGATACAGCAGCTTGTCCTTCCCTATGATATGCTCCTGTCCTGCCACCTCGTCCAATGTCCTCGGACGCATCCTGGCCGCAAGCGGTGCTTCCTTTTCCATATCACTGCTGCGCATATACTCAAATATACTGGCATCCATCTTCTGTCCGTTCCCTTCCTTCACACCTGCATGTTACTTTTTTCCTTTAACGTAACTTCATTTTCATGCACCGTCACTGATTCGAGACTCCGCAGAAAACTGGAAATGCGGTTATAACCAAACTGTTTAAAATCAAGCTGCCTGTATTTCTTGTGCAGTTCATCGTTCAGATACGCCAGATTCTCCACCATACCGCCGTTTTTCTCTATAATATGACATATCTCCTGCTCCAGTTCATCCTTATTCAATGTGGAACGGCGTTCTACATAATGCTGGTTATTCAATTTTCTGATAGTTAAGTCAGCCCCAAGTTCCTGAGAAATCATAGTGCTCAATTTCGTATATTCATAATTACGAACATCAAAATCTGTAAATTTATCATTCAGCCGACTGCCAATCTGCGCTAAATCCACTCTCTTCCCACCGTTTTCATTGATCAGCGTTAAAATTGCCTGACGCACTTCGGAAATCGGGGTCACATTCTGCTCTTCGGAAATCTCATCCTCCTGAACCAGGTTATTTCCGCCGGTCTTGGCATTTCTCTCTATCATATTCTGCTCTGCCACAAGATTCAAGTGGATAAATTTATTACAGGCTCTTGCCAGAGCTAAGGGTGTCTTCGACTCTCCCATCCCCAATACAAACATATTCTCTTCCCGCAGACGCATGGCAAGTCTTGTAAAGTCACTGTCACTTGTCACCAGGCAGAACCCCTGCACTTTATTCTTATAGAGAATATCCATAGCGTCAATTACCATAGCCATATCCGTGGCATTTTTCCCTGTGGTATAAGAAAACTGCTGTACCGGCATAATAGAATATTCCAGCAGCATCCCCTCCGACCAGCCGTTTCCCTTAGACCAGTTACCGTAAATACGGCGGTAAGTTGACAAACCGTACTTTTCCAATTCTTCAAAAATAGTCACGGCATATTTAGAGCTGATATTGTCGGCATCTATCAATACGGCAAACTGCATCCGTTCCCCTGAAATTGCCTCTGTAATTTCTTCCATTATTCTGTTTTCCCCTGCCCTTTCTTACTTTTTCTTCCTTCCGTTTTCCCTGCGGCATCGGATATAACATAACTCCTTCGGCCGTCTCCTGCCTTGAATATGGTCTTATTATACCATGATTACAGTTCAATCA
>CAJUAP010000095.1 GCA_910584435.1 uncultured Acetatifactor sp.
TCTCTTGTTAGAATTTTCAGGGCTGCATTACTGTTTATTTGTCAAGGTGCTTTGCAATATATCAATGTCCAAATCTGCTTCTCAGCATCTGTTTTGTATATTGCACAGGTCTTTTTCAATGTGTTGCTTTGTTTCACCAGCAACTCTGATAGAATATCACATTTTCCAAATCTTGTCAACAACTTTTTTTAACTTTTTTATTTCTTTTTTTATTTCTTTTCTACAGCTTTTTTTATTTTTCGCGGTAGGTTTTTATATTAGCACAACAAGTAACAACTTGTCAATACTTAATTTTATTTTTTCAAAACTTTTTCTTATCCTATAATTTATCCTATAACAGTTCAGACAGGTCATTACACTGCTGCGAGAATGCATACTCATAGTTCTCGCAGCAGCCGCAAGGCGGCACGCCTCCTTTCATACGCAGATACTTCTATTTTTCAATGCCGGAATCACCAATCGGCCTTCCTTCTGATTGCAGAGCACCTAAAATATATACACAGGCTGCCAGAACCCCTTAGAATCAATCTCATATGCCATTTCCACATCTTGAACCGTTAGCTCTGCCAGTTTTTCATCCTGCATTCTGCTTATGAAATTTCCCCTCTGAATGTCCGGAAATGCTTCCTGTTCCGTTTTGCTCTGCCCCTCACTGTATTTGGGGCAAGTGTATGTGTGATTATCCATATCGGAAATTTTACCGTTGGCATGATATTGACAAATCAATTGGCCATCATACATACTATCCCCGTTTTCATACTGTTCCACAATGAACTGGTATTTACCCTTACCCAAATTTTCAAATACAGCCCCTTCGGCAGAGATACTACCAGCCCTGTGCAGCTGATAGATCCATACATCCTTTTGTTCCTCTGACAATGCTATATCTGTCCGAACCTCTATTCCTTTCATCGGCACCCTGTGAAGATAAGGCGCACTCTGCCCCTTCCGCTCCTGTGTGCTCTAAAAAGGACGCTCAACAGCCGATAACCTCCATATCCTATGGCAACACCCAGCAAATTGTTCAAAATATCATCTGTTTCAACAATCCCCCAGTGAAAAATCAACTGTATTATCTCAATAGATGCCGAAAATGCCGCACCTGCCATATAAATTATCCAGGGTTTCCGAAACCGCAGCTGCTTCTTTCCCTGGAAGATTCTCTGATACAGCAAGAAATTTCCTATGATATAATCCATAACCAATATTGTCCCTGCCATCACCCCTATTTTTATGTAATCCTCTGCCATATTGACAATACTGGAAAACGTCATTCTATGCCTCCATGTAAAACATTTACTACATCCAGCATTTTAAATCATACTTCCAGACCGCGCAGACGAAAATAATAATACATGAAAAGCACCTCGCAAAACAAGGTGCCTTCCACTCAAATATTCCTATATACAATTAATACCATTGATAATCTATTGGTAGCAAAACGGAGAAGGAGGGATTTGAACCCTCGCGCCGGTCACCCGACCTACACCCTTAGCAGGGGCGCCTCTTCGGCCTCTTGAGTACTTCTCCTCATTCCGAAACAACACCACTACCAATATAAAGCTTTTACACAAGTACAAAACTTATTATACTCAAAACAGCTCTCTTTGTCAATGCATTTTTTTATTTTTTTTGCAATTATTGCGCGACTTGCATACGCCAAAACGCATTCTTTTTGCGTTTTGTGTGCATTCTCGTAACAGTTCAGATATGCGGAACGCCCGACATAAAGTAAGCCGCCGGCAGCATTACCTGTTTGTCGGCAGGAACGCACATTCCAATCATACAATAGAAAATCTGCATTCTATTGTCAAGTCATATGAATGGTGTGGAGGAATTGTCTGGATGCACACAAACTGCCAAACCGCAAAGGCATGCGGTTTGGCGCACAGCTGTCTTGCATGCCATAGAATATGGCATTAATGAGCAGGGAAACTCATTTTGACTGCACGGTTTCCGCAAGACAAGTTACAGGACTTTCACAATAATTCATATCACTTCGCCACTATATTGACAATCCTTCCCTTTACATAAATCTCCTTCACAATTGTTTTTCCTGCAATAGCTGCTTTTACAGGCGCAATTTCCTTCGCCTTGACAATAGCAGAACTGCTTTCCTCTTCTAACGCCAACTCCAATGTTCCCTTCACTTTGCCATTCACCTGCACAGCAATTGTGACAGTGTCTTCACGAAGAGCTTCTTCATCATATGCCGGCCATTCCTCATAAGCTATCGTCTGCTGATGACCTAATATCTGCCATAGTTCTTCACCTGCATGAGGACAAATGCAGGAGAACATTTTAACGAAGCCTTCCGCATATTCCTTCGGACATTTTCCTGCCTTATATGCTGCATTCATAAAAATCATCATCTGGCTGACGGCCGTGTTAAAACCAAGCTGTTCAAAATCATCCGTAACCTTTTTAACCGTTTGATGGTATACTTTGGTTAAATCATCATCCTTTTCTTCCGTAATATTCTCTGGATTAGTCAAAAATGTCCATACACGATTTATAAATCTCCTGGCGCCTTCCACCCCCTGCGGGCTCCAGGGCTTAGACACCTCCAAAGGCCCCATGAACATTTCATACAGCCTTAATGTATCCGCACCGTAATTCCTCACAATATCACTGGGATTTACCACAAACTCCGGGAAACGTTTTCCCATTTTAATACCGTTCTCACCTAAAATCATTCCCTGATGCACCAGCTTCTGAAAGGGCTCTTTTACCGGAGACAATCCCTTATCATACAGAAATCTGTTCCATATTCTGGAATACATTAAATGGCCTACCGCGTGTTCCGGCCCTCCGATATAGAGATCTACAGGAAGCCAATGCTTCAGCAGCTCCTGGTCAGCAAATTCCGTTTGGTTATGCGGGTCAATATACCTCATAAAATACCAGCTGGAACCGGCGCTTCCAGGCATGGTAGATGTTTCACGAACACCTTTGATACCATCCTTTTCGTATTGCTTCCATTCAACTGCATTTTCCAGCGGTGCTTTCCCGTTTTTCCCTTTATAATCCTCTAACTCAGGCAGCACCAGGGGCAATTCTTCGTCATCCAGCACATGAATATCTCCGTTTTCCATATGCACCACCGGCACTGGTTCGCCCCAGTAACGCTGTCTCGCAAATATCCATTCGCGGAAATGATAATTCACTGTCTTCCTTGCCACACCCTGCTTCACCAGTTTTTCAGTAATTGCTTCTTTGGCTTCTTCAACAGTAAGTCCCGTAAATTCTTCTGAATTCATCAGCCGGCAGCCTTTGCCAAGATAATCACCTTTTTCAAATGCCTTTTCACTTACATCCGATCCTCCAATTACCTGCACCATAGGAATATGGTGTGCAATTGCATATTCAAAGTCACGCTGATCATGAGAAGGCACGGCCATAACCGCTCCCGTCCCGTAACTTGCAAGTACAAAGTCACCAATATAGAGAGGTACTTCTTTTCCGTTCACAGGATTAATCGCAGCAAGCCCTTTCAACACGCAACCTGATTTGGTCTTATTCAGTTCTGTGCGATCCATGTCATTTTTCTTCAGTGTCTCATCTATATACGTCTGCACTTCTTCAGGATTCTCTACTCTTGGCATCAAGTCTTTTACAATTTGGCCGTCTGGAGCTAATACCATAAATGTAATACCATATATGGTTTCAATACATGTGGTGTAAATAGAGAAGTTTCCTCCCCCCACAATCTGAAAATCAACCTCAACACCCTCCGACTTTCCTATCCAATGCCTCTGTATATCCTTAGTAGATTCCGGCCAGTCTATTTCCTCCAATCCCTCCAGAAGCTTCTCTGCAAAAGCAGGCTGATTGATTACCCATTGTTTCATATTTTTGCGTATAACAGGATAACCGCCCCTTTCCGACTTGCCGTCAATCACCTCATCATTAGACAAAACAGTCCCTAATTCTTCACACCAATTTACCGGCATATCGATATATTTGGCATATCCGTCCAGATAAAGCTGCTTGAAGATCCATTGCGTCCACTTATAAAAGTCCGGATCGCTGGTGGCAACCATTTTTGACCAGTCATAATCAAATCCCAGTTCTTTTAACTGTTCGGAAAAGGTTTCTATATTTGCCTGTGTAAACCCATTGGGATGATTTCCGGTATTCACTGCATACTGCTCCGCAGGAAGGCCAAAAGAATCATACCCCATGGGGTGCAATACATTATATCCCTGCATACGTTTCATACGCGACATGATATCCGTTGCGGTATAGCCCTCCGGATGCCCCGCATGTAAGCCGACCCCTGACGGATACGGGAACATATCCAGCACATAATACTTAGGTTTGCTAAAATCCCACACATCTGTTTTAAATGTCTCGTTTTCCGCCCAGTACCTCTGCCACTTTTTCTCAATTTCTCCCGGATTATACACTCGTTCCATATTTTACCTCATTTTCTCACGGCCACTGCCTATCCTGCCGCTCTTCTCTTTATTATCTTAAAAAAGACATGTTTCCTGATGATATTCACGAATTGCTGTCTCATAAAGATCATTACCCTTGGCATCCATCACTACTATCACAGGAAAATCCTTTACTTCCAGCTTTCTGATTGCCTCCGTTCCCAGATCGTCATAAGCAATTACTTCGGAAGATATAATCGCACGTGACAACAGCGCCCCTGCACCGCCGATTGCTGCAAAATACACTGCTCCATTCCGCACAACAGCCTCCTTTACTGCGCCGCTCCGCTTGCCCTTGCCAATCATTCCTTTTAACCCCATATCCAGCAAAACAGGGGCATATTTGTCCATACGGCTTGCCGTTGTCGGCCCGGCAGATCCAATGGGTCTGCCCGGCCTGGCCGGAGAGGGCCCCATATAATAGATGATATTATTCTCCATCTCCAGAGGAAGCTTTTCCTTTTTCTCCCATGCCTCATACATTCTCTTATGAGCAGCATCTCTGGCAGTATATATTGTTCCTGTCAGATATACATAATCCCCTGCCTGTAAAGAAGCCGCCGTATTCCCTGAAAACGGCACCGAAATATGTTTGTCCATGTTACCTCATTTCCGCACAGCTCTGCTGCACCTAACCCAATGTCCTCTCCGCAATGGCGATTTGAAACGGCACCTTTGCCTCAAACAGTACCTGATAATCAAATATTTCGCCCGGCAATGCCTCACAGGCCGAAACCGTCAGCAATGCCCTGCACTTTCCCTACAGACTCCTTACCACATGCCGATTTACATGACAGCAAATGTTGACAGCCACGGGAAGTCCCGCAATATGTGTGGGATATGTATTAATATGAACTGCCAATGCTGTAGTTGTACCTCCCAATCCTCCGGGTCCAATACCGGAACAATTGATTCTTTCCAATAATTCTTCTTCCAGTTCCTGTACATACCGGATTTCCGAATGCTGACCAATGGAACGGGTCAGTGCCTTTTTAGCCATGAGTGCACATTTCTCAAAAGTGCCTCCGATTCCCACCCCGACAATCATGGGGGGACAGGCATTCGGCCCTGCTTCTTTCACTGCCGTCAGCACAGCGTTCTTCACTCCCTCAATACCATCCGCAGGCTTCAACATAAATATGCGGCTCATATTTTCACTTCCAAAACCCTTGGGCGCAACCGTAATGATAACTTTATCTCCCGGTATCATGGAATAATGTATCACAGCAGGCGTGTTGTCCCCGGTATTTTCCCGCAAGACAGGGTCGTTGACAACAGACTTTCGCAGGAATCCTTCCCTGTAGCCCTGACGGACTCCTTCATTGACAGCATCCTCCACAAAGCCTCCCTCAAAATGTACTTCCTGGCCGATTTCCATAAAAACAACTGCCATCCCCGTATCCTGGCATATGGGTATCATGTCCTTGCCCGCTATCTCCATATTTTCACAAAGCTGTTCTAAAATCTGTTTGCCCAGCACTGATTTCTCTGTGTCAATTGCCCCTTGCATGGCGCATTGCATATCTTCCGGCAGAAAGTGATTCGCCTCAATACACATTTCCTTTATTGCTTCCGTCACTTTATCTACATTCAGTGTTCTCATTTCATCTCCTCTATTTCCTTCCTCCCCAATATTATTCCACGATCAGCTTCCTCACTGCTTCCAATTCTTCCTGCGAAGGGGTTCCGGGAATCCAATGAATCGCCTGACCGTCATCCTGATACCGGGGAATTAGATGAATATGAAAATGAGCCACTGTTTGTCCTGCTATTTCTCCATTATTCTGTACCACGTTGAATCCATCACAGTGAAGCTTCTCCACCATTCTGGCAGCCATTTTTTTCGCCAACACGAAAACTTTTGATGCCGTCTCCTGGGAAAGTTCATAGATATCTTTTGCATGTTCCTTGGGCAATATCAATGCATGTCCTTTCGCAGCAGGCCCCAAATCAAGAATCACACGAAAGTCTTCATCTTCAAACAATGTTTTTGACGGAACTTCCCCATTTGCAATCTTACAAAAAATACAGTCATCTTTCTTCATTTCTTTGCCTCCTATTCCAGTTTCCGCTTGCGGGAACTTGTTCCGGTCTCTCCACTCCGGTGCCCTAACCAGGGAAGGAGATTTCATCTGCAAAGAACGCAGCTGAAATTTCCTTCCGGGCACCTCCGTTCCGAGACTGCTTTAAATTTCCTCTTGCCATTTCTTAGCCGGACTATTCCATTCCAGTTAAGCGCCTTCCAATCATCAAGGATTCTGTTGCGCTGCCCATTATCATCACATACGACATTCATTGCGAATCCATCATTATTTTTCATCAAAACGGAACAATTGATCCAGTGTTCTTAGAATTCTAAAATCTCCCTTTGTCTTCATAACTCCGGACATAAATGCTCTTTGAAACGTCATTCTTCCATTAATAATATCTTCCATGGCTGCTCTTCCAAGCTGCATTTCCACATCCGCCCGCTCCTGAATGCCATAGCTGCATTCCAGCTTCGATCCATCTACAGATATCAATAGCCTTTTCTTCTTCTCCTCTATACCTATAGAATACTCTGCACGAAACCCGGCCTGCGGCACAAAGGCTTTTTTAAGTTCAGCCAAATATTCTTCCTCGTTTTCCTTTCCTTCTTCACTGAGCCGATCCCTGAACAAGCTGGCCAACTCCTGGATGTCCTGCTTCTGGCGCTGTACATAACTGTCATCCGATACATATTGTGAGAGCTGTTCTGTCTCCTGCGGCGTCAGGTTATTACCCTTGGGCACCGCAATCTTCTGCTTTACCGCCTGATTGCTGGCCGGGAAACAAGCCATATGCTGGTTAATGGAGCGATACATATTTTCAGCCTTTTTCTCAATAATCCTGATATACTGTTCATTCATTTCCAGCATAACAGTATTTTCAATATATCCGCAAATGCCGCTGCAGGGTAAACCACCAAGGATTTCCCATGCTGTAGACAGATTCAGCTTCGCCTCACGCTCCCCATAAGTAGTAGACATTACTACCGGGCACATGTAAATACCTGCTATTTTCTCCTTATCTCCAAACAGCCAGCACGCATCCAGAAATTGCTGCATATAGCCGCCAATACCATACCATTCCACCGTGGCAGCCAGGATAATACCATCGGCATCTTTCAAACTCTGCGGAAGTGTCGGTATGGTATTCTTCAACTCATATAAATTATAACGTGTCACATTCACTCTGAGTTCTTCTAAGATTTCCTGCATTTTGTTGATGACAAACAGTGTGGGATCATCAATAATACCTCTGCCGCCATAATAAATATTAATATTCAACATCACACCTCACATTCCTCTACATTTGTTCACCACTTTGTCTTGAATGCTGTTTCAAATGCTGCAGCCCACACAGAAGAGCCGTAATTACAAATCCTGTCAGCAGTCCTCCCACATGAGCCGCGTTATCAATATTTGCCCCTGTAAATCCGCTGTACAGGGAATATGCTATCATCAGCAATACTCTGACAGGTGTCACATTCTCCATTTTTCTCCCGGAAAATAGTACCATAGCAAGCAAAGTACCATCTAAACCAAATATAGCCCCACTGGCCCCCAGGGAAGCAGAGAAATCATTTGTCATCACCTTTGCTGTAAGCGACAGAAGATTCCCGCCTATACCGGAGAGAAAATATACCAGGGCATACTTGACATGTCCTATTTCTTTTTCAATCATGGCTCCCAGAAAGAACAGAAGAAACATATTATTGAAAAGGTGGGTTATATCAGCATGAAGAAAAACAGCCCACAATATTCTGCCATATTCGCCTTTTACCAATACATCAACAGCTTTCAGCATGCCCATATCATATAGCGCCCCCTTGTAAAACGTTGCCGCCATAAACACTATAACATTTACAGCAACAAGCACACCACTGACAACGGGCTGGGCTTTCAGAGACCTCCGTGACTTCAATAGCATTTTTCCTCCTGATGTATTTTTGCCACATTGAGGCAATTTTAACATATTTCTATTCACTTTTCAATCCATACTTGTCTACGACATCAAATTATACATATCAGTCGGGTCATACTGTAAATTTAATCGGTGTGCACTATGCATTACAATTGTGCGACTTGTTCGCCGCTGAAAAGGCGGCGCACAGCGCTGTTTTTAACCAGTTC
>CAJUAP010000096.1:0-6488 GCA_910584435.1 uncultured Acetatifactor sp.
GAACCACCACGAGCCAATCATAGACCGTGACACATGGGAGCGTGTGCAGGAGCTGCGCAAGCAGCGCAAACGCCCCAACCGCTATGATGAAGCTGGCTTGTTCTGAGGGCCTGCTGCGGAGCATTGAACCGTGGAACGACGCGGACGAGTATACCAAGTGCATCCAGGCAATCGAGGCCATCCCAGAGGGAGCGAGAGGCTATCAGCTGCCCCTCCTACTGGGGCGGACGTACAGCAATCCGGCCGTCCTGGGGGACTGCCGGAAGCGCCAGGGTGATGATGATGTGGACCAGGAGGTTCTGGCCAACGCCCTGGAGATCTTTGAGTCCATCCGGATATTTGCGTCATTCCGCCCAGAGAAGATCACAACTACTACACCCTTGTTACGATGGGGATTGACACTAATGAAAGGAGCATCATTATGGGACTTGATATTTACGCTGGCACAATGACGCGATACTATGCGCACAACTGGAAAACTGCCGTTCAGCAATGGGCGGAGGAAAACGGATATACTTTTCAGCGTATTACTCCATGCGGTGATGAAATTCCAGAGGATGAAAAAATGTCCCCCGCTGAAATTCAGGCGGATATTGAAAACTGGCAGCAGCAGATATTGTCAGCAATCACCCAGCCGGGACAAAAGCCTTACACCCCATGGACGGAAAACAACGAAAAGCCTTATTATACCGACAAACCGGACTGGGATGCCTTTGGCGCTATGCTGCTGGTCGCCGTCTGCCATGTCTATGGGGAACCTGTTCCAGATACCATAGAGAAAGATTGGCAGTTTTGGGACCACCCTTTGATCGACCGGCTTTCAGAGGATACGGAAAAGGTCTGGTCGCTGTTTCGAGGTACATCCTGCTGGCTGCCGCTGCCAGACAGTTTTATGTTCCAGGGGTCGATGCCCACCGGCAATCAGACGATGATCGCTACCACAGCCGGACTCCGCAAGGAGTTGGAGCGGCTTAATCAAATGGCGTGGCAGGCGGATGAGGACATGATCCTTCAGTGGGAACAGACTGAGGGCTATCCGACAGATGGGACTGTCGGCGCAGACGGTGTGATAACAATGGGAGTTGAATGTGTCCAATACAACACACAGTCCCTGGCGAAATATGCGTTTTCTCTCTTTTATCAGGCGCTAAGGTTTGCTGAGGAAAATCAAGTGCCGGTTTTGCTGGATTACTGAGTAGTAATAAGGGGGGACAGGCTATGGGAATGATTGCAAATTATCAGAAGTCTACCAATCAGGAATTGGAAAACCTGAAAGGTTCCGCAGACTTTGTTGATGTGGTAGAGGAATTGCAGGGAACAAAAGAAATTGATTTATATGACATAGATAAAATGTGGGATGCGCTGCATTTTCTGTTGACTGGGAAATCTGCCTGTGAGCCGATAGAAAATGACCCGATCAGTGAGGCGATTGTAGGACAATTCAACATTTCAGGAGAAGATATTGAGGAGTTTGTATCCGGGACACTGGCGGAGCGGGTAAAAGTGATTGCAGAGGCGCTGCAAGGACTTGATTTCAACATATACGCTGAAAAATTCAATATGCGGAGCTTTGCCGAACACGACATCTATCCAAACATTTGGAGCTATGATGATGAGGCAGAGGAAATCCTGGACGATATGCGGGGATGCTTTGAAGGTCTGAAACAATTCTACCTTCGGATGGCCGAAAAGGGCGCGGCGGTTTTGGTATCTATCTACTGACGCCGGATTGCCTGCGAACGGATGCAGCCGTCTGTGAAAGAAAAGGCTGGGGAAACCATCGGCTTTTCCGGGAACTCTGTCCCCGAATCAGCCCCTGTTCCCTGCACATACAATCCTTCCATACTGTCAGGTATTTTTCATGAGTGGCGAAATACCTTCTTTAACATCTCATCCCCGCGCAGAATTTCCCTGGCAAGCTGACGGTATTTTTCTTCATGGAGATAAGTATGCCTGGATGGTTTTATGGAAGGCGCCAGTTCAATGGCCTGCTCATAATCCTCCCTCTTCAGCCCTAATGTACTGACATAATCCCAGAAACCGGTATCTGTAAATATGGTATTAACCCGTTTGTAACGATGATCCTGCACCCTGCTCATCAGATATGTGGCTATCCCCACCTGAACCCCGTGAAGCTGAGGCTGCTCCAGCATTTTATCCAGCGCATGGGATATGAGATGCTCACTGCCGCTGGCAGGAGCGCTGCTTCCCGCAATCTCATTGGCAATACCGCTCATGGCAAGAGAATCAAGCAGTTCCCTCAGGAACAAATCATCCTGAATACTTTCAAAGGGAGTGCGCACAAAACTGTTCACCGCCTTCTTCGCAATCATCACTGCAAAATCATTCACCACAGAGCATCCCGCCTTCTCTTCAAAAATCCAATCATACAGCGCCGTAATCTTAGACACCATATCTCCGATACCTGAATAAAGGAATTTGACAGGTGCGCTCTTAATCACCTCCGTGTCCGCAATAATGCCGTAAGCCAAACGGGCCGGAACAGATGCCCTTCTGCCGTTCACGGTCAGGGAGGCGCTTGCGCTGGAGAATCCGTCACTGGAAGCCGATGTAGGCACACTGATAAAGGGAATCTTGCGCAGATATGCCGCATACTTGGCCGCATCAATGACTTTTCCGCCGCCAATGCCGGCAATCACCTGTGTTTTTGCATCAATGGCAAAGGCCATATCCACAATATCCTCTATTTTAATAGAATCCACTTCCCTGTACTCCAACACGGTAACTCCGGCTTCCTTCAGGGATTCCATCACCTGGATGCCGAACATATCTATGAGGCCGTTTCCAAAATAGATAACCGCCCTCTCCATTCCTCCGGCCTTCATGCAGCTCCCAATACTACCCAGCACACCCTTTCCCACTTTCAGAATCGCAGGTATTGCAATATGGCTTCCGTTCATTTCTGTTTCCTCCCTTTTCACAGCTCGTTTTTTCATAGACTGCCTGACACTGCCTTCACAGCTTTTCCGTACTATATTATACCATGATTACATGCGCCTAAAGAGAGGTGTTTACACACCCTCTCGCGCATTTGGAATCAGTAGTTGACACAATGCATTTCTGTGTCAACATTATACCCTACTTTTCCCTGCCTTTCCAGTACAAATAGAAATATTGATTTTAAACTGGCATGGTGAAAAAGTTTTGTTCTGGTACTTTTTGTCATGCCACTTTTCCTGTACACTGTCACTAACTCCAAGGAAATGTCAGATTACATGCCGGAAACTACAGTCCTGCTGCAACAGTTTGTGCCAAAGACAAAAATATCATGTGCCTGTACTTGGCACATTGGGGTCTGTCCTCGGCACACCGTGAAAATGCACAAACCGCCAGAGCCACGCCCCCCTTAATATACGGTTCGGCGCATCGCTGGCCTGCATGCCATAGAATATGACATGCATAAGCAGGAAAGCCTATGGAACTGAGCGGTTTCCTCAAGCGGGTGCGAAGTCTTTCACAGCAGACATGCAAACGGCAAAATGTCGACATCCGGCAATACCTTGGAAATAAAGATAACAAAGCTGCTTCTAACAAAAAAGCAGTGCAGAAATGGAGATTAACATGAAAACAGAAAAATCAACAGCGCAAAAGCAGGAAACAGAAAAGCGCAAAAGTTACGTATTGCTTATGATAGGTGCAATACTATTGATTGCAGGCATTATCCTGGCGGTATTTACCTACAATTCCAGCTACCAGCAATCTGTCGTTCTGGGAGTTTCACTGAAAGAGGCTAAATCACAGGCCAGCGCCATCCAGGAAGGAACTGCTGCAGGTGACCTGGATGCTCTGAATGCAGAAATCAGCAGATTAACCAGCGAGAAACTCCATATGGAGCGCCCTTATTCCTACAGCCTGACCCTTGTGTTTTTCGCCATCCTGCTGACTGCAAAAGGGCTCTACAATGCATTCATCGGGGTACGCCAAGCTGATAAATCCGATATAAAGCGCCTGGCTCAGGCAGGACTTTTAGCTGCCCTCTGCTATATCGGCTTTGCATTTTTTAAGATCGACATTCCCGTAGGCCCCGAAAAGACCTCCTTCCATTTTGGCAATGTATTCTGTGTGCTGGCTGCATTACTGCTGGGGGGCTATTGGGGCGGCCTTGCAGGCGCAGTAGGGATGACCATAGGAGACTTTACCACTTCCTATATCACCAGCGCCCCCAAGACCTTCCTGTTAAAACTCTGCATCGGTCTGATCGTAGGATTGGTTGCCCATGTCATCTGCAAACTCAGCCGGGATCATTCAGCCAAATATGTCACTGGTGTCACTTTTCTTGCTTCCGCCTGCGGCATGGGATTCAACATTATAGCCGACCCTCTGGTTGGATACTTTTACAAAACTTACCTCTTTGGCATTCCTCAGGATATTACTTCTGTCCTGGTAAAAATGAGTGCCGTAACCACCAGTGTCAATGCTGTTATTGCTGTTATTGCAGCTTCCGCAATTTATTTGGCCCTAAGACCCGCATTGAAAAAGTCCGGATTGTTTGTAGAACCATAATTGTCTTCATAGCAAATGTGGTATGACAAATCTGCTGCCATACCACATTTTTCACACTTTCTGACATGCCGTCCCCTCTCAGCGGCACAGACAATCCTCAGTATATAACTTGGATTTTCTCAATCCATAAACCATATTGTTATATTTCCCATAGAACATTCTATTTCCATCTCTTTTGACGCACGATTGTCTATGGTTCTCTTCTGGGAAAATCCGCCGCTGATATAACCGCTGTCTCCCACCTGGATACTCCCCATATGACCTTCCAGATAGTAGTTAAAATCGTTCTCGCTGCCCACCAGACCTATCTCCACATTTCCCATCGCACATTCCACATCGGCATTGTTCAGAACAGTACCCTCCGCTATCAGTTCTCCCGCGCCTACTTCCACATCCAGATTCCCTGCTTCCATGCCTGTCATATCTATTTTTCCGGCACCAATGCTTACATCCAATTCCTGCACCTTGGGATCATTCAGCGCAATACTTCCGGCACCAACCTCCAGGGAAGCTTCCTGTGCATTGAGATTGCTGAACCACAGCGCTCCTGCACCTACATCAATCTCCACTTCCTCAAAGTAATAATTCTCCGGCACATACAGGGTCACTTCACCTTTCTGGCTTCCCCCTCTGCTCGTACTGGTAGATTTAATGTACAGCGTATTGTCTTCCACAAATCCCTGAAACTTATGGACGCCTTCTGCCTCTACGTAGAAATTATCATCATCCGATACTATTGTGGTGAAACTGCCGCCTCCCAATTCTATATCCAGATCCTCGATATCCGTTCCAAGCTGATATTTTGCCACATTCCCTTTCCAAATTTGATAAACCTCATCAAAATCAAAGGCATCCTCAATATCATATAAGCCTTCCCAGCCAGTCTCCCAGTCCTCGGAAGCATAGCCGTCCTCTATCACATCATCCCCCTCAACGATGCTTAATACATCTGTCTGCTCCACACTGAGTACCTGTTCACATACATCATATTCCTGTGCATATGCATTATGATGATTTATTACAAAATTCCACCCCCACCAGTTTCCCCCATCCATACGAATTCTGCCGCCGGTCACGTCTTCCACTACCGCCCTTATGGTAGCCTGGCCTGCCACGGAGCGGCCAGCCATACCAAGCGTCACCCCGACACCAATCAGCACAAGAGCTAAAATGCCACAGCCTTTCATAAATCTTTTCATTTTTGATTACCCCCTTTGCAGATTTCTCTCCACGCCTCTTTCTGATTTTTTGAACAGGCATCGGAACAAATGTCCAAGTCCCCTGAATATAGCCGGTGTAACAATACCTGCCATGGCCACAGTCAGCATCAGGAACAGCAGACCAATACCGCCGCACACCAGACCGCTCCCAATCATGGCCATCCCAACCCACGGTTCAGTAAACAGACACAGAAATCCCACCACAATCAGCACCACCAGCACCACAAACATCGCTGCAAATACTGCTCCACAGGCAGCTATCATTCCAAACCATGCCGCAATCATTCCAAGCAGTGTTCCTGCTGCTCCAAGCGCTATCCCAATGATTCCCGTTCCTACTCCTAACAAAACCGGAGAAGCCAAGACCACCAATACCACAATTAAAGCTGTCGTCCAGCCGGACATATGCGATTTTCCTGCTTTTCCCTCGCTCTGTGATGCATCTGCCGCTGTCGCCTGAGAATATATCGTATTTCCATAGACTCTGCTGCCAGAATCTCTACTTCCGAAGGTTTCACCGCCATAGGATGCATTTCCGGACGATCCGTTTTCGGAAGATGCACTTCCGAACGCTCCGTTTCCAAAGGATGCGTTTCCGGCCCCTTCGTTTCCGCAGGAGGTATTTCCAAAAGTTCCGTTTTCGCAGGATACACTTCCGGACACTCCGTTTTCAAAGGATGCGTTTCCGACCCCTTCGTTTCCGCAGGAGGTATTTCCAAAAGTTCCGTTTTCGCAGGATACACT
>CAJUAP010000096.1:6588-7922 GCA_910584435.1 uncultured Acetatifactor sp.
TTCCGTTTTCGCAGGATACACTTCCGGACGATCCGTTTTCGGAAGATGCACTTCCGGACGATCCGTTTCCGCAGGAGGTATTTCCAAAAGTTCCGTTTTCGCAGGATACACTTCCGGACGATCCGTTTTCGGAAGATGCACTTCCAGCCCCTCCGTTATCATAGGATGCACTTCCAACGGTTCCGTTCTCATATGATGCGCCTATGACTCCTTCACTTCCGGCAGCGGAATTGTCAGCCTCCTCTATTTCCGCCTCTTCCTCCTGTGGTTCTTTCTCATATTCCACCAGGGCTCTGTCAGATGCCCTTGCTTTCCGCATGGTACCCTCTCCGTAACCATTATTCAGCAAATCCCTCTTGATATTCTCTGCTACTCTGGCAGGATTCCCTAACGCCTCGATGACCTCCTGCTCATTCTCTTTTCCAGCATCATCAAAATAATCATTATAATATTGTAATGCCTCATCCCGCTCCATGGGAGCAATGCTCTGAAGCAGGCTTTCCAATTGCTGCATAAAATCTACTCTGTTCATACTACAATCCTCCCCTCGAACAATCCTGTCACCTTGTCCGCATATTTTCGCCATTCACTTTCATATAATCGCAGTTGTGCCCAACCTCTGCTTGTCACCTTATAGTAGCGTCTGTTTCTTCCTGCACACTCCATGTCATAAACTTCCAGACATTCATCCTTCTGCAGCCGCCGCAGCACAGGATATAGTGTGGATTCAGACAGTTCGATGACTTGCCGGACTTCCTGGGTAATCTTATACCCATAAGTCCCCTCCGGTTCCATGGACACTACAGCCAGCACAATTGCATCTAAAAGTGCCGCACCTGTATTAAATACCATCCAATCGCCCCTTTTCTGTCTTTTCTCACATTTTGAACTTGCATCTTCTACATCATCATATACCCTATCCATATAATATTATATGTCATATAATATTGTTTGATGCTAATACTATAGCGCATATAATATTGTATGTCAATACCCATTTATAAAAAGTTATTTAAAACATTCAATTGTTACGAGAATGCACACAAAACGCAATAATTGCAAGGCTCACGCCGCCTTTTGGAGCTCAATTTTGACTTCGCGGCAAAGACTGTCTGAACAGCTGCCGACTGTTGCAATTCACCACTACAACAAGCGGTACATAGAAAACTGCAGCCTGCAGCCCACATACCGCTCCTATCAAAATCATTCCTTCCTATACACACTTCCAGACATACCGCAAGAGGGGGCGAAGCCCACCTCTTTTGGGGGGGGGCGAAGCCCACCTCTTTTGGGGGGGGCGAAGCCCCCCTCTTGTGGGGGGGGGCGAAGCCCCC
>CAJUAP010000097.1 GCA_910584435.1 uncultured Acetatifactor sp.
CCAATGAAGAGGAAGCCCTGAAGGCAGCAAACCGTTTTGCAGTATTGTTCGGTATGACGGCAAAGGCCGGCAACAGTTCAGTCTTCGCCGGAACGGCAGTAGAAGCCATGAAGTCTCCCTTCAAGGGCACCAATGGGCATATTGCCATCAGAACGAATTATATTGAGCGTGCTGTGAATTATCTGAGTACTGTTTTAGGTGTGGCATTTGAGGAACCCAAGAAGGATGATAAGGGTAAATACAAGGCAATTTATCTGCAGGAAGAAATCGGCGGATTTGCCGTACACCTGGTTCAGAAATAGTAATGTCAGAAAAAAGCAGAGCATTGATGAGAAAGGATAAGAGAAACAATGGCAAAAGTAATTACCATGGGTGAGATTATGCTGAGGTTATCCACCCCTAATTTCGAGAAATTTATTCAGGCAGACGAGTTTGACGTATGCTACGGCGGCGGAGAGGCAAATGTAGCAGTATCGCTGGCAAACTACGGACATGATGCTGAATTTGTTACGGCTGTTCCCAACAATGAGATTGGTGAATGTGCAGTGGCTGCTCTGAGAAAGTATAATGTGGGTACGGAACATATTGCAAAGTGCGGTGAAAGGCTTGGCATCTATTTCCTGGAGAGCGGATGTTCCATGAGACCTTCCAAGGTGGTATATGACAGAGCGCATTCTTCCATATCTACGGCAACGGCGGCAGATTTTGATTTCGATGCTATCTTTGAAGGTGCGGACTGGTTCCATTTTACCGGCATTACCCCGGCAGTATCGGACAGTGCTGCAGTGCTGACCGAGGAAGCGTTGAAGGCAGCGAAGAAGCATGGCGTAAAGGTTTCCGTTGATTTGAATTTCCGTAAGAAATTGTGGTCTTCAGAGAAGGCACAGAAGGTTATGAAGAACCTGATGCAGTATGTGGATGTGTGTATCGGAAACGAAGAGGATGCGGAACTGGTATTGGGTTATAAGCCTGGCAAGACCGATGTAACCAGCGGTGATCTGGAGCTGGATGGCTACAAGTCCATTTTTGAGCAGATGGTGGCAGATTACAATTTTGAGTACTGTATTTCCTCACTGCGTGTCAGCCATTCTGCATCCGACAATGGCTGGTCAGCATGTATTTATTCCAGGGACTCCAAGGAATTCTATCATTCCAAGGAATACAGCATCCATCCGATTGTTGACCGTGTAGGCGGCGGAGATTCCTTTGCAGGCGGTGTCATCTGTGGTATGCTGGACGGCAAGGATTTCAAATCAGCACTGGAATATGGTGTGGCTGCTTCTGCATTAAAGCATACCATCCCCGGAGATTTCAACCTGGTATCCAGGAAAGAAGTCGAGACCTTAGCAGGCGGAGATGCTTCCGGACGTGTACAGAGATAAGAAGTAAAGCCATCACCTGTTTATGCCGGCACTATGACAGGGGCAGTGGACGAGCGGAAGACTGAGCTGCTGCCTGTTTATAGTGAAATCATGTTACAAAACCATGTAGTGAAGTCATATGTGGAAGTTCGTCATGAAAATCCTGTCGGAGGCAGGATTCTGAAGATGACATATTGGCCTCATAAAGGTGGTTTTCCCTGCACTGTTTGCTTCTAACAGGCCGTAAACGCCGTTTGATAAAGTGATATTCAAATCGTTTACGGCCTTTATTCTGTCCGGTGTGTTCTAGTTTATCCATTTATATCCGCACCCCCAAACTGTTTCAATATAGACCCGGTCTGTATATGCTGCAATTTTTGTCCTGATTCTGCGGATATGTTCCGCCGCAACATTGCTGCCGCCCTTGCTGTCAAATCCCCGGACGCGCTCACAAACGTTCAAGCCGTCTAATCCGGGCATATTGATATTCAGTTAGATAATATCCGGCTTCCGTTCCGTCTGCGGCAGACAGGACAAGTTCACCTTTGCTTTCAAAAAGAAATGCGGAGCATTGACACAATATCCGCTTTATCGTCAGCGATCAATATTTTCGTATTCATATTCCATACCTCCTGACATGTGATTATAATGCCTGATTTTCAATTATTTATCTACATTTTAAATTATGCTGTAATTTGGGGTAACAGTTTAGATGAAGGCTGAACTGTCAGACTTGAGGGAATGCTCCCATGCCTTTGTCCAATGACATGCAAATCAGAGAAACGGCGCAGCTTATAAGCTGCGCCGTTTACAAATTATTCTTATATCGTTCCATGAACCGCCTTTTTGGAAGAAGTACAGAACTATTTACGTTCAGCGGTAAAGAATACAAAGAAAACATCACCGGTAGTATCGTTATCAAATTCTTCCAGATAGGAAATATTGAAATCATTTTTACCTTCCGGCACTTCAAAAATGAGAAGTCCTGTCCTGGATTCATTGACTGCCAGCATATATTCGTAAGGAAGTACATTTTCGCCAATGGCATCTGTGGACTCTGCATAATAAGTAATAGGAACATCAAAGGCATCTTCGGATGTATCACCCCATTGTACCTGGAAGTCCGTGTCAAACATAGGAAGACTCTCTCTATGGGTATTTTTAATCGTCATCTCCGCTACCAGCAGCTCGTTTCCTTCCTGGGGAACATAATTTTCATACTGACTGCAGACATATGCACTATTGATAGTAAAGTCGAAGAAATAAGTGTGCATGGTGTCGCCGAATTTACCTTCTGCATATCCCTCGTCATCAGCATATCCTGATGCGGGACTGGATGCACTGGAACCATCGCCGGACGCCGGAGTGCCGCAGCCTGCCAATGAAAATGCCATAATTGCAGTTAAGAAAAGTGAAATAAATTTTTTCATGTCAATTTACCCTCCATTTTACACAATTTTATACCTTTCTCTATTACAAGCATACATATGATGATAGCACATTTTATCAAAAAGGGCAATTTAATAATGTACAAAAATGAATTAAAAAAATTTAAGAAATTGGATAATCTGCCCTATTACCGGGGTGTAACTTATCAAAATGCGGAATCGGAGAGGATATGATGGTGAAAGCATTATGTTATCTTCAGAAAAAGAGATAATATAATCTTAATATTTTGATAGGATACAGTTAGGATACCTTTAGGATACTTTTAAGATACAAGGGCATTATAGTGTGTTACCATGTTTTAAAACCATATAGCGAGGTGCATGGCTAATCCAAAGGAAGAATTGGAAGGGAGGCAGCGTGGAAATGCCAGGAATATGGCTGGTATGAGGCAGCGTGGGGAGTACCAGGAATATGGCTGGTATGAGGCAGCATGGGGAATGCAGAGGAAGGGAAGCCGGAAGGGAGGCAATGTGGGGAATCCAGGGAAGATGGGTGGAATAGGTGTATGATAGATAGTACAAGGGAAGGTAAACCGGAGGGGGCAATGTGCAGATGTAAGGGAAGGAGAATCGGAAATGAGAGGTAACATGATGCTGCTGGGAAAGAGGAAAAGGAAGGGAGGCAATATAATGATACAGGGAAGACGGTGGCTGGCTGCAGTGCTATGTACGGTTATTGCGGCCGGGCTGTGCGGCTGTGGAAAACAGGATGCAGCTGTGGACGACATGGCAGAGCCGGTAAAGGGAAGATATGTGGAAAGCCAGGAGGCATTGCCCCAGGAGTTGGAAGATTGGAAGATAAAGCAGTTATTTACGGTAAATGATGAGTTGCATCTGCTGGCGGTACAGCAGCAGGAAGAGAAGACGATATTAAGAGAATGGGCCAGCAAGGAGGACGGATTTGTGGATGTGACTCAGGATTGGCTGGCGGTGTTGGAATTGAACTGTATGGACTGGGCGGAGGTAAAACTGCTGCAGGAAGAAGGCGGAGTGCAATATCTGTTTGCCGGTTATGCTACAGAAGGAGAGTATAAGGGGCATCTCTGGCGCGGGCAGGGGGAAACGGCAGAAGAAATCACTCCGGAAAAGTGGACAGTGCCTGACGAACAATGGGGAAGTTATGAATACATCATGGATATTGAGGCGCTGGACAATGGCACATTGGTGACTTATTCTTACCAATCCGTTGATATTTTCCAGGGAGGAGATGGCAGTCTGCTGAAAAGTGAACCTGTAACTGCTCAATATGGAGAAAGCTTTACAGGGGATGGAGAAAATGTGTATTTAAGTTTGATGGATGAAGCAGGAGGACTTTCTGTTGCCGGAATCGAGAAAAGAAAAGATGGCAGGGAAGATAGTGCGGAAATGATTACCGTTCCTGAGAACACCGGAAATGCGCAATTCTGCGCTTTAAAAGGGGGAATTTTGATTGCAGCAGGCAATCAAGGTATTTTCCGCTATCAGCCGGAGGCCGCGGAATGGGAAAAACTGATAGACGGCATGGAGACAGATTTCAGTCTTACGAGCTGTTGGTGTGTAGACATCAGTGCAATATCTGATGGCAGGATTTATGCTCTGTTCCAGGAATCAGGCGGCGGGGTGAAACTGAATCGGTACGAGTATGACCCGGAAGCAGTGATAGAGGTAAAAGAAACACTGAAGTTATATACGGTACATGACAGCTCTCTGTTAAATCAGGCAGCAGCAATGTATCATAGAATGCATCCTGAGGTATTGATCTCTGTTGAGTACGCTTATCCAATGTATTACTATGATAAGACAGATTATAATGCCGTATATCAGGAATTGAATACAATGCTCATGGGAGACGGAGCACCTGATATTCTGGTGATGGATCATCTGAATATGGATTCCTATGCCGAAAAGGGATTGCTGGCAGATATCAATGATGTGGTGGAACCTTTGGAACAAAGCGGAGCACTGCTATCCAATATCACCGGAAGCTATGTGCAGGAAGACGGCAGCAGGTATATCGTACCTCTGCAGTTTGGTTTCTGGATTGCGGCCGGGAGGGATATTGCGGCGGAAAATATGGTCTCTATGAAGAACCTGGCGGAATTCCTTTCAACGCAGGATTACAGCTATCTGGGAGATCAGACCGTCAGTGAACTGGTGGACAAATTTTACCCTCATTTCTGCAATGAGATTGTTCAGGGCAAGCAGCTGAACCAGAAGGCATTGGGACAAACGCTGGACTATCTGAAAATAATAGCAGATAACAGCGGAATGGTAAGCAGCCGGGGGAAGGATGAAAAATGTTTCAATGTGTGGGATCTGGCGGATCAGGGTAAGCTTGCTTTTGAGGAAGCAGATGGTTTTAAGGGATGCATGTTTCCAATAGCTATTGTGGATTATATCAAGGGCGAATTTACGGTTTTTGAGAGCAGCTTTATTCCTTCCGTACAGGTGGGAATCTGTGCAAAAAGCCGTTATACGGAAACCGCTAAGGATTTCCTTCGGTTCGCCCTGTCGGAAGAAATCCAGGATAAGGATTATTACAGTGGTTTTGCAGTGAATTCTGCATCTTTAGAAAAGCAGTCTGTACAAGACCGTTCGGAAGCCGAGGCAGAGACGGCAATCATGGTGGACGGCGGATATGAAGAGTTCCAGATTAAGAGTTATTCTCAGGAAACGGCAGAAAAGCTGCTGGAGCTCTGCAAGACCCTGTGCAAGCCCATTCAGGAAGACAGCAAGATACGAGAGGTATTGATAGAGGCCCTGG
Organism: uncultured Acetatifactor sp.; assembly: GCA_910584435.1. Classification (GTDB taxonomy): domain Bacteria; phylum Bacillota; class Clostridia; order Lachnospirales; family Lachnospiraceae; genus Acetatifactor. The sequence goes on from CAJUAP010000097.1 coordinate 5,553, forward strand.
AGGGATATCTGAATGGAAATCAATCAAAAGAAGAAACAATACAGCAGATTGAGGGCGGACTGAAAATGTATTTGGCCGAATAAGAGGACAGAAAAGGTAGTTGTTATAAATATTTTCCCAAAATTATAAAAAAGAATTGACATTTTGTGTGGGAGATGATAAGATGATACTTGCGTGATGCACTTGCGGAAGTGTCGGAACTGGCAGACGAGCAAGACTAAGGATCTTGTGGCAGCAATGCCGTGTGGGTTCAAGTCCCATCTTCCGCAGTGGCAGGAACAGCCGTAAATCCAAAGATTTTCCGGTTAAATCAAGGGTTTGCGGCTGTTTTATTCGCTGTTTTTATTAGTGCAATTACAAATTCCCTTGTACTGGATGTGGTTTTTGTTGTTTTTTCTACCCATTTAGCATCTTCGTTCATAACTTTCGCTTTATTTATTCGAATCACATCTCCATCCAAGTCATCCAGTGTGAGTGCACATATCTCGGAACGCCTAAGGCCGTAACAGGCAAGGATAATGGGTATCTCATATTCCGTATCCTTTGCACATTCCAGTATCCGCTTAATATCATCGTCAGAAGGGATATACGGCTCATTTTTGACCTTTTGCGGCAGGGTGGGTACAAATCTTAAGGTTTGGGCAAAATGTACCTGGAACAGCCGATATGAAGCCATGGTAGTTACGAACTGTTTTGGGATTATGGTCTTTTGCCAAATGATTCACTTCTGCCTGGATATCCAGCGCCGTAATGTCATGTATATTAATATCCTGGAATTTCTTTGATATAGTCTTCATTGCGCTGTTGTACCCCCTGATTGTGGTAGGAGATAAGACATTCCTTTTGGCTCCAATGTATTCCTCGGCAGCGGCCTTGAAATTCATGCTATCATGTTTTTTCTGCACCTTTTGGAGTTCATCTGCCATGGTGAGCATGGCTTCCTTCTGAGTAGGTTTGTGGTCAAATGCAACAGTATACATCTGCCCTTTGTACATCTTCCGCACACGGTAAGTTCCGGACGTTTTTCAATTTTCATTGTATCATTCTCCTTAAAAATTGGCATAAAAATAACAGCCAGCGATTTTCCTCTTGCATGGCTGCCCTAAAGATGATACGATGTATTTGTATAGTATATTGCCTTTAGGGCATAAAATGTATTTATCAAAAGCCGTTCAGTGCGCCAACACTGGGCGGTTTTAAAATTTTACCAATTTTTTATTTTGAATCCATGACTGTCAGTGAATGCTCCGAATATAATCAAAAGAAAGTCAACACACAGCCATAGTTCTCCAATTCCAGTAAACATAAGTAGTATCATCAATATTCCAGTTCCAACTTTTCCGACATAAAATCTATGTACTGCAAGGACGCCTAAGAAAAAGCATAGAAGTAATGTAACAAGTCTGCTTTTTGGGCTTACAAAATTTCCAAAACCTCCTGCAATAGCAGATGCGCTTGCCGATGCAGAATTATTGTTATTGATAATGATATTTTTATCATTTCCGCTATCTTTCAATTCTTTTACTTGCTTCCCGCATTTCGGGCATACAACACATTCTTTGTCAATTGATTCTCCACAATGCTGGCAAAATTTAGTTTCTCCTTTCTTCATTGGCGTTCCGCAATTTGGGCATGATAAAGCCTGATCAGAAATTTCCTTCCCGCATTCGGGACATTTGATAAGTGCCATAATTTTTAATCCTCTTTTCTTTAGATTTTTATTAAAACGCCATTGGCGGTTTTAATCATTCTTCTTTTCCAATAACTTTTCCTAAACAAAAATATCTCCGTTGTTTATAATAGGCTTATATTTTGTGTTATGAGAAAGCAGTTCGTTTTCTCCAACCTCCTTTATATATTACTTTGGCGGTTAAAAATCGACAATGCCTATTGTGTTCCAGATGAAT
>CAJUAP010000098.1 GCA_910584435.1 uncultured Acetatifactor sp.
TACCATGATTACAGTTCAATCATGGTATGGATGGCCATTCGGCCGTCTCCTGCCTTGAATATGGTCTTATTATATCATATCAAAATAGCAATGTCACTATAAAAAACTGCACTGAGCCGCTGCTTAAAATTGTTACTGTTCACTCCGTTCACGGTAACTTAAAATTCCATCTTGACATATCTATAACTCCCGGTATAATAATTATATATTCGTTTCAGGAAGAAACGGCGCATTTAGAAAAATGCTCATTTCCTTTGGAAGTACCAATGATATGACCATTCCGGATTTGATGAAATTGCATATTTAGTATGAAATAATTGCATATTTAGTATGAAATCTGATGCCAGGAAGGCAGAAATCCTTTAGAAAAAAGGGCTGCTTTCGTGGCTTTTATTGTGCCGGATTTCTTTTCCGGTTCCATCAACCGCCGAACCGTTGTCTGAAATACCTTCAGTACTTCCGTAAAACCAGAATAAGAAAGAGGTAAAAATCATGAACAAAATGTCAAAGCTGACAAAATGTGTCGTAACTGCCGTATGTATTGCTCTCTGTGTAGTACTTCCTATGGGACTGCATGCCATACCGAATGCCGGTACTCTGCTCTCTCCCATGCATATCCCGGTACTTCTGTGCGGTCTTGTATGCGGCTGGCCTTATGGGCTGCTCTGCGGGCTGGCAGGTCCCACACTTTCCTGCTTTATCACCGGCATGCCCGGAATGGGGTATCTTCCCACAATGATGGTGGAACTGGCATTATACGGCCTAATCAGCGGTCTGTTAATGCATTTCATCCGTGCAGGACACCTGATAGCCGATCTTTATATCAGTCTTATCGCTGCCATGCTGACAGGGCGCATCCTTACCGGCGCTGCCAGAGCGCTGCTGTTCACCGCAGGCAATTATTCCTGGAAAGCCTGGGCAACCGGCTATTTTGTCTCCAGCTTTCCCGGAATCATCCTTCAGCTGATACTGCTCCCTGTCTTATATCTGGCTCTGCAGCGGGCCCATTTGATACCTGCCCGTTATGACAATAGCCGCTTACAATCTCATAGCTAAAACAGCACCGGGAAGCTGCACCATCTTCTTCACAGGCCAAAGGGTCTGTCATACTACGACAGACCCTTTCTTTATCAAATTTATCCTGTATCTATTTATTTAGTTTTCTCCCTTTTCGGAAAAGCGTTCCCAATGTATAAATTCAGAAATCAAAAGCATATTCCTGCAAAAATCACAAAATCTGCAACAAATTAACGGCTCTATACTACCGATTTATATATCCGGTTATAAAATCTCTATCCATAAGTATATAAAATACTCTGCGTATGTTCTTATCCCGCCCTGCCCTTTCAGAAATTTTCCTTCTCATTTCTTATGTCCTGAAGCATCATATCTTCCCTGAACAGGCAATCAGGGCGGCGGCACATGAACATACAATATGAATTCCATATAGAAAGCAATGAATGAATTCCCCTTCTATCAATCCTTCTACATATTCTGCATTTTATCAATTAATGCATTCAATTTGGCTATATCGTCCTCTTTTACTTTTGTACTCCCAAGTAATGCAAGACAGAAGTTGCCGAGCTTTCCGCCATAGAGATTGTCCAGGATTCCCTGTGTCTGTTTCATCAACAGTTCTTCCTCTGTCAGTGCCGGCTGTACATATCCACGTTTACGTTTTACAATTTCCTTACTATCTAAACGTGACAGCAAGGTATTTAAGGTCTGCCTCTTCCAATCTCTGCCTCTTTGTTTCATCTGTTCCAACAATTCAGCTGTCTGAACCGGTTCGTCATGTTCCCATAATACCTCCAACACTGCTCTCTCTGCATCTGTTACCTTATAATCCTTTTCCATTATGTCACCTCCTTCCTAATTGGACATGTTAATGTTACTATACTTTTATGTTCATGTCAAAGACTTTTCAAAATTTACCATAAATATGTGATGAAATTAGAAAATTATTAAGAAAAACATAAGAAGCTTAGATTTTACTCTTCGTCCTTCATACAATCAAGATAATCAACGCCGACATAAATTACTTTACCATTGTTTACGGCAAAACCGATTACTTCCCCCCATTCGCCCTCGCCCTCAACAACATAAGCTGTTTCATCTTCCTCACTCAGCATATTTACATATACGGTTGTAAACCAGCAATAATTCAAAATGTCCAGAGCATTATCAAGATCAGGCAATTCAAATTCTTTGTCAATACCGCCCTCCCTTGCACAATTGATAATTTCCTCACAGATTCCGCTTATCTCTGTCTCCGTAAGATGATTAAATGCCTCAACGCATTTTTCGGCACACTCTGTCAAATCAGGGCTTTTACTCATAATGCAAAGTTCATCGCCGTTTTCATCATCACGAAAAAAACTGCTTTTAAAACTTCCCTCACAGTATCCCTCTTCCTTGTGCAGCCACTGAATCATAAACTCTCTCCTCCTCTTCCATCCCTGTCTTCCCATGCCGCTCCACGAGCCGATTACACAATTATCATGCAGCGAAACCGCCTAAAGCCGATAACAATGGAACCCACGCTTCGCGAGTCTTATTTTGTCATAAATAAAGAGAAGAATGCAAGGCGGACTTCAACCCTGCATTCTTCCAGCCGTTTTCGCTATTTACATCATACCGCCCATTCCGCCGGCACCTGCAGGCATTGCGGGGGTCTCTTCCTTGATATTTGCAACTACACTCTCCGTTGTCAATAATGTGCTTGCCACACTGGTTGCATTCTGCAATGCACTCCTGGTAACCTTTGCGGGGTCAAGGATACCTGCCTTCACCATATCCACATATTCTTCCTTCAGCACATCAAATCCCATACCTGCCGCAGACTCACGCACCTTGTTGATGATTACGCTGCCTTCCAGACCTGCGTTCGCTGCAATATGGAACAAAGGTGCTTCCAATGCTTTCAGAACAATGCTTGCACCTGTCTTCTCATCACCCTCCAGAGAATCAGCCAGCTTTGTAACATCCTTTGCCGCATGGATATATGCAGAACCGCCGCCGCAGATAATGCCTTCCTCCACTGCCGCTCTGGTAGCTGCCAATGCATCCTCCAGGCGAAGCTTTGCTTCTTTCATCTCAGTCTCGGTTGCCGCACCTACACGGATAACTGCAACGCCGCCTGCCAGCTTTGCAAGCCTCTCCTGCAGTTTCTCCCTGTCGAAATCAGAAGTGGTCTCTTCAATCTGCTTCTTGATCTGTGAAATACGAGCCTGAATCTCATCCTTCTGGCCCTCACCGTCTACAATGACAGTATTCTCTTTCTGAACCTTAACGGATTTCGCATGGCCAAGCATATCCATTGTAACATCCTTCAGCTCATAGCCAAGATCGGAACTGATTACGGTACCGCCTGTCAAAATTGCGATATCCTGCAGCATATCCTTTCTTCTGTCACCATAACCGGGTGCCTTCACAGCCACTACATTGAATGTACCGCGCAGCTTGTTCACAATCAAAGTGGTCAGGGCTTCGCCTTCCACATCCTCAGCAATAATCAGCAGCTTGGCACCGGACTGCACAATCTGCTCCAGCAGCGGAAGAATCTCCTGGATGTTGGAAATCTTCTTATCCGTAATCAGAATGCAGGGATTCTCAAGGGTTGCTTCCATCTTATCCATATCGGTTGCCATATATGCAGAGATATAGCCTCTGTCAAACTGCATACCTTCTACCAGATCCAGCTCCGTCTGCATGGTTTTGGACTCTTCAATAGTGATAACACCATCTCCGCTGACCTTCTCCATAGCATCTGCTACTAACTGTCCTACTTCCTCATCCCCCGCAGAGATAGCGGCAACTCTTGCAATATGCTCCTTGCCGTTTACCTTCTGGCTCATCTTGGAAATTGCTTCCACTGCACACTCGGTAGCCTTCTTCATACCCTTTCTCAGGATAATGGGATTTGCGCCTGCTGCCAGGTTCTTCATACCTGCATTCACCATTGCCTGTGCCAATACGGTAGCAGTGGTGGTACCGTCACCGGCCACATCATTAGTCTTGGTAGCAACTTCCTTTACAAGCTGTGCGCCCATATTCTCAAAAGCGTCTTCCAGCTCGATTTCTTTTGCTATGGTAACACCATCATTAGTAATCAAGGGTGCGCCAAAAGACTTATCCAACACTACATTTCTTCCTTTGGGTCCAAGGGTTACTCTTACAGTGTCCGTCAGCTGATTGACACCGGACTCTAATGCTGCACGTGCCTCTGCACCGTATTTAATCTCTTTTGCCATTTTTCATTGCCTCCATTTATTATGATATAAATTAAATAATATGAAATTTACCGGAATCAATACTTCAATTGTCAATAACAGCCAGAATGTCATTCTGCTTTACGATAATATACTCTTCCTCGTCAAGCTTCACTTCTGTTCCTGCATACTTGGAATAAATCACATTGTCGCCGGCCTTTACTTCCATCTTCACTTCCTTGCCGTCTACCACGCCGCCGGGGCCTACTGCCACAACTTCTGCCTGCTGGGGCTTCTCCTTGCTCTGTCCCGGAAGGACGATGCCTGATTTTGTAGTTTCTTCCGCAACTAACTGCTTTAATACAACTCTGTCACCTAAAGGTACTAATTTCATGATAATTGCCTCCTGTATTCCTTTTATTTTCTGTTAGCACTCTTTTAGTTTGAGTGCTAATTACTAAAACATATAATAATTACATATCAAAGTCTTTGCAAGCGAAGTTATAGATGTTTACAAATAAATATCTATGCTTTTCTCTTGTTTGCTCGTTTTTTCTCTTTATTTCTTATATTGGCATACTTTGGTTAATTTAATATACAGTTTATATTTATTTTAGAAACCTTATTTACTAATATTTTCCTGCCAAACAGCCGATATCATAAATAGAACCAAGAATGACACTATTGAAAAACGCATCCAAGGAGGGATTAACGCAGCAAACGGATTTCAGAGCAGTTTCAAAGTGCATCCGGTTCAGATGATAACGAAAATGCCAAAGTTGAGGCGGGAAAACGAACAGTCGAAACAGCAGCACAATCCGGCTGGCAAACCCGTTTCCTTTGGCACTGTACTGGAAGAAAAAACAGGAAACGAGTGCCCTGCGGATTGCTACATTGTGACCTACAATGTAAAAAGCCAGCTCCAAACCTATTATTTCCACCAGTCCAGAGAGTATACCTTCTGAGCCAGCCGCAAAAGGGGCAAGTCATTGCCCCTTTTGCGATGCTATGCTTACAAACCGCCGTAATGACTTTTATGAGATACGGACCTCGAAATCAACTCAGAATTACCGCTAAGGAAGCTCCTTTCGGCACATTTCCAGAGCTGCCATAATCACTTTGTCCATATCATAATACTGATATCCGCCCAGGCGTCCGCCGAAAATAACCCTCTTTTCCCCTGCCGCAAGTTCCCTGTACCGTTCATAGAGACTGTTATTCCTGTCATTATTCACAGGATAATAAGGTTCTTCCCCCTTTTTCCACTCACTGGAATATTCCCTGGAGATGACCGTTACAGGCTGCTGTCCGAATTCAAAATGCTTATGCTCAATAATGCGGGTATACGGAACCTCTCTGTCTGTGTAGTTCACGACGGCATTTCCCTGGTAATTCTCCACAGCAAGCTCTTCTGTCTCAAACCGCACAGAACGATACTCCAGAACCCCCAGCTTATAGCCGTAAAACTGATCTATCATACCCGTGTAGATAATCTTATCTGCCGCTGTCTCCAGCTCCTGCCTGTTGGCAAGGTAATCCACATTTAATCTGACCTCAATACCCTCCAGCATCTTTTCTACAAGCTTAGTATAGCCTCCCATGGGTATCCCCTGGTAGCGGTCATTAAAATAGTTATTATCATAGACAAAGCGGAGCGGAAGCCTCTTGATAATAAAAGCCGGCAAATCCCTGCAGTCACGCCCCCACTGTTTCTCCGTATAACCCTTAATCAGCTTTTCATACACATCCCGCCCTACCAGCGACAATGCCTGTTCCTCCAGATTCTCAGGCTCCCCAATATGCAGATCCGCAATCTGGCCGGCGATAATATCCTTTGCCTCCTGCGGTGTGGTTATCCCCCACATTTTACTGAAGGTATTCATATTGAAAGGGAGATTATATAATTCATCCTTGTATCTTGCCACGGGAGAATTGACATAATTGTTAAATTCTGCAAATTGGTTCACGTAATCCCATATATTTTTTTGGGATGTGTGAAAAATATGTGCACCATATTTATGCACCCGGATACCATGAATTTCCTCACAATAGATATTTCCTGCAATGTGATTCCTTTTCTCCACAATGAGACATTTTTTCCCCTTTTTCTTTGCTTCATGTGCAAATACGGCGCCGTACAGTCCTGCTCCCACAATCAGATAATCGTATTTCATATTGCCGCCCCTCCTCCTAATTCAGTTCCGCAGCTCTCCTCCCAAGCCCCCTGAATCCGGAAGAATTTCCTGCCGCAGATGCGTCAGTAAATCCTGCCAAGGCTTGTCCGATCCGTTGCTGTTTTTCATATGCAGCTTGACACTGCCATCATTTCTCTTCCGCTGATAGTTTTCTTCTGCTAATAGAAAAGAATGCCGAAAACAACTCATTTTCAAGCACTCTTTCCAGTGGAGTAGACGGGAGTCGAACCCGTGTCCAAAAGCCCATTCCCTGCCCTTCTACTATCATAGTCCGTTATCCCGGCCGGACTCGCTCCAGCCTGTTCCCTCCTCCGCCAGGTAACGAACAACCTGCCGGATTCGGTAGCTTCATCATACGCCCATACGCGCAAAGCTTAACGCATGTCGTTTCTCACATCGTCGATGCCCGGATTCCGGAGTGTGAGTGCCCCGGAGCGGACAAGCCGCCTGAGGCGGCGTCACCAGCTGCGATTAGGCAGCCAGTGCGTACTGATAATTATCTTCAGCGTTTATTTTTAAGTTTGCGATTAACGTGTCGCAACGGATAGCTTCTCCAGCTGCAAGACCCCTGTCGAA
>CAJUAP010000099.1 GCA_910584435.1 uncultured Acetatifactor sp.
GAATGTTCTTGTTTCGGACTGCTTTTATTCCGGTTCCGTCCCTCTGCTCCGCATTTCGGAATGTTCTTGTTTCGGACTGCTTTTATTCCGGTTCCGTCCCTCTGCTCCACACCCTTAAATGCTTCCGCTGCAGGACTGCTTTTATTTCGGTTTCTTCCCTCTGCCAATCACCCCGGAGATGCTTCCGCTGCGGGACTGCTTTCATTTCTTATTCAACTTAAATAACATGCTTATCCTTCAGCTTGCCCACAATGTAATCAACAGCTTCTGCCGGATCCAGAGTAACCTTCTCGCCTGCGCCCTTCCTTACCTTATCGGAAGCCTTCGCAATCTGCGTCGGTGAACCCTTCAGACCTAAATTGGAATCCTCTACATCCTTCAGATCCGCCCTGCCCCATACGGTAATTTCTGCCTTACATGCATCGAAGATTCCGCCGGGGGTCATGTATCTGGGCTCATTCAGCTCTGCCAGAGCGGTAATCAGGCAGGGCATCTTCGCCTTCAGCACATGGTATCTGTCATCAAACTGACGCTCTACGATTACGCTGTCACCCTCTATTTTCAGATTCTGCGCATAAGAAATCACAGGGATATTCAAATGCTCGGAAATCTGGGGGCCGACCTGTGCGGTATCACCGTCAATGGCCTGACGTCCGGTAATGATCAGGTCATATTCCATATTGCGCAATGCACCTGCCAGAGTCTGGGAAGTAGCCCAGGTATCCGCACCGCCAAGCACCCTGTCTGTCACCAGAACACCCTTGTCAGCGCCCATGGCAATGGCTTCACGAAGCACATCCTCTGCCTTGGGAAGTCCCATGGTAAGTACCGTAACTTCCGCACCATACTGATCCTTCAGCCTAAGCGCAGCCTCCAGACCCGCTTTGTCATCAGGATTCATAATCGTCATCATTGCAGCTCTGTCCAATGTACCATCGGGATTAAATTTTACGCCGCCCTTGGTATCGGGAACCTGCTTAATACAAACAACAACCTTCATTGTATTTTCACTCCTTATTTTCCTATTTTCATGTTCAGCCGTTTCGTTTCACATGCATACCATATTGCATCACGACACGTTACCGCATCATATTACAGCCCTGTATGAACACGGCCTTGCCTTACTTCAAAAGAGCTGCGCTGATAACCATTCTCTGCACTTCGCTGGTGCCTTCATAGATCTCGGTAATCTTGGCATCACGCATCATACGCTCCACATCATACTCCCTTGTATAACCGTAACCGCCGTGAAGCTGTACCGCCTTGGTGGTAACTTCCATAGCGACCTCCGCAGCATACAATTTCGCCTGCGCCGCTTCAAAGCCATATTCCTTCTGATTTGCCTTAGCCATAGCTGCCTTATATACCAGCAGCTGTGCTGCCTGCACCTTGGTTGCCATATCAGCCAGCTGGAACTGTGTGTTCTGCTGTGCGGCAATGGACTTGCCAAACTGCTTCCTCTCCTTGGTGTAAGCAATGGTTCTGTCCAATGCGCCTTCTGCAATCCCCAGTGCCTGTGCGGCAATACCGATACGGCCGCCGTCCAATGTATGCATTGCAATCTTAAAGCCCTGTCCCACCTTGCCTAAGAGATTCTCCTTGGGCACACGGCAGTCAGTGAATATCAGCTCATATGTAGAAGATCCGCGGATACCCATCTTCTTCTCCTTGGTACCGAAGCTGAAACCGGGTGTTCCCTTCTCAACAATGAAGGAAGAAATCTCTTTCATCTTCCTGCCCTTTTTCTCAATGATGCCGGTAACGGCAAATATGACATACACATCTGCTTCCTTGCCGTTGGTGATGAAAATCTTAGAACCATTAATCACGTATTCATCACCATCCAATACAGCCTTGGTCTGCTGACCCTGGGCATCCGTACCTGCACCCGGCTCCGTCAGGCCGAATGCACCCAGCTTCTCACCCTTTGCAAGAGGCACCAGGTACTTCTGTTTCTGCTCTTCCGTACCGAATGTCATAATCGGATCGCAGCACAGGGATGTATGTGCGGATACAATAACACCTGTAGTACCACAGACTTTGGACAGCTCTTCCACACACATGACATAAGTTAAAGGATCACAGCCCTGTCCGCCGTATTCCTTGGGAATGGGAATCCCCAGGAAGCCGTTCTTAGCCATTTTGGCTACAGTCTCTCTGGGAAATTCTTCCGTTTCATCTACTTCCTGTGCCAGAGGCTTTACTTCTTTCTCAGCAAACTCTTTGAAAAGAGTCCGCGCCATTTCATGTTCTTTGCGCAACATAAAATCCATGATTTACATTCCTCCATCTATTTCTTCATAATAATATTACTCTTGTAACCTCAAGTCCGCCTTACCGCTTACTTGCTGTAATTGTAGAAACCTTCGCCTGTCTTCTTGCCAAGCTTTCCTGCACGCACCATTTTGCGGAGCAGGGGATGCGGACGGTATTTGGAATCACCTGTCTCATTCTGCAGCACTTCCATAATTGCCAGCACAATATCCAGACCTACCAAATCACCCAGCGCCAGAGGCCCCATAGGATGAGAAGCGCCAAGCTTCATAGCCGTGTCGATATCTTCCACACTGGCAATGCCCTCTGCATAAATGCCGATAGCTTCATTAATCATAGGAATCAGTATTCTGTTTACCACAAATCCCGGTGCTTCCTTCACTTCCACAGGTGTCTTGCCGATTTCTGCTGCGATGGACTTAATCTTCTCCACCAGATCAGCCGGTGTATTGGCGCCTGCAATGACTTCCACCAGCTTCATTCTGTCTGCAGGATTGAAGAAATGCATGCCGATCATGGGTCTGTCCAGTCCTGCGCCGATTTCCGTAATGGAAAGAGAAGATGTATTCGTAGCAAATATGCACTCAGGCTTAACAATTTCCTGCAATTCCTTAAATGTAGTCTTCTTAATCTGCATATTTTCCGGCGCAACCTCAATCACCAGATCGCAATCCGTACAAATATCCTTCAAACCGGTTACAATTTTTGCGGAAATAGCATCCGCCTGGGCCTGTGTCAGCTTCTCCTTGCCTACCAGGAACACCAGATTCTTCATAATACGTGCCTTGCCGCCGTCAGCAAACTCCTGCTTAATATCACACAGACAAACCTCATAGCCTTCTGTCATGGCAAATGCCTGCGCAATTCCGGCTCCCATTGTACCTGCACCGATAATACCTACCTTCATTGAAAGTTCCTCCTTACCATCTACTATTTATAATGACTGTCCAATTTATACCGACGGTCACTAAAACTTGCCAAATAACCCGATACTGCCTTTTATTTATTCTGAAAAGGCTCCTTCACTTTTTCCTTATTCTTATCCAGGAAGAAAGCCATGCCATATCTCTGATCCTCTGTCTCAAAACAATTGCCAAACAGCTTCTCTTCAATCACCAATGCTTCATCCATATCCACATCCAGACCCTCATTGATAGCTCTCTTGCAATTGCGGACTGCGATAGGTGCGTTCTTTGCAATGCCTGCTGCCATCTTCTCTGCGGCAGGAAGCAGTTCCTCCTGGGGATAAACAGCATTTACCAGGCCAATCCGATATGCCTCGTCAGCCTTAATATTGCGGGCCGTGAATATCATCTGCTTTGCCATGCCCGCACCCACCAATCTTGCCAGACGCTGTGTACCGCCGAAGCCGGGCGTAATTCCCAGCCCCACCTCCGGCTGGCCGAAGACAGCATTATCGGAACATATCCTGATGTCACAGCTCATGGAAAGCTCACAGCCGCCCCCAAGTGCAAAACCGTTCACCGCCGCAATTACGGGAATCGGAAAATTCTCCAGTCTGCGGAATACATCATTGCCCTTCTTGCCGAACGCTTCCCCTTCCGCTTTGCTCAGATTACTCATTTCTCCGATATCCGCACCTGCCACAAAGGACTTCTGGCCTGCTCCGGTAACGATCAGACAACGCACCGTTCCCAGATCCACCTGATCCAGAACCTTGTCAAGTTCTTCCAGCACTGCTGAATTCAAAGCGTTTAACGCCTTCTCACGGCTGATTGTGATAATGGCATATTGGCCCTTCTGCTCATATACTATAAATTCCATGATTTTCTCCTATTCCAGTACCGCATCTGCCCTTCTATACCCTTGCCCTGGATGCCTTTCCGGCCATTAAATCCTTCTGTCCGTAAAGGCATCCGGGTATCTCCGGGCTGCTGCTGTTTTTTTATTAATCTTCTATTTTCACAATGGTGGAGCATCCCATACCGCCGCCGATACACAGCGTAGCCAGACCTGTCTTCGCACCCTTTGCCTGCATCTCATGCAGCAGTGTTACAAGGATACGGCATCCGGAAGCTCCAACGGGATGACCCAGTGCAATAGCGCCGCCGTTAGGATTCAGCTGCTTATCCACATCGATTCCAAGCTCTTTGCCCACTGCTACGGACTGTGCTGCAAATGCCTCGTTCGCCTCAATAATATCAAAATCTTCAATCTTCATACCGGTCTTGGCCAGAACCTTCTTCGTGGATGCCACAGGACCGATACCCATTACTTCGGGACGAACCCCTGCCAATGCGCCCGCCACATAAGTTGCCATGGGCTTCACACCCAATTCCTTTGCCTTCTCCTCGCTCATCACCACAATGGCTGCTGCACCGTCATTGATTCCTGAAGCGTTGCCCGCAGTGACAAAGCCATCTGGGTTAATCGCGCGAAGCTTTGCCAGTCCCTCTATCGTAGAACCTGCACGAGGACCTTCATCCACCTTGAACTCAATGACTTCTTTCTTTTTCTTCACCATAACAGGAACAATCTCCGCGTCAAAGGCACCGGACTTCTGTGCAGCCTCTGCCTTCTGCTGGCTCTTCAATGCAAACTCATCCAGCTCTTCCCTGGTAAGCCCCCACTCACGGCAGATATTATCCGCAGTAGTAATCATATGATAATCATTGAATGCATCCCATAAAGCATCCTTAATCATGGTATCCACCAGAGTACCGTTATTCATCCTGTAACCATAACGCGCCTGAGGAATCGCATAGGGAGCCATGGACATATTCTCCATACCGCCTGCCACAACGATATCCGCATCTCCTGCCATAATCATCTGTGCTGCCTGGTTGACGCAGTTCAAACCGGAACCGCATACCACATTCATGGTGACAGCCGGCACTTCAATCGGAAGCCCTGCCTTGATGGATGCCTGGCGAGCCACATTCTGCCCCTGACCTGCCTGAATTACACATCCCATGTACACCTGATCCACATCCTCCGGCTTCACACCTGCCCTGTTCAGCGCTTCCTTAATTACAATTGCGCCCAGTTCCGCTGCCGGAGTGGTGCTCAAGGTCCCGCCCATGGTGCCGATAGCGGTACGGCATGCACCTGTCAAAACTACTTTTTTTGCCATTTTTCTTACCTCCATATTTTCATTTACTACAACCATTAATCATGATTGTTATTTTTTTATCATATCCACGGCTATAAGTTTAACATAGTCCTTCATTATTTGCAATGTCTTTTCCTTAAAATTTCTGTGAACTGTTTTCGGTTGGTTACTGTGCATCCGTTCTCACGCTCCCTCCCTGCGCGGTTCCTCTGCCTTCATTCTTTCCACAAGACAGCGGTGCACTTCCCTTCATATCTCCGGAAAACTTTCCATGATCACAGGATCAAAATGACTTCCCGCATCATGGAGCGGCGCTGCATTGGCGATGCGCTCCGCATATTGTTTATCTACCACCTCAGGATAAATCCCCTTCGCCAGCATATACTCCGCTATCATAGCAACATATTGTTTGGTATTGCGCACATGCTGCCCAGGACAACCAGCGTAATGGTTAATATCAGCACATATTGCAGAAAACTCTTTTCCTTTTTCATTATCGCAATGCTCCTCTTCTCAATTTATGCTCATGGCCATGAAAACCTGCCATTTCTCTGCTAATCGTTTCTCATAATAACTGATGACAGCAGGAAAAGTAATTATCATCTTGACTCACTGTTTCTACGTTCTTCCATGTTTAAAATATCGCATATACCTTCTTCCGGCGCAATTGTAATAAGAAAAATCTGCCGCTTACCTCTTGCGTTTCCTTCTTCCACTGATATGAAAGGAATACAGCCACTGGCAGTCACCGAAAAAGAATCTGAAAAGAACAGTCTTGTTTTTCTGTCATTTCTGATATAGAATAGAAAAATGAGTTCATAAAGACATGATATTATGACATAACAAACTATCATCAAGAAAGGAAATTTAACAGCATGGCACAAAATCCTATTGTCACCATTACAATGAAAGGCGGAGATATCATCCGTCTGGAGCTTTATCCTGAGACAGCACCCATTTCCGTCAACAATTTTATCAGTCTTATCCATAAGAAATTTTATGACGGCCTGATTTTCCATCGGGTTATCAAGGGCTTTATGATTCAGGGCGGCTGTCCTGAAGGCACCGGCATGGGCGGCCCCGGCTACTGCATCAAGGGAGAATTTGCTCAAAACGGCGTGGAGAACCCTCTGAAGCATACCGAAGGGGTGCTCTCCATGGCAAGATCCATGGATCCTGATTCCGCCGGCTCCCAGTTCTTCATTATGCACAAGACAAGCCCGCATTTGGACGGCGCTTATGCGGCATTTGGGAAAGTGATTGAAGGTATGGAAGTGGTGAACCGCAT
>CAJUAP010000100.1 GCA_910584435.1 uncultured Acetatifactor sp.
CCCTCTGATAAAGCCTGCAGTGAAGATTTTCTAGGTCCATGTCCTTTTTATTAAGCAGAATTTGCAAATTTGGAGAGTGTGTTAGCCGCCAGCTTTTTGCTGTTTATCTTCTCCGTCAATCAGATAGGCATAGCTGACGCCCAGAACCTGTGACAAGGCCCGAAGCTCAATATCCGTCACATACCTTTTGTTGGTCTCAATGCGCGTGATCACGTTCTTGTCCATGTCATATCCGGCAAGCTGCAGCTTATGGGCAAGATCCCTTTGCGAGAGGTTCTGCTGTCTCCTGAGTTCTATGAGCCGGCTGCTGACCAGATTCTTTTCTCCTGATGATCCTGTTGGTTTTGGCATGATATCCTCCATTAGTGTCGAAATGTGTCGAGAAGTTTGTCTCACTTTTTGCACCACTACTATTGATTTTAGTAGCATTCCATATTAAAATCGGTTGTAAAAGTGAGACAAAAGGAGGATGCACTATGCAGAAGGAACAGATTTTTGAGAAGATGAACGGATTTCTGGCAGAAGGATCATATTCCCTGCCGGAGGAGCCGCCATTGAAGATGAATTTGCCGAGGGAAAAGAGTGCTGCCTTCTATATGAAGGTGTGTACCAGGCAGGCCGGAATCTGTGCGAACGGTTGGGAGAAGACGAGGATAGTGATGTGGAAACTATCCTGAACGGCATGGAGAGGATTACCAGACTGGTATCCCTGAAAATGTATGAATATGGCAGGCGCGAGGCAGTAGCTGCTATCTGATATGTGGCTGTACAGGGCCGGGGAAGGTTTGTCAAGTGCCTTCCCCGGTCTTGTACTTGTCTGCACTATAGGGGCGAAAGACATATTATTTTTGATGATTACCATCAACATCGCTTTTTGCAGTTTCCATTTCCATTATTTAGTGAGAAAATAAATAATTGTCCAATATATTTCAAAAACATGTGACCGTTTTCTTCCGGCAATTGTTTTATAGGTGAAAGGAGGTCAGGCAATGAAACAAGCAATATCCACCCAACAGCTGGAGGATGCCTATGATGCTTACGGCACGGCAGTATACCGTCTGGCAATGGCTTTCCTGGGGCAGTGCGCCGACGCGGAGGATGTGACCCAGGAGACCTTTTGCCGATTGCTGTACCGCGCTCCCATTTTCACGGATGAGAACCATCAGAAGCGCTGGCTTCTCCAGGTTGCAGCCAATCTGTGCCGGAACCAACTGAGGGGCTTCTGGCGGAAACGGGTGACGCAGTTAGAGGACACCATCCCTGCCATTGTCCCAGAGGAACTGGAGGCCCTGAATGCTGTCATGGCCCTGCCGGAACAGTACAAGCTGCCTATCCATCTCTACTACTATGAAGGATACTCGGTGACGGAAATCGCCGAAATTTTAAAGATGGGGAAATCGGCGGTGAAGATGCGGCTGAAACGGGGCCGTGAATTGTTGAAAATAGAATTGGAGGGATCAAATTGAATATCAACGACTATCGAAAAGCGATGGATCATATCAGTCCAAGTAATGAATTGAAAGAGCGTATTATGCACAAAAAAACAACTCATAGGCGGTATGCCCCGGTTCACCGCGTCCTGGCCAGCACACTGACAGCAGTTTTCATGCTGACCTGCGTGACCTCCGTTGCCCTGGCTGCCAGCCCGGAACTGCGAAGGGCGGTGCTGTCTTTCTTCCGCATAGAAGAGCGGGAACAGGTGCCCGGCCAGACCGATATCAATCCGTCAGACATCAATCAGCCCGATGTTGATCAGCCTTATGATAATCAGCCTGACATCAGCCAGACTGAAATCGGCAGTCTGGTCAAGGCCCAGTACATCAAAATGGACCAACGTTACGGTCTTTCCGGTGGCCTGCTCAATAACCTGACCTGGAGCGATGACGGCAGGACTCTTTTGGAGGCTGGGTTCTGGGAGATCAAGGACAACAATCTGGTTCCCGTCCAGGTGGACATGCGGACCAGCCAAATTGACATAACATTCCAGGGCATCAATTACCAGGGTAACCTGTACTGGTTCATCCGGAATGGGGAGCTGTACTACTTTCAGGGCAGTCCCTATGGTGTTGATACGCGCCCTGAGGATGAGTGGTCTGTAGAGGCCATTCCTAGGCGCACTGATGTATTGCTGCTCAAGCTGGCACAGGGCCAGCAGACAGATTACACCGAGTACCCTATGCTTTTCTATCTGGATACCGGCGAGACAGAGGACTTTTTGGCCAGCACAGGCGCCAAGCAGCTGGAATACGCTTATGATTATTCGTGGTCGGAGAATATGCGCAGGGCATTGATTTTATGTAGTGCCGGCATGGGTGGGCTGCAGGAATGGCTTTGCGATCTGGATGCCAGGACTCTCATCCGTTTGGATGAGCTGACTGGGATGGGCGAGGAAGTCAGTGCCGGTTTCGCAGACAATGATACGCTGATCCTCACCACCCACACCACATCGGAAGAGGACGAAACATGGCAGACCATCACTTGTTATGCTTACGACATCCCCACCGGGCAGAAGACGAAAACCCTGGATAAGGCACACTACTATCGATGGTGGGATGAACCCTATGGTGCCCAGCTGTTCGGTAGCCGCTGCGTTCTGATAGGCGAGGATGGACAGGTTCGGTTGGTCGATCTGAAAACAGGGATGCAGACTGTCGTAGAGGGATTTACCTGGCAGACAGGGGACGAATTCATGCCCAGCCCCTCCGGCAATAAGCTGCTGTATTATTCCTCTGACTCCAAAGCGGAGGGCCTGGGTATCTCCCAGCTGGGTGTGGTGGATCTGGAAAAGGGCACTTTCATTGCCTTTGACAGGGAAGGTTACGGGAACCTCTACGAGGAGGGCATCGGCTGGAGCAATGACAGCACAGTGAGCATTAACGCCCGCTCTTCCGATGGCGAAACCAGGTATCTCATTTTGTATACGTTCTGACAGCGAGAGGCTCCCTTTTTGGAAAACGGGTATAGGGTAGAAGATGCTGCCTGATAGGAAATGATATAAGGCTGGGGAGAGGATGAGATGTATATGTGTCTTCCCCGGTCTTTTATCTGTCTTTCGGGGAAAAAATCTGTAAGTTGGGAATTGCGATTTCCTATATGCCAACAAACCGTGCATAATAAATGGGGTATTGTAGCAACACCATAGTACCAATCCCTCAAACATAAAGCAGCAAAGGACGCAGGGACCAATGTTTCAGATCACAGTCTGGTTATAATAAAATAAAAAGAAATGGAGGTTGATGATGAAGACAATCGCAATCATCGACGATGATGTTCATATTGGGAATGTATTGACAAAAATTTTAGAGAACGAAGGATATGGTGTTATGCGTGCCTATTCCGGTACAGAAGCACTCTATCTTCTTTCCCAAAAGAAGCCGGATTTGATTCTTCTGGATCTTATGCTTCCCGGACTTTCGGGAGAGGAAGTGTTGTCTCATGTTAAAAACATACCTGTCATCGTCCTTAGTGCAAAGGTGGATGTTCAGGATAAGGTAAACCTTTTGCTTGGAGGTGCGGTTGACTATATGACCAAACCGTTTGATCCGGATGAACTTCTTGCCCGCATTATAGTAGGACTTCGCAAAACAGAAATTGCAGATGATTCCACCGTACTCGTAGCAGATGACTTAACACTGGATGTTTCATTGCAGGAGGTTACAGCAGGGAACCGACTGGTCAAACTGACACGGACAGAATTTGCTATCCTGAAATTATTGATGATGAATCCGAAACGTGCCATATCAAAAAGTGTTCTGTTGGATCGCATCAGCATTGACACTCCAGATTGTACGGAACGGTCATTAAAACAGCACATCAGTAATCTACGGAGAAAATTGCAGGAGGCGACAGGCGGGGATTATATTGAGACTGTATGGGGTATCGGATTCAAACTGGCAGAGAAGAAATCTTGACCAGATCTTGACGCTTTTCTGACCGCTTTCTTGACTTCTGTATGATATTCTTTAGATGAAAGAAGAAAAAATAGATATAAAGTGATATGGAGGGAAAACGTAAAATGAATATTGTAGAAGCACAGGGTCTACGTAAATATTATGGTAAAGAAAATAATTTGGTCAAAGCGGTTGATGGCGTGGATTTTGGTATCAAGCGTGGAGAATTTGTTGCTATTGTTGGAATGAGTGGTAGTGGAAAATCTACGCTGCTGTATATGTTAGGGGGATTGGAGCAGCCTACCGATGGAGAAATTATTTTGGATGGCGCCAAAATATATGAAATGGATAGCGAGGATATGGTTGCTTACAGAAGAAAAAATATTGGTTTCATCTTTCAAAGTTATAATCTTATTCCTGTTATCAATGTACTGGAAAATATCACTCTGCCAGTAGAGCTGGATGGTACAAAAGTGGATAAAGAGTATCTATCGGAAATCATAGACTTTCTGGGGATTCGTGACAAATTATATGAAATGCCCAATAATTTGTCAGGGGGACAACAGCAGCGAGTTGCTATAGCAAGGGCATTGATAGCAAAACCTCAGATTGTCCTTGCTGATGAACCGACGGGGAATTTGGATAGTAAGACAAGTGAGGATGTGATGGCACTTCTTAAAATGACCAGTGAAAAATTTAACCAGACTATTATCCTGATTACCCATAATAATGAAATCGCTGCATTGGCAGACCGTAGAATTACAATAAGAGATGGAAAAATAATAGCTTAAGGGGGGGAATCTACGGTGAAAATAGAAAGAAAACTATCAAATAAAAAAATGACGGAAGGTAAAACCAGAAATGTGATATTGGTAATAGCGATTGCACTGACCACTGTTATGTTTACGGTGTTAATGACGATATTCAGTAGCATTTCAGACTCACAGCAAAAAGAGGAAATGCGGCTGAATGGTTCGACATCATTTGCGACGATAAAGTATATTTCGGATGATGATTATGAAATACTACAGCGGGCTTTTGGAAATGGAAATGTTGGATATCGTTTATTTATATCATCTCAAATAAATAATGAATCTTTATCAGGGCCGCCAATTGAAATGTCTTATATGGATGAAAATTACATGTTAACGCATTTCTGTACTCCTTCTGTGGGCACAGTGCCAATGAAAGAAAACGAAATTATATGCGACAGTAAAACTTTGGAAGAAATGGGTGTGAAGGCGGAAATTGGAAACACGGTATCTTTGGAATTTATTATGAGACACCGGTTATATATAATAGATTTTAAAATTGTAGGAATTATACAGTCCGATGTATACAGCAGGCAAAGTATTATTGTTTCCAAGGCGTTTGTCGATAAATATGCTACTGAATTGGAGAATACGTACTTGATTGACGGTGAATATTCTGGAGTTCGGATGATGGACGTTAAGATTGATAATAAAATATTTCCATTACGATATTTCACTGACAAGTTGAATGAATGTGGTTATACCATGGAAAATCAGACAGGGAATTTTTTGGATGTAAGTATAAATCCGGCATATGAGACGCAGGTCTCTGTAGATATATCAACTATGATAGGCATAGCTTTAATTGTTTTTCTATTGATGTTCACGGGATATTTAGTCATCTATAACATATTCGAAATATCTATTACACAGGATATCCATTTTTGGGCACTGCTCAGAATGATAGGGACTGACAAAAAAACAATTATCAGGATTGTAAGGCATCAGGCCTCCATGCTGATGATATTAGGAATTCCGCTTGGTATTGTGATTGGAGGCGTATTGGGCAATATTTTGTTTCCGTATATCGCAAGGACAACAACAATAAATGAGGGGTATTATCAATATGGAATTAAAGTTTATGCGATATTGTTTACGGTAATCTTTGTTGCTATGACTGTATATTATAGTGCAAAAAAATCGGTCAGAACAGCTGTCTCAATCTCACCAGTAGCCGCATTGCGGTGTACGGATGGGGAAGTAACAATCCACAAAAAGAAAAGAAAAGTAAAAAAAGGAAGTTTAGAAAAGCTTGCTGCAGCTAATGTTGGAAGAAACAAAAAAAGAATGATTTTAGTTATCGTTTCATTAAGCATTAGCCTGATCCTTTTTAACTGTACGTTTATTCTGGCAAATGGGATAGACAGGGAGAAATATTTGCAGAGCAAGATGAAATCAGATTTTGTAATAGGAAATAGTAATTATTTTAACGTAAATAAACATTTTCGGACAAATGATGATGCTTTGGACGAAGCTGTTATAAATGAAATTAACAGGCAGGAAGGCTTCTTACAGGGAGGGGCTATGTATGCCTGCACACCGATGGGAGAGTCATTGTTTGAGTATCCCGACTGGGAGCAGCACAGTGAGACTGATAAGGATGGCAACCAATATATCAGAATCAGCACAGGTGCCAGGTACAAATCCAATAATGGTATGCTTAGCTGTCAGTTATATGGAGCAGATGATTATGTGCTGTCTAATTTTGAGATAACAGAGGGGACAACAGACATAGAAGAATTACTCCGTAAGATGGGTTCTGGAGAATATATTATTATGAGTGCTGCTGGGTCTTCAGAATTTGCTGTTGGAGATACAGTTACAATCGTATTGGATGGGCAGAAATATCAATATACACTTCTGGCGAAAATGAATCGGGGAAGAACAGAATATTGCCAATTTACTACTAATGGATTTTGTT
>CAJUAP010000101.1 GCA_910584435.1 uncultured Acetatifactor sp.
GTGTGTTACAATTCATTTTAGATACCTCTCTGTTCAATAAGATTTTTACTAACCACCAAAGTCAGTAATCTTATTTTACACTGAGGTATTTTTTTCTCAACCTTCTTTCTCGGAAGTTCCTATACTTGAATTATACAGGAAGCTCCTTATAAACCAAGTGCTTTGCTCGTCAATGTCTGTGCTCCCTTCACACTGCCCACAGTCAGGGCAATCGTGAATGTCATCTCACACAGATAGATCAGTGTCTTTGCCCAGTCTGCATAATCTCCCGTAAATGAGGGAAGTCCTGCATTGATAAAAGCATTGCACAAAATAATTGCCAGTGCCATAGTGACTGCTTCAAATACGACAGACAGGAAATATTTACTGTATGATACTGCTGTATGGGATACCATCCGGTTTCCACCCATCGTTGAAAATGCAATCGAACCAAGAGGCACAATAACTAAAAGTTTTAAAAACCTGAAATATACCGTGTAGATCAGGAAAAAGCCGCAAATAATAATGATAATGGATAACAATGCCGCTAGTATCAGCATGATGAGCGACTCTCCAAATCCAAGATTCTTTATCACATCTGCCTGCGTATTCTCAATCTTTAGTTTTGTGGTAGTTCCTGCTGACAACAGCCCTACCAGATTGCCTACTGAGGTAAAGATTGACTTCATAATGGTTACATTGTTTGCCACAAACCATTCCGCAAGACCTAATCGAATCAGCAGCCGAAGGATTACTTCAAACCGCATCTCTTCCCGTACATCCACGGACTCGGAGCAAAATCCGATCACAAAAAACAGGACAACCAGTGACGAACCAACTGCTACAAAGATTGGCTCTATTCCTGCGATTACTCCCCACGGACCACCATTTTTGAACTGAACCGGGGACTGTCCCAAAAGACCAAACACCAACGATACCTGATTGTTCCAAAACCCAAATACCATATTAAGAAGATCCAAAATCTTATCCCCTAACTTAAAAATATCCATTTTGATTTCAGCCGGTAATGACAGGCGACATTTCCTGCCGCCTCCGGCTTTCCTCCTTTCTCGGAATATAACTTCTCGGAATCTTCAGCCTTGATTTTATAAGGCTTTCAGACCCCTATCTCAAAAAAATCACCCACTTTTTTTGCAAAAACACTTGACAAATCGCTCAAAATTTGCGGCGAAGCCGATTGATTATATTTTATTTCAATCGACTGGAGGCGATTTCTTTGTTACCTACAAATCCCGGCGGCCATGCCGCCTATCAGGATACTTTCGTATCCCAGTTTCTTAAATTTTATCCTGATCCCTTTCTGCTTCCAAAAAGCACTTGGGATTATATCGTGCAGTTCTGGTATCTCGATCTTTCCCAGACTGATTCTATCTTGCAGGATTGTTACTCTGTTTTTGGCCCGGAACCAAGGCTCCCTTCCTGCATGCTGCGTTCCTATCTGCTTGCTTTGAAACTAAAAGTGTCTTCTATCACTGTCTGGTGCCGCATGCTCAAGGAAACTCCCCTTTATGCCATCCTCAGCGGTTTCTCTTTCGGGGATACCCCTGGTGTCGGTACTTTTTATGATTTCTTTTCCCGCATCTGGCAGGATGACTCCAACAACCTTTCCCCGAAAGACCGGTTCCCTAAAATGAAGAAAACTCCCAAGGGGAAGAAGAAAGGTGATAAGACTCCCTGCGATTCTTCCAGCACTGCTTCAAAACTTCTTCCCTTGCTGGAACGCTGGCATTTAAAACCTGAGAATCCCTTTTTCCTCATTTTCCGCCTTTATCAGCAGCAGTTCCTGGACCGTTCCATTCACAACGGCTTGATCGTTCCTGGCCATCTGGCTCTTGCCGGTGACGGCACCCCTGTCCGTACTACCGCACAGCAGCGGAAAAAGCGCATATGCGATTGTAAGGAGAAAGGCTGTTCTTCTTGTAACTGCAAACGTCATTATTCCCAGCCTGACTGTAACTGGGGATGGGACTCCCACCGGGAATGTTATTTCTTCGGCTACCACCTCTACATGTATGTGGCTTCCGATTCCTTCAGCGACCTCCCTGTGTTTCCGCTTTTAGAGCGGGCCTCCCGGCATGACATGCTTTCCTTCCTGCATTCCTTTTTCACCATGAAAGCGTATCTTCCGGAATTCCAGATTGAAAAGCTCCTTCTGGATTCCGCACACGACGCTTACCCTGTTTATGAATACTGCAGACGGGAACATATCACACCGTTTATCGACCTCAATCCCGGACATACCGGGCATTTTACCTATAAGGACGATTTCACAATCGATGACGATGGTGTCCCTGTCTGTAAGTTGGGCTTACGTATGCATAAAGATGGATATGAAGCTGCCAAACACCGGGCAAAATACCGGTGCCCGAAATCAAACCGGAAACGTGGCTGCTTCTGTGAACACCCTTGTTCACCGGCGAAATATGGAAGAACCGTACACATCTTTACCGATGACAATCCAAGGTTATTTAACATACCGCCAAGGGACTCTAAAGCATGGGAAAAGGAATATGACAGAAGGACTTCCGTGGAACGCTCCAACAAGCGCGAGAAAGAGGACTATAAATTAGAAGACGGCAGGCACCGCTCGACGAAGATGTGGTACTGCCGCCTCTACGGCATCATGATGTTACAGCATCTTGATGCCTGGGAAATGCCCTCTGCTGAGGCATTTCAAGAATCATTATTAGGATTGACCGCCTAATAATGATATCTTAAGCGATTCCATAAGATTTTTCAAGGCATAGTACCCGCTATGTCCAATGTTTATGTCCATTTTTCTCAAATTTCTTTTCCTGCACGATATTCAGTTGTCAATTTTCAGTTAGAATCACATTCATTGAGATTCCGAGAAGTTATGAATACCCCGCTTGTTCTATCAGAATCCGAGGAATGTCAAAACCGCCCCTATACCTGCCATCATAACTCCTGCCACAATACCCTTTAGTGCTGAGTTCATGGTTGAGGAATCCTGCTGTTGGTATGCCTGTGCAAACTCCATGACATTCTTTGCAAGGATAATGACACCTACTGCACCAATTACTGCAATCACAAGTGTCTTCAGATTATCCAGCGGCTTTGTGACTGCCTCCGTGCCTGCTGCATATACTACACAAGTCATGTTGTTCGCTGACATGACAGCTCCTGCCAAAGAAGGAATGATTACCTTCTTTGTGATATCCTTTACCTTTGCCTTCATACTCATCTTTGTCTGTTTCATAATCATCAATCTCCTTTTCTTAAATTGTTGTTGTGTGATGACTGCCCATATTTCCTTCTCATGGTAGCCATCTTTACTGTGCTGTTTTCCGGAAGTGCATACGATAAAATATATTCTTCCGGGATTTTCTCATCTGCAGCCCGCTTTATCTCGCTTCGCTGTGCCGGAGAAAATTTGAAATGTGCAAGCCTGTCGGCAAGTGTTTCGCCGGAAGCGTTCTCTGAATCATCCTCAGAACTGCCCTCAGAATGTTCGACTTTGGTTTTCTCTTTTGCTGCCGCCTGCTTCTTTAATGCAATCAGTTCAGCAACCAGATTCTTCTCTGTCTCTTCATCCGGTGTGTACGCAAGTTCTGTCTCATTCCCTGCTTCCTCCCGAAGTTCCTGCTCTGTCTCCTTCTGATCCATTTCCACAAATCTCTGACTGACACTAAGTTCATCAAGCATCATAAATTCCTCGTATGTCAGTGAATCTATATAAACTGCTTCGCCCTTTGCCTTACGTTTTTCATACTGCTTCAATCCTTCCGGTGTCAGTATGTCAAAACTGCGGGCAAGCAGATTTTCCGGGAGCCTTGGCACAAAACGGAACGGTTTTCCATTCCCGTCTGCACTCTGTGCAAATCTCGGATGCTTTGGAGTGAAATACTTATTATCAAGCACCGGATTAAGACCACGGATAAAAACAAGACATTTCTTGTTATCCATCATTCTCACTTCGTCCGGTGTCAGTATCTCCCTGCCAAGAACATCAATGTTCCGGCTGGAGCTTCCCTGCCTTCCTTTCGTCTCTCCGCTTGACTTCTTATCAATGGTCATCTTCCCTAGCAGCTTTGAGATGTATTCGTGGGTACTCTGCTCATTCCCGCCAAGATAGACGGTAGTATCACAGTTACCGGTAATCGTTTCCCAAGTATCCTTAAAGAGTGCCTTAATCTGTGCAAGGTTCTGGATAATGATGACACTGGATATCTCTCTGCTTCGCATTGTGGAAAGTAGCGAACAGAAGTCATCCGGCAGAGCGACGTTTGCAAACTCATCTAAAAGAAAGGTTACATGGATCGGTAATCTTCCCCCATAGTTGAAATCCGCCTGATAATAAAGTTCCTGAAAGATCTGCGTGTATAGCAGACCAATAATAAAGTTATAGGATTTATCAGAATCCGGTATTACACAAAAAAGTGCGGTCTTAGTACACCCGTCTGCATTTACTCCGGTTCCCAGCTCCGCAAGATTTAAGTCATCCTTTGAGAGCATCCTCATAACCTGTTTATTCTCCAGCTTTGCAAGTCTGGAATTGGCTGAAATGATGATGGAACGGATCGTATCTCCTGCTCCACGCATACATTTGTTGTACTGCTTCACTGCCGGATGCTCTTTCCCAAGCGGTGAAGTTGCTTCGAGAAATGCCATTCTTGCATCAAGATCCGACACCTTATCCTTTTCCACAACCTCCGCCTCTGAAAGAAGTTCCATAACCGACTTCATATTGCGGGAAGCAGGCGGCATCTCCAGCCACACATAAAAAATGAGAGCCTGTAAAAACATGCCCTCTGCTTTATCCCAGAACGGATCGTTTGGTGCCGCATTCTTGGGTGTTGTATTGCTCATTAAATTTGTGACTAATTTCACCACATCCGTCTCTTCACGGATATATACAAAGGGATTGTAACAGTCGCTGTTTTCCATCTCCAAAAGATTAATAACCCTCACATTGTAGCCATTCTGTTTTAACAATTCTCCCTGGCTTCTAAGGATCTCCCCCTTTGGGTCTGTCACGATAAAGGAAGTGTTAAGCTGCATAAGGTTCGGCTTTACTTCGTAAAAAGTCTTACCTGCACCGCTTCCTCCAATGATCAGAACATTGTTATTCAGTCCTGTTTTTCTCGTATCCAGACTCATTCTCACATTCTGGCTTAGGATTCGGTTCTTACTGTCATCTTTGGTATCTGCAATGACACGGTTCAATTCCTTCGGTTTCGCAAGTCTGGCGGTTCCGTATTCCCTGCCCGGCATAAAATTATATTGGCTTGTATAGTACATGATAACTGCCACAGCATAGATGATAAGGGCAATCACTACAGCCTTTATTGTGCCTGAATTGTAATAATCCCGAAGCGGGTAACTTAGCACTTCCTCAAAGGCTTCCATAAATGCCGCAAACTCCATTCCCTGCTTCCATGCACCATTGACCAGATAGCCGAGATAAGCCGAAAGAAACGCTCCAATGACTATCATTGGTATAAATGGTTTCTTCTTTGTTGTCTGCATCCGGATCACCTCGACTTTCTTGAAGGTGCATGTACCGTCTTTGTTGCCACCTTCTCATACTGCTCCCGGACTCCCTTCGATACCGGATCATAGTGTCCTTTGAGAAGGGTATCCCCTTTCATGGTTTCCACAACACAATTCTCCTCTGAATAGAGTTTATAGTGCTTCTCACGGTCAAGATAACAAAGAAGTGTCTTTCCACCGTATATCTCCATTACATCAGACTTATTAAGCCAGATATACCTTGCGTCTTTACCCCATGTGCCCGGAATCCTCGTTTTCACTGCATGGTCATTTTCCTCTGCAATCATCTTCTTTGCAATCGTGATATCTGCAAAGTTCGTATTCTTTGAAGCTGATATAATACGCATCCTTTCTGACAGTTCCTTAAATCTCCGTATCTTATCATCAAAGGTTTCACGATCCATCATTACTTTGTACTGTCCTTTTTCATCCGGTGAATCTACAACTCCTATCTTCTGAAGTTGTGAAAGGGCATTTTTTATACTCTCTTCATCTGCCGAAAGATGATTTCCAATTTCGTCCACGCAGACACTGTGTTTTTCCACTGCATACCTGCCCACTTTTTCTAACAGGTTATCCAGATTTGCATCGGCGTGGACATCAAGGTTTCCCTTTTTCTGCTCCTTCAAAAACTTATCAAAAGTGGCAAGCGCCTTATCATCTGCCTCTTCTAAAAAGGTATCCATGGAACGCATCTTGTAACTGTCTGCCTTTAACTTCTGGAGCAGCAGATTGACACGGGGAACTGCTTCACTGTGAAATAATACCTCTACTTTGCCTGTACCCTTTCCCATCTCCGGAAGCACAGAATAGAGAATACCGTATTTCTTTGCAAATTTCTCCACCTGCTTCAAATCTTTTTTATTAAACTGCAGCACCTGAAGGTCCCCGCCCCTCATTAAAAGTTTCTTCATGTTCGTTCTGCCCATCTGCTTCTCAAAACCTAACATCCCATAAAGAAACTTTGCTGCGTTCTGCATTGCCC
>CAJUAP010000102.1 GCA_910584435.1 uncultured Acetatifactor sp.
TCTTTGGGGGGCGAAGCCCACCTCTTTGGGGGGCGAAGCCCACCTCTTTGGGGGGCGAAGCCCACCTCTTTGGGGGGGGCGAAGCCCACCTCTTTGGGGGGCACAAACAATCCATGAGAAAGGTTATTGTTCTATGTGTACAGGAAAACAAAAACCGCTGTCCTGCCAGTTCCCTGGCCAAACAGCGGCTAACCTGCAATATTCCTTTCCTGCAACCTGCTCTTTCACACTTCCCGTCATGCCGACGCAAACAATACATGAACTTGGTGCAAGTCCGGGAAGAATGCTTTTGCATTCTTCCCAGAATGACTTAGATTTTCTTAGGCCGGGTACTTTCCGACCTTAGAAAATCTTCATTCCGTTCACACTTACATTTGAGGCATCCTCATCCTGCTCTTCCATGCTGAAGGCAAATTCGGCACAGCCCCCTTCTCAAAATATATTCCTGGAAGGCCGGATATCTTTTGATGCCCAATTGCCTTGAAAGCATGGGAAGCATGCTCTCATAATATCAAAAACTATAGAAGTGTATTTAATGATAAAGGTTCCAGAAACAGCAATACTCCTGTTCAGCACACAAACAAGCCCCGGCAAAGGGAAGCACATTCCACAATCAAATTCCTATCCGGCTTCTGCCTGCTTAACACAAGATTATCTCCGCATTTCTGCCTCTTTACCTGCATACACTTCAAAGTGCATTCCTTTCATCAATCAATCTTCTGCTCCCTCCGGAACAAATCCCTTCTTATTCCCCGGAAGAGGACACGCGTTTATTATATCAGACACAGCGAGAGAATGCAACTGTTTTTGTTGATGCAGCCTTATTCAAAAGTCACAGTCTGTTCCAGGAATTCCGTCTTAATCACAATATAAGGATAAGAGGGCGTTTTGCTTCCCTTCTCGGAGGCATCCGGCCCTAAGAGATCGGTACTGACACAGATATTGGCATCCGTCAGATACAGTTCATTTACCGCTATGCTGTAACCCCCCGTCTCCTGTTCGCCGTAACCGATACATATGTACAAATTCACATTATCCGTATAAGTAATCTGAAAAGGCGCTTTCTTCTTCTCTTCAATGATGGTTTTTAACTGCTCCGGTATCATCTCCTCTCCAAGCACCGTAAATTCCAGATCCCGCAGCTTGATTTTTTCTTCACTGAGTAAAGTACAACCGGTGAGAGACAATACGCAGGCAAGTAAAATTCCGCATAAACAGGCTCTGACAGCTATTCGTATTTTTTTCAATGGGTAACCTCTCTTCATATTTACTGTTTATTTTATTCTATGTACAGCTTCCGTTTTCTATGCTAAAATATGGATGTGAAACTACCTATACTCAATGAAAAGGATGTGCTACACTATGATTCGTCTGATTTTAGCAGTAACTTATTTATTCTTATTCCTCATTCTGGGAATCCCGGTGCTTTTGGCGGAATGGCTGATAGGGAAGCGCAATCCCGGCCTGAAGGCCCGAAGCTCGAAGGCTGTTGTAAGCTGGGGCTTCCGCTGTATTGCAGTCTTTACCGGCACCAAGGTTATCGTCCGGGGAAGGGAAAATATTCCTATAGACACTGCAGCTTTGTTTGTGGGCAACCACCGCAGCTACTTTGATATTGTGCTCACCTGCCCTGTGTTTCCAAACGTGACAGGGTATGTAGCCAAAGCCGAGATGCGCAAGTGGCCCCTGTTAAGCAGCTGGATGAGGAATATCCACTGCCTCTTTCTGGACAGGGATAATATCAAAGAAGGATTAAAAACCATTCTCACCGGCGTGGAAGAGGTAAAAAGCGGAACATCCATCTGCATTTTCCCGGAAGGCACTCGCAACAAAGTAAACGATACCTTCCTGCCCTTTCATGAAGGCAGTTTCAAAATTGCAGAAAAAGGCGGCGTCCCCGTGATTCCCATGACCATTATAAATTCCGCAGCAGTTTTTGAAGATCACCTGCCATGGATCAGGAAAACCACTGTGGTTATCGACTTTGGCGAACCTATTTATCTGAAGGAGCTCGACAAAAGCGTCAGGAAGAATCTGGGTACTTATGTCAGCGGTGTCATATCAGAGCGGTACTTTCAGTTAAAGGAAGAGTTTAATCTGTAAACGGGCGGTAACAGTTCGGACAGACCACGGAACTGTTACGTGAATGCACAACCCTGGCATACTCATCACATGATCACGGCACAAAGCCTGGGAGAAAATATTATGACATTTCAAAAGAATACAGAACAAAAAGAGAAAAAACCATTCCCCATGCTTTTTCTGGAAGCAGCAGAGACATTTTTATCCGGCGGCATGCCGCTGCAGCCCTTCCGCCCCTTTCCCACAGCTTCACATCGGGAAGCATATGACAGCCTCCCTTCCTGGCTGAAACATAAAGTAATTTCCATGGGTGAACAATATCTGGGATATTCCTATCCCCCCATCCATGCAACGGACTTTATGGCCTTCGGCCGCACCGGAAACCGGGTGACATACGAAGATATTTACTTTGCCAGACGGTATGCCCTGAACTCCCTTGTGGCTGCGGAATGTGTGGAATACCGGGGAAGGTTCCTGGATGACATCATAAACGGTATTTTTGTCCTCTGCGAGGAAAGCGCCTGGCAGCTTCCGCCCCACAATTCCTATGACCGCAGTGAGAAACAATGCATCCTTCCTGACAGCACCCGGCCCGTACTGGATTTATTTGCCTGCGAAACAGGTGCGGAACTTGCCTGCATTTCTTATCTGCTGGCAGAACGGCTCAATACAGTCAGCCCCTTTATTTTAAAAAGAATTGATTGCGAGCTGAAACGGCGTATTATCACCCCGTACTTAAAGAAGCATTTCTGGTGGATGGGCCGGGGCATGGAGCCCATGTGCAATTGGACGCCCTGGTGCACCCAGAATGTGCTTCTCACTTTCTTCCTCTCCGCCGAGGCACAGAAGACGGCACAGGACAGTCCTGAGCCGTCCCGGCTCGGCACATCAGCTGCACAGAGCGGTCCTGAACCGTCCCGGCTCGGCACATCAGCTGCACAGAGCTGTTCTGAACCGTCCCGGCTCGGCACATCAGCTGCACAGAGCGGTCCGAAACACCCCGGAGACAATGCCATATGTTCCCTTGCCGCTGTGATACATTCACAAAGCGACACGGGACGGGCAATCCTTCAAAAAGCTGCGGAAAGCTGTGATTACTTCCTGAAGGATTACGGTGAAGACGGCTGCTGCGATGAAGGGGCCCAGTACTACCGTCATGCCGGGCTCTGCCTTGACGGAGCGGCAAATGTACTGAACCAGGTGACAGGAGGCGCTTTCGACGGCCTTATGCAATGTACAAAGGTAAAAAATATTGCCTCCTATATCTTCCACGTACATGTAAGCGGAAAATACTACTTTAATTTTGCAGACTGTTCTCCCATTGCAGGACGGGCCGGGGTAAGAGAATACCTTTTCGGCAAACACACAAAACAGCCTGTACTGATGCAGTTTGCCGCAGAAGATTTCCGGGCGTCAAAAGATATGCTGTTTGCGGACGAATCCCATCAGCTGAATCTGTTTTACCGGCTGCAGGCCATGTTCTGCTGCGAAGAAATTTCCGCCTATGATATGCCGATTTCCGGGACGGAACAGGATATCTATTATCCCAGCGCGGGACTGTTCCTGACACGAAATGAGGTGTTCAGCCTGGCCGTCAAAGCCGGTGATAACAATGACAGCCACAATCATAATGACGTTGGAAGCCTGATACTATATAAAAACGGCCGCCCCATTCTGGTAGATATCGGCGTGGAAAGCTACACGCAGAAGACCTTCTCCGCCGACAGATACAGCCTGTGGACTTTGCAATCCGGCTACCACAACCTTCCTGCCATAGAGGGCATGGATCAACAGGCCGGCGCCGACTATTGCGCTGCACAGGTTGTTACCTCCATGAACCAAAACGGCAGTTCTTCCATTTCCATGGAGATTTCAGGCGCCTATCCGCTCCCTGCCCGGACCTGCTCCTATCACAGAAGCGTTGTTCTGGATAAAACTGCCGACTGCATTACTTTAATTGACCGCACTGACAGCCGGAATGTGATACTGAATTTTATCACTTATGAAGAACCTTGTGTCACAGGAAATACCATACAGGTCGGCAGCGCCGGACTCACCTTTTCCGGGGCATCCCTGGCAGCAGTGGAAACGCTTCCCATCACTGACCAGCGGCTCCGGGTTGCATGGGATCATGATTTGTACCGCATCCGTCTGCAAATGGAAGGCTCTGAATTCCAAATGCGGATTGTGTGAAAAGCGGTAACACACGATTCGAGCCTGAAAGCAGACATTTAGTAAATTGTCAGAAGACTGCGGTGATGGCATATTTGTCAGGGGACCGCAGTGATGGCATATTGTCAGAAAGCTGCAATGATGGCATATTTGTCAGAAGGCTGCAGTGATGGCATATTTGTCAGAGGGCTGCGGTGATGGCATATTTGTCAGGGAGACTGCAGTGATGGCATATTTGTCAGAAGGCTGCAGTGATCGCATATTTGTCAGAAGACTGCGGTGATGGCATATTGTCAAAAAGCTGCAATGATGACTTATCAGACAGGTTTAAGGATTATACTATAGGAAAGAGGAAATGATGGAATACACACATATCAACTTGGTTTGGCTATTTTTTATCTATTCATTTGCAGGCTGGTGTATTGAGGTATGCTACTCCGCCGTCTGCCGCAGAAAATTTGTGAACAGAGGTTTTGTGAACAGCCCTCTCTGCCCCATTTATGGGGTGGCATCCACCCTTTTTGCCATATTCCTGCCGGAACTGACAGCAAATCCGTTCTTCCTGTTTTTAGGCGGTCTGCTGCTGGCGACCATACTGGAATACACCACCGGCATGATTATGGAACGGATTTTCAAGAAGAAATTATGGGATTACTCACAGATAAAATATAACCTTAACGGCTATGTATGTGTGCGCTATGCCCTGCTCTGGGGTGTGCTGGCACTGGCAACCATGCTGTTCGTCAATCCCCTTTTGTGCGATTTGCTCTCCATGATTCCCCGGCCGGTTACCTTGATCATCCAGTGGGCGCTTTCCGCTCTGCTGCTTCTTGATTTTATCACCACCTCCATGGCCATCCTTGGGATGAAAATTACTGCCAGACGGCTCTCACAGTTATCGGAAGGCATGCAGCAGACTTCAAAAATATTGGAAAACAAGCTGACAATTGCCATACGGAAGCGTATGCAGAAATCCTTTCCCTCCATTGCCGGAGACGTCATTATGGCGGAAGCCGCCCCCACGAAACCGGAAGCAAAAGTATTTGCCCAGGGATGCAGCTTCTACAAACTGGTATCCCTGTTCTTCATCGGTGCCTTCCTCGGAGACATCACGGAGACCATCTTCTGCTATGCCACCACCGGTATTCTTATGAGCCGCAGCAGTGTGGTATATGGCCCCTTCAGCATTGTCTGGGGATTGGGCTGTGCGCTTTTGACCCTTTTCCTATACCGTTACCGCCACAAAAGCGACCGCTACATTTTCGCGGCAGGGACTCTGCTGGGGGGTGTCTATGAGTACGTCTGCAGCGTATTCACCGAACTGGTCTTCGGAACCGTATTCTGGGATTACAGCGGCTTTGCCTTTAACCTGGGAGGACGTATCAATCTGCTCTACTGCTTCTTCTGGGGTATTGCTGCTGTGGTATGGTTAAAATTAATCTATCCTGTTCTGTCTCGTCTGGTGGAGAAGCTTCCCTTCCGAGCAGGTAAAATCCTATGCAATTGCATGATTGTATTTATGATCATCAACATGATACTCTCATCCCTTGCACTGGCCCGGTATACGGAACGCAGCACCACTCCCGGAGGCGCTCCGGCTGAAACTGCCATGGAAGCATTCCTGGATAACCGATTTCCCAATGAACGGATGGAGCGGATATATCCGAACGCTGTCATTGTAGAATAACAAGCTAAAAATTATTTAATAGATTTTATAATTCCTTAAGTTCAAAGTCAAACTTTAGACACAATTTTCAGTTATGATAGATACATAAACAAAGGAGCTGTGGGGTTTTAACAAATTGGGGTTAGGGTTCTGTCAGCTTCGACAAACAGCAACACTGCTTCGGCAGTTTCCTATATACCTTTCTCTTTCATGTTATCCCTTAAAAACAGCAGCTCCGGTATTTACCGGAGCTGCTGTTTTATATCCATTACATCCATCATTCTACTCCGAATCCCACTTGTTTATTTTTAAATGTTGCCAGAATCAGCAGCCCGCAATATAATGATCCTGAATCCGTGAAACTCATTGTTTTTATATGCCAATCTACAATCAGATTGGC
>CAJUAP010000103.1 GCA_910584435.1 uncultured Acetatifactor sp.
AACGGAAGCCCCCGGGAGAAATTTCAGATGCGCCCTTTGCAGCTGAAAATTTCTCCCCACAAGGGGGGGCTGGAGTGGAGAGACGGAACTATAATAGGAGGAAACTATGGCAGAGTCAATGAAGGGGTTGAAAAGGACCCATCGCTGCGGTGAACTTTCTGCTGCAAATGCGGGAGAAGCTGTCACTGTGATGGGATGGGTACAGAAACAGCGGAATAAGGGCGGTTTGATTTTCGTGGATCTGCGTGACCGCACAGGTATTCTGCAGGTGATATTTGAAGAGAAGGACTGCGGACAGGAGAATTTTGAGAAAGCGGAGAAGCTGCGCAGTGAGTTTGTGATAGCTGTCACAGGCAGGGTGGAACGGCGAACAGGTGCGGAGGATAAGAAAGCGGTCAATGAGAATCTGGCTACGGGAGAAATTGAAATCCGTGCGGCGCAGGTGAGGGTTTTGTCCGAGGCGGAGACACCACCTTTTCCTGTTGAGGCGGAATCCAAGACCAAAGAAGAACTGCGCTTGAAATACCGTTACCTGGATCTGCGCAGACCGGATCTGCAGAAGAATCTTATACTGCGCAGCGGTATTGTGGCAGCAATCCGTACTTTTCTGACGAAGGAAGGTTTTCTTGAGATTGAGACACCGATTTTAAATAAATCCACGCCGGAGGGGGCAAGGGATTATCTTGTGCCAAGCCGTGTGCACCCGGGAACCTTTTATGCATTGCCCCAGTCGCCGCAGATTTTTAAACAGCTGTTGATGTGTTCCGGATATGACCGCTATTTCCAGATTGCAAAATGCTTCCGGGACGAGGATCTGCGTGCGGACAGACAGCCTGAGTTTACCCAGGTGGACTTGGAGATGTCCTTTGTGGATGTGGATGATGTGATTGATGCAACGGAGAGAATGGTGGCTGCTGTCTGTAAGGAGGCAATCGGGCTGGAGGTTGCGCTTCCGATTGTACGTATGACCTGGGATGAGGCGATGAATCGGTTTGGCTCTGATAAGCCGGATACCCGTTTCGGCATGGAGCTTACGGATGTGTCCGAAGTTGTGAAGAACTGTGGATTTGCTGTGTTTACCGGGGCTTTGGAAGCAGGAGGCAGCGTCAGGGGCATTAATGTAAAGGGACAGGCGGAAATGCCCAGGAAGAAAATTGACGCCCTGGTAGAATTTGCGAAAGGATACGGAGCAAAGGGTCTGGCATATCTGTGTGTGCTGCCGGACGGCAGTTATAAATCCTCCTTTGCTAAGTTTATGACGGAGGATGAATTGAAGACTTTGGTGGAAGCCATGAGCGGAGAGCCGGGAGACCTGCTGCTGTTTGCGGCAGACCGTCTGAAGATTGTGTGGGCTGTGCTGGGAGCGCTTCGGGTAGAACTGGCAAAGCAGCTTGGGCTAATCGACAGCAATCAATTCAATTTCCTGTGGGTGACGGAATTCCCTCAGTTTGAGTGGAGTGATGAGGAAGAGCGGTATGTGGCAATGCATCATCCCTTTACCATGCCCATGGAAGAGGATCTGGAATTGTTAGAGACGGAGCCTGGCAGAGTGCGGGCGAAGGCTTACGACATTGTGCTGAACGGTGTGGAATTGGGCGGCGGCAGTGTGAGAATCTTCCAGAGTGATGTACAGGAAAGGATGTTTGAAGCTCTTGGATTTACGAAGGAAAAGGCGCATGAACAGTTTGGTTTCCTGTTAGATGCCTTTCGCTATGGTGTTCCGCCCCATGCAGGACTGGCAATCGGGCTTGACCGTTTTGTTATGCTGTTGGTGAAGGCTGAGAATATCCGCGAAGTCATTGCCTTTCCTAAGGTAAAAGACGCTTCCTGCCTTATGTCGGAAGCACCCAATACAGTGGATGATAAACAGCTGGAAGAGCTGCACCTGCGTATTACGGAGTAAAAGAGAGGGTTTCAGGGCGGTGTGAATTGGAAGGATGAATGTATGTGGAAGGGATGATGCGGAATAAAAATTACCTCCTGTCCATAAGGGAATTCCTGGAAGGGGAAAACAGCGGGATGCTGTTGAAGGAGGCTTTCTGTAAGGTGGATGTTAAGCGGCGCAGCAAAGCAGAGCGTATGAGGACGGACAGGGGGAAAGCAGCCTGTCTGGGGGCGGGGCTTTTGCTGCAGCTGGCCGTAAGGGAGGCTGTGGGAGCATGCGGTGATGCAGGCCGCCGGGATATGGGGGAGGAAATCCACAGTGAGGATGTTCTGCGCAGATTTTCGGTTTCCTGGCTTCTGGAAAGCATTTCATATTCTATTCCCATATCTTATTATTACGGAAAAAACGGAAAACCTTATTTTCAGGAGTATCCTTTTTACTTCAACCTATCCCATTCAGGCGATTATGTATTCTGTGCCTTGTCCTCCGGTGAAGTAGGTGCAGACATCCAGCAGTATTGCAGCAATGACAACAAGCGTCTGGCGGAGCGCTTCTTTTCCCCGCAGGAGATTCTGGCTCTGCAGGGCTGCGGGGAAGGGAAGAATGCACTGTTTTACCGGCTGTGGGCCAGGAAAGAAGCGTATGGCAAGCTGACCGGCGAGGGGATTGCCCCTGTCATAGGGATGAATTTTCTGCCCGAAGCAGCGCAGAGGGCTGGGGGCAGAAAATTAGTATGGGAAGAATACAGTGAGCCGGAGGGTTATCATCTGGCCATTTGCCGGTACGATGCACATTCCCTGGAATAAAATATATTCACGGGCAATATAATCGTTACTGTTCACTCCGTTCACAGTAACAAGCCTTCACAGAAGGCTTTAGGCACAGAAGCCGCAAAGACAGCGGCTTCGCGCACAGCAGTCTCGGGTTTGTCACGCAAAGGACGCGAGGTGAAAAGTAACATAAAATCTGCCGTAAGCTCATTGTGCCTGTCCACTGTGGGACGGCATGGCAGATTTTAGCGACCACCAGTATAAATTCTGCGGCAGTGAAAATTGTAAAATGCAATAGTTATGTCAGGGCATGGAGCTGCTGCCGTAAGATTATGGTAATGGCTCGGTGATCTGTCTGAACTGTTGCAGATTATATTAGGAGTATGTAGCATGAAAAAATTGTTGAAATATCTGAACAATTATAAGAAAGAATCCATTCTGGCGCCGCTTTTTAAATTATTGGAGGCGTTTTTTGAATTGCTGGTGCCCCTTGTCATGGCAAATATTATTGACAGGGGAATTGCAGGGGCCGATATGGGATATATCTGGAAAATGGGCTTCTGCCTGCTTGCGTTAGCCGTGGTAGGACTGGTCTCTTCCATTACGGCACAGTTTTTTGCGGCAAAGGCAGCGGTGGGATTTTCTACCGGGCTTCGCCAGGCGTTATTTGACCATATTCAGGGATTGGATTTTACCAACATAGACAAAGCGGGTACTTCTACCATGATTACCCGTATGACAAGCGATATCAATCAGGTGCAGTCAGGAGTCAATATGGTGCTGCGCCTGTTCCTGCGTTCTCCCATTATTGTCTTTGGCGCCATGATTATGGCTTTTACCATTGATGTAAAGAGCGCTTTGGTATTTGTGGTGGCAATTCCCATGCTTGCCATTGTGGTATTCGGGATTATGATGTGGACCATGCCGTTGTACAAAAAAGTACAGTCCGGGCTGGATAAGGTGCTGGGTGTCACAAGGGAAAATCTTACCGGCGTCCGGGTTATCCGCGCCTTTCACCAGGAGAAAGAAGAAGAAGCCAGGTTTATGGGATTTACAAAAGCCCTGGCGGACAGTCAGATTTTTGTAGGAAAAATCAGTGCGGTTATGAATCCGGTGACGTTTTGTGTGGTCAACGGCGCCATCATTGTATTGATTTACATAGGGGCCATCCAGGTGGATGTGGGCAATTTAAGCCGCGGCGAAGTGGTTGCCATTATCAACTATATGTCCCAAATCCTGGTAGAACTTGTAAAGCTGGCAAATCTGATTATTACCATAACCAAAGCGCTTGCCTGTGCGGACCGCGTGGCAGGGGTTTTTGAAATTCAAAACAGTGATCCGGCAAAGGGACTGGAAGCATTTGGTGTGGAGAGAATATCCGTGGGAAGAGATGGCTTGGGAGATACAGCGCCTTTTCTTCAGTTTGATCATGTATCCCTGACGTATGCAGGGGCAGGTGCGGAAACTCTCCATGAGATTGACTTCTCGGTGAAGAAAGGGGAAACAGTAGGTGTTATCGGCGGTACGGGTTCCGGCAAGTCCTCTCTGGTGAATATGATTCCCGGTTTCTATCCTGCAACAGGTGGAGCAGTCCGTCTGAATGGCAGGGATATCCGGTGCATGTCCCAGGAAGAGCTGCGGAGCCGCGTGGGGGTGGTACCTCAGAAGGCAGTGCTTTTTAAGGGAACTATCCGCAGCAATCTGCAGTGGGGCAGACCGGATGCCACAGAAGATGAAATGTGGCAGGCAATCAATACGGCCCAGGCAAGAGAAGTGGTGGAGGGCAAAGCAGGGGGACTGGATGCGGAAATTGCCCAGAACGGCAGGAATCTCTCAGGAGGACAGAGGCAGAGACTGACTATTGCAAGAGCACTGGTGCGCAAGCCGGAAATATTGATTCTTGACGATAGCGCTTCGGCATTGGATTATGCCACCGATGCAAGCCTCAGGGCAGCGCTGCGTGGGCTGGAAGGCGATACTACCACGTTTATTGTTTCCCAGAGAGCTTCTTCCATACGCCATGCGGATAAGATTATTGTCCTGGATGACGGTGAGATGGCAGGCATAGGAACCCATGAAGAGCTGCTGGCAGACTGCGGTGTATACCAGGAAATTTATTATTCGCAATACCCTGAGGAGAGACTGAAGGCGGCAAGGGAGAGCGGCAGCACCGGGAAACAGCAGGTACAGGAAGGGGGCAGGAACTATGGCGGCAGATAAAAAAACAGCAGCATCGGATAAGGAAGCAGACAAAACAACTGCTCATAGAGAAGCCGGTAAGGAAAAGAAGACATTCGGAAGCAGCAGTCAGATGGCAGCGTTAAAGCAGGTATTAGGATATATCCGCCGATATTGGGTGATGGTAGGGATGTCCCTGATCCTTGCGGCAGTGACGGTTGTGCTGACACTCTATATTCCCATCCTTACAGGCGATGCAGTGGATCTGCTTCTGGGAAAGGGAAAGGTGGATTTTGCGGCGATTACCTCCATTATGGTGAAAATGGGGATTGCCATGGTGATTACTGCGGCGGCCCAATGGGTGATGAATACCTGTAATAACCACATTACTTATCATGTGGTCAAGGATATCAGGGAGGATGCCTTCCGCAGACTGGAGCAGCTGCCTTTAAAATACCTGGATGCCCATGCCTATGGCGATATTGTAAGCAGAGTCATTGCAGATGTGGATACCTTTGCGGATGGCCTGCTGATGGGATTTACACAGCTTTTTACCGGTGTGCTGACCATTGTGGGTACACTTGTGTTTATGCTGGTGACGAACATACCGATTGCGCTGGTGGTGATTTGTATTACACCGGTATCATTTCTGGTGGCCAGGTTTATTGCAACCAGGACTTATTCCATGTTCAAGCTTCAATCCACCACCAGGGGCGAACAGACTTCCCTGATAGAGGAGATGATTGGGAATCAGAAAATCGTGAAGACATTTTCAAGGGAAGCGGCTGTGCATGATCAGTTTGCGGAGATCAACGGCAGATTGGAGAAATGTTCTCTGAAGGCCATTTTCTTTTCGTCCATTACCAATCCGGCCACACGTTTTGTCAACAGCCTTGTATATGCGGGCGTGGGAATCTTCGGCGCTTTTGTGGCCATTCGGGGCGGTATCAGCGTGGGACGGCTTTCCTGCTT
>CAJUAP010000104.1 GCA_910584435.1 uncultured Acetatifactor sp.
TATTATAGCAGGTTTAAATATACGTGTCTTAATAAAAAATGCTATTTTGGTACCAAATTTTAAAATTTATCCTCTTTGATATGAGGAATGATAGGGATTACACAAGCATAAGCTTATGGGAATAAACGGTGTTCCGGTCGAAGCAAGGTGGCATGCAGCATAAGCCTTTACGTCAAAGGACAATCTTTTGTATTCACTTGTCAATTCGTCATCGGCGGATTCGGCGGACTCAAATGAGCTGAAAGCTGTGGCAAGGAGACGAAATTTCCGTTTCCATATCTGTCTTTTGACTTTGGCTTAAGTACAGGTGAATTTAACTTTTTAGTCTTATTTTCAAAGATTGCAAGTATGATACAAAACGACAGAGGAGGAACCCCATGTGTAATGAATCATATGGGATATGAGAAAAGATGCACAAATGTATTTCTATATTTAGATGAAGCAGATTTATCTCTGCATCCCAGATGGCAGCAGAGATATGTAAGCTGGATTTTGAAATTTGTTACATCCTATTTCATAAATTGTTCGGTTCAAATTTTGATAGCAACACATTCTCCGATTATGCTGTCAGATAGAAATAAGATGAAGGAATTGATAGGATACCCGGGGGCTTATGGTAAAGGAGGAGAAACAGGTGGAAAACAATTGTTAAGCTCAAAAAGGATGGTTTCCAGTCGGCAATTTCGGAATTGAAGTGGAATTTGTCGGCGGAAGGGGCGATCTCTCAAATCAAGGAACGAAGGTATCCGGAAGTATTGGCAGAATATGGCGGCGATATTTTGTTGGTGGGGATTGGGTATGAGAAGGGGGCAGAGAGGAAGCATACATGTGTGATTGAGAAAATATAGGGGGCAGCGGCATCTTTTATGGCCGCTGCCCTGTAAATTGTACTTTATTTTTGCGGCGTTTTTGGCTTTGTGTCTTTACCTTTCGGCTTATTTCAGAGGCCGGATGGGGCGGTCCGCCTCTTGGCAGCATGTCAGGAAGTGTGTAAAGAATTGCTCCCTATGCTAATGCGTTTCAGGTATCACAGGTGTCCAGTGGTGCTTGTCGTAGAGATCCGTAAAACGGTAGGAAGCTCTGGTGGTGCCAATC
This sequence comes from uncultured Acetatifactor sp., assembly GCA_910584435.1. Classification (GTDB taxonomy): domain Bacteria; phylum Bacillota; class Clostridia; order Lachnospirales; family Lachnospiraceae; genus Acetatifactor. The sequence goes on from CAJUAP010000104.1 coordinate 1,096, forward strand.
AGCGGCACATCGCTGATGGTCAGTTCTTCTTCGGTGACGGTCAACGGTTCCCCTAGCAGATAGCTGTCTTCATATTCGCCGCTGTAGCTGTAATAATCGCATAGAAATTCCAGTATGTCACCGCTTTGAAGTCCGGTTATACTCTTGGCAATCGTATCCGTTTCCCCCTCCGTATAAACAGTCTGCACACCGGCTGCAAAACCGTAGGGCTGTTCGTCCGTGAATGCCAGGATTAATTCAGCCCGGCTGCCGTTGTGGAGTACAGGCACTCTTCCGGTGATGGTGTAATGTTCTCCATCGTCCACGGTGGAAGTGTGGTAATAGGCCACGGGCTGCCCGTTGATTGCCAGCCATGCAGCATCGTTTCTTCCCAGAAGTCCGCCGGCATCGTCAAATTCATAGACATTATCCAGGCCCAAATCAATATAACCCTCTCCGTCATCATAGAACATGTTCAATTCCAAAGTCTGCACCAGCCCCCACTGCTCTTCGCTCAGGTACAGGACGGGCATGCCGTCCGCACCTGTATTCCACACAAGGGATTCGTCTGCAAAGCGGTGTTTTGTCAGATATTCTTCTGCATTTTCCATGTCCAGGCTTCTGCCGCCTAATATCCCCTCCAATAAAGAGGCGATGTCCGCCGTGCTGCTGCCGGTATTGCCGCCAAGCATCCCCAGCAGGGCGGGCAGTGGGGAATCCGAGCCTCCGGCTGCCGCCTGGCCGCTTGCCGTGACATCGGCAAACTGCCGGATACACCTGGTATAGGCGCTGTCCATGCCGATCTGCTCAAATGTGGATACGGCCCGGTTTACCATAGAAGACTTACGGTAGGGGAAATAGATGGACAGGCCGTAAGCATTGGTCATGTTGGATGAGGTACGATTGTATTTTACCGCTCCCAGCAGGACGTCAATCAGTTTTTCGCCTTCTTGTGTATTAAGGTTTTGGGCAAGGTGTACCAGATCGACCTGATCAATTTTGCTTGATTGGGCAAATTCCCTGGTGTCGCTTCTGGCGTTGGAGACTGTCTGATACTGCTGATTCCGTATCAGCCCGGCCATAGCATTGGAGAATGCATTCAATGCTTTTGGCAGTGTATGTTCCAGCTCCGCCAGATCAGTCACGGATAAGGTTGTCAACTGCCCCCGGCACTTTTGTGCGCAGGTATCCACGAAGCTGTCTGCAATATTCTGCCCTATCTGGATTGTGGGCATTGAGGTATTTTCACCAAGAGCCGTCAGCCAGTCCGTATAATACCAGCCCACGCCCGGCTCGGTTTCTTCGGAGGCGATGAGATAATCGGCGTATTGCGACATGGTCAACGCCGTTTCCACCGTAGCCATGAGACAGGCGTCGAAGCCTATGAAATCAAATGTTACCCCTGCGCTTTTGAGTGCGGAATCCAGTCCTGCCAGGCTCATGGAACCGCTGGAAGCAAATTTTTCGTCATAGCCGTAGCCGCTGACGGAACCGCCGCCATGATCCCAGAGAATCAGTTCATACCGGTTGGCCGGGTAGTTTTCTGCACACCATGTTATGTAGCCGGACAGGGTATGGGGGTCTGTCATGGAAACGCTTCCCAGATCTTTCTGCAGATTGATTATCTTACCGTTTTTTATCTGCCAGATCTGATTGGAAGAGCTGCTGATCTCATTATTCTTCCAGGCTTTGCAGCCGCCGGTGTAAACCAGGAGGTTGAGGCTGCTGCCGAATCGGGCATCCAGCATTTCCTGAAGGTCAGCGGTGCCCATGCCGTTGCGGGATTCCAGGTCCGTACCGCACATATATACCATGACGGTAACGGAGTCCTTGCCATCGCCCAGCAGTTTTGTATATTTTTCACGGGAACCGGAAGCCACAGAGGTATCCAGCCGTCCCGTGTTGGCTTCCGTCTGCCATCCGGCAGAAACGCTTCCGCCGCCTAAACCGCTGAGTAATGCAGCCCAGTCGGTGCTGCCAAGGTTCCCATGGTTTCCGCTGCTGCCTTGTGTTCCGGAATTTCCCTGGTTTCCAATAGTTCCCGTATTTCCGCTCTGCTGGCCGGAAGAAGGCGTCTGGCTGTCTGGCTGGCCGTTCAAGAATGCGGTCAGACCTCCGCCTCCGCCGCCAAGCAGCAGAATCAGTACAAGGATGATGAGTTTCATACCGGAGCCGCTTTTCGTCCCGGCGCTTCGCATACCGGGAGGATGTCCCTGTTCCCGGCGGCCGCCCTGCACCTGTGCCCGGCCTCCGCTCTGCCTCCGGTCCCGGTAGCCGTCGGCGCTGCCCGCCGGTCCGGTGCCAAGGCCGTCTCCCCGTTTCTGAACGGTCTTGCCGGGGCCGTTTACATTTCTCTCACGTCCTCTGGGTCTGCTGTTTTCCATAGATATTTTTCCCTTTCTATTACTTCGCTGAAGGCATAGAATCCTTTCTGCGTTATTTTTGCCTGTTTGACTGCAGTGTGATTGCCGCTGTGTCGGCAAGTACACCAGGATGTTCCATGACACGATCCGAAAATCCGCAGCAGTTCGGACAGGCTGCTGAATTGTTGCGAGAATGCATACAGAACATGATGGCATGCGTTTCTATAAGGTTTTTGAAGGTGTTCTGCGTTCCGGTCCGGCTCAAGGATTCATACGGCGTTCGGAAGGCTGTACAATGACGGATACCCCCTGGCTGCCGTTCCATTCAAAGGCATAGGATTCGCCTGATGCCTGGCCGATGAGATTCTTCCAGGATAAATCAGTCCGAATGGAAGGATCACAGGTGCCGGATTGGCCCATCCAGCAGATGACGGCATCCGGGTCTACGGAGATTGTGGTCCGGCTCTGTACATTGCTTATCACAATGGGATTGCCGTCAGACAGGATTGCCACATAAGCACTGCTGCCTGTACCGGTGAGCGTTGAAGTGGCAAGCCCCTTCTGCGATATGATGCCGCAGCCGATGAAGCGAACATCATATTTACAGTCCTGTGTAAAGGCCAGAATATTATCTGATTCAACGGATACGGTTTCTCCTGCGGCGAGCTTATATATTACCACATGTTGTCCGCAATTAGCATAATAGGTGACGGAATCACCGTTCATGGTAACTTTCATCAAAGGAAGGTTTTCGCCGGTAACGCGCCGTAACAGGGAACCTAATGCAGCTTGGGCGAGATTGTTCTGAGGACCCAGAAGAAGCTTCTCAAATTTGTAATTTTTGCCGTTCTGGCTCTCTCCGGCGATAAAAGAACCTGCTTTTGTAAAAAGGACATCATTTCCGGTGCAGGTTACTTTCAGGGTTAATTCATTTATGGTTTCAAATTTTAACATTTGTGTTTCCTCCTGATTTTATTCTATTTATACAATTTTATGGCGTTTTCATGAGTATCTATTTGAAGGCGTAAGCGGTCAATCGCTTACCTGGACGCCGTATAATTCGCATAAGCCGGATAAGTCTTTTGCAACACCATTGCCGATGGCATTAAATTTCCAGGTATTATTATGCTGGTAGACTTCTCCAATCATCATAGATATTACATTAGAGTAGTATTCTTCCATGCGGAAGCTTGCCAGCTCTTCTTTGCTGTCGGCATTCAGAATTCTGATATAAGCATCCTGAACCATGCCAAAGTTGAGATTTTTTTCCAAAGCTTCATGGATGGTCAAAACGAAAACAATTTTTTTCACCGCAGGGTTGAGCTTGCCCAAACTGACCGTAATGCTTTCGCGGTCAACAGACTGTTCAGGACAAAATATTGTACTGCGGTCAGGGCTTTCCGTCTGGCCGTAAAATATAAACCAGTCATCTCCTGGGACTTTGCCGGTACTGTCCAGGAGAAAAGCAGAGACATCTACATCACATTGTGTATTTGTGGTATTCCAACCCAGACAGGCTTTTAATGTGTGAAGAGGAAGTCTGCTTTCAAGGGATATTTTCTGGCCTTTTTGCACCATATGCCGTAAAGGAGGAATGGGTCTGCGAGTGGAGGCAGAAGCAGACTGCGGCATTGCGGAGGCCGGAGCCTGCCTGGGGTGTGCCGCAGCGGAAGGGGGCTGGGACTGCGCGGAAGCCGGAGCATTGCGAGAGGGTGCGGCAGCGGAGGTTGTACCTGGCGGAGACTGCACAGAGTTCCCTTGCTTTCTTGTATTAAGAGAGTGAATCGTTTGTGCTTGTACCACATCATAGCTGATAGTGTTGATTGATGAAAGGGAGCGGTTGTCGATGGCTCCCTGGGATTTCATGGCAATATTTATCATGGTACCTCCTGTTCCTGTACCGCATCCGCAATCCTGTTCCAATGCCCCTTGAGACGGATTATTTCTGCCGGGGAAATGCCTGGGCATCATTTCTGTTAATCCTGGAGGGATGCAGTTTGACTAAACTATATTGTCTTTATTATAACTGAAAAAAGAATGGAATACAATGGCTCACAGATGTGAACCTGAAATTTTGGCAGCAGTATTCTGCAGAATTTTAGATCGTATTAACAGGTTATTCACGGTAAACGCACGATTTTATGTCTATCCGTCAAAGAAAAAATCTGATATATTA
>CAJUAP010000105.1 GCA_910584435.1 uncultured Acetatifactor sp.
ACACACAGACCCAAAGGGTGTTGGTAAACAAGCTGATTGAAAGGATTGATGTCACGAATGAACAGATTGTGGTACGCTTCAAAATCAACCTGAATGACTTTTTACCCCGAAACGGTGATGATTCCGATACCACTCCGTATATACCCTGTTCAGTGTAAAGGACATAATCACCAGAATATTTGCATAGAGGGTGGCTTCCGGCCATGTGGAATAGATTTCACAGGAAGCTACGTTTTTGATGTAATCTCTGTAGCGCACCCAGTAGTTTCTGGCTGTGGGGTCGCCGGGTACGCCGTCGTGTACAATGACATATTCGGGGATAACAACGCGGCTTAAGACAATTTCCCCCGTTTCCGCCATGGGCTTGATTTCGTCTTCCGGTATTTTGGCCGGATAGTCTCCGAACAGGGTGTGAACGGGGATGATAACTACCTTTTCGGCTTCTTCCGTGGCAGCCAGCGGGTTCATCCGGATGGGCTGTAAGGAAAACTCCCCTGCGAAGATTTCCGAGCCGGATACAAGGACAGGTTCATAGCCTTCGGCTGTTACTTCAATATTGTATTCCGAATAGGGCTGCTGTTCATTGTCAGGCTGAAGTGACAGTTCTTTCGGCGGCGCCGGCAATTCCGTTATGGGGGTTTGGCCGGAGTTGTCTGTGGTAAGCACTTTCAGGGGAGAGTCAGGGTCTCCGGTATAGGATATGGAAACGGCAGCATTTTCTATAGGAACCTCCCCTACGGTGGAAACCACACTGATCTGTATGGTGCCTTCGCTTGTCTGCACAGCGCCTTCGCCTGCAGCAGCGCTGTTTTCCTGTGTAATGTTTTGAGCAGCTTCCTGTTGGGGCGTCAGATCTGTTTCTGGCATAATGCTCCTTTTGCGTCTTCCGGGGTGCGCATGCCTGACAGCATATCATTGTGTCTGCCAAAATGCCCGGTGTCTGTCATTGACAGCAAAGTACGGCGGATGATGCCGCGGCTTACAGAGCATGCTGTATTATATGTCAGCACTGCGGTGGCGGATAAGGCTTGTGTGGGGCCGGACGGCAGTGTACCCCTGCGCATTTTTATTAGTTATGGTATCTATATGCGCAAACCTGAAAAAGGTGACAGAAAGCAGCAGCGCAGGCAGGCTGCTGAACTGTTGCGAACTGTTACAGATTTTGAGAAAAGGTCGCAGAAAGCCATTGACGAAAAGGAAATTTTGGTGTATTATTGTATTATTGGGTTGATACAATTGCTGTTTATATTTACGACCAGAAACATTTGCCAACGTAAATATATAACAAAGTTACTGCCATGCAGTGGCTTTAAGACCGCCAGCCGTATTTTTGCTTTCGGCGGGGAGGCAGATTCCGGCGGTCTTGAGTATATCGTCCGGTTTAGAAAGGAGGAATGTTATGGCATGGGATTTGGATTCGGACAGGCCCATTTATGCCCAGTTGGTTGAGCGGCTTCAGGTACAGATTGTCTCCGGTTATTATCCGCCGGGAGGAAAGCTGCCCAGTGTCAGAGAATTGGCTTCCGTGGCAGCGGTGAATCCTAATACAATGCAGAAAGCTTTTGCAGAGCTGGAACGGGGGGGGTTAATCATTACCCAGAGAACCAATGGAAGGTCTGTGACGGAAGATGCAGAGCTGATACAGAATATTAAGCTGGGGCTGGCGAAAGGGCATATTGAGACTTTCATTTCCAGGATGCAGGAGCTTGGGTATACGGAAGGGGAGGTTGTGGCGCTGCTGGAGGCAGAGAGATGAGCCGCCGGAGAGGGAGGGAGATTAAGTATGAGTGAATTAATTGAGATTTCAGGTCTGACGAAGGCTTATGATGCACAGCATATTGCCGTGAATAATGTTACATTGACACTGCCCAAGGGGAAGATTATCGGGCTTTTAGGACCTAATGGCAGCGGTAAGACTACATTGATTAAGATGTTAAATGGCCTGCTGGCACCCACCCAGGGTACGATCAGGATTAACGGATATGACGTTGGCGTTGAGACCAAGGCACATGTGGCGTATCTTCCGGACAGGACATATCTGGCAGACGGGCAGAGAGTAGAAGAAATAATGGAGTATTTTTGTGATTTTTATGCCGATTTTTCCAGGGAGAAGGCCATGGAGATGTTGAATAATCTCAATATTGACCCCTCTGCCAAGCTGGGGACTCTGTCAAAGGGAACGAAAGAGAAGGTGCAGCTGATTCTGGTTATGAGCCGGAATGCGGAGCTGTATGTTCTGGACGAACCCATTGCGGGTGTGGATCCTGCAGCAAGGGATTATATCCTGCGGACAATTATCAATAATTATAATCCTGCTGCCACCGTATTGATTTCCACACATTTGATAGGAGATATTGAACAGGTGCTGGATGAGGTGATATTCATGCGGTACGGACATCTGGTACTCTACACCTCCGTAGACAATATCAGAGAGCAGCATGGCAAGTCGGTAGATGCTTATTTCAGGGAGGTATTCGCATGTTAGGCAAGTTGATTAAGCATGAGTGGAAAAGCACTTATAAAGTAGGGTGTATCATGTTGTTTGCCACCTTGGTGATCACCTTTTTCGGATGGATGGCTTTTCAGAGTCCTATGTGGCAGAATATGGAAAGCAGCAGGTACAGGGCAAGTATCCTGGATGCCCTCAGCATTGTTACCATTATCATGTACGCGTTTATGCTGGTGGGTGTCATGTATGGCATATTAATTTACCTTGGAGTGCACTTTTACAGAACAATGTATACGGATCAGGGATATCTGACGCATACACTGCCTGTCACAAAGCACCAGCTCCTTGGCAGTAAGATTCTGGTCAGCGGGCTGTGGATGATGTTCATTTCACTGGCAATCTTCCTGTCCGTGGTGATATTGATATCTTCGCTGATAACGGCGGTTATGCCTGCAGGTTATTCCCTGATGGAGGCATGGGGAGAGATCTTCGGTGCATTGGGCGAGTGGTCGGAGTGGTTCAGAAATGAACTTGATTTTAATTTTGTCCGTACTCTGGCAGTATTTCTGTTTAGTGCGGTAATTTCGCCCTTTACCATGGTGATGGTTTTGTTTGGTTCTATTTCAGTGGGGCAGTTTTTTACCAGGTTCAGAGTATTGATGGCAATTGTATGCTATATCGGCATTTTGATTATACAGAGTATACTGGGCTCCCTGCTGCAGAATGTTGTGCTGTGGCAGTCGTCCCTGGGCATCTATATCGATTCAACCAATATTTTCAATGCATTGATTAATCTTCTGATGTCGATTGTTCTGTATGTATTGTCCTGGCTTGTGATCAGTAAAAAATTGAACATGGAATAAATTGTTTGCCCTATGGCGCAAGATTTGGTATAATGGTTACAGTTTGGCTGAAAAGCTGGACTGTAACCTTTTTTCCTTAACGGAAAATGCCGCAGGGATAAATTTTTACAGGAACAGGAGAAGGTGGGCATAGATGCGGAAGATGGTAGAACAGATTTTGGAGGGAAAATTTGATTATGAGAGCGGTTCTCTCAGTTTTTCCTGTGATAAATTGGAGTTGTTATTGAAAAAAGAGCAGCAGTATGAGGGCTCTTTCTGCATTTATGCGCCCCAGGGGCTGTTGACAGAGGGTACGGTGATATCCTCAGACTGGCGGATGGATTGTCTGACAAATCAATTTTCAGGTTCTGAAGCGGAGATTTTCTTCCGTTTTCATGGCGAGATGCTTGAAGAAGGCGATGTTGTAAAGGGCTGCTTTTATGTGATAAGCAATCATGGGGAGTATTATCTGCCCTTTGTGGTAACTGTGGAGTACAGCGTATTGGATTCTTCCATGGGCAGTATAAAATCCCTTTCTCAATTTGCAGCTCTGGCAAAGGAACATTGGCAGGAAGCCTGTGATCTTTTTTATTCGCCTGGATTTGTCTGTGTTTTTTCCGGGGATGATGACAGATACAGGGAAGCGTACAGGGCTCTTACCGATCTCAGGGACAGGGGGCCTTCCACGGACACAGGAAATGCCATGGAGGCAAGGCATTCTGTGGCGGAAGAGCACTCCATGGAGGAATTCCTGTTTCAGACAGGGAAGAAGCAGAAGATGGAATTCCTTGTAGAAGAGGGGGGAATCTTTCTGGAAATGGAGGCCATGGGGGCAAATTATGGCGTGGTGGAGCATGAACTGGTGATTGCCAGGAATGGCTGGGGGTTCACTCGGCTATCCATAGAATGTAAGGGCGACTTTTTCTTCACGGAGAAGAGTATATTGACGGAAGAGGATTTTGTGGATAACCGCTGTAGACTGCCTGTATTCCTGGATACGAATCTGTGCGTAAAGGGGAGGCATTATGGCCGGCTCTGTCTGCATCATTCCTATGGTGTGATTGTGATTCCTGTGGAGGTTGGAGCTGCATCCGGAAACCCGGTAAAGAATCAGGAGCCGGGAGAAAAGCGGTATATGGTGCAGCTGATGAAATTGTATCAGGCATTTCGGCTGCGGAAGATGGAGACTTCCCAATGGCTGAAGGAGACTGGCAGGCTGGTGGAGGCTTTGGCGGCTGTCAATGAGAACAATATTGCTGCCAGGCTGTTTCAGGCGCAGTTGATGATTACGGAGGGCCGGGTGGATGAGGCCGGGTGGATACTGGATTATGTGTCGGAGCTTTATGAGAGAAAGTATCCGGGGGATGTGCTGTATGCCTATTATCTCTATCTTACAACGTTGATTCAGGCAGATGCCGCATATATCGGACAGGTGGCGGGAAAAGTGGAGCGGATTTACCGCCGCGATATATCCAACTGGCGTGTGGCATGGCTGCTTTTGTATCTGTCGGAGGAATATCAGAGATCTGACAGAAGCAGATGGCAGCTGTTGGAGCAGCTCTTTGCCACAGGCTGTACCAGCCCGGTACTGTATATTGAAGTATTGAATCTGCTTAACAGTAATCCGGCGCTATTGCGTAAGCTGGGCGGTTTTGAACAGCAGGTGATATATTATGGACTGAAACATGGATTCTTAAGGCATGAGGTGGCGGAACAGGTCTGCTATCTGGCGGACAGGGTGAAGGAATATTCGGAGGTACTGCTGAAAATTCTGGAGGAATTGTATATTAAAATGGATGCGAAGCCATCAATGAAGAGGCGGCGCATGGAGGGGAAGCCTTCCGGAAAATACAGTGCGGTTTCAGAGGAAGGTGGCCGGGAAGCAGACGGGCAGTCCCAGGGAGGAATGTATACACGGGAAGCA
>CAJUAP010000106.1 GCA_910584435.1 uncultured Acetatifactor sp.
TCTCGGAACGGAAGCCCCCGGGAGAATTTTCAGATGCGCCCTTTGCAGCTGAAAAATTCTCCCCTTACAAGAGGGCTGAAGTGTAGAGACGGTACTGGAATATTAAAAACAGTCTCGGAAAGGAAGCCCCCGGGAGAATTTTCAGATGCGTCCTTTGCAGCTGAAAAATTCTCCCCTTACAAGGGGGCTGAAGTGTAGAGACGGTACTGGAATAGGAGGAAAAATGGCGGTTATAGGTGCGGTGTTAGGTGATATATCCGGGTCGCAATATGAATTTGCAAGGCCCAAGGATTTAGATTGGAAAAAGTGCAGTCTGTTTACGGAACATTGCCGTTTTACGGATGATACAGTCATGACACTGGCTGCCAAGACGGCAGTGATAAATGGATACTCCTTTGCGGATTCCTATAGAATGCTTGGCAGGAAATACCGCAGGGCGGGGTATGGCGGAATGTTCGGTGTCTGGCTGGATCACGACGAACAGGGGGCATATCACAGTTTCGGAAACGGATCGGCAATGAGATGCTCTTATATCGGTGAACATTTCAATACAGAAGAGGAAGTGGCAGAATGGGCAGCGCGGTCGGCTGACTGCACCCATAACCACCCCGAAGGAATCAAAGGGGCTGTTGTGACTGCAATGTGTATCTATATGGCCAGGACAGGCGCATCCAAATCAGAAATCCGCGCGTATGTGGAGAAACAGTATCCCAGAGAATCTTATGCGTATAGTGTTGCATATCAGCTTGCTGATTACAGGGATACATACAGCTGGGATGTGACCTGCCAGGGAAGCGTGCCGGTGGCGGTGGAGTGTTTTCTGGAAAGCGAGGATTACGAATCGTTTCTGCGGAATGTTTATTCCCTTTCCTGCGATATGGATACATTATGTGCCATTGGCGGCGGTATTGCAGAAGAATTTTATCATGGCACCGGATTTGATGAACAGAAGCTGTTGAAGAGATATCTGGACGAGTATTTATATGAAATTGTGGCAGCAGGCTGAGAAAGCGTTGTGACATATGGGTTTAAAGGCAATTACACCGGGTTCAGATTCAGATAATCAGGTACGCCTTTCATGAGGCGTACCTTTTCAGAGAATTGATTCTGATTTTCTGCTGATGCCGATGGGCCATCAGGAATGTTCATAAAGCGAAATGCGTTACAGATAAGTAATCTGTGCGTCTGCGTTATAGGTATGGGGTTCTTTTGTGACTGCCTTGTGCCCGAATGCAATGGCTATTTTATATTCGTAATGTTCGGGAAAATGCAATGCATCTGCATAATAATCCTTGTTCTCCCCCATCAAGGCATCATAAATACAGCCGATAATCAGGCTTCCCAGCCCAAGTTCTTCTGCTGCAAGAGCCATATTCTCTACTGCAATGCCGGCATCGAGGGTTCCCCACCGGAAGGTGCTGTCTGCACTTAATATAACTACCACAGGTGCTTCGTAATAAAAATTGTGTTCCGGTGATGTAATGCCCCGGAGCCGGTTCTTTTCCTCTTCCAGTTCCTTTAACACCGGATTGCTGCCCTGCAGTATGGTGAAATGGATTTCCTGCTTGTTTGCGGCTGTGGGAGCCTGCAGCCCGGCATGGAGTAACTGTTCCATCTCTGTGTCTGTCAGGGGTTCTTCCGTATATCCTCTGGTAGAACTGCGTTTTCTGATTGCTTCCGTTACAGTATTCATTTTGCATCCTCCTTAATATTATTCAGGTTCCTGTTTGGCCTCTCCTGGTCATTTAAATATAATCTGAAATATATGGCACTTCATGAAAAATAACATCATCCAGAGCTTTTATCGAAATATCATCTCCTTGTATGCGCTCCATGCGAGAAAGCTGTTTTGCCGTTTTATACCCCAGCAGCAGGGTTGTCAAGGTGGAGATGGACATGGAAACATGGTTGTCAGCGTTCTGCTCTGCAAGGGTGCATGCTCCGTTTCGGAACATAATGTTGAACGTCTTGTTATTCCAGTCCAATATGGTATCTTTTACCGTAATGGAGATACATACCCCCTGATCCAGGGGTTCACAGCGGTATTGCCGGAGAAATGCTTCTACATCTACGATTCGCCCCATAATATAAGGCCGTATGGTTTCTTTGATATCACCGTCTTCCATATCAAAAGCAACGGGTTCATTAAAATAGGTATTGCCTCTGACTTCATCAATCATGGAATCATGGGCATGGATGTATTCCCATAGCCCTTTTTGTGCCTCCCTGTTCAGGTAAATCATTTCTTTGACATGCATAATGTCGTTGCGGATTAAATAAACCATATATCCAAGCGGTTTGTTTTCCACATCATAGTAGACGGCAACCATTGTGTCATCATAATCCCAGCGCCAGTATTCCTCCCAGGCCAATCCGTTGCGGAACAGGCAGCCATGTGTCTGCTGGGCAAAACGTGTATGTAAGGCCATGAAGTCTTTATTGTCCCAGGCTACGCGGTGAACATTTCCCGGAACGTTTATTTTGGATGGTATCTGTCTGTCTTTTATAGTGTATGAGATTTTATTGGATATAATTTCCCATCCGTGTCTGCGGTATAGCGGGATGGAATAAGGGTACAGCAATGCCAGAGATTGTCCCTTTTCCTTCATGTGTTCGAGGCTTTGTTTCATCAACCGCGACATAATTCCTTTTCCCGAATATTCAGGGTAAGTGGAAACGCTTGTGATAAATCCAATGGAGTATATGGAATTGTAAATGTTCATTTCCAGCGGATACACTGCAAACTGGGAGACCAGTGTGTTCTTGTCATAACATCCCAGGATGTCTGCGCGTTCCAGCACAGGGAATTTGGACTGTTTAATCTCATCGTCCTTCCATCCTGCCTCTGCCAGATCCTGCTCCGTAACCTGGAATGCATAACGCAGTAAAGCATTATACTGTTCAATATCATCTGTCGTCAGTTTTCGTATGCTATAAGGGAAAAGGATTTCCCTGTTCATGCTGTCCATTTTATTCATCCTCCATTTAGAAGGCATAATTATCAGGTATTTATGCCTTTGCTGTTTTTAGAAATATGCCAGTCACAGTTCGGCGGCCTGTCTGAACTGCTGCATCTGCATATATCAGACATTGTTTTGTAAATTTGCTATTACTGCTTTATGGCTGCAGGCTGTCCGCTGAAATGCGCAATAGAATGTCCCCTATTGTGCAGGGAGCGTTATAGTATGTAAAATGCCCCCCTATTGTGTAGAAAGCGTTGTAGTATGTAAAGTACTGCTGTTATAAATAGTATAGCCTGAAAAGATGCAATTGAAAAGGGGTTTTAATAATTCAAACAAATCAATTTACATAAAACAGTTTATGAGATATAATGTTGACACATAAGCGCATGTAATCATGGTATCATAGATTATTATTTATAACTGTAAAAATGAGAGCAGTGCTGCCTGAAACCATAATTTTTGCATCATCAGGAAAGGAAATATTCTTATGATTGTCAGCGCCAGCCGCAGAACAGATATTCCCAATTACTATTCAGAGTGGTTTCTGAACAGGATAAAGGAAGGCTGTCTGTACGTCCGCAATCCCATGAATATGCATCAGATCAGCAGAATCAGTCTGTCCCCGGAAGTTGTGGACTGCATTGTATTCTGGACGAAAAATCCGGAACCTATGTTTCCAAGGCTGGATGAATTCAGCGGTTATCCATATTATTTTCAATTTACGCTGACCGGATTTGGGAAGGATATCGAACCCAATGTGCCTCACAAGAAAGACATGATTAAGGTATTTCAGAAATTGTCGCAGAAAATCGGACGGGAAAGAGTGATATGGAGGTATGATCCCATTATCTTTACCGATAAATATACGCCGGAATATCATTTGAAGGCATTTGGGCAGATTGCGGAAGAACTAAAGGGATGCACGTCAAAATGCGTGATCAGTTTTGTTGATATGTATGCGAAAAATCAAAAGAATATGAAGGCAATCCATTCTTATGCTCTGACAGAAAATGAACTGCTGGCGTTTGGAAAAAAGATTGCAGAAATCGCCTGCAGCAGCGATATCAGGGCTGCCGCATGCGCCGAAACAATAGATTTACCGCTGTGCGGAATAGAACATAATTGCTGTATTGACAAAGAACTTATCGAACAGTTGACAGGGTGCAGGATACGGGCGAAGAAGGATAAAAATCAGAGAAAAGAATGTGGATGTATAGAAAGTATTGATATCGGCACATATCATACATGTAGAAACGGGTGTGTGTATTGCTATGCGAATTATAGTCCGGAAAGTGTGCTGCGGCATTGTGAGATGTATGATGCAAGTGCACCGCTTTTGTGCGGAAGGATTGGGGAAAATGATAAAGTGACAGAGCGGAAAGTAAAATCATGTAAGGAATAATATTATGCGAGGAGCGGCGGCATGACAATAGACATTGGGATACAGAGTTTTGAAAAGATATGCGCAAGAAATTCGTTTTATGTGGACAAGACAGATTTTATCAGGGAATGGTGGGAAAACGGTGCGGATGTTACACTGATTACCCGTCCCAGGCGTTTTGGCAAGACATTGAATCTGAGTATGCTGGAATGTTTTTTCTCCAATCAATATGAGGGCAGGGGAGAGCTTTTTGAAGGGCTTTCCATATGGAAGGAAGAGAAGTATAAGCGGCTGCAGGGAACTTATCCGGTGATATTCTTAAGTTTTGCGTCTATTAAGTCGGGGGAACCGGCAAGGATAAAGATTGCCATAAAACAGGTAATTTCCAATATTTATAAGAGCTTTCAATATATGATGGAATCGGAGATATTTGACTGCGGCGACAGAAAATATTACTCTTCCGTAAATGATGATATGTCTGATGAGACGGTGTATATAGCCATAAACAGGTTATGCTTTTATTTGGAAAGGTATTATGGAAGAAAAACCATTCTGCTTCTGGATGAATACGATACCCCCATGCAGGAAGCCTGGCTGAATGGCTGCTGGGAGGAAGCGGTAAGCTTTTTCAGAAGCTTTTTTAACGCTGCATTTAAGACGAATCCTCATATGGAGCGAGGATTGATTACAGGGATTACCAGGATTTCCAAGGAAAGCA
>CAJUAP010000107.1 GCA_910584435.1 uncultured Acetatifactor sp.
GGAAGCCCCCGGGAGAATTTTCAGATGCGCCCTTTGCAGCTGAAAATTTCTCCCCCCTACAAGGGGGCTGAAGTGGAGAGACGGAACTCTTACTAGGAGGAAAGGCAGGTATGTCAGTTACAGTAAGTGCTTTTGGAAAAATGCCGGACGGAAGGGAGATTACTCTTTACACCATGTCCAATCAACAGGGAATGCAGGTATCCGTTACCAATATCGGTGCTGCTCTGGTACGGGTTCTTGTTCCGGATCAGGACGGTGTTTTGGCGGATGTGGTATTGGGATTCGGAGACGGCAGGGATTACATGGACAACAATTGCTTCTTTGGCGTGGTCATTGGCCCGAATGCAAACCGGACGGCCAATGCTTCTTTCTGCCTGGACGGTGCGGTGTATCAGCTGGATGTCAATGACGGCGTTAATAATCTTCACAGCCATAAGGAGAAAGGCTGGCACAAGCGCCTGTGGGAGGCAGCCTGGAATGAGAACAGCATTACCTTTTCGCTGGAAGACGGAGATGGCAATTTAGGATTTCCGGGGAATAAAAAGGTTAGTGTTACATATACATTAGATGAGGAAAATAAATTAAAGCTTCATTACCATGGTGTCAGCGATAAAAAAACGGTTTTAAATCTGACCAACCATACCTATTTTAATCTGGAAGGCCATGGCAGCGGCAGCATGGAGAACCATGAACTGTGGCTTGGGGCTTCTAAATATACTCCTGCAGACGCAGGGTCCATACCCACCGGTGAGATTGCAGCGGTTGCAGGAACTCCCATGGATTTCACCGTTTCTAAAAAGATAGGCAGGGACATCGGCGCAGACTTTGAACAGTTGAAATTTGCCGGGGGCTATGATCACAACTGGGTGTTGGATGAATGGGATGGAACCCTTCGCCGTATTGCTGTTTTGAAGGTTCCTGTGAGCGGCAGATATATGGAGGTATATACAACACTGCCGGGTGTGCAGTTCTATGCAGGCAATTTTATTACAGAGCAGACAGGCAAGGATGGGGTGGTCTATGGACCGCGTACAGGTCTGTGTCTGGAAACGCAGTATTTTCCTGACAGCGCCAATCAGCCGGATTTTCCAAGCTGTATTTTCGGCCAGGGCAGGGAGTATGATTCGGTGACGATTTATCAATTTGGCTGTCGCACTGCCGAACAGAAATAAATGTGCCGCCGCAAATATTGTCGAACAGTTCTTTTTTTATCATGACAAGGATTGCTAAAATACCTTCCATACCGGTGATATGATTAGTAAAACAGTATGGGAGGTGTTTGTATGCAGTTGCCAAAAATTGTTACACAAATCGGAGAAGCGAATCCGCATTGTAAAATATATGTGGAGGATTATGTGATTTCTTATATGAAACAGCTCAATCAATATGCTCGTGATAAGAGTATGGCGGTGGGGCTGTATGGTGTACGGAAGGAAGAGGCAGGAATCACTTATCTGTTTTTCTATGGAGCAGGTCGTCTGAATTTCCTCCAAAAGGAGTGCCGGCACTTATCTCAGGCGGTTTTGCAGGAAGCAGAAAAGCAGAGAAAGAGATATTTCAAGGATTATGTCTTCTTAGGATACCGTCTGTTAGACGGAGAAATGGTGGAGGGCTTTCATGTCTGCGAGCAGGGGGTATGCAGGTACATAGAGGGATATGCTCAGTTTTATGAGAAAAATGACAGCATGCTTGCATATATGGTGGATCAACGGGAAGAAGAGGCCAAACCGGAAGAATTCGACCAGGAAAAGTACAATACGGTAAAAAAACGTCAGGAAGAAAGGAGGGCTTTAGCGGAAGAAAAAGGCGGACAAGCTTCCATATTCAGGAAGGAACATGTAAAGGAGCCGGAAGATTCCTCAGGGGCAGCAAGGCTTCGGCGGATGAAGTATTCCGCGGCGGCGGTTTTTGTATTATTATGCGTAGCAGGGCTGACGGCCATGGGAAACGGGGATAAGGCGGGAGACCTGCAATCCGCAGCAAGCCGTTTTTGGAGTGAATTGACCAGAAGGCAGCTGCCTGATAATGATGATAATACTGTGGCTGTTTCCAATAACTCGGTTCAGGTAGGAACGATTGTGGCAGAGGACAAGCTTAACGATGCAATTTTGAAGGAAAACGCGGTGCAGACATCTTCAAGCCCTGTTGTGCCGTCTGCACCGTCTGCTGCCGCGCCTGTTGTGCAATCTACACCACAGCCCACAGTGCAGCCCACGCCTGAGCCCACAGTGCAGCCCACACCTGAGCCCGCAGTGCAGCCCACACCTGAGCCCGCAGTGCAGCCCACACCTGAGCCCACAGTACAGCCCACACCTGAACCTGTATCTTATACCGTGAAAAGAGGGGACACGCTGATTGGCATCTGCATTCAAAAGTATGGCAGTGATGCCCGTGTGGCGGAAGTGTGCTCTCTGAATAATATTAAGAATCCGGACAGTATTAAGATTGGACAGAAAATTTTATTACCATAGTGTAAGGGAATATGATATAATAAAACGTAACAGTTCGGACAGGGCGCTGAACTGTTACGAAAATGTACACAACATCCGGCTGTTGATGTAATGAAAATGGTCGTGGTGTATTGGTATTTGTGAACAAGCGATATTGGAAGCAGAGAGCAGAAGTCTACACATCGGAGGCACTATGGCAGATATCAAGAACTACATAAAAGAAAAAGAAAAAAGAGAACGGATGCAGGCTAACTATAAAGAAGTAATAGCACGGCATAAACTGTATGTCTTATATAAAATTCTGATCATATTGGCAGTTTTGGTGATCTTGATAGTAATTGTGATGGTACAGTACAAGCGGCATATTTACACAGACTATGAAACCATTGCTGCAATTGAGAGGGAAGCAATCTATGGAATAACTGATATGAGACTGGGAAATGGGATACTGTCATATAGTAAGGATGGCGCACACTGCATGGATGCTATGGGGAATGTGCGCTGGAACGAGACTTTTGAGATACAGGATGTGAAGCTGGATATCAGCGGAGAATCCATAGCCATAGGAGATTATAACGGAAGAAGCATTTATGTGGCGAATGCGGAGAAGCTTTTAGGGGAGATTACTACGACAATGCCTATTCGGGATGTGGCTGTGTCCGAAAGCGGTTATGTGACTGCAGTGCTGGACGATACGGATGCCACCTGGATTAATACCTATGATTTCAATGGAGAACTTAAATTTTATGCAGAGGCACATATGGATGAATCAGGTTATCCTATGGATATCAGCTTATCGCCCAATGGAGAATTGCTCTGTGTCTCCTATGTATATGTGGATGCAGGTGTCCTGAAGACTAACATTGGCTTCTATAATTTTGGACCAATAGGGAAGGAACGGGATAATTATCTGGTGGGCGGGTTTAACTATACGGATATGCTGGTCCCTTATGTACGTTATATGAATGATACAACTGCATTTGCGGTTGGGGACAGCAGACTGATGATTTATTCCGGTGCGCACACACCCGTTACACAGGCGGAGCATATCCTGGACAGAGAGATACAGTCTGTGCACAGCAGTGATAAATATATAGGACTGGTATTTTATGCGGAGAATAACGAGAAGCAGTATGAAATAGATATTTATGAGCCTGGCGCTTCCAAAAAGTATGTATTCTATTTTGATATGGATTATACGGATATCTTTTTCGGAAAAGACTATTTTGTGGTTTATAATGAGACAGCCTGCCAGATTATAACAATGGATGGCATTGAAAAGTTTCATGGAAATTTTACGAAAAATGTAAAGGTTATGCTTCCGGCAGGCAATACATATAAGTTTCTGCTGATTACGGACAGCTCCATAGATACGATACAGTTGAAATAGCAAAGGAGAAAGTGTTGATGGGTAGTTTTAATATAAACATAATGCTGATTATAGCAGTAATTGCTGCTGTGTGTAAGATGGTGGACGGATATAAGAAGGGAATGGTCAAAGAAATCATTTCGCTGGTGTCCATGGTGGTACTCTGCCTTGTGGCGGCTTTGATTGCAAATGGTGTGCACAGCTATTTTGACGGAAACTTCTTCAATGTTGTGGTGGCAGTGGTGCTGCTCGCTGTGCTGGGGATAGTACATCATTTGCTGAGTCTGGTATTTTTTTCGGCAAAGCTGGTGGCAAAACTGCCGGTTGTTCATTTTGTAGATAAGATTGCAGGGATTGCGTTTGGCGTGGTGGAGGTTATCCTGATACTATGGACCATTTATGCATTTATTATGATGATGGATATCGGCGCCATCGGGCAGGCGATTTTATCGTATACAGAAGACAGTCCCATATTGCTGTGGATATACCAGCATAATTATCTTGCCCGCTGGATAGAGCAATTATTGGAAGAATTCAGCTTTACGCCATTAGAGGAACTGCAGGAATTATGGAATGTTGTAGCGGGAAGCAAGTGAGCTCCTGCCGAGAAGCCGAATCTGCGCGCCAAAGGCCGTGTGCCGCCTTGTAGTTTTGCGGGAGCTGCATGCGCTGAAATGCATTCTTTTCGCATTTTGTGTGCATTTGAGAAAAAAATTAAAAAAGTTATTGACAAATGGAAATATGTGGTGCTATAATGAAAATCCACCGTTGAGAAATAAATCTCCTTGAGGTGAAAAAATAAAAAAGTTAAAAAAGTTGTTGACAAATGAAAAGAACTATGATATTCTATCAGAGTTGCTGATGAAAACAACGAGCCGGTGACGAAAGCCACCGAGGCAAAGCACCTTGACAAATAAACAGT
>CAJUAP010000108.1 GCA_910584435.1 uncultured Acetatifactor sp.
TGTTACCCTTACCCCGGCAGGCATCAGCTTTCTGGAGGATGCGAAAAATATTATGGGGAGGCTGAAAATTGCCGAACAGAAACTGCTGCGCCACCAAAGCACAAACATGCAGGTCTTAACTATTGGCTGCCAAAATGAGGCAAACCTTGACCTGCTGTGCAAAATTTTGAAATCATGCCGGACACAGCTGCCAGAACTATATCCGTTTTTAAAGGTAATCCCCCACCGGTCTATTTTAAACCTTTTTTATCAGGATGAACTGGATCTGCTGTTTGGCTTTCAGGATGATATTCCCATAAGGAATGACACGGTCTATAAAGAATTATTCCAGATACCCCTGTGCTGCATCGTCCCCGCCAGGCATCCCTATGCGTCCAGACCCGGACTGGCAAAAGAGGAATTATATCTGGAGAATATCGTTGTCTGCAATTCTTATGCAATCCCCTCCAAAGTCGCGGAAATGCAGAACCAGATTTCCCAGCACATCCTGCCGGAATCCACTTATGTATGCGAAAACCTTCAGGTGCTTCTCACGCTTGTAAGATCCGGATATGGGTGTTCCGTCCTGCCGCTGATGAATTTTATAAACACGGATATCTGTGCAATTCCTTTAACAGGCAGTGAACCTCTGTCCTATGGTGTCTTTTTTAAGAAAAGCTCTCAAAACCCACTGTTGAAAAAATTTATATCTATCGTAACCTGTACATCTTACCAGTAACTATACGTCGTTGTCTTTTACGGCGCATACGCTTAATTCTCCATAGTTTTCTTTCGCTGTTTTCTATACGGAATAAACAAAATCAGCGCCATACCCATTGTAAGGCTGTCCGCAATCGGAATTTCCCACGATATACCATCTGTGCCAGCCACCGCATTCATAAGGAACATAAACGAAACATTCAGCCCACTCTTACGCAGCAATGACAGAACCATCGAGAGGGCGTATGAAAAAAACGCCCTCAAAATAAGAAAACACTTCACATCCCTGTGAAGTGCAATCTGTATCTCCTATTCGTTTTTCATCGGAACATCCATCTCATGCTTATTTCAATGCAAGCGTTCTATTACTTTTTACCATACACAATATAATGTATATTGCAACTGTCAACAGGGAATATTTCTGCTTATCCCTCCACCGCTCTCCATAAAAAATCAAGGATGTAATATAAACTTATGTTCCAGATTCAATTTCAAAACCTTCTCAAAAAACTGCAGGAATCCATCTTCCACAGCAAACTCATCCAATTCACCCGCAGTCAAATCATAATAGTACTTATTGGTTTTCATGTTCACAGAGATACAATCCAGAGGAAATCCTTTCTTCCTGATTGCACTGTGAGGCTTGTCCGTCAATAGAAACTTTTCGCTTTCCATAGAACTGTCCATGGATTCATAAATATGTTCATCATCCATTACCAGACAAATCGCATTTCGATACACTGCAGTCAGATTTCCATACCGTCTGGCAAGACCTGCATAATATTCCATCATTTCCTCATCGGATAAGCATTTCCCATTGACATTGCGCACATGAACCCCAGGCTGAATCTCATCCGGGACATTTTCAAAATATAATCCCGAATCGCAGGAGAACACCGGCATCTGAAATGCCTTATAATACGCCAAAGCTTTTACTCTTGCATTTTCAAGCGGTGTATTGCCATTTTCTGCCACCTCCGGAACGGACTTCCCCTCTGCTCTTAAATCACTTAAGCCAATCAATTCTATTCCCGTCTTCTCAAGCCTGCTTCTCATGACAGATAGCTTGGCCTGATTTCCTGTGCCATAGAGCAATTTCATCCTGATCTCCTCCCAGATAATCTGCCGGCAAAGCAGCAGTTTCTGCCATTCCTGCTGCTCCGCCATGCTCCCCATATTCTTCAGACCCAGCCGCCAATAAGGACTAAATTGCACTCCATCAGCATACACCATACCTGTCAATGAAGGCAGCGCAGCATTTGCTCCATGCCTGTCAATGAAGGCAGCACAGCATTTGCTCCATGGCAGCTCATGAATCGGTTCAATGACAACGCCGCCTTCGCTCAGTACATCATACGCATTCTTAACCGCCTCTGTACTTCCCGGCTCAAACTAAACGTCATTGTCTGCCGTTTCATCCGATGAATCATGCTTACATCATAGAATTCCGATGCCTCTGCTACGGCAGGAATGGACTCGTTGTTTGCTGACAGTTCACAATGCTCATACGCTGTCTGCGCATCATTCTTAATCCCATAGGTCACCTTTGCTCCGAAAGCTCTGCAATATGTTTCCGCCGCCTCCATACTGTTTATGACATACACCTGTGTATAGCATTTCATTGCCCCCGCAAATTTTAGCAATTTGTTCCAGGTACGCACACTTCCTCAATCTGCTCCTTTATCATGCTTTATTCAAGCAGAATTCTGATTACTTCTCTATGGAAATGGCATAATCCAATATTACATTTCCGCTTTCATCAGGTGCAGTAAATCTGGGGCAATTGTATCGTTCAAAGCACCAGTCATCCTCTCTGCGTTTTAACCCAAGATGTCTTAATTCTTCCAGGCACATAGTATGCGTTTCCATTGTATAGAAGTCTCCGCTGTTTTCTTTATCATACAGATAACATACGGCATATTCCATTGGTTCAATATCCACATATTCAAATCCATCCGGCGCCTCTGTATCTATGGGAAAGAACATTCCAATCCAGCGCTCCGGCATTCCGTCTGCAATATGTACAGCCCCGATATAGGCATCGCCGTTGATGGGGTGGCGTTCGTTTATCTCTAAAGCAGAAAACCAGTCATTCTGCCACCATTCACCCCAATTAGGCGCATTTTTGTATTTTTTCCCAATAAGGCGCACACAAGGCGCACTTTCTCTCTTTACCTCTACAATTTTAACAGCCATATTCCTACCTCTATAATCATAATTTAATTTCTGCACTCCACACAATGATACCCTTTGGCGCAGTCTTTCTCTTCATCCGTTCCGATTCATAAATGCATCTGCCCGGAGCCTGTCCTCCGGCAATCGGCAATCAAGCCAGATCCACAGCAGCATTATGCCGTAATCCATGCGCTTAAAGAGGGGGATTTACACACCTTCTTGTGCATATGGAATCAGTAGTCGGCACAATGCATTTCTGTGTCAGCATTATACCATAGCAGCCGCGATTTGTACATTAAAAATTTATACGAACCCCTGGAAGCCGCCATAGGCAGCAGTTCAGCCGGGTAATATTGCCGGCAGCTTATTTCAGGTCGGGCGTCCGCCCTATCCATAAACGGCTGCTTTGATTCTGCACTGAAAACAGTGCCGGAGAATATTCCTTTTGCCTGTTTCATTTAGAGCCATGAAGTGCTATAATAAAACCATTCATAAAACGGTGTTTAACGGAGGAAAAAATATGCCAAAGATTACGTGGAAAGGTATCATAGAGAATCCTGCGGATTATCAAATGGGAGCCTTATCAGAGAATGCAGTAAAATTAAATATGCCTGAGACCTCAAATGAAATGATGGTAAAAGCACTGCCGTTCGTTATACCATCTATCGTGATTATTTTCATTGCCATGTTTCTGAAAACAACATATGCAGGACAGGCAGTGGCAGCTCCCCCCGCCGTAATTCTCGGATTTGCTGCGGGCATAGCAGTACTGCCGATACACGAGCTTCTTCATGCAATCGTATATCCGTCAGCAGCTGCCGTGGTCATAGGTATTGTTCCAAAGCAATGTATCGCAGTTGCATTGGCCTCCTACCCGCTCAAACGGAGCAGATTTATTTTCATGTGTCTGCTTCCGTATCTGCTTGGAGTGATCCCAATCTTCTTATTTTGTATATCTCCGGCGTCATATACAGGAAGCAACGGTTTTCTATTTGGATTATCTATTATGGGCCTTACAAGCCCGTATGTGGACAGCTACAATGTTTATCAGGTGTTAAAGCAGACGTCAGAAGGCGACAGTATACAGTTTTACGGAGATGACCTCTATGCAATTTCCAGGAAGACACAGAATCTTGTGTAAGCCAAAGAGGCTTGTATTGTTTTTATAACCACAACGCTTCACTTAAAACTTTCTGCGCCCTGACATCTTCAAGACATACCATCTTTGCCAGCAGCCATGCCCGCTCTTCTTCTGTCATTTCAGTCATCTTTTGTGCTGCCTGGGAAACCTGCACATTTTTAATCATCTCGCCCGGGCATTCCTCTTTATATCTGGCGCAGTTCATAGTTTCCTGCCATGCCCGCCGCTTTTTTTCAGGCATATCAAGCAATGGCGCTTTTGCTGTTTTCCCTTCCATAATCATTTTAATTTCGTCCGTCGAAAAAACCAATGCTTTTAATTCCGACAGCGCTTTTAACTGCTGCACCTGCTCTGCCGAATA
Source organism: uncultured Acetatifactor sp. (assembly GCA_910584435.1). Lineage (GTDB taxonomy): Bacteria > Bacillota > Clostridia > Lachnospirales > Lachnospiraceae > Acetatifactor. The sequence goes on from CAJUAP010000108.1 coordinate 4,377, forward strand.
ATAACGATCCCCGTTGGCAGTGTCTACTTTCACCGGCTTAATAATGCCTTTCTCTTCATATAATCGTAGCGCTTTCCTGGAAACTCCAAAAAATTCAGCGATTTCTCCAATCAGCATCAGGTCATTATTCATAAATTTCTCTTATTCTTCAAATATTTCGTTTATTCTTTTTATGCAGACTGCATTTGTCTTCATGTTGTTCAAGCAGGTTATGAGCATGGACATCCCTGACAAAATAGAACCTCTGACCTGCCGACAATCCACCTCCATTCTTCGCGGAAGAATCAACGGCAGTTCTGCCAGTTCGTCTGCCTTGACATAC
>CAJUAP010000109.1 GCA_910584435.1 uncultured Acetatifactor sp.
TGGACAGCGAAACCAGTATCCAGGTCATGGAACTGTTGAAAAAGGTTGCTGAAAACCGGCTTGTTGTGATGGTAACGCACAACTCGGAGCTTGCGGAGCGGTATTCTACAAGGATTGTGAAACTGCGGGATGGTCGAGTTACAGATGACAGTAATCCCTTTTTCCCGGAAAAGACAGAGAGCAGAACTATCAGGACAGAATCAAAAGTAAAAATGTCTTTTAAAGCGGCACTTTTACTAAGTCTGAATAATCTTCGTGAGAAAAAAGGAAGGACAATCCTGACAGCAACAGCGGCATCGATTGGTATTATAGGGATTGCACTGATCCTGTCACTGTCTGCCGGTGTAAATTCTTATATAGACACAATGCAGCAGGAGACAATGGCATCGTACCCTCTTGTGCTTACAGAAAGGACAGCGGAAACAACATCTTTATTGGAACGTACTCCATCAGGGCATGGAGAAGATGCATTATCAGAACAGAAAAATCAGGAGGAGGGATATGTATATGTAGATAGTTCCTCGATTGAAAATGTTCTTTCTTTCAGCAGTACGAAAAATAATCTAAAAGCATTCAGGCGGTATATAGAAGAAACAGATGAAATAGCTGTGCTTACAGATAACATTGTATATGGCTATGATATCGATTTTGCCGTTTATTCCTATGACAGCGATGGGAACCTTGTGTGTTCCGATACAAGTATTGCGGAGATTTCTGATGATGTGGATGTTTCTGAGGATATGGTGCAGGGGGCGGCAGGACCGGCAGCCAATATGGAACGGATGAGCAGTATGTTGGAGGGAAAAGGAAATAAAACATCGCATTTTTCTGAACTTCTCACTGACCCAAACGGGGGGTTATTTCATAATCAGATTAAAGAAAATTATGAACTTGTATATGGAAACTGGCCTGTGGATTATGATGAAGTTCTTCTTGTACTGGACACAAATCACGCACTGGATTTAGAAACCTTATACCAGTTAGGACTGCTTTCTGAAAAAGAAACACTGCAACGGATTGAGGCTGTCCGGGATAAAGAGAAAAAGGAAACCGTAGTCGGAGCCTATGAAGCAATTTGCAGCCATCAGTTTTTTATGATGCCCGGAGATGGGGAATTCTCAGAAAGAGACAGCATACAGCTTTCTATATCTGGAATAATCTGTCCGAAGGAGGATGCGGAGAATACATCTGTTTCCACGGCAGTGGCTTATACATCTGCATTAACAGAACGATTGATAGAGCTGACAGGCACGAACCGGGAAAAGCCTTCTTCAATCAGCCTGTATGCAGCAAATTTTCAGTATAAGCAGGCACTGATAGAGGCAATAGAAGATTACAATTTCCATGTCAGCAGAAGAAACAGGCTGACTTATACGGATTATGCTGAATTATTGACGGATACCGTGTCTTCGATGGTTGATGTGGTATCGTATGCCCTGATTGCCTTTGTAGCGATATCTTTGATTGTTTCCAGCATTATGATAGCGATCATTACCCATATTTCAGTAATGGAACGAACGAAGGAAATTGGGATTTTGCGGACGCTTGGTGCATCAAAAGCAAATATATCACAGGTTTTCAATGCAGAAAATTTGTTGGTTGGCTTATGTGCAGGTATCTTGGGAGTTGGAATTTCTATACTCCTGTCTATTCCGATCAACAGGATACTATGTAATGTATTGGGATTTGACAGCATCCATATTGCGCTGCCATTATCACAGGCAATGTGCCTGATCTTACTCAGTATCTGTATAACTGTGTTTGCAGGTCTGATTCCTTCGGTACGGGCAGCAAAGCAGGAACCAGCCATTGTGCTGCGTTTCGAATGAGAAAAATAAGGACAATTAGAAATAACGTAAGGAATAAAGGAGGACTTAGATGAAAAAGAAAATATTTATGTTATTGGCAATGGTATGTTATATGACGGGACTGGCAGCTTGCGGCAGCAGCAATCAGGAAGCGGAGATACGGGAAACGGTTGACGGCTTTTATACCGCTTCTCAGGCAGGGGATTATTCGGCAATGAGGGATTTTGTCACAGGAGATTTTGATGCGCTTGAGGAGTTTCTTGAATTAGGGGATCTGAATGCCGAAGATTTATTGGAGGAATCGGTAGAGGCGTTCGGTATTGAAGCGGATGATTTCACGCAGGAAACAAAAACGGCGTTTGAGAACCTTTTGAATGTAATGATAGAAAATGTAATACGGCAATATGAAATTGTAGAAGTAAATGCGGATAGAGAAAGTGCTGTTGTGACAGTAGAGTGGGTAACGGCATATTCTGATCCTTCCAATATGGAATCAGTTATTGGCATGGATGGGGATTTAGAACAAATACTGGAAGACTACAGGGCGGAACATGCCGAAGAATTGGACGCTTTGGAGGCAGCAGAAGGTGAGGATGCGGTGACGGCTGAAATTTTCAACAGGCTTTTCCCTGATGCTTTTGCAGAAGCGGCAGAGAATGTAGCGGGACTTGCCGATGTAGAAATGAGATCAGAATTGATATTGGTACAGCAGGAAGGGAAATGGCTGATAAATGAGATGAAAGGCGATGGTGTGTCTGCTGACGAGAATTGATATTGTAGGAGGAAAAAGATGCTTAAAATATTAAAATACATGAACCGGCGTGACTGGCTGTTTGTCTTATGCTCCCTTGTCTTTATCGTCTGCGGGGTAGGGCTGGATCTGCGGCTGCCGGATTACATGAGGGAGATTACCACTTTGGTACAGACACCCGGCAGTGAGATGGGTGAGGTTTTATCTGCGGGAGGTTCCATGCTGCTGTGTGCTTTAGGGAGCCTTGTGACAGCTTTTATTGTGGGCTTCTTTGTGGCGCAGATTGCGGCTGGGCTTGCCATGCGTCTGCGGGAGGCGGTTTATAATAAGACGATGGACTTTTCCATGGAGGAAATCGGGAAATTTTCCACGGCGAGCCTGATTACACGCACTACCAACGATATTCAGCAGATTCAGATGTTTGTAGCATTAGGGCTGCAGGCAATGATTAAGGCACCGATTCTGGCGGTATGGGCAATCTTAAAGATTGCCGGGAAAAGCTGGCAGTGGACAGCCATCACGGGAGGCGCGGTTGCAATCCTTACGGTAATGCTTGGCACAGTAATCGCCCTGGTGCTGCCTAAATTTAAGAATATGCAGAAACTTACGGATAACCTGAACCGTGTGGCGAGGGAAAACCTGACAGGTATCCGTGTGGTACGGGCCTATAATGCGGAAGGGTATCAGGAGAATAAATTTGAGGGCGCAAATGAGGAATTGACAAGGACGAATCTGTTTACCAGCAGAACCATGTCCATATTGTTTCCGGGCATGACCTTGATTATGTCGGGATTGACTCTTGCTATTTATTGGGTGGGCGTGTATATCGTCAACGATGCTGAACTTACGGATCGGCTGGGTATTTTTTCAGATATGGTAGTGTTTTCCTCCTATGCCATGCAGATCATTATGGCGTTTATGATGCTTGTTATGACCTTTATCGTGTTGCCGAGGGCTGTTGTGTCGGCGAAACGTATCAATGAAGTGCTGGATACGGAGACGAAAATAAAAGACGGGACAATGCATGGCTCCGAATTGTTTGAACAGGGAGAAATAGAATTTAAGCATGTATCCTTCCAGTATCCGGATGCGGAGGAGGCCATCCTCACTGACATCAGTTTTACCGTCCATCGGGGAGAGACCGTGGCTTTCATAGGCTCTACCGGAAGCGGGAAAAGTACCCTGATCAATCTGGTTCCACGGTTTTATGATGTGACCGATGGGGAAATCTGTATTGATGGGATCAATATTAAAGGGTATACGCAGGAGGCCCTTCACAGGAAATTGGGATATGTCTCACAGCAGGCCGTAATGTTCAGAGGCAGTGTGCTGTCAAATGTGACGTATGGAGAAAATGGGCGGCAGAGCGTGGATGAAGAACTGCTTTGGAAATCCATAGAGATCGCACAGGCAGGGGACTTTGTCCAGGACATGGAAAACGGGTATCACACAGCGGTTGCACAGGGCGGGACAAACCTGTCCGGAGGACAGAAACAGAGGCTTGCCATAGCAAGGGCTATTTACCGCAGACCGGAAATCTATATTTTTGACGATTCTTTTTCTGCGCTGGATTATAAGACAGACCGGATTCTCCGGAAAACATTGAAACAGGAAACAGGGACCGCCACAACGCTGATTGTGGCGCAGCGTATCGGCACGATTATGGACGCTGATAAGATTATTGTGCTGGATGAAGGAAAAATTGTAGGGATTGGCAGGCATAAGGAGCTTTTGGCAGATTGCCCTGTCTACCGTGAAATTGCGGAATCACAGCTATCGAAGGAGGAATTGGAAAGTGCCTGAACAGAAAAATGAGATGCCAAAGGGCAATGGTTCCGGACGCAGTTTTGGGCCGGGAAACAGAAAAATGGGAGGCGGGGA
>CAJUAP010000110.1 GCA_910584435.1 uncultured Acetatifactor sp.
AAGCAATGATGACTTATGAGCAGATTAGTCCGCAGGAAGCAAAAGAGAGAATGGATAAAGAAACAGATGTGATTATTCTGGATGTCCGGACGCAGGAGGAATATGATTCCGGACATATCAAAAACGCCGTATGCCTGCCGAACGAAGATATTTTAAGGCGACTTGGTTGAAATTCAGCATATAGAAAAGTCTTGATACTTGTGTTAAGATGGTGATATTAAATCAAGAGTTGTGGAGAGCGTTTCTATGAAGATACTGATAGATGCAGATGCCTGCCCGGTTGTTTCGATTGTGGAGCATATGGTAGAAAAATATGGGATACCCGTAATCCTTCTGTGTGATACAAACCATGTGCTGCAGTCCGAGTTTAGTGAAGTCAAGGTGATTGGAGCCGGTGCGGATTAACTCAGAAAAGTTGCAGGAAAGATGAAAAGATACAAGGAATCGATGATTGATTAAATGGAGTGTGGAATATGAAGATTCAAACAGTACAGGGTGATATTACAGAAGTTGAAGATTTAGAGGCTATCGTAAATGCAGCGAACAGAAGTCTGCTTGGAGGCGGAGGCGTTGACGGAGCCATACACCGGGCGGCAGGAAAAGAGCTGCTGGAAGAATGCAGGACACTGAACGGGTGCAATACCGGGGAAGCAAAGATTACAGGTGCCTATAAACTGCCCTGTAAATATGTGATCCATACAGTGGGTCCGGTATGGCATGGCGGTAAAAACGGTGAGCCAAAGATGCTGGCAAATGCTTATCGGAATTCTTTGCAGACGGCTGTTGAAAATGGTATCCGGTCGATTGCATTTCCGTCCATTTCCACAGGCATTTACAGCTATCCTGTAGACCAGGCGGCAGCGATAGCTGTAAAGACGGTGAAAGAATTCTGTATCCGGCATCCGGATGATATTGATATTGTACGTTTCGTACTGTTTGACGCGGATACGCACCGTGCCTATGACCACGCAATTTATGAAGCCGAGATAAATCAGGAATAAGGCCTTTTCTATATGGATGACAGCCTAAACTAAGGGAGAACAATATGGAACACCTACGGTGCGTAGTTGAAAGGATTACTTATACGAATATAGAAAATGGCTACACCGTATTAAAGGTGGCGGCTAAGAATTATAACGACCTGGTCACTGTCGTCGGAATCATGCCGGATACGCATGTGGGTTCCGTTCTGTCTCTGGAGGGTTTCTGGAAGATGGATGCCAAATACGGCAGACAGTTTTCCGTAGAGAAGTTTGAAGAGACGCTTCCTGCGACAGTCTATGGGATTGAGAAATACTTAGGTTCCGGCCTAATTAAAGGCGTGGGGCCGAAGTTTGCAAAGCGGATTGTCCAGAAATTTGGAAAGGATACGCTGGACGTGATTGAGGATACGCCGGATGAACTCATTACAGTGGAAGGAATCGGGAAGATCCGCGTAGAACGGATTAAGAAGAGCTGGCAGGAACAGAAAGAGATCAAGAATATCATGCTCTTTCTGCAGAGCCATGAGGTGAATATTACCCATGCCACAAAGATTTTTAAAACCTACGGAAGCGACAGTATCAGCGTGGTACAGGAGAACCCTTACCGCCTGGCAGATGACATCTGGGGAATCGGATTTAAGACTGCGGATATGATTGCCGAAAAACTGGGGATTGAAAAGGGACGCTTTATCCGTTTGCGGAGCGGACTGTTCTATACATTAAACAAGCTGGCAGAAGACGGACATTGTTATGGGGACAGGGAGCAGCTGATTAAAAAGGCGGTGGAGCTTTTGGAAGTGGATACCCCGGAGCTTGAGATCACACTGGATGAAATGCTCCGCACCGAGGATGTGATCAGGGATGAAGAAGCCATTTATCTGCCGCCCTTTTTCTTTTCTGAGACCGGGTGTGCCAAGAGGCTGGTCAAACTGTTGATTTCTGAACGCAGGATGAAAATGGATGTGCAGGCAGTTCTGTCCCAGGTTCGCAGGCAATCGGATATTACATACGATGAGATTCAGCTGGAAGCGATCCGTACAGCGGTTTCATCGAAAGTGATGGTTCTGACCGGCGGGCCGGGGACCGGAAAGACGACTACAACCATGGGGATTATTTCCGCCTACCGGATGGCCGGATGCCGGATCATACTGGCGGCGCCTACCGGAAGAGCGGCGAAACGGATGTCTGAAACGACCGGGATGGAAGCGAAGACAATTCATCGGTTGCTGGAATATAAGCCTCCGGAAGGATATCAGAAGAATGAAGAAAATCCTCTGGAGGGGGATGTCCTGATATTGGACGAGTGTTCTATGATTGATGTGATGCTTATGTACAATCTCCTGAAAGCGCTTCCGGAACATATGACATTGATCATGGTGGGCGATACGGACCAGCTTCCAAGTGTAGGGGCGGGAAATGTCCTGAAGGATATCATTGCCTCGGACCGGATCCCGGTTGTACGGCTGGCCAGGATATTCAGGCAGGCGCAGGGAAGCAGGATCATCATGAACGCCCATCGGATTAACAAAGGCGAACCCATTGATATGCGCGGCGGAAAGGAGTCGGATTTCTTTTTTGCCGGGAGAGAGACCAATGAGGAAGTAGTGGATACGCTGGTTAAGTTCTGTACGAAGAATCTGCCCCGCTATTATCATGTGGATGCCTTTCAGGATATCCAGGTGCTGACACCAATGCAGAGGGGGATCTGCGGGGCGGCTAATTTAAACCAGGTGCTGCAGGAAGCCATGAATCCGTCCAAAATCTTCCTTCGCAGGGGCGGCACGCAGTACCGGCTCCATGATAAGGTCATGCAGATTCGCAACAATTACGATAAAGAAGTTTTTAACGGCGATATCGGGACCATTTGTAAAGTTGACATGGAGGAACGGGAACTGACGGTAGATTATGAAGGCCGAGAAGTTCTCTATGATGTCAGCGAGCTGGAGGAACTGGTGCTGGCCTATGCGACTACGATCCATAAGGCGCAGGGAAGCGAATATCCGATTGTGGTGATGCCCTTTACCATGAGTCATTTCGTGATGTTGCAGAGAAACCTGCTGTACACAGGGGTCACCAGGGCAAAGAAGATCCTGGTGCTGATCGGGGAGAAAAAAGCGGTCAGTTATGCCATTAAGAATGAGACTACCGCCGCAAGAAATACAAAGCTTGCCAAACGTCTGATGGATGGCAGCATGGAGTCAAAGACTGCAGAGGCAGATATTTTGAAGCGGCGGTTAAACGGTGAAAACGAAGGACAAAAGGAAAAGAAGCCAAGGACGATTACATATAAGAATCATGTGCAGCCGATGAGGATTGCGGAGGAACCAGCCGGTTATGGGAGAGATCTATTTGAACGGCTGGCATGTTCCAGGTTTCGGAGCAGTTTTTCCTTAAACGCCAATGACAGGGCATATATTGCTGACAAGGGAATGGATACCATACGTCGCCATGCACACGATCTCGTAGAAAAGCGGCTGGCTCCTTCCGAACCACAGAATGATGGAAAGCAGACGCCGATGAGAGGACATCCGGTGTTTGTTGCCCAGCATGCGACAGCTACCTGCTGCAGAGGATGTCTGGAAAAATGGCATAATATCCCTAAAGGCAGGGAATTGACCATACAGGAGCAGGATTATGTAGTAAATGTTATTTTGCAGTGGATAGACAGGCAGAGGGCACAATAAAAATATTTGTTGAGCTGATGCCTTCAGTAAGAGTATAATGTCAATATATTCTAGGGCGACCACGTGGGCGCTTTGGCTTCTGCTTAGGTCTGTCAAAACCGATACCAAAGCCAGCACCCAGATGCAGAGCCGATGAATTTGTGAGACAGTTTGAAATCACAATACATCGGCTCTGTTTTTGTATTCCGCAATTTTTTACAATTCAAATAATAAGCCTGTTGGTATGATGTAAGCAGGCAAAGGAATTGTCAAAAAATTGAAAGGAAGTGTTGGAAATCCAACTGCTTTTTTAGGTCGTGAATATATGGGGTATGGTTTTTAAGCTGCCAGTTGGAAGAATCCGAGGTTTCATTCAGACAGTTTAATATCTGTAATATCTGATAGTGGCTAATTTTTCCCATATCCAGAGCCTGCATCAGAAGAAGTCCGATATGTTTTTGTATGGTGATAACATCTGCGTTGTTTACAGAATTCTTATCAATGCGGCTTCAAAAGTACACGTAATAAGTGCGGCAATCGGATTCATGGCATTATTGTTTTATCCACTATTGAATGGGATTTTAGCATTCAAGCAGAACAATGTCATTTTCAGCGTTATATGTTTTATTTCTTTTATCTTGGCATTGGTTTTCTTTATCTGTTTTATCATGGGAGATAAAGAGAAGTTTCAAAACACCGTGTTGAAATATGAGGGATTGTGGGAACGGCTGTCTTTGCTTTGTATGTATA
>CAJUAP010000111.1 GCA_910584435.1 uncultured Acetatifactor sp.
TTGGACCGTTACTACAGGGAAAACGGTCTGATATTGCCGGATGACTATGCAGAATTGGTTAATATCGGTTATGAAGCCGTAAGCGCACAGCCGGGAGTGGATTCCGGTGCAGAGCATATTGCCATTGAAGAGCTGGGGGGAAGGGGAAGCTATAGTGTCTATCCCTATGGGGTATTGCTGACAGAGGAATATCAGGTTCACAGTGACGGAAGCGTGGCGCGGAAGGGTAAGAACTATGAGTTTGATTATTTATTTTTACGCGGTAATGGCGGCAGCTATTCTCTGTCCGGCGATTGGCAGAGGCTGGAGCAGCAGTACCGCCAATATGTCTATGATAGTTTTCTGGAGTATCCCGAAGAACGATTGCCGGAGCTGACGGATGCTTTGCATCGGGCGCAGATCAGAACAGACAGTACCTTGGCATGTGCATCGGATCTCATGCATTTTCTGGAAAAGCAGGCGGTGTATGATCTGGATGCAGGAAGAAATCCGGCGGATACGGATTTTGTGGAATATTTTCTATTTGAGAGTCACAAGGGATACTGTGTGCATTTTGCTTCGGCAGGAGTGCTTGCATTCCGCTATTTCGGCATTCCGGCCCGGTATGCCACAGGATATGTGGTTTCGCCCGGGGATTTCACGAGGGACGGTGACGGATATACGGCAGTGCTCACAGGGGAACAGGCACATGCCTGGGTGGAAATCTATCTGGATGTGGTGGGATGGGTGCCTGTGGAGATGACGCCGGGGGCAGTGGCTTTTTCTGCGGATAACAGAATGGAAGTGCTGGAAGGGCTGGAATCCTGGCAGGAAGATACTTCGGGGGTATGGAAGCAGGAGGTGCAGGAAAGTACCGTAGAGGATGAGATAAGTTCTTTACCGGAACCGGAGGATAAACCGTTGATGCAGACGCCCGCGAATCAGCCGGAGGAAGAGGGAAAACCCTTGGATACACCGGAAGAATCAAAGGGAACGAACGAGGGTGCGGGTAAGGAAGCCGGGGAGGATTCAGAAGAGGGCAGCTGGGGTTGGCGTTATTGGGCGGCGGTATCGGTATCCGTTGCTATGGTATGCGGAGCGGCAGCTGTATGGCTGGGGCTGCAAAGGGCAGGAATGCGTCATTGGCATAATGCCATACAGAAGGCGGGGAGAAATGAGCGCAGTTTTCTATTGTATCGTAATCTGAGAAAGGCACTGCGCATCGCAGGGTGTTCGGAAAGGGCAGCCATGAGGGGAGAAGAATTCTGGCGGAAGGCGCAGGAAAACTGCCCTGCATTAACCGGGGAGGAATATGAGGCTTTCTGTGCGGTAATGGAGAAGGGAACATTTGGAAGAACAGAGCTGTCTGTGCAGGAACTGCAGCAGGTATACGGGTTCCATGATAAACTGGTGAGGGGTGTGTATGTGAGGGCTCCTTTTTACAAAAAAGTATTGTTTCAGGTGTGGAGATGTTATATATAGGTGTAATTGCCAATGCAGGTACAACATACGGTCAGGAGGATGATGCAATGCTGGTTGTGGAGTTGAACAGAGTTAATTTTGAATATGATGTGAATTCGCTTGTGAGAGCATTCTATCCCGGCGAGCAGGTCAGGGTGTTGACGCCGGAGAGCCGGAACGGAAAAGAGGAAGCGCTGAGGGAAGGGATTCGCATGCATATTCAGCTGGAGGAGGATGGAGCTGTACTTGCAATAGACGGAAGGGATTACCGCTGGCACTGGCAGAAGGGTGAGGCTTCCGATGATTTGAAGGCAGACTATAAGGACGAGTTCAAACGTTTTCTCTATGAGGTTTTATGTGAGACCACCGACAAAAGTCTTCCGTGGGGGAATCTGACAGGAATCCGTCCTACGAAGATGGCGTATTCCATGCTGGAGCAGGGAAAGGGAGATCAGGAGATTATAGAATTTTACAGACAGAAGCATTATGTGAGCCGGGAGAAGGCAGAATTGTCTCTGGATATTGCCAGACGGGAGAGGGCGCTGCTGGCGGAGGTAGATTATTTTGGGGGATATAGTCTCTATATTGGAATTCCCTTCTGCCCTACCACCTGCCTGTATTGTTCTTTTACCTCATTTCCCATTGCCGGTTACCGCAGGAAAGTGGACGATTATATAGACTGTCTGATGAGGGAAATGGCATATACAGCAAAACGGTTCCGCCAGAGGACATTGGATAGTGTATATATCGGCGGAGGGACGCCCACCACCCTGGAGGCCGGGCAGCTGGACAGACTGCTTACAAGCCTGAAGGAGTTATTTGATTTCTCACGGGTTAAAGAATTTACGGTGGAAGCAGGACGGGCGGACAGTATTACGGAAGAAAAGCTTCAGGTACTGTATCGGCATGGCGTCAGCAGAATATCTGTGAATCCTCAGACCATGAACCAGGGGACCCTCGATATCATTGGCAGGAAGGCATCGGTGGAACAGGTAGAGAGGGCTTATAGGCTGGCCCGCAGTGTGGGATTTGACAATATCAATATGGATTTGATTCTGGGGCTGCCGGGTGAGCTGGAAAGAGATGTGCAATATACTATGGACAGAGTAACTGCGCTGGCGCCGGACAGCCTTACGGTTCATTCCCTTGCCATCAAGCGGGCGTCCCGTCTGAACCGATGGCTCCAGGAGAACCGGGACGCCATGGGAGAACGTATCGCGCTGCTGCGTAACACGGACGAGACCATGCGGATAGCGGAAGAGAGCGCAGCTAAACTGGGCCTGGTACCCTATTATCTCTATCGGCAGAAGAATATGTCAGGAAATTTTGAAAATGTGGGTTATGCGAGAGAAGGGAAATTCGGGTTGTATAATATTTTGATTATGGAGGAAGTGCAGACCATAGTCGCCTGCGGAGCCGGGAGCGTATCAAAGAGGGTATACCCTGACGGACGTATTGAAAGATGCGAAAATGTCAAGGATGTAGCGTCTTTCATAGAAAGAATCGACGAAATGATTGAGAGAAAACGGAAACTTCTTGAGGATTAAAAAGAGTTTTTGTTGTACATCAAAATAGGGTTAGTACATCAATTGTACATCAATTTTTTACCCAATGGTACTGAATAATACTTGATGATGTAGAGGAACAACCTAATATAGCGCCTAAAGGACAATCTTATTCTAACGAATAGGACTGTCCTTTTTTGTTATAGTCAATCATCAAGAATGGAGGAAAAATGTATGAGTAGTACAGCGTTAGGAGCAGAGAAAGCGATTATTTTTATCAGTGATGC